>CAMHTW010000020.1 GCA_946188165.1 uncultured Prevotella sp.
ACTACATCTGGGCAGGGCGTTGTCCGACTTTGTCCGACAGGCGGGAAATATTTTTAAGATCAATGCCCCTGAGGAAGCCTCCCCCTCATATCTAAGTCCCCCCTTATAGGGGGACAGATATAAGAGGGGGCAGAGGCTTCTTTGACCTAAAGGTGCAAAGTGTGGTACGCAATCAGAAGGGCCGGAACAGAATAACTCATTCCATTGTCATAACTTCTCACTTCCCTGAAAAAGCCCTCCCCTTATATTGGAGTCCCCCTTATAGGGGGACGGAAATATAAAGGGGGCGAGGGGCTTTAGAAGGGTCCACAATACTGATACAGTTCTGTCTAAATGGGTGCTTTAGGCCTTAGGGCATATTAAATCCCATCACTTTCTCGATGATGGGCGCCATGTCGTAGTATTTGTATTCGGCCAGTCGTCCACCAAAGGTGACGTGCTGCTCTTGATCTGCTAACGCTTTGTATTTCTGATAGAGTAGGTTGTTGCGCTCGTCATTGACCGTATAGAACGGCTCTATGCCAGGACGCCACTCTGATGAGTACTCACGAGAGATAACCGTCTTGGGGCATTTGTAAACCTCGTCACCGAACATCTCGAAGTGTTTGTGCTCAATGATGCGAGTGTACGGCACTTCAGCATCCGTAAAGTTCATGACGGCATTGCCCTGGTAGTTGGGCATGTCGAGCGTCTCTTGCTCGAAGCGAACGCTTCGCCACTCCAATTGGCCGAACTGATAATCAAAATACTCATCAATCTTACCAGTAAAAAGAATGTGGTCGGCAATGCCTTCCCAATATGGTCGGTCATCAAAGAAGTTGACATTCACTCGAGTCTCTATGCCGTCCAAGAGTCCGCCAATCAGTTTATTGAAGCCTCCCATGGGAATCCCTTGGGAACGGTCGCTGAAGTAGTTGTTGTCATGAACGAAACGGACGGGTAGTCGTTTGATGATAAAGGCTGGCAAATCCGTACATTTCCGTCCCCATTGTTTCTCAGTATAGCCCTTAATCAATGTTTCGTAAATATCTTTACCTATTAACAAGAGAGCTTGTTCCTCCAAATTCCTTGGTTCCGTGATCCCGTCTTCCTGCATTCTAGCCAGTGCCTCTTGGCGCTGTTCATCAATCTTTTGGCGAGCCTCCTCTGGTGTCAATACCCCCCACATCTGATAGAATGTGTTCATATTGAAGGGTAGGTTATACTGCTTGCCTTTGTAGTTGGCGATAGGGGAGTTTGTATAGCGATTGAACTCCACGATGCTATTCACAAACTCCCATACCTTCTTATTATTGGTATGGAAAATGTGTGCCCCGTATTTGTGCACATTGATGCCTTCCACATTCTCGCAATAGATATTGCCACCCAGATGTGGACGAACGTCAATGACCAGGCATTTCTTCCCCTCTTGCTTCGCCTTATAAGCTGCTGTTGCACCATAAATGCCTGCACTAACTATCAGTAAATCGTATTCCTTCTTATTCATGAAAAACTTCTTTCTTGCAAATGTCATTAGTGGGTACTAATGATTTTGATTTATTATACACAGGAGGTATGCCCGATGTCAGTATCGCAATCTTCATATGGATGATATGTTATAGATTTATATTTTGCTATCGAATCGTTTCGCAAATCGACTTTGTTCAGATTCTGGTATCTGCAAAGTGTTGGCAACCTTTCTCCAGTCTTTAACTGCTATTTTAATAAGGTCAATAATACGTGAGGCTTTGGCTTTCGTGATATAATAATCATCACATGCATCTTGTAACCTTTCAAGACTGGCTTCATTTGAATTTACATCAACTAGCAGACTTTGATACTCGTTATTGGTGGGATTTATATCATAAGCAGGGGCAAGTGTCCATCCCTTTTTTGTCAGTAAAAAACCATGATTGCGAAAATGATCATCACTATTACCTACGCAGATGTTGAAAGCTACACGTCGATACAGCTCTTCCAGATTGTCATCTACATCAATACAATTTTTAATAATAAAATCAACAATATCCAGGTATCCATATCCTGTTTCATAGTTATCTCCATCATTCAGTCCCGTCATAGACATTGCTGACGCAAAATGGATGCGTTTATTTGTGTTAGTCCTATCGAAACGTTTAGAGAGCAATGCGTGATAACCATTATCGGTAGCTAGTAGTTGAGTTTCTGCAGAATTGATAAAGGCATTTCTTGCTAGTATATGGCAGAAATGTTCCCATAAAGCTACATCATAGTTGTCATTGCGAGAAGGAAATTTAGCAATCCACAAATTATTGGCTTCATCTGTCACGTTTGCTTTTGGACGGGCGCCACCTAATGATGTTCCAGGATGCTCCAATTGCCGGATCCATTTTATTTCTGGTAGTTCGTTTTTCTCATCCGCCTCTTCATATTCTTGGGAGATGCGAGCGAGTTCTCTGACAGATGTCAAAGGTGGAATGGAAAGTTGCGTATGTAAATTAATATAGTCGCCATTTTCAGTTTCTTTAAAGCGTAAGGCTCCCATACGAGTGAAGTCGTCTACACCTCTTAGATAATCATAAGAATACAACGTATGAGCATTTCTTCCCTGCTCCTTTGCCTCAACCTGCTCTTTTCTATTTAACAATCGAGTTCCCCACCTGTCGGGTAAAGTATCTGATATGAATCCAAAGACATGTTCCTCTTTTGAGTACTGAAAGCCAAAGAAATTACTGATGTCTTCACTAAGAATGATGTCGCTATGATTCTTTAACCATATTTTATCGAAACAGAAATCATAGGTTCCATTCCCTCGTAGTCGTTCGTATGTTAATCGACCTACCAACTCTGGTTCTTCAAGCCAGTCAAAATCAGCATATATATATAACTCCCGCATACTTTATCCTTTTTTAGATGCCCGTTCACGATGCTTTAATCCTAAGTCTTGGAGAGTTCTTCCTAAAGGATCATCCTTGGCGATAAGCATAATATCGTCATCTAATTGCAGAGCGTATAATATTCGTAAGTAGATGCCGATGGCAACTGTTGGTGCCCCTTTTTCTACCCGCATCACTGTCAGTTCGGAGCATGTGGCTCTTTCTGCAATTTGGCTAATACTCAGATTCCGACGTAGGCGAGCCAGACGAATCTGCTCACCAACAATCTGCATTTTCTGTTCCAATTTCCTAGGCAGTTTAGTGCCACGAGTAGCCTTGGTCATATCTTAAACCATTATTTAGTACTGCAAAATTACTAAAAAAATTTATTATATGATAGTTTGCTAGAAAAATTTCGCTTTATTTAACGGATAATGGATGTGATTATACGCGTCGCCCTAGGTCATCACTGGCACCATAGATGCCAGCACCAACTATCAGTAAATCGTATTCTTTCTTATTCATGAATAACTTCTTTCTTGCAAATGTCATTAGTGGGTACTAATAATTTTGATTAAATATCTTCCAGTGCAGCAAAAAAATTCTTAGCGTAAGTTTCTTTGTCGAAAAGCTTAGAACGCTCAAGACCGGCTGCAGCCATCTGCTGTCGCTTCTCAGGGTGTTCGTAGAGGTCAAGTATGGCTTGGGCAAGATTGTTGACGATGTCATCACGCTCTACAATAGTGGCCACGCCCTCGCAGATTTCGGGAATCCCACCACTACGGGTGGTAACCAGAGGCAGTCCGGCTGCCATGGCCTCCACGACAGTCAACCCGAATGGCTCCTCCCACATGGATGGTACCACTGCAATATCTGCCATTTTGAGATAAGAAGGAAGCTCTGCATAATTGATAAAACCAGTAAAAATCACCTTGTCCTTGATCGATTCAGATTCCTTTTCAAGTTGTATAGTAAAAGGAGTGTGATATTTATCCTTGCCATAGTTACTGGCACCAATGATGAGCAGTTTTAAATTAGGGATACTGTTTAACGTTTTGATGGCTTGAATGAGATGAAGAATCCCTTTTTCTTTGTTTAATCTTCCACTATATACGATGACAATTTCGCTCTCTGAAATACTAAACACATTTCTCTTTATGGCTATAGCTTCATAAAACTTCTGATTGTCAATGGCATTGTATACAGTTACTCCTTTATGACTGTTGGGGTCAATTTTGTTAACTCTATTCGTGATATACTTTGATATGCTAATAATGCGATTAGTTTTCTCATATATTTCTTGCGCAGATTTTATACCAATGTGGAGAAAGTCGTTATGAAGATGTAGTATACAGTAAGTGTTTACTACTCTTTTTAATCTCAAAATAAACCCTGGACGATTTTCAACAATAATCAGATCTATGTTTTTTTTTCTGATATCCCTAATCGCTTCATGCAAGAAGTATTCAATGGAACGGTGATAATAGTATTCACCATGTAGTATCGAAAAAAAAACTTTTTTAATTTTCCCCCCAAAACTAATAGTATCAATATAATGGAAGTGGTTGACTTCTGATTTTAGTGCTTTATGATTCTTTACATCTGGATGCCAAATACTATAAATGATAATCTCATGAAGACGATATTTATCGTTGTACGCTAAATAGTAGTCAATGAGATTTTCTACCGCACCTCCTTGTATAGCAGGTACAGTTCTGATGCCAGATGTCAGAATTGCTATTTTCATTCAATTAAAAACAATTTTATTAGAAATGGAAGTTTGTGCTCAGCTAAAAAGAATAGTATCTTTTGCTTCTTGCTATAGTTATATAATCTGTAACAATGATTGGATTCTGGAAATGTGTTGATGTATTTGTCGACATCCCTTATTTTTTTGTTAAGGAGAAAATGTTGTTTACTTGTAAACATAAGACGAAGTAGTTGTTCTTTGTATAAGTGCAGAATTCCTTTGTCAGTTAGAAACTCCTCAATCTTCTTTACTGCCAATATCGAGTGCGAACGGAATGTATGCTCTTGATGTGTGATGCTGAGTTCATTGTCTAAACGGTAGTTGTATAGTGTTTCAGGGATGTCTACAACTCTATTTGTGTAGTAAAATAGCTTTACAGTCATAAGGAAATCTTCGCTACCATTTATATTCTCTGGGAATGTGAGGTGATTCTCTGTAATGATTTCCCTTCGTATGAATAAAAAACAGAGTGACTCCATCCCATAGTCATTTGCTATGCTGCGGGCAAGCCTTTCTTCTTTCGTATAATTCAAATTCCTAATGACGGGATCGGAGTGTCCATTATAGTATTTGGAATAATTACACCTGACTATATCTGCATTTTCCGTTTGAGCAGTGTTTACAAATGTCTCAATCGTGTTTTGTTCTATAAAATCATCACTGTCAACAAAGTAGATGAAGTCACCCGTGGCATTGCTTATCAGAACATTGCGAGTGTAGGCGACACCTTTATTTCCCTTGTTTTCTATAATTTTAATACGAGGTTCTCTTTTGGGGTATGACTTTATGGTTTGTTTGAGAATGTCAATACAGTTATCTGGGCTGGCATCATTAACAAAAACATATTCAATATTATCATAAGATTGAGAAAAGATGGAGTCAAGGCACTCTTTAAAATAACATTCTGCCTTATATACAGGAATTAATATGGAAACTTTTAAATGATTCATTTTACTTGAAATTTTTCAAAGACCTTTTACCCAATATTCGACAGTGTTTTCACCTGATTCGAAATGAAAGAAATCTACGATTCTTGAGAAACTATCGTCAGTGAAGTCTTGTTCTTTATTCTTGATATAGCAAAGCGGAACTTCTCCAATAAATGAAGCCCAACGACTATACGAACTCCAAGGCCCTAAAATTCGGTCGCATAATGATAGTGTATATAAATCTAAAATGTCGGCAGAATTTTCTTTCTCAAAACGATAGCATTTACAACCCACAAAAGAGTCGACAGGAAATTCCACATTGCTACTGATAAAGAATGATACGCGTTTGTCGGAATACAATTGTTTTAATCGTAACATGAATTGATGATATTCATCTAATGTGTAGAAATATCGGCCTCCGTGAAAATCTTTATAATCACCGTGGCGGATGTGTATTCCAATAATCAAATCGGAAGACTCTCTCATATGAGAGATTATAGCTTGGGATTTTTCTACAATTTCTTTTTTAGGGCGAAATATATGTTGCAAGCTCTTCTTGGTTTGCTCTAGATAGCGTGAGTCATGTGTCAAGTCCCATCCCTTCTTAAATCCTAGAATATTGAATATTTTGTTGCAAAATTGATTATGTGTCACTACCCATGTCAGATGTTTGTACCATCCCCAGCCTTTGGGCATTTTTAAGAACCAGGGCTGCCAAAGTGGGAAATAGATGAATGGGGCGTGTAATAGGTTTGGGAAATCTTCTATAGTCCAATCATAGAATAGTATAACCATCCGTTTTTGTTCGGCTATACATTGGGCGACACTAGTAACATATGTCCAAAGTCGATTACATGTCTGACCAGGTGCATCACAAATAACTCTCATAGATTATTTTTTTGCAAAGATACATCATTATTCTCAAAATAACAAACTGTTCAAAGATTTTTTAGTGTTTATTTTGTCGATATGAAAAAAAGTATTAATTTTGCAGATGAATGATGACTAGAAATTTGAATAGCGAAAGACTCTTATGGCTCGATTGGATGAAGGTATTGGCTATCTTCTCTATTATCTGGGGACATTTCTTTTCAGAAGGCCATTTGTATCTGTATGTCTTTAATGTTCAGGTGTTTTGTGTGATTTCGGGATTCTTATATAAAAAAGCATCAAATTGGAAAACTTGTGTTAAAAAATGCTTTTGGCAGTTGTTTGTGCCTACAGTGATAATGAGTATCATCATGCAGTTAGAAGCCTATCTGCGCTGTTTGGCATTTGGTATGACATACGACATTTCATGGCTTTGGTTCTTTGAGTGGCTGTTGTTAGGACATCGTTGGTGTATGGGGCCTTGTTGGTATTTCTACTCCCTTATTATAATGAGGCTAATTATGCAATTGCTTCCAGAAAAGAACTGGATGTATTTTCTGTTGTTTCTTTTCCTTTCCTGTGGGGCGATAAGTTATCAGTATTCTGGATATGCTATAAGTAATGCAAATTTGAGTGTACTGGTTTGTATGCCATTCTTTCTGATTGGTGTTTATCTTAAAAAAATTAAACAACAATTATGTAATTTACATAATTGTTGTTTTGAGGTCGGACTTTTAATCTGTGCATTTTTATTGTTAATGATATGTGGCAATTATAATGGTTATGTATGGATGTATCTGTGTGACTATGGAAATAATTATGCACTTTTTATTATTGGTGGTATGGCAGGGACATGTATGTTGTATGTTTTATCCTTATGGTTGAGTCGCTTGCCTTATCGCAAAACTATAGAAGCATTATCAAAAGGCTCTATCCTGATTATCGGACTCCATATCATTATTGTACGAAGATTGATAGAGTTGCCAGATCGGTCGTTAATAGAAGATTTGTTTTTGTCGTTATTTATTCTTCTCTGTTTCGTGCCCTTAATACGTATAACGGAGCTGTTTTTTCCTATTTTATTAGGTAAACACAAATGATATCAGATGAATTTTGTAATGATTTTAATGCAGGTAATAAGTATCTTCCTTTTTTTATCGTTTTCACAAATATTAAACAGTCGATAAAGACTTGTCCGATCTAATTTTGACAAAGTGGAATAGTCATCGTAAACGCCAGAAGGGAGTAGCTTGTGAAGATAGTCATTAATTTCTTTTCTATTTATTTCATGTTGTTGTTCTGAACGGCCACCTTCTTCTCTACGACATATAATATCAGAAATAAACTGTACCTTCTTTTTTTCCTTGATAATCTTTTCTACATAGAATATCCAGTCGGATACAAGTCTGTGGCTTTCGTCATAAGGAGAATTCTCAAAAAGTGACCTTTTGATAAAGGAACTCTGATGATCTAGTGTTGCCACAAAAAAGTGAATCATTGTTATTCGTTGTGGTAGGACGGAAGCATGGCCTTTTTGGATTATTTCATTATAATGGTAGTCACGGCCCACAATGAAGTCTGTATTATAGTTGTAGCTAGCTACCTTCTCTAATATATCTGAAGAGTAAAAGCAATCTCCTGAGTTCATGAAATTGAGATATTCCCCTTTAGCATGTGCAATTCCTTTGTTCATGGCATTGTAGATGCCTTTATCTGGTTCAGATATCCAATAGTCTATCTGAGCGTCGTATTCTTTTAAAACTTCAGCACTACCGTCGGTAGAACCTCCATCAATGATAATGTATTCAAAGTCATGGAAGCTCTGATGAATCACACTCTCAATGGTCTTGCGAAGTCCGTCCTTGTTGTTGTAGTTGACAGTTATGATAGAATATTTCATCGTTTTCTTATGTTTTTAATTCGGTTGAAACAGTCTTTAGCGCCTTTGGCAAAAAGTAAGGTTGCTGACAAATCGATTGTAAGGAAAATAATTATGCTAACAGCACTATAGGTTATCCAGTCCCAGAAAGTACGATAGGGGTTAATGGGAACTAATTGGATTAAATAGATGGAAAAACCTATCGCAAAGGCTGAAATGGCGTAGTTACGTACGACGTTTTGCCAATAATGGCGTACTGATATTTTAAAACCTGAAGTAAATAGATAATAGGGCTTCCAAATAACCACAATGGGAATTAGACTTGCTAACTTGCCTATTAAGATACCAATAATGCCCCATTGAAGACCGCAAATGATGGTAACGCCAACATTGATAATCAGTTCTGCCCAAGCAGACCAGACATCAGCATATAGTCCATGGGCATAATTAAAAGAATCGACGGAATTGCGGGAATTGGTAATGTAAATATAGGCAACCAAGAGAATGAGAATGTGGTTGTCCATGATGTAATCGAAGCCTAACCAATGTGAAACAAAAGGCTCCAAAAAAGCATAGAGCGAGAATGTCAATGTCGCTGCAATGGTATGTTGGATGGTAGTATATTCCCAAAAGACCTTTAGCATGTGCTCTTTGTTCCCCTCAGCAACAAGGTTCCCTACACTGGCACCCACGCTGCCAGTGACAGCAGAGAACATAGATATTAATTTTGAAATAATAATCATGTAGTTGCCGTAATATGCAACCATTTTTAATGATACAAAGAGGAAAATGAATAATTCATCACTTTTGACCAATACAAAATCTTTAATTTTATGAATAAAGACCTGTTTCGTTTTAGTGATGATTTCGGGATAATGCTTGAGTAAGAGCCTTCCTCGTGATTTGTCGACTTTTAACCACGGATATTCTTTATTTATTTTCCAATTGAGAATAATGCAACCTATAATGCCGAAAAGGAACTCAATGGCTACCCATACATACAAGTTCTTGTAGTTGTATGCAAGATAAATCTGGAGAATCAGTTTGACGAGTCTTGCAGATTGATAATATATGGCTACTAAATAGTTCTTTTGGTCGGCACCAAGAAGTATTTGACGATAATTAATAAAGTAGCCAATGAGCGATGAGCCTAGAAATGAATAAAAGGCAAAATAGATGATGTCAAGCTCAAGTGCTGCATTTGAGAATATAAGTGGGAAAAACAAACTGATGATAAAGGCACCTGTAAAGATAATGCAGCCAATCCAATTGTATAAATAGCCTAAAACAGAAAGAATGTCCTGAATCTCTTGTCGATTGTTACATTGTATAGGTTTAAAAAGAAAATAACCGATACAGGCTGAAATACCTAACTCTGACAGATTGAGATAGCCAAGGATATTGTTTAGTGTTCCCGTAAGTCCAATAAATTCAGCTCCCAAATTGTTAAGAAAAATTTTACGCGAGAAGAAGGTCAAAAAAAGTGATAGGAAGTAAAAAATTAGATTTACTTCTGCATTGAGTATGCTTTTATGAACTCGTCCTCCCATGAACTGGTCTTTCGGTTATTCTTTCTGCAAAAGTACAAAAAAAAAATGTGAAACAAAAGAAAAAACTTATTTTTGATCCACATTCATACCATTTTTCGCAAAGTAATCTTTTGAGATGGCTTGTATTATATAATAATCTAAGATTTTATAGCCCTTATGGTTCAGATGTATCCCATCTTCTTGATAGAGTTGGCGTGAATCTTTAAAACCTGTAGGGTTCCATTTCTTTTCTTCGATAACTATAACTTTCTCTTTGTAACCGTTTAGCTCAAGCATTGACTGAAGAGCTTGTCGGTATTCCTTCCGACAATCTAAACTACTGCCGGTGACTAACATAGAAAATCTTCTGAGAAGTTTTTGCTTGAATGACGATTTGTTATATACATATTGAATGTCATAATCTGGTATTTCTAAAATAACTGGAACAATATGATTCTGAAGAAGGAAATCAATAATAAGATGGATGTGGTGTTGATAGAAATTTTGTCCAATTTTTAAATTTGCGTCATTGATTCCTGCCGATATTATACAATAGTCAGGAACTCCATCTTTGAGAGTTTTATGTATAGAATTAGTTGTGGAGATAGCGGTACATATTTTTTTACTCGTTGCACCAAGTATTCCTGCAGACATCACTTTAACAGGTCGTTGAAGGTTAGAAGATAAGTTTGATTCGATAGTACATGGATGCTGGTGATGATAATAAGCCCAACTATCTCCAATAAAAGCGATTTTGAGAGTATCATTTTGGTAATGATCTATCTTATAGGTATGGATTCCTTTGGATATGGAGAAATAATTATGGACTGTAATAGAAATCCATACAAGAGATACAAGTATACCCATTATTGTGATAAGCCATTTCCAATGCTTCTTCATATTTTGTCTTAATCTCTATTGCCTGTGGCAATTTTTAAGAAGTAAGGCCATGTCCTTTTGGCCATGTTGTAGATACAGATGGTGATGAGGGTAACGGCTATGACACTTATGAAGTACAAGCATATATGGGTTAAGTCTGAAAATCCTGAATGCAGGAGGACAGGTTTGCGGAATAATGCAACAATAGGCAGGTGTATACAATAGATAAAGAATGCCATATTAGATAATGACTTCCTAAATAGGTGATGTCTAATAAGAAAAATGCCAATAATGGGAATGCATATGATATTTGTAAGGATCGCTAGGCGATGAATTTGTAAATTAAAAAAGACGGGGTAGATTGTGTTCGTGAGAATATCAGCTATCCCTAACATGAAGAATAGTATTACAAAGATGGTTTTGTGTTTATCTATAATTTTCATTAAATTTGTGTTTGTTATAGGAAAGTAGGCTCCAAAACAAAAGGCCATGACAGATTCAATAGCCAACCAAAACCCAGGATATAGTATCCATAAAAGACAAACGGCTAACGGCAGACTAAATTTGGTGTAATATATAATTACCTTGATGATAGGGCTTATAAGACATAGTAGAAAAAGGTTTCGAACGAACCACATTGGAGGATATACAGGTTTGCCATTACCATACCCCCAGTCGCCACAGTCCCAATATGCTCTGACATAATCAAGAAGGCCATATTCTGCTATGCTTTTTACCTGATTAATCATTAAGTCGTAACCGAGGGAAAAGGCAAAAATGAATGCCAAAAGCATAATGGTATTCCATAGGAAATAGGGGATGAGCAATGTCTGGATTCTACTTCTAATCTTTTCAGCGTATGTCTTGGAACTATAAAAGAACCATAGACCCGCAATGAAGAAGAATGCTGGGACACCGGTTTCTCCTATCCAAAGAGAAAAAGGATATATGCACTCAAAATATAGCTGATGATTCGGAATCGAAACAATTGTATGAGAATGATAGAAGATAATCGTTATGGCAAGTGGAAATCTCATACATGCAACGGAGGATGACAGACGCTTGAAACTATCGTCGCATGTCTCCTTTTGGGTATTCTTGTCCGTTGTGGTTTCCATAATGCTATTTCTCATGAGTCGTATGTATGAATTCTGTATTCTTACGATCAATTTTCAGAATATTTAAAATCATTCTCCAAACAAGTTTAGGAAGGGATAATAACTTTCCGAATACGGAATGACTGCGCAATTGCTTGGGTGTGGCGACGTATAGGGCAATGCAAATAGTGATGAACAAGCACCACCACTTAATATACCATGAGAGAGAAAACAACAATGAGAATGCTGTCACCAAAAGGGACATGCCAAAAGCGCCAACCACAAGCATGGAGCGTGGTATTAATGCCTGTTGGATAGTCTTGTCAATATAATCGATATTTGCAGCCAAAATGGCCTGTGGAATATAGGGTAATAGATTGAAAAGACTTTGTATTTGAACTGTCATCCAACGTAGACGTTGCTTCTGAAAATTGTCCTTATTTGAAACTTTTTCATCATAAACATGGATGCTTGGCTCGTATTTGATAAAAATACTGTCCTTAAGCAGAAGAGCTTCCAATTCTCGGTCCTCACCTGCGGTGCTGAGTTTATAGACATTCTCCTTGAACCAATGGAAATCAAAACACATGCCAGAGCCAATCAGAGCTGACGATAAGCCAATACGGTTATGGGCCTTTCGGAAAATAGTGTTGTTGATTTCTTCACTGACACCGTCAAGCACAGCGATATCATTGTCCTTGTTCTTGGCACAACGGTGACACTGAATGGCTCGATAGCCATGGGCGCAAGAGTCGTTCAGCTTCTGAAGAAAATCAGAGTTGACTACATTGTCGGCATCCATAATGATGATATAGTCGTAGTTTTCCTTAATCTGATCCATAGCATATTGCATAGCTTTGGCCTTGCTGCTTTTTTTGAATACGGGTTGCAACAGGGTGATGGGAAGTTCGCTCAAAGCCTGATTGGTTTCGGGCTTCATGTGATCGGAAATGACAGCGACATGGAAAGCATTGTAGGGGTAGTATTGTCCTAAAAATGTGCGAACAGAGGGGACTATAACGCGGTCTTCGTTATAGGCTGGGTAGAGTACTAAAAAGGTGGAATACTCCTTGTCGCGCATTGCCAACTTTTGGCCTATTAAGAATTGCGTGAATTCATTGACACGTTTCTTCCATAAAGTAGAGACTAGCGCAAAGAAAAGGATATAGAGCGTGGAGGCTACTAATAACAGCCATAAAAGTATGTCGATGATATGTATGAAATGCCAAATCATAATGAAAGTTATTGTTTAAGATTGACAGCTTCGGTGATTTTTCTGCCCCATTTGAACTTATGCAGGATTGAACTTAATAATACAACAGGGATTTTGAAGAAGGTACTATTCCATTTTTCGTCAACTAGGTAGTTGGGAGTGGCCATAGCGAATATAAAGAGTACGATGGCGAAAAGCGCCCACCACTTGACGGCTAATGTAAAATAGATAAATGGCATGATGATACACATGAAAAGAATGATTGCCATCATGACCATGCGGGGAAGTATTATCCATTGTAATAATTTGTCAATCATGTCGTAATGTTTTTGAATGATGGCTTTCGGCAGATAGTGAAGATTATATAGTACAGCGCGCCACTGTTTTATAATCCAATTACGATGCTGCCGATTAAACTCCTCAGCTTGACGAACCTTTTCGCCATATACAACGATTTTGTCGAAATAGTCAATATAGATATGATGGCGAATAAGCAGAGCTTCTAATTCTTTATCGGCCCAATTGATTTTTGCAGTAAGTATCTGTTGTTTGAACCATTCAAAATTGAAGACCATACCTGAACTGGCCATAGCAGCTGAGAGACCTATGCTGATATGACCACGACGGAAGATGGAATTGTTGATTTCTTCGAAAATTGCGGAGAGACGGGCAGACACCGTATCGCGATTAAATGACAGTTTATGAGCCTGGATGGCCTTTGTGCCTGCTGATTCGTATGCATCATTCATTTGTTCCAAAAATTCTGGTTCTACCACATCGCCAGCGTCCAGAATAATCACTGCGTCATATATTTTAAACTGTGGTAAGTTGTTAATGGCTAATTGCAAAGATTTTGTCCTGGTGCTCTTTGCAAAGTTAGGGGTAAGCAAGGTAACTGGTTGTTGAGCCAAATGGAACATCGTGATTTCGTCTTCATGATCAGCAATGACCGTTACGTCAAATAAGCGTTGTGGATAGGTTTGTCCTAATATGGAGTTAACCGTCATCTCTATACTTTTACCATTCTTGTATGATGGTATGAGAATGATAAAACGGTTCTGGTTCTTCGCCTTGGGCGTTTCACTATGCCGAGCAAACATAGAGGTAAACGCAAATACCCCAAGATATAGCACGGTTAATGCTACTAATATAAATATGATTAAATCGGTGTATGTCAATATAGTCCAGAAATCCATGCTTGTCAAATTGAGAATTGAGAATTGAGAATTGAGAATTGAGAATTAATAAAATCACAAATACCTCTGCTGACTGCCTTGACTAAATCGAAGCGGCGTTGAAGCGTATATTTGAGGATGTCTCTGCAGACAACCACGCATATCTGATAGAGATAGGATAGGTATCGGGAGACTGTCTTATTATTGCGTTTGACGAACAACAGACGATTGCGCGTGATATAGTAGGTACGCAAAGGACTTTGTTGGCCAGTCGTCTGACTCTCTTTGTGATAAACCGTCATGGCCGGTTCATACCAAATGTCATAGCCAGCACGGCGCATCATCATAGACCAGTCTAACTCTTCGTAGTATAGGAAGTAGCATTCAGGCATGAGCCCTGCCTTCTCAATGACTTCCCGTTTAACCATCATGGCTGCACCATGAGCGTATGGCGTCGGATGGGCTGTGTCATACTGTCCATGATCTGGTTCTCCACAGCCAATGGCTCGATTGCGTAATGTAATCTTGGATAATGGAGTATAGCCAGCGTATTGTATAGGATTGGCACCCCAAGAAAATCGAATTTTAGGAGATACCATTCCTATCTTTGGGGAACTTTCTAATCGATCAATCAATGGCTGAAACATCTTACATCTTACATCTTCCTTCTTACATCGCAGTAGCGTATCATTGTTTAGAAAGAAAAGGTATTTGCCGTGAGCGGCTTGAATGCCGAGATTATTGCCACCAGCAAAACCAAAATTCTCTTTGGAACGTATGACCTTTACTTGTGGATAACGTTGCTCAATGATTGTTGCTTCGTCTTCTTTGGATGCATTATCTACCACGATTACCTCTAAGGACTCATCCTCTATAGGTAATGTGTCTATCAATTCACAGGTGTCTTTTAAACCGTTATAATTGACTGTGATTATAGATATTTGTATATCCAACTGTACCATGGCTTTACTCTCATCTTTTCTATTTTCTCAAGTCGTAGTCGTTTTTTCTCTGCTTGTTCTGCTAATATCTTTGTTTCGTAAGAGATCCATTCCTTTTCGATATGCGGAAGAATGTATACAATTGTAAGTCCTCCGTAAAACGTTAATCCATTAGGAAATTGTGTGAGTACGCCATTGCCGTAGGCGCCTAACTGCATAGATACCATAGCACAACAGAAGCCCGCTCCAATACCTCGTAGTGATGGACTTTTTAATGTAAAAAAGACAATCCAACAAGCTCCCAAAAGCATAATACCCGTACATATTAAGAATATTGTAATACCAATAATGCCTGTATGAATCCATATGTACACATATTCAGAATCTGGAGGAACTGTCGCCATAAAGGTATATTTGTTATTTGCGGGAACATTTCTAAAACCTACTGCTAATCCAATACCCCATGGCGCCTCTTTCATATATTTTTTCATGGCTTCTTGATTTATTGAGCGTTGTGCTCTAGATGCATCATTCTTGTCGAATGCAGTACGCATA
The DNA here is from genome assembly GCA_946188165.1 of uncultured Prevotella sp. Taxonomy (GTDB): domain Bacteria; phylum Bacteroidota; class Bacteroidia; order Bacteroidales; family Bacteroidaceae; genus Prevotella. Next base: position 15,652 of record CAMHTW010000020.1, read on the forward strand.
CGACGAATGGATTGATTTCCGTTACCTATTGTTGTAAAAGCAAGAATAAAAACAAATAGACCAAATAGGATGGTAAATGGTATGGCAATTTTGAATGATTTAGATAAGAAAATATATGCCATAAAACCTGCCATTAAACAGGCAATTGCAGTTCGCGTTCCAGAGGGAAACATTGCCCATGCACAAGCGGCTCCGACAATCAAGAAGTAGTACTTGTATTTTTTAATTTTAGCTGTAATGCCAAATATAATGAATGCCACAGCTGTTGAGGCAATTCCGATGCCAAAGGTTGCAGCATCACTATAAATAGAAAAATATCTTATGAGGGAACCTCCTTGCAATAAATGTGTCGACCGTCCACGACCTTGTAAGAAACCATTTTCTGCAGGAGTAAAGCCTATATGTTGTTGCTTCCATACCCAAAATACAGCAAATAAGGCTAATCCTCCCCATACATAAAGATATTGTGTCAGTAGTTTAGGACTTGATAGATATATTGTAAATACTATAAAGGCATACAGGAGTTGGAATGCCATCATTCGAGCTCCAGTATACCATCCGCCTATATCAATACCAATGTCACAGGTATCATTAAGAACCTCAAGTGTACAAAAACCGCACCAAATTATTAGTGTAAATAACATAGAATTGGCACATCGTTCAAATTTTGCTTCTTTTACATCTATGATAGCTAGTGCGATGAGAATTATCTCAAACATTTCGTTATACATAGACATTGGGATACCTGTTGATGGAAAACTTTTCCATTGGACAAAATAGTTGATAATAATTAATGCCCAAAAGCATAACATTCTATAGTGAAATGCAGCTATAACAAGTAGAGCTAATATAGGGAGTGTACAAATAATTGCAAAGGGTGCAAAACCTGCATGAATGAACTGATAGATTGCCAGCAAAAACAGGAGGAGGAGTAATAATACTCTTCCTCCATGTTCGTTTGCGTATGTCTTAAACGCTGTGTTTGCCATTTATCTTGCGTGTTCGTTTTCTACAGCGGTCAGACCTAATTGTGACATACGATAGACAAAGTTATTAAACTTTGAATAAGGAGGTAATTGACCAACAAATTCTTCTACGGCATAACGTTGAGCTTCTGTGAGATACATGAAGAGACTGTTCTTATGCTCTTCGTCTAACATGTCCTCAACTTCTTTAAGAGCTTTTTGATCTACGTCTTTCCAGGTACGGTTAGCACGAGTGACCATCAAGTTGATAGTTGCCATATTCAGGAGAGAAGGTGAGATGGAATTGTCATCGAGGTTAGGATATTCGATGATGGCAATTTCGTCAGGGAGAATGTCTGGGCAGAGATCCCTGATGTCTCTTGCCATAATAAATTTGCTGTCTTCAGCTAAGAAGTCCTCGTCGTAGGTGAGACGACGGACTTGTAGACCGATAGAAATCCAATAATTCTCTAATTCCTGAGCCAAATAACTTCTGCCATTGCCAGCATCGGTAGAGAGCAGGTTAAGCACATTTTGCTGACCTTCCTTGAAATGGGGAAGTAGCGCTTTGCTAAGTTGTCTAAGAGCCATGTCAGCAATAGTCTTATTGAAACGACGATAGCGCAAATTGCTTTCCTTGGGGAAACAACCCATAACTGGAACCTGAGTAATACGCTCTGAACGCATACGGTCGCGAAGGGTACGATCGAGCAATTCGATGAGGAAGAAATAGAGCGCTGTGAATAGAAAGGCCAGCATAAAGGCACCCAACAGTATCATCATGCGATTGGTTGGTTGGGCATTGAGTGGGAACATAGGTGGATTGAGCACACGCAAAGATGCAGTAGACATTTGGAGGTTGCGCTGGCGGAGTCGGGCAGCATTTAAGGCTTTTAGCATCTCCATATAGTTACCTTCTATGAAACCAATATGGCGAGCCTTCCGATCCAATGTGGCACCAATGGGTGCGTAAAAGAGATATTGACGGTCCAAATTTTGCTTCATGATGTCTGTTGCTGTCATTTGAGCCTTTGTTTTCTCAAGAAGTAATAATTGCTCTAACCAACGATCAATCATTTCATTGGCTTTGACACCCGTTTCTGTGCTATAGGTGGATGCTTCGATATCTTTCGTGAGTTGAGTGACGCGACCTGTTGCAACTTGAAGGTCTCGTTGAGCTTTTGCCAATTCCTGCTGAGATTCAGCATTATTCCCACCGCCTTCGCTGCTCATCAGGCGAAGATTGGAAATACGTGATTGTATGCGAGAGATATCCTTAACTTGATTGGTAAATTCTTTGTTGGAGCGAATGACTTGGGCACGATTACCCAGTTGACGTTCTAAATAGTCCATCAAAGCTTTAGCAGTGGTGTAGTTCATTAGCTGATCATTGCGGAAATTTTGTTGTTGCGCTTCCAAATCTGCTACTTGTTTAGTTTGTTCTCCATAATTAATGATGCGTTTAGAAATATTATAGCGAATCAAATCGTCCTCAGCATTAGTTAAAATGCGATAAAGACGAGCTACTTCACGTTCGAAAAACTTGATGACATTGTTGGTTTCACCATAGCGTAACTGCTGGTATTGGCGTGCAAACACTTCATTGAGGATGTCCAATGTGTTAAAGGCAATACCTGCATCGTTGCAAGAATAACCAATATCAATAATGTCACTCTTGTTAAGTTGAAGTACTTTCAATCGAGAAGTAATACTATTGATGCCAAACCATTGGTGATAATTTAACAAAGAAAACAGGTAATTATTAATGGATGGTTTTTCGTAAGCCTTCAGATTGGCATAAGTTGCCGATTCACTGTTGTGATTGATGAGAGCTTTCACGTCAGCAGGTACTGTCGCACTTAATTCCCGGAAATGTTGTGCAGATATATAGTTGTTGTCCTTGTTCGGGTTACCATACATCATACAACGACCAAACAAACGGAGGGCCACCTCGTGAATCGTATTATCAGTGGTGATAATTAGCATTAGGTTGGTTATGTTGGTTTGAGAATTGCCACCAACTGCACCAGAGCCACCTTCCAAATTGTAGCCTGTAATCATACCTGTATAGATGGTTGTATTGGCATCATAGATGCGTTCCATGTCGCGGGTCATAAACCAAGCGACAATCAATGCAATAAGTGGGAGAATCACTAAATACCAACGAATCTTATATAGAAATCGAACGAGATATCTGAATATATCCATATTTGTCAGAATGTTTTAATTATTGCTCTTTTGGGCTGCTTTTGCCGCTTTCTTTTGAGCAGCTTTGTCAGCTCGCTCCATCTTGCGGAATTTTTTTTCTTCGGCGGCAGCAGTTTTGCGAATTTGCTTTTCTATTGCCTTGTTTTCTTTGCGAATCTGTTTGTCAGTTTTATCCATACCACTATTGAGCGTAATATCAGTCGTGGTGTTAGTAAGAATAGGGGTGTGCGTTAATATTTCCAAAGTAATGATGTCTGTAGTTATGTCAGTTTGCATGGCTTGATAGGTTGAGACCGCACCTTGCTCCCAGCGTTTGGTATCTGCAAATGCTTCGATAGACATGTTTCCTTGATGGAAATCTTCTAAGTTTAACGCTCCAGCCCCTTGATAAATGGCAGCATTTTCACTAGCTGTCTTTAATGCTACTAAATTATTTGTAATTTTAATAAATAAAGTGGCAATTTGAAGTTTCAATTGATCGTATGCCTGGTCTTTGGCGATAATGGCTTGCTCTACTTCCAATTTTTTACGGCGAACAGATGCCTTGAGGTCCAAAATGTCCTCCAAAGGTACAGCCAAATTGACACCAACGTTCCAATAGCTTTGCTCACTGCCTTGATATTGTTGCAGTACCATATTGTAGGCACTGGAACTTTGCCCCCACATATCAGTCTTACCATAGCTGTAGCTGGCATGGCCTGTGACATACGAGAAAATATGGCGTTTTTGTTTGGCCACCTCTGCCTGAGCAATCTCCTGGGCTTTTTCTAATGTGAGAATCTGTGGGTTTTGTTTGGCATTTTCAAAAAGTACTGCCAATGGTGGTAAATGGAAATCTGAGAAATTAATCGTGCTATTCTCGCTGGAGTCAAAGAAACCTGCACTGATACCACTGTTGTTGTATTGTGCACAAATAGATAAAGGTAAAAAGGTAAAAAGGTAAAAAGGTAAAAACTTCTTTACCACTCCAATTACCTTGCTAACTTCATGGAATATCATATTTTACTTTTTTACTATTCTGCCTATTAAACTATACGTTCTCTTTCTGCTTGAAGGCAAAGAAAGTACGAAGAATGATCTTCATGTCGAGCATGAAATTATAGGTCTGACCGTATGTGATGTCAAGCTGCTTGCGCTCCTCGGCACTCATAGTGCCACCCTTGCCGCGCTCCTCAACCTGCCACAAGCCAGTAAGACCGGCTGGAGCCATAAAGCGGTCGATGCTCTTATCGGCAGTGAGTTTCTCGGCCTCGTAGAGTGGGAGAGGACGGTTGCCGACAACAGACATGTCGCCTTTGAGGATATTGAACAGCTGCGGGAGCTCGTCGATGCTGTATTTGCGGATGAAGCGTCCCACCTTGGTGACACGTGGGTCGTTCTCGATCTTGATAAACGCATTGTTGATTTCTTCTTCCTTCTGTTTGCTGAAATCGCTTTCGGCAACAACGAAATCGTCACCAACCAACATGATTTCCTCGTCGCTGATCATCATTTCGGACTCCATCCCCATATCAAACATGGCTTGTTCTGCCTGGTCTCCTAAAGGAGCAACAATGGTTTTGTGTTCCTCTTGTTCGTGAGCAGTGTACTGATTATGATCCTTGCTCAACTCCTGTAAGCGCTGTTCTGCGTCAACATACATGCTACGGAATTTCAGGAAGTCGAAGATGGTGTAGTTGGTGCCAACACGCTTGGACTTGAACACAATTGGTCCCTTACTCTCTAATCTGATAGCGATAGCCGTTAGGATAAAGATGGGCGAAGTAATAATAATAGCCAATATCGAGAACACGATATCAAACATACGCTTCCATACCGGAATCTTGAATTTCAGCATGTGATATCTTGGGCGCTCATCATCAAAAAGAATGCTCTCACGGTCGGAGATGAACTGAATTTTCTTGTTCAACTCAGTAACAGTTGCCCCACGACCTATCGTGTCGTTGATGCCACACTTCATATAAACATCACGCTCCTCGTCGGTCATGGGATCGGTCATGAGAATGACATAAACACCGGGGGACTTCTTCTTCAGATAGGTGATAGCAGTAATGTCCTCAGAGCGTACGTTGCGTTCAAAGAACACGATGAAGTGCTCATTGGCGACATGAGGCGTACAAATCTGGGCGGCATCCTTGTAAGCACTGGTCATACGAACCAGCTGACCTGGGATGTACTTAAGTCGTTCCTGCGTCTTGGGGTTACTACCTAAATATACAACACCTATCATACTATTTATTAATAATGTACGTTAGATTATGATTAATTGGGAAGAATCTTTTTAACACGAATCTTGAGCTCCATTGGATTGAAGGGCTTCACGATGTAGTCGACGGCACCAATCTCCAGCAAGCGGATACGTTCACTGGTGGAATCCTCACTGCTCAGCATAATGACAGGGATGTGACGGAAAAGCTCGTTCTGCTTAATCCATTCCAGAAAATCGTCGCCACGCATGCCCGGCATACGGATGTCGGAAATAATCAAATCGGGGGTGTTGCCTGCCTGAAGCCACTTTACACCTTGCAACCCGTCAGGGAGCCACTGAACGTCGTAATCACTCATCAAATAGATGGAGAGCACCTTTGCGATGGTCTCTTTGTCGTCAAGTATAAGTATTTTCTTTTTCATATATGAAATATATCTTAGTCAGTAGATTTTTATCTCCATTTGGATGCAAAGGTAAAAAAATATTTTTAATTGTAGCCAATAAATGATAAAAAAATCATCAAAAAGTGCAAAAAAGTTTGTTTTTAAAAATATTTTAGGGAAATTTGTTGGCTAAAACGTACTATTTATAGATACAATTAATATTTATATTATGGCAAACAGATATTTATTAGGTTTTGATGTCGGCAGCTCTTCAGTGAAGGCATCATTGGTAAATGCAGACAGTGGTAAGTGTGTGGCAACAGCTTTCTTCCCTGAAAAGGAAGCGCCCATTATGGCCGTAAAGGCCGGTTGGGCTGAACAGGATCCCCAGATGTGGTGGGACAATGCTAAATTGAGTCTGAAGAAGATTATGGCTGAGGCTGGAGCCACTGGTGAGGAAATCAAAGCCATTGGTATCTCTTATCAGATGCATGGCTTAGTATGTGTGGACAAGAATCTGAAGGCACTTCGTCCTTCGATTATCTGGTGTGATTCGCGTGCTGTACCTTATGGCGAGAAAGCTTTCAAGGATTTAGGTGGTGATCAGTGCCTGAGTCATCTGCTGAATTCTCCTGGTAACTTTACGGCTGCCAAGTTGGCATGGGTTAAGGAGAATGAGCCGGAGTTGTATAGTCAGATCTATAAGGTCATGTTGCCTGGCGACTATATTGCCATGCGTCTTTCTGGTGTTGCTAATACAACGGTAAGTGGTCTGTCTGAGGGTATGTTCTGGGACTTTAAGAACAATCAGGTGGCAGACTTCCTAATGAAATACTATGGATTCGATGCATCTTTGATTGCAGATATCGTGCCTACTTTCGCTGAGCAGAGTGTGGTCAGTGCAGAGGCTGCGGCAGAACTGGGTTTGAAGGCTGGTACACCGATTACCTATCGTGGTGGTGACCAACCAAACAATGCCCTGTCGCTGAATGTGCTGAATCCTGGTGAGATTGCAGCTACAGCTGGTACTTCAGGTGTGGTGTATGGCGTGCTGGGTGAAGTCAATTACGACAAGCAAAGTCGAGTAAATACCTTTGCACATGTGAATCATACCGCTGACCAGACTCGTCTGGGTGTGCTGCTCTGTATCAATGGTACAGGTATCTTGAATGCATGGACGCATCGTAACATCACGCCTGAGATTGGCTATGCCGAGATGAATGATTTGGCTGCTCAAGCTCCTATCGGCAGTGAGGGCGTTACGATTATCCCATTCGGCAATGGTGCAGAACGTGTACTTGGGAATAAGGAAATTGGTTGCTCCATCAACGGTGTTAACTTCAATAAGCACTCGAAGGCTCATTTGGTGCGTGCTGCCCAAGAGGGTATCGTCTTCTCATTCTGCTATGGTATGGAAATTATGCAGCAGATGGGTATGGATATCAAGAAAATTCATGCTGGTAAAGCCAACATGTTCTTGAGCCCACTGTTCCGTGATACGTTAGCGGGCGTGAGTGGTGCAACCATCGAGTTGTATGATACGGATGGTTCTGTTGGTGCAGCCAAGGGTGCTGGAATTGGCGCTGGCATCTATGCTAATGCTGATGAAGCCTTTGCTTCTTTGGAGAAGTTGCAGGTGATTGAGCCGAAGGCTGCTGACCAAGCTGCATACGCTGAGGCCTATGCACGCTGGAAGGAAGTACTGAAAGCAAAGTTGTAAAAACTTTTATTTGTATATTTTGGCTTGGCGCTTGCCCTGAAGCACTGCTAGTGCATTGAGGGCAAGCGCTTCCATTTCGTCTTCGCCTGGAAAAGTATAGACTGGTGCCAAGAACCCAATGCGACGACGTAATTCGCTAACAATATAATCGGAGTGTGCCATGCCACCCGTTAGCAGAATGGCGTCAATCTGACCGCATAGCACGGCAGCCTCGGAGGCAATCTGTTTGGCAGTATGATATAACATAGCATCGACTAAAAGTTGGGCATGTTCGTCACCGTCTTTGATGCGTTGTAGAATCTCACGCATATTATTCGTGCCCAAATGTGCTGTCAGACCAGCCTGGCCTGCAATTCGCTTGAGCAATTGTTTCTCGGTATATTTGCCACTGTAGCATAAACGGATCAAATCAGCAGCAGGCAGGGACCCTGCACGTTCGGGAGAAAACGGCCCCTCGCCATCAAGTGCGTTGTTGGCATCAATGGCACGTCCGTGTTCGTGGGCTGCTACACTGATGCCACCTCCCAAATGACAGATAATCAGATTGAGGTCTTCGTATTCACGACCTATGCCACGGGCGTACCGACGTGCAATGGCCCGTTGGTTGAGTGCATGCCAGATGCAAATGCGTGGCATCAGGGGACTGCCACTGATACGGGCCAAAGGTGTCAACTCGTCTACAACGCCAGGGTCAGCGATGAAAGCACGGCATCCAGGTATGGTAGCAGCAATCTCATGGGCTATCAGACAGCCTAAGTTGCAGGCGTGGTTGTGCATAACACAGCCATGCAGCGTGTCTTCAACCATTTGGTTGTTGATCTCGTAAACGCCGCCTGCAATAGGTTTTACAAGCCCTCCGCGACCAATGACAGCGTCAAATTCCAAAGGAATATCAGAACGTTGCAGCTCGTCGAGTACCAACTGACGACGGAAATCCTGCTGTTCGATGATGGCATCAAAAGGTGCCAGTTCTTCTGCAGTATGGGTGATGTTGCGGAGCAGTATGGGTTTCTCGTCATCATAAACAGCCATCTTGGTGGATGTCGAACCTGGATTGACAACTAATATTTTCATAGGCATGCTAAGGCAAAAATGATACTATTGAATTTGGCTTCTGCATTGTCGCCTCGTGAAGGAACGACAACAGGACATTGTGTGCCCCATAATATGCCTGCCGTACGGGCTTGGGCAAAGAGAGTCATGGCCTTATAAAAGGCGTTGCCAGCCTCTATGTCAGGCATGATAAGTACGTCGGACTCGCCGTCCAGTGGCGATTCAATACCTTTGGCTTTTAGTGCTTGTAGTGAACAGGCAGACTTGACATCTATCGGGCCGTCCACAATGCATCGCCCGAAATCGCCTGCAGCGGCCATTTTCTTGATATCTTGATAACCATCTACGAAAGGAAACTGTCTGCCTCCGTGTTCGGCGCAATGGATAAGTGCGATGCGTGGCTCGTGAATACCCATTTGATGACATACGTAAGTCGTGTATTGAATCTGGGCAATGCGCTGCTTCTGGGTAGGGTATGGAATGACTGCAACATCAGTGAAAAACAGCAGCTTCGGATAGGTGGGGATTTCTGCAACAGACAGGTGAGTGAGTACCTTTCCTTCGGGTAAGAGGCCGGAAACCTTATTCAGGATGGCGCGTAGAAGGATGTCAGTACCTATCAAGCCTTTCATCAGTACGTCGGCATCACCTCGACGGATGAGGGCAACAGCCTTCTCCGCCGCTCTTTCCGGCAATTCATCGTAAATACGGATGATATCGGCCAGTCCTTCTTCCTCGGCCATACGAAGTGCTTCGCATGTGGCTTCGTCTTCAGGCTTTACCGCAACTATGCGTCGGCGCTTTCCGCTTGCACTGACAAGTTGGCGTAGTTCTTCAAAAGTTTGGATGGTTTTCATAGTTATTCCATTTTTATGCAAAGATAGTGAAAAAAGTTTGTACCACCAAATGATTTGCTGTTTTTTTCTTCATTAATTTGGTGGACTCATTTTTTTTTCTTATCTTTGCACCTTAAAATGATAATATAATAAATGGACCATATAAGAAACTTTTGCATCATTGCACATATTGACCATGGAAAGTCGACGTTGGCCGACCGTCTGCTGGAATTTACAAAGACCATCCAAGTGACGGAAGGACAGATGTTGGACGACATGGATCTGGAGCGTGAACGTGGTATCACGATTAAAAGTCACGCCATTCAGATGGAATATATGTACAAAGGTGAGAAATATATACTCAATTTAATTGATACGCCGGGACACGTTGACTTTTCGTATGAGGTGTCTCGTTCTATTGCGGCCTGTGAAGGCGCTCTGTTGGTGGTAGATGCCACACAGGGGGTGCAGGCGCAGACTATCTCGAACCTTTATTTGGCTATTGATAATGATTTGGAGATTATTCCTGTTATCAATAAAATCGATATGCCGTCGGCTATGCCTGATGAAGTGGAGGATGAAATCGTTGACCTTATTGGTTGTGATCCAGAGGATATTATCCGTGCCAGTGGAAAGACTGGTGAGGGTGTAGAGGATATTCTGAATGCAGTGGTAGAACGCATTCCTCATCCGAAGGGTGATGAACAGGCTCCTTTGCAGGCATTGATTTTTGATTCTGTCTTCAATTCGTTCCGAGGCATTATTGCCTACTTCAAGATTGTCAACGGTTCTATCCGTCCTGGTGACAAGGTGAAGTTCTTTAATACGGGCATGGAATATGATGCCGATGAAGTGGGCGTGCTGAAGATGGATATGATTCCCCGTAAAGAGATGCATACGGGTGAAGTGGGCTATATCATTTCGGGCATCAAGAATGCCAAAGAGGTAAAGGTGGGTGATACCATTACACATGTAGCCCGTCCTTGTGACAAGGCTATTGAGGGATTCCAGGAGGTCAAACCGATGGTGTTTGCCGGTGTGTATCCGATTGATCCTACAGACTATGAAAACTTGCGTGCATCTTTGGAGAAGTTGCAATTAAACGACGCTTCACTGACTTTCGTCCCTGAAACCTCTGTGGCGTTGGGCTTTGGTTTCCGCTGCGGCTTCCTTGGTCTGTTACACATGGAGATTGTGCAAGAACGCTTGGATCGTGAGTTCGATATGGATGTTATTACCACTGTACCTAACGTTACCTATATGTGCTATACTAAGCAACATGAGGAAAAAGAGGTGCACAATCCCTCTGGACTTCCTGACCAGACGATGATTGACCATATTGAAGAGCCGTATATCAAAGCCAGCATTATTACAGCTGCCGACTATATTGGCCCTATCATGACGTTGTGTCTCGATAAGCGTGGTGAGTTGATTGATCAGCAATATGTATCTGGTGGACGTGTGGAATTGCGATTTATGCTGCCTTTAGGTGAAATCGTGATAGATTTCTACGATAAGCTAAAATCCATATCGAAAGGCTATGCCTCCTTCGACTATCATATCGACTCGTTCCGTCCTTCAAAACTGATAAAGCTCGATATCTTGCTCAACGGAGAACCTGTTGATGCTTTGTCTACGCTGACCCATGCAGATAATGCCGTTACCTTTGGGCGTCGCATGTGCGAGAAGCTGAAGGAACTGATTCCGCGCCAGCAGTTTGATATTGCCATTCAGGCGGCAATCGGAGCCAAGATTATTGCCCGTGAAACTGTCAAGCAGGTGCGTAAAGATGTGACTGCCAAGTGTTATGGCGGTGATGTAAGTCGAAAACGCAAACTGTTGGAGAAACAGAAACGAGGCAAGAAACGTATGAAGCAAATTGGTAATGTGGAAGTGCCTCAAAAAGCATTCCTCGCAGTGTTGAAACTTGATTAGAAATTATTTAAGAACTGAAAATCTATATAACAAAGAATTATTTATGACGACAATTGGACTGACAACAAGAGATGTGGCACGTGAACTGGCCAGACGTTACAGCACGATGACGCACGATGAACTGGATGTGCTGGAAAGTATTTTGGTGCCTATGAAGTTCCAAAAGGGTGAAATCATCCTTAAGGAAGGTGAAATCTGTGATCGTATATATTGGGTTACCAAGGGATTGGTACGCCAGTTCTATTATAAGAATGGCAAGGAATTAACCGAGTATATGACGACGGAGAATAACATTGTTATGAGCATTGAAAGTCTCTTTAGGGAAGAACCTAGTCGTCAGCAGATTCAGGCCTTAGAGCCAACCATCTTGTTCGCACTCCCAAAGAATGCGTTGGAGCGTGAAGCTGTTCGCAATGTCAATATTCAGATGTTATATCGTAAAATACTGGAAGAATCGCTGATTATCTCGCAGATTCATGCAGATATGCTGCGTTTCGAGTCAGCCCAGGAGCGTTATGCCAAATTGGTAAAGCGTTCTCCGCAGTTGGTGTTGAGAGCGCCTCTGGTGTATATTGCCAGCTACTTGCAGATGACACCCGAAACATTGTCGCGTGTTCGTACGTCAGCTCTTTTGGAGGGATGATGCGGAGATGTTAAAGGAGTTAAAGACGTTAGAGAATACTACTGAAAGTAAACATATTGGGAAACTCCTGACTCAAGGAGTCAGGTTGTTCCTTGAACAGTCCAAATAGGGCGCTACCAGAGCCAGACATGGCTGCATAGGTGGCGCCCATGTCATATAGTTGTTGTTTAATATTGCCAATCTCTGAATGCAGGGCAAAGACACTTTCCTCAAAATCATTGATGAGTGTATCGCGCCATGTTTCTACAGGCTGCATCACGGTTTCACGACAGTTCTGTGCTGGATAGTGTGGGCGGATGCGTGAGAAAGCTTCTTTGGTGGGAACAGGAATGTCGGGACGTACTACGGCAATATAGTATCCGCTTAATGACAAATCGATAGGTTGCAGCTTCTCGCCAATACCTTCTGCATAACAAGGACGTGAAAGTATGAAGAATGCACAGTCAGCACCTAACTTCGCGGCATATTCTATCAGCTGCTCATCAGTGAGTCCTAACCGGAATTGTTGATTCAGTAACAACATCATGTAGGCGCAGTCGCTACTGCCGCCGCCCATACCTGCTTGGGTGGGAATGCCTTTCCATAGATGTGAGTGGATGCGGGGCAGGGTGGGGAAGTCTTGCTTTAATAGCTGATAAGCCCTTACCACGAGGTTGCGCTGTTCATCGCCTTCAATCGTAATGTTAGTAACCTTCAGGTCACAATCATAGTCGGAAGGGAATGTTTCGTCCATCACATGTACTTCCAATGCGTCCTTTATAGGAACAGGATAGAACACTGTTTGCAGATTATGATAACCGTCCGGGCGCTTCTCTACTACGTTCAGCCCCAGATTAATCTTTGCTATCGGGAAATTAATCATCTTTCTGAATACTTACCTCTTATTTCTGAATACTTACCTCTTATTTCTTACATCTCTTTTAAACTCCAGTGTCTTGGGCAACTTTTGCCATTTCCCATTGTTGGGTACCTTGATGGTGCTTCCAGCGCCTTGTTTAAGTACGTAAATAGAATCGTTTTCGCGGGTCAGCGTTGCATTTAGGTCTTCACTGCCAAAATCGTTAATTAATTGCAGTTCAGCTCTCTTTTCGCTTTTAATGTCGCATGATGTAATAACCCAGCAGAACGAGTTATGGAGTTTGCCTAAATAGCCCGGCAACCGTCCGTAGAGCTCCTGTCCAGGAACCGTTACATCCTGATCGTAGAAGTTGATGCGAAGATATACATTATATGTATTATTATATAAGTACGCGCGAAAAGACTCCCCTTGCTTCTGCGCCCATATCAAGGTAGGTAGCAGTAGTAGCAGTGCGCTGAATATGACTTTGTTTGGCGTCATGAGATTACTTTTTCGTTAGAATTTGCTTTTTTATCGACGCAAAGTTACTAAATCTATATCAATAAAACTGCATTTTAACAAAAAATATATTCAAAAAAATAGTGGTTTTTTATTTTTTTTAAGTAACTTTGCCCCCACAATACATGTATTAGTATGGGAAAAGAACTTATGAAGCCTGATTTTATCTTTGAATCGAGCTGGGAAGTATGTAATAAGGTAGGTGGTATATACACTGTACTTTCTTCGCGTGCAAAGACACTACAGGAAGAAATGAAGGATAGGATCATCTTTATTGGTCCTGACTTCTGGAAGGAAAATGATGATGATCCCAGCAAGACAGTTGGGGAAAGTCCGTATTTCAAAGAGGACAAGTCGCTTTTTGCCCAGTGGCAATGGGAGGCTAAGGAACAGGGACTCTCTGTAAGGATTGGTCGTTGGACTGTTCCTGGTGAGCCTATAGCCATTTTAGTGGACTTTAAGCCTTTCTTTGAAAAGAAGAATGAGATTTATGGCTGGTTGTGGGAGCATTACAGGGTAGATTCACTCCATGCTTATGGCGACTATGACGAGGCCTCTATGTTTTCGTACGCTGCTGCTTTGGTGGTAGAGAGCTTCTACAAATATGCTGTAGAAGGCAAGACCTTCGACCTTAGTACGAAAGTGATTTACCACGCCAACGAGTGGATGTGTGGCCTTGGGGCTTTGTATATCAACAATAAACTGCCCCAGATTGGTACCATATTTACGACACATGCTACCAGTATCGGACGTTCGATTGCAGGTAACCAAAAGCCGCTCTACGATTATCTTTTCGCCTATAATGGCGACCAGATGGCAGGCGAGTTGAACATGGAGTCAAAGCACTCGATTGAGAAACAGACCGCCTGGTTCGTAGATTGCTTTACTACCGTCAGTGATATTACAGCCAAGGAATGTTTGGAGTTGCTTGACAAGCCCGTTGATGTGGTATTGCCTAATGGCTTTGATGACAGCTTTGTGCCAAAGGGTGCTCAGTTCACACGTAAGCGCAAGGCAGCACGCAAGAGACTGCTTGAAGTGGCTAACGCCCTGTTAGGTGAACAACTGGATGACGATACGCTTATTGTATCTACCAGTGGTCGCTATGAGTTCCGCAACAAGGGTATCGATGTTTTTGTTGAGGCGATGAATCGTCTGTTGCGCGATCGCGACTTGAAGAAGAAAGTGGTTGCCTTTATTGAGGTGCCCGGTTGGGTAGGCGAACCCCGTAAGGATCTGCAGGAGCGTCTGAACAGCAAGCATACCTATGATACGCCATTGGATGTACCTCAGATTACCCATTGGCTTCACAATATGAGTCATGACAACGTGCTCAGTATGATGAAATACTACGATATGCACAATCGTAAGGATGAGAATGTCAAGGTTATATTCCTGCCCTGTTATCTGGATGGTAAGGATGGCATTGTCAATATGACCTATTACGACATCGTGCTGGGCAATGATCTCTGTGTCTATCCTTCTTATTACGAGCCATGGGGCTATACACCGTTGGAGGCTATAGCTTTTAAGGTGCCATGCATTACTACCGATTTGGCAGGCTTTGGTCTCTGGGCTAACAAAGAGTTCGGCCATGTAGGCGAGATAGAGGATGGCGTGAAGGTTATTCATCGTACTGATTATAACTACTCTGAGGTAGCTGATGCCATTAAGGATACGATAGCTCAGTTCTCTGCTATGTCGCAGAAGCAGATTAATGCTTGTCGAAAGAAAGCCGACGCCCTGTCGAAGAAAGCCCTTTGGAGTGAGTTTATCCAATACTATCACGAAGCCTACGATATAGCACTGCGCAAGGCAGAGGCCCGTAAGGCTTAATAACGAGAGAATAAAAACAAAGCAAACCCTATAAAAAACAAATAGTATGAAAATTAAAGCAGATTACACAAATGCCCCTGTTTGGAAGATGTTGACCGTTAAGGCCACACTTCCCGAGGAATTGAAGTGCTTGGACGAGATTGCCCACAATATGTGGTGGGTGTGGAACTTTGAGGCTCGTGACCTGTTCCGTGACCTCGATCCTGAACTCTACCATGATGTGAAGCATAACCCTGTGACGCTCCTCGAGCGTCTGAGTTTTGCACGCAAGGAGGAGATTATCAAGGATAAAGCACTTATGAAACGTGTGAATGACGTCTATGCCTTGTTCCGTAAGTACATGGATGTCAAGCCTGATACAAAGCGTCCCTCTGTAGCCTACTTCTGCATGGAGTATGGTATTCACTCAGCGCTGAAGATTTATTCTGGTGGTCTTGGCATGTTGGCTGGTGATTACGTGAAAGAGGCTTCTGATTCTAATGTTGATATGTGCGCTGTTGGTTTCCTCTATCGTTTCGGCTACTTCACACAGTCGCTGTCGATGGATGGTCAGCAGATTGCCAATTATGATATGCAGAACTTCGGTTCTCTGCCTATTGAGCGTCAGCTTGATAAGGACGGCAATCTCTTGGTGGTTGATGTGCCTTATACCAACTATATGGTTCATGCATACGTATGGCGCGTGAATGTTGGTCGCGTGAAACTCTATCTGCTTGATACCGATAATGATATGAACTCTGACTTTGACAAACCCATCACCCACAGTCTTTATGGCGGTGACTGGGAGAACCGCTTGAAACAGGAAATCCTGTTGGGTATCGGTGGTATGCTGTTGCTGAAGAAGTTAGGCATCAAGAAAGATATCTATCACTGCAACGAAGGTCACGCTGCACTGTGCAATCTGCAGCGCTTGTGCGACTATATTGAGGAAGACGGTCTGACATTCAATCAGGCACTTGAGCTGGTTCGTGCCAGTGGCCTGTACACCGTTCATACGCCAGTACCTGCTGGTCACGACTACTTCGACGAGGGCCTGTTCGGCAAGTATATGGGCGCTTATCCTCAGAAGTTGGGCATCACCTGGGACGAGTTCATCGGTATGGGTCGTACCAATCCTGAGGACAAGAGTGAGAAGTTCTGTATGTCAACCTTTGCCTGCAATACTTGTCAGGAGGTAAACGGTGTATCTTGGCTGCATGGTGAGGTATCGAAGAAGATGTTCGCACCTATCTGGAAGGGTTACTATCCTGAAGAGAACCATGTGGGTTATGTGACAAATGGTGTTCACTTCCCAACATGGGCTGCTGCAGAGTGGCGTGCTGTGTATGCTAAATATTTTGATCCCAAGTTCATGAGCGATCAGTCGAACGAGGAAATCTGGCATGGTATCTACAACTGTCCAGATGAGGAAATTTGGGCTACACGTAAAGCTTTGAAGGCAAAGCTGTTTGATTATATTAAGGTACAGTTCCGCGAGACATGGCTCAAGAACCAGGGTGATCCTTCACGTGTGGTGAAGTTGCTCGAGGGCTTCAACCCCAATGCTCTGGTTATAGGATTCTGCCGTCGCTTCGCTACTTACAAGCGTGCTCATCTGCTGTTTACCGACTTGGATCGTCTCAGCAAGATTGTCAATAATCCCGAACGTCCTGTTATCTTCCTTTTTGCTGGTAAGGCTCATCCTGCCGATGGTGCTGGTCAGGGACTTATTAAGAAGATATTCGAAATCAGCCAGATGCCTCAGTTCCAAGGTAAAGTTATCTTCCTCGAAGACTATGACTTCCTGCTGGCTCGTCGTTTGATATCTGGTGTTGATATCTGGATGAATACGCCTACACGTCCGCTCGAGGCTTCTGGTACATCAGGCGAAAAGGCCGAAATGAACGGTGTTGTCAACCTGTCTGTCAAGGACGGTTGGTGGCTTGAGGGCTATCGTGAGGGTGCTGGATGGGCACTTACCGAGAAGCGTACTTATCAGAATCAGGGCTATCAGGACCAGCTCGATGCCGCCACAATCTATAGCCTGCTTGAGAACGAGATTATTCCTCTCTACTATGATATGGACAAGAAGGGCATTTCCAAGGGTTGGATTAAAGTCGTCAAGAACTCTATCGCCAAGATTGCTCCTCACTACACTATGAAGCGTCAGCTCGACGACTATTATTCTAAGTTCTATGTGAAGCAGGCTAAGCGTTTCAAGGAACTCTCTAAGAATAATAATCAGTTGGCTAAGGATATTGCACTGTGGAAAGAGACGGTTGCTGAGCGTTGGGATGCTATCAGCGTGGTAAGCGCTGAGTCAACAGCTCCTGCTTCTGGCTTGCACGAAACAGGTGTGAAGTACACCCTCCGTTATGTCATCAATGAGCAGGGCCTTGACGATGCCGTTGCATTAGAGAAGGTTAATGTTGCTGTTGACAAGGATGGTAACGAGCGCGTGTTCTCTGTTGAGCCGTTGAAGATGGTGAAGAAAGAGGGTAACCTCTATACTTTCGAAGTTGAGCATTCGCCTAAGCAGGCTGGTCAGTACAAGAGTGCTGTCCGCATGTATCCCTGCAATAAGAACCTGCCTCACCGTCAGGACTTCTGCTATGTGAAGTGGTTTGAGCTGCCTGTTGGTAGCTAATATCTTAGAGGAAGATTATATCCTATAAAAATAGGTGGCAACCATTCGTGATTGCCACCTAATTTTTATTTGCGTATTAACAAAATTAGTGATTTGCTGATTTGTGGATTTTATTTCAGCTGGTCAACTACGAATTCTTCCAGCTTCTCACTACGTAGGCCACGCTTCAGGATTTTGCCCTGCTGGTCGACGACAATGGTATGAGGAATGCTGTTCACACAGAAATGCTTGGCTATAACATTCTCCCAACCTTTTAGGTCGCTCATCTGTACCCATGGGATGTTGAGCTGTTGGGTTGCTGCTTTCCAGGCGTCGCTGTCTTCGTCAAGCGATATACCTATGATGTTTAGCCCTTTATCCTTATACTTGTCGTATAACTCCACCATGAATGGCATCTCCTGACGACAGGGACCACACCATGATGCCCAGAAATCGATAACCGTTATCTTGCTCTTGGAAACTTCACCTAACAGGCTCACAGGCGTTCCGTCTAATCCCGGTTGTGTGAAGTCCTTGATGGTCATGCCTTCTGCACTTTCAGAAGCCTGTTTCAGATTGGCCAGCATTTTCTGGATGGCAGGACGCTTCTGCTTTTCATCTGGGAGTTTGTCAATCAGCTTCATACGGGTCTGATTGTCAATCAGTTCTTCCGGATAGTAGGTCAGCAGGAAGTAACCGAACTCGTTCTTGATATTCTTTTCGGTTGTCTTTACGACAATGGCAGAGAAGCGTTGATTCAGCTTTTCAATCTGGTCCATACCCTTTTGCTGCTCCATTTCGTCAACTGTATTGCCGTAGATATGTTCTGCAATACGGTTGATTTCCTTGCCGATGGTCATCACTGAGTCGTTCAGTTCCTGCCATTGTTCGTTACATTTTGTGCCACCAACGCGTGAAGCTCCTGGGGTTTCCACCAACTTAATGCTGATATTGCCTGGCTCAATAAAGAATGGAGCATTCAACTCATTGCGCTTTTCACTGTAGACCATACAAAGATAGGTAGAGTCGGTTTCGCCGCTCAATTCAAACTTACCATCCTTCACTATGAGCGTATCCGTTGGGATGCCTGTTTGCAAATCATTGGTAATAAACAAGGTATCACCATCATTCAGTCCCTCCACAGCACCGCTGATTTTATAAGTATTGGAGTGGCAAGCTGTTAGTGCAAGTACTGCTGCACTAAACAATATACTGGCTTGAAATGCTTTCATTATTGATGACTCTGCGAATCGTTTCTGCGAATAAATCTGCAACGCTGAGTTGTTTAACCTTGGCACAGCGCTGGGTATAGGGAATAGAGTCTGTGAACACAATCTCCTCAAGGGCCGAGTTCTGTACACGATCGCTGGCAGGACCGCTCATCACACAATGCGAAGCACAGGCACGCACCGTCTTTGCACCGGCAGCTTTCATCAGGTCGGCAGCCTTTGTAATAGTGCCTGCTGTATCCACCATGTCGTCGATAATCACCACATTCTTGCCTTCCACCTCACCGATAATCTGCATGGAGGCTACCACATTGGCACGGGCACGTGTCTTGTTGCACAATACCAGCGGACAGCCCAGATACTTGGCATAGGTGTTGGCACGCTTCGAACCGCCGACATCGGGTGATGCAATGACCAGATTGTCGAGATTCAGCGACTGCAAATAGGGCAGTATCACGTTCGATGCATACAGATGATCGACGGGAACATCGAAGAAGCCCTGAATCTGGTCAGCATGAAGATCCATCGTAATGACGCGGTTGACGCCTGCTGCCGACAGCAAGTCAGCCACCAATTTGGCACCAATGCTTACACGAGGCTTGTCCTTGCGGTCCTGACGAGCCCATCCGAAGTAGGGAATGACTGCATTGATGGTGTGTGCTGAGGCACGTTTGGCTGCATCAATCATGAGCAGCAACTCCATCAGATTGTCACTATTGGGGAAGGTGCTCTGCACCAGGAAGATGTCGCGTCCGCGAATACTTTCCTCGTATGACACGGCAAACTCACCGTCCGAGAACTTTGTGATTTGCAGTTCTCCGAGTGGACAGCCTAAACTTTGGCAGATTTTCTCTGCGAGGTACGTTGTGGCAGTACCTGAAAACACCATGTAGTTTTTGTTAGTGCTCATCTCTTATGATTTGTTTTTATCCTATTGCTTTTCGTATTTTGGCAAAGTGGTCTATCAGTGCTTGATAGTCCAGCTCCTGATGGATGTTGAAACGGTTCCATAGGTCGCCACTAATTACAACACCTCCGAACCCCAAATCTTTGGCCATACGCACATTGTCGAGATTCATTCCTCCCAAGGCATATACATGTTTGTCAATCAGCCCTTTGCGTGAAGCCTCTTTCAACTCGTCCATAGTGAACGTAGCCTTCTGGTCAGGTTCTGTCTGACTGTCGAAGATGTATTTCAGCAGTACATAGTCAGCATTCTTCTTGGTAGCCTTGAGCAGGTCCAGATGCGTACATGTACGGCTGATATGCCCCTTGTAGCCACTGGGCGGAGGTGTCGTCTCGTTGTCGATGTGTATGCCGTGTAACTTATATTCTTCTTTTAGATAGAAGTTGTCGTGTACGGTAATCTTCGAGTAGTATTCGTCTGGCAGCAGTGTGAGCAGTCGTTCCGAATACATGGGTTCAGAATCAGGCTTATACAGATGCAGGTTGTCCAGTCCGACTTCGAATAGTGAAGTCAGGATTTTGTCTTCTTCCACGAAGAAGGTGGGCTGCGTCATGATAGCGAGTTTCATACTCATCTTTTTAGTTTGCTGCTTCGAATTCTTTAAGGAATCTTACATCGTTCTCCGAGAACATACGGAGGTCGCTGACGCGATACTTCAGGTTGGTAATACGTTCAACACCCATACCGAAGGCATAGCCCGAATAAATCTTAGAGTCAATGCCGCACTGCTCCAGTACGTTGGGGTCAACCATGCCGCAACCAAGAATCTCTACCCAGCCTGTGTGCTTGCAGAATCCACAGCCCTCGCCGCCACAGATGAAGCACGAGATGTCCATCTCGGCAGAAGGCTCTGTGAATGGGAAATACGAGGGACGCAGACGAATCTCTGTGTCAGGTCCGAACATCTCGCGTGCAAACGACAGCAAGACCTGCTTCAGGTCTGTGAAGCTCACGTTCTTATCTATATATAGTCCCTCCACCTGGTGGAAGAAACAATGCGCACGGGCTGTAATAGCTTCATTGCGGTATACACGTCCTGGGCAAATAACGCGAATTGGGGCGGTCAACTTGCCGTCTTCCGTATGCATGTTTTCCATCACGCGGGCCTGAACGCTCGACGTATGCGAACGTAACAGGATATTCTTGGTGACGTCGTTGGGATGCTGCGATACGAAGAACGTGTCCTGCATATCACGGGCAGGGTGGTCGGCAGCAAAGTTCATCTTCGTGAACACATGCAGGTCGTCTTCCACTTCAGGACCGTCGGCCAAAACAAAGCCCATACGCGAGAAGATGTCTATAATCTCGTTGGTCACGATGGTCAGCGGATGGCGTGAACCCAGTTGGATGGGGTAGGGTGTACGCGTCAGGTCAATGGCTTCTTCGCCAGTATCCTGTGTCTCTACCTCTTCGCGTAGTTGGTTGATGCGCTCTGTTGCCAGCGTCTTCAACTCATTAATCTTCATTCCAACGGTTTTTTTCTGGTCGACAGCGACCTCACGGAAGTCGTTCATCAAAGCTGTAATCTCACCTTTCTTGCTCAGGTATTTCAGTCTGAGCTGTTCCACTTCTTCCGCATTCTTTGCACTCAGTGTTTGTACTTCTTTCAGAAGTTCGTCTATCTTATCAAGTATCATAATCTTGGTGTAAAACGTAAATTTTGATGCAAAGGTACAAAAAAATTAAAGATTAGAGACGAAAGATTAAAAATTATTTTGTAATTTTGCACAAAATTTGAGAGAAGTCAGTTAATTAGTCGATTCATGAGACATTATTTCTTTCTGCTGGCGGTCTTTCTCCTCATATTTGTTTCGTGTGGAGGAAGCAAGACTGGTACAGCAACCGATGAGGAGGTAGCTGATAGTGTTGTGGCTCGCGACACCATGTCGGCTGTCGATTCGTTGTTGGCCGAATTGGACAATCTTCCTATGCCCAAAGCAGCTGATGAGTTGTTCGACGACTTTGTGTTCAACTTCGCAGCCAACCGTAAACTCCAAATGGAACGTATTCTCTTTCCTCTACGTATGGTAACCAATGGCAAAGTTGAGTCTGTTGACCGTCAGAAATGGAAGATGGAGCGTTTCTTCATGCATCAAGGCTATTATACCGAGCTCTTTGACAATGAAAGTCACATGGAGGTGGTAAAGGATACGTCAGTTAGCCAGGCTGTTGTTGAGAAGATATTCTTTGAGTCACAGACGGTCAGCCAGTATTGTTTCCGTCGCCTGAAAGGTGCCTGGATGTTGGTTGAGGTTCGTACGATTCCTATTGCCCAGTCTAACAACGCCTCGTTCCTGCCTTTCTACCATCAGTTTGCCAGCAGTTCAGACTATCAGTTGCAGCATATAGGCAATGAGGTGACTTTTATTGGTCCTGATCCTGACGATGATTTTGCTACGATGGAAGGTGTCATTACTCCCGATACATGGGAGGCTTTTGCCCCGCAGTTGCCCAAGAAGATGATATACAATATTATTTATGGCGAGCCTCGTAAGGAGGGCAATAGTAAACTCTTTGTGTTGCGTGGTATTGCCAATGGTCTGGAACTTCAAATGACTTTCCATCGCCATAATGGCAACTGGCGTCTCACCAAACTCTCTACTTGAATGAAAGACCTACGAGATTATAGTCTGTTGGCTCACAATACGTTTGGTATTGATGCCCGTTGTTCCCGTTTCCTTGAGTATGAGACGGCAGTTGAGGCCCAGCAGGTGGCCAACATTTTGCGAGAAACATCAATACCATATATTATTATAGGTGGTGGCAGCAATCTGTTGCTGACGCGCGACTTCCCTGGCATCGTCGTACACTCGGCAATTAAGGGTTGGGATATTGCCGGCTGTCGCATGGCATGTGGTAGTGGAGAAACGTGGGATGATATCGTAGCCATTAGCCTGCAAAACGGCCTCTATGGCGCTGAGAACTTGTCACTCATTCCTGGCGATGTGGGAGCTTCTGCTGTTCAGAACATTGGAGCCTATGGCGCTGAGGCAAAGGACTTTATTCGTGAGGTTCATGCCATTGAGATAGCCACAGGACGCCTGTGCGTCATTGACCGTGAAGCCTGTCAATATGGTTATCGGCAGAGTCGCTTTAAGCAGGAGTGGAAGAATCGTTTCCTGATTACGATGGTTGTCTATGAGTTTTCCGATAGCTTTCAACCACGTCTCGATTACGGCAACATCCGTAGCGAACTTGAGCGTCGGGGTATCGTAGAACCGACACCCCAGCAGTTGCGCCAGGTCATCATCGATATCCGTAATGCCAAACTGCCCGATCCTAAGGTGCAGGGCAATGCAGGCAGTTTCTTTATGAATCCGGTAGTCAGCCGTCAGAAGTATGAGGAACTGGCTGCTCAGTATCCGCAGATGCCTCATTATACGGTCGATGCCCAGCATGAAAAGATTCCTGCAGGCTGGATGATTGAACAGTGTGGTTGGAAAGGCAAGTCGCTCGGACGTGCCGGTGTTCACGATAAGCAGGCACTTGTCCTTGTTAATCTTGGCGGCGCCACAGGTCAGGAGGTTGTCGGCCTCTGCGAGACTATCCGAAAGGATGTGTCAGATAAGTTCGGCATTGATATCCATCCCGAAGTCAACGTCATTTAATTCCTCATTCTCTCATTTCCTCATTTTCTCAATATGAAACTGACTTTTCTTGGAACCGGAACATCCTGTGGCGTCCCAACCATTGGCTGTCAGTGCCACACATGCACCAGCCCAGACCCTCACGATAAGCGTCTGCGCTGCTCTGCTCTCATCGAGACGGAACGTACCAGGCTGCTCATCGATTGTGGACCTGATTTCCGAGAGCAGATTATGCCACACCCTTTCCGTCGTATCGATGGCATACTCATCACGCACGCACACTACGACCACATGGGTGGTATGGATGATATCCGGCCCTATTGCCAATTTGGCGAAATCAACGTTTATGCTGACCCTATTGCCCGTGAGGGGATGCTCCAGATGTTGCCATATTGCTTTGCTGAACACCGTTATCCTGGTGTGCCAGCTATTCAACTTCATGAGATTCATCCTCACGAACCTTTTACCATTGGCGACTTCCGCATCACGCCTTTTCAGGTCATGCACCACGCTCTACCCATCCTCGGCTATCGCATTGAAGAAGTCGGATGTCAGAAGTCTGAAGTAGGCACTCTGCCATCATCCCTCAGCCATCATCCATCATTAGTCTATATCACCGACATGAAGTCCATAGCTCCTGAAGAGGTGCCTTATGCCGAACATTGTGATGTGTTGGTGGTCAATGCTTTGCGTCCGTTACCGCACCACTCTCATCAGACCCTTGACGAGGCCGTTAGTTTCGCTCAGCACATTGCAGCCCCGCAGACTTGGCTCATTCACAGTAGTCACGATATGCCCCGCCATGCCGACGTCAACAAACAGCTGCCGTCAAACATCCAAATGGCGTATGACGGTCAGGTCGTAGAAATCCCCCACTCATTTCCTTATACCTTGCCTGTTACATTCAGATTGCAATAGAATAGCAAGTGAAAGACAGGAGCGACATTGGACATCGTGGATGGAACGTTGCCTTACGGTTGTTAGAATATCGGATGCAGGGGGAAAGTGACTCGCTTACAGGGAGTAAATGCCGTTGGGACAGGGAGAGAGACAGCCTCTTGCGAGTCAGCAGCGGGCGCGTCTTTTATCAGCAGCGGCCGCTGCTGATATCGTCGGCGGGCGTGTCTGAAGCCGGCAGCGTTCGCTGCGTACCTGTTTTATTCATTTGCGCTTCTTCCGTCCGAAGATGTGGCCGTAGGTTTTCATGAGTTTGCGCATCAATAGAAAGCCGTCGATTGCGGTGATACTGTTAGAAACCAGATGCGCAACGATTTCCCCTTTGCTACTGGATTCTTGAGGAGCCGTCAAAGCGTGCCATAGTGTATTGATTTGCCCTGACTGCTGGTGGATTTCCTCCTTCAGCTCGTCCTTGCGTGCCTGTATTTCTGTGAGAGAACTGTATGCCATTGAGAAATTGAGAGAATGAGAAAATGAGGAATTGAGAAATTAATTGAGTAGCACGTCAGCCAGGAAACTGACAAGTGGACGTTCAATCCACGCTTTGCGATTGAAGTAGACGAGAATGAGAAGCGCCAGGAAAAAGAGGGCTACGAGGAAAAAGGCAAACGCAGTGCCCGTCAGCGGTTCGAGCCAATAGACGCAGGCAAAGGAGAGATAAAATAAAAAGGCAATGCCTAATAGAAGCAGTACGATGGTAAGCGTAAGCGCTGTAACCAAACGAACTATCTTCTGGATGACGTCAAGCTTCAGGTACTCGCCCTGAAGCCCGACGTAGTTCTTGACAGACTCCACCAATTGTGCGATGGACTCTACATTCTTGTCACTTGACAACATCTTGTTTCTTGAGTATTACAATCGTTATGCTTCAACTTCGGGAGCTGCCTCGGCAATATCGTCGACGAGATCGCTCACCTGTTTACGACTTAACTTGATGTTGTGCTTCTTCATGAAGTCATCGACAGCATCTGTAATCTTAACACGGGTGTCTGCACCCTTTTCAGGGGCTAACAAAAGTCCAAGCACTGCTCCTGCTAATGCTCCGCCTAAAAAAGCGCCTAAATAACCTAAACTTCTCATAATATTTAATAATTTTAATAAGTAAAACAAGTTTCCGCAGGCAAATATACGGAAAGTTTTCGAAATTAACAAACTTTACGCACCTTTTTTTCTCAATTTGATGTATATTTCGTATCTTTGCGCTGTTTTTTAGGAACAACAAATAATTTCATAGTATAAAAGAATAAAACAAAAGTATGAAAAAGTACACCTTAATTTGCGCAGCAGTATGCGCAGCAATGGCTTTCACAAGTTGTAAATCGAGCGAGAGTGCCTACAAACAGGCATATCTGAAGGCTAAACAGCAAGAGGAATTGCAGCAGCGCCAGCAGGCTGAACAGCAGGCTCAACAGCAGGCTGCAGTGGTAGAGCAGAAAGAGGCCGCCGTGGTCACTCCGTTGCAGGAGAAAGCCGCTGATAATACTCAGGTTATGGATAATGGTGATAACGTACAGGTTCGTCAGGAGGCTGTATCGGTTGTCAACGGTGACGGTCTGAACAACTTCAGCGTTGTGGTAGGTTCCTTCTCTTTGAAAGCTAATGCCGAGGGACTGCAGCAGACGTTGAAGCAGCAGGGTTATAACGCCCAGGTTGTGGTCAACAATAATGTGTCACCTGCCATGTATCGTGTTATTGCTACGACATTTGCCACGAAGAGTGAGGCTGCTGCAAGCCGAGCTTCGCTGCAGGAGAAGTACCCCGGTGCTTGGTTGCTCTATGCCAAATAAGCAGTGGCACGTATATTATCAATAGATTACGGAAAGAAACGAACGGGTCTGGCTGTATCCGACCCGCTACAATTGATTGCAGGCGGGTTGGGTACGGTAGCTACTCATGAATTATACGACTATCTGACGCAGTATGTGGCCCGTGAACAGGTTGAGCGTATCGTCATTGGCGAGCCTCGTCAACCCAACGGACAGCCCAGTGAGAATCTGGCACGCGTCCAGCAGTTCGTGAACCGTTGGCGCAAGCAACGTCCTGATATCCCCATCGAATATTACGACGAGCGTTTTACCTCCGTGTTGGCCCATCAGGCCATGTTGGACGCTGGCCTGAAGAAAAAGGCCCGTCAGGACAAAGCGCTGGTCGATGAGGTCTCCGCCACAATTATTCTGGAGGACTACCTCCGCTCTCGTAAGTAATCATAATTCTCAATTCTCAATTTTCAATTCTCAATTAGAATGATCTTACCTATTTATATATATGGTCAGCCAGTCTTGAGAAAGGTGGCTGAAGACATTACACCCGACTATCCCGAATTGAAGCAACTGATAGCCGATATGTGGGAGACGCTGGCTGAAAGCGAAGGCATCGGACTGGCTGCACCGCAGATTGGTCGTGCCATCCGCCTGTCGGTCATCGACCTTGACGTGCTTTCTGAGGATATGCCTGAATATAAGGGATTCAAGCAGGTGTTCATCAACCCGCACATCATCGAGGCCGACGACTCGAATACCGATACCAGTGAGGAGGGTTGCCTGTCGTTGCCAGCCATCCACGAGAAGGTCGTGCGCCCCACGCGCATCCATGTGGAGTGGGATGACGAACAGTTCCAGCATCACGACGAATGGATTGAGGGCTACTTAGCCCGTGTGATGCAACACGAGTTCGACCATTTGGACGGGAAGATGTTTATTGACCACATCTCGGCCCTGCGTAAACAACTCATCAAGAGCAAGCTGAAGGCATTGACTTTGGGTCGTTACCGCTGTGGCTACAAGACTAAACCGGTCAGGAGGTAAAAAAGTAAAAAAGTAAAAAGGTAAAAAAGTAAAAAGGTAAAAAGATGAGTGAAAAGGATGGTCTTGGTAGGTTTGAAGGTGGGAGGCTGATAGGTCTTTTACTTTTTTACCTTTTTACCTTTTTACCTTTAAAAGCTCAGTTCAACACCGACCGACTGGTGATGATAGGACGTTCGGCGCTTTATTACGAAGATTATGTGCTGAGCATCCAATACTTTAATCAGGCTATTTCCGCCAAGCCCTATCTCTACGAACCTTGGTTCTATAGGGCTGTGGCTAAATATTATCTCGACGACTATGCAGGAGCCGAACGTGACTGCTCTGAAGCCATCGAGCGCAATCCCTATATCGTAGGCAGCTATGAGCTGCGTGGACTTTGTCGCATTCAGCAGAAGAACTTTGAGTCAGCTATCAGCGATTATAACACAGCGCTACGCTATGACCCTGAGGCACAGGGACTGTGGCACAATCGCGCGCTGTGTCGTATTCAGCAGAAGGACTACGAGGGCGCTTTGAAGGATTTGGACTCTATGGCAATCCATTGGAGCAAGAATGCACGTGTTCCCGCCATGCAGGCAGAAGCCTATCTGCAGTTGAAGGATACCGCTAAGGCCATCAGTGCCCTCGACAAGAGTGTAGAGCTCGATGCCTATAACGGTGGTGTATGGGCACAACGTGCCAGTATTGCGTTGGCTCGTTCGGAATGGAAGGAGGCTGAGGGATTCCTTGACAAGGCCATCCATCTGTTGCCTAAGGAGGCAGGCTTGTATATCAATCGCGCTATGGCCCGCTTTAACCAAAGCAATCTGCGTGGTGCGATGGCCGACTATGATTCTGCACTCGATTTCGATCCTAACAACTTCCTCGGCCATTACAACCGAGGCCTGTTACGTGCTCAGGTGGGCGATGATAACCGAGCCATTACCGACTTCGATTTCGTACTGAAGCTGGAACCCGACAACCTCATGGCGCTCTATAACCGCGCATTGCTGTTGGAACAGACTGGCAACCCGCGTGCGGCTATTCGTGACTATTCCAAGGTTATCGACGAGTATCCGAACTTCTGGACAGGTTTGCACCAGCGTGCGCAATGTTATCGTAAACTGGGTATGACGAAGCAGGCCGAACTCGACGAGTTCCGTATCCTGAAAGCACAAATCGACAAGCGTTTCGGTAAACAGCCGCGCCTGTCGAAAAAACAGATGCGTAAGCGTAGTGACGAGGATATCGAGAAATACAACCAGTTGGCGATGGCCGACGAGGAAGAATCTCAGCAGGAGTATCAGAGTGCCTATCGCGGAAAGGTTCAGAACCGGAAGGTCGGCATGGACTATCAGCCCATGTATGTACTGTCTACACAACGTCAGCAGAGTGCTGTCAAGCAATACATCGCCTACGACCGTCAGGTGGACTCGTTGAATCGTGTGTTGCCCCCCGACCAGCAACTTTACATCGTCTGTGGCGAGAGCACTATCAAGGATGCCACGCCTTATATCCAGCGCGATCCTACATCCGTCATCTCCCTATGGTTGAAAGCCATTATCCAGGCTCATCAGGATAGTACAGATGTTCCGCTGATGACGGCACACCTGCTGGAAAACCTGACGCAAGCCATCAATCTGGCACCAGCCAATGCCTACCTGCATTACAACCGAGGCAACGCCTACGTTCGTTGCATCGAGTTCCAGCATGCTATCGAGGACTATACGCGTGCCATCCAGCTCGACCCGCATCTGGCTGAGGCCTACTATAATCGCGGATTGGCTCGATTGGCTCTGAAACAACAAGACGAGGCCATCAGCGACCTCTCGAAAGCTGGCGAATTGGGTCTCTATGCTGCCTACAGCATTTTGAAGCGCCAAAGGAAAAACTGAGGAATGGCTAAAAACACTTGTCCTTGCTTGAAAAAAGTCCAAATTTATTTGGCTTTTTACTCACTTATTTGTACCTTTGCAGCCGATTTAAATTTAAACATATCTCGTATTTATGGAAATTAAGATTACTTTCCCTGACGGATCTGTTCGCTCGTATGAACAGGGCGTCACAGGATTTCAGATTGCCGAGAGCATTTCTCCTGCTCTGGCACGCAGCGTTGTCAGCTGTGGCGTGAATGGAGAAACTGTTGAGTTGAACCGTCCTATTATGGAGGACGCATCGATTGCCCTCTATAAGTTCGACGACGAGCAGGGTAAGCATACCTTCTGGCACACTTCAGCCCACCTGTTGGCCGAGGCTCTGCAGGAATTATATCCTGGCATCCAGTTCGGTTTCGGACCTGCTGTCGAAAACGGATTCTTCTATGACGTCCTGCTGCCTAACGGCGAGATGATCAAGGAGAGCGACTTCCCAACGATTGAAGCAAAGATGAAGGAACTGGCTGGCAAGAAGGAGCCCGTGGTTCGCAAGGAGGTGGCTAAGGCCGATGCCCTGAAGCAGTTTGCTGCCGACGGACAGACCTACAAGTGCGAGCACATTGAGCAGGACTTGGAAGACGGTTCCATCACAACCTATACGCAGGGCGCATTCACCGACCTCTGCCGTGGTCCGCACCTCGTGGACACGGGCGAAATCAAGGCCGTCAAGCTGACCTCTGTAGCTGGCGCCTTCTGGCGTGGCGATGCCAACCGTGAGCAGATGCAGCGTCTCTACGGTATCTCGTTCCCCAAGAAGAAGATGCTCGACGAGTATCTCGAAATGTTGGAGGAGGCTAAGAAGCGCGACCACCGCAAGATTGGCAAAGAGATGGAGCTGTTCATGTTCTCCGACAAGGTTGGCAAGGGCCTGCCCATCTGGTTGCCCAAGGGTACCGAACTGCGTCTGCGCCTGCAGGACCACCTGCGCAAGGTTCAGAAGCGCTTCGGCTATCAGGAGGTCATCACCCCGCATATCGGTTCCAAGAACCTCTACGTCACCTCAGGTCACTATGCCCACTACGGTAAGGACTCGTTCCAGCCCATCCATACCCCCGAGGAGGACGAAGAGTACATGCTGAAGCCCATGAACTGTCCGCACCACTGCGAAATCTTCGCTTGGAAACCCCGTTCATATCGCGACCTGCCTCTGCGTATCGCTGAGTTCGGTACGGTGTATCGTTACGAGCAGTCGGGCGAGCTGCACGGCTTGACGCGTGTACGTTCGTTCACGCAGGACGATGCCCACCTGTTCTGCCGTCCCGACCAGGTCAAGCAGGAGTTCCTGAACGTCATGGATATCATCGGCATCGTGCTGACCGCCTTCGGCTTCAACTTCGAGGCTCAGATTTCGCTGCGCGATCCTAACGACCACGACAAGTATGTAGGTACCGACGAAGACTGGGCACTGGCCGAGAAGGCTATCGTCGAGGCTTGTCAGGAGAAGGGCCTGCCCGCCAAGGTTGAATACGGCGAGGCCGCCTTCTATGGCCCTAAGCTCGACTTTATGATTAAGGACGCCATTGGCCGTCGCTGGCAGCTGGGTACCATTCAGGTAGACTACAACCTGCCCAAGCGCTTCCAACTGGAATATACCGACGAGGACAACCAGAAGAAGACACCCGTCATGATTCACCGTGCACCGTTCGGTTCTATGGAGCGTTTCTGCGCCGTACTCATCGAGCACACCAGCGGTCACTTCCCCCTGTGGCTGACACCCGACCAGGTCGCTATTCTGCCGCTGTCCGAGAAGTACAACGACTACGCCCGTGAGGTTGCCAAGAAGTTCGATATGGGTGGCGTTCGTCCTACCATCGACCTGCGCAACGAGAAGTTGGGCCGTAAGATTCGCGACAACGAGCTGAAACGCATTCCTTACATGGTCATTGTTGGCGAGAAGGAAGCTGCCGACGGCACTGTTGCCGTACGTCCTCAGGGCGGTGGCGAGCAGACCGTGATGACCATCCAGCAGTTCATCGACCACATCAATGCTGAAGTCAAGGAAATGACCAAGGACTTCTAATAGGGAACTCTGTTTGATACATAAAAAGAGGGTATGCCTGCGTTTAGGCATATCCTCTTTTCGGATTACGGGAACACTTTGTCTTCACAGCCTAACAAAATCCTGGGCAACTTTTTGTTGCCCAGGAACTTATAAAAGCTATTAAACTAAAGTGCTGCGGAATTTAGGTATGACAAAAATAGGGTTACACCTCTAACACCTCTAACACCTCTAACACCCCAAATGTATAGTAAGAAAATGCGCAAAACACGAGGTAAGTTTTCGCGTACCGGATTGACTGTTAAGTTTTTGGTCTCTTTTACCACCTTTTTCATGAGCCTTGACACCTTTTTCACGAATTAGGGCGCCGTTCATCTGAACGGAGGCGCCGTTTGAAAATTTAGAGGCGCCATTTTTACGTATAGGGCCGCCATTTTTCCAAACGGGGCCTCCGTTTTTCCGAGTTTGGGCGCCATTTTTGGGTGTTAGAGGTGTTAGAGGTGTTGGCCTTTTTTCTTATCCCCAGGTTGTCAGTTGGTCTGCGCGTGTGTTATTATATGGCAAATTATTCTTTACCATACATTTTAACGCTTAAGATTTTTATTGTCTGTATAGACATGCCTTTCATTGTCTTGTGCATGTGCATCCGCTTCATGTAGCAGTCGTGTAGCAGGTAATTGTTTCTTCTTTTTTGTATTTTTGCCGTCGGAAACTTGAATATCGGTATATGAAAAAGGGTAAGGAAACAGCTTCGTCAGGCATTGTGGGTGGTGACTTGTGGGTGTACTTCTCCACCCAGTACACCCTGAGTTGAAAGTTGAAAGGCACGAGCGATAAGCAAGCCTGTTGCCAACGATTAACCACCAATACAAAAATTGAGGCTACCCGACAGGGCAACCTCAATTTATTTTGAAGCGTGGAGTAGTGGGGGATTACTCGCCCTTCTCCATCTGAGCCTTCAGCTGAGCGAGTACGTCGATGTCGCCGAGCGTTGTGCTGGCTGCAACGTTCTCAATCTTCGGAGTATCGTTCTTCGGAGCGCGGGTCTTCTTGGCAGCAGCACGCTTCTCCTCGCGAGCGGGATCCTCGAAGGTGCGGCTGTGGCTGAGGATGATGCGCTTGCTGTCCTTGTTGAACTCGATAACCTTGAAGGGCAGAACCTCACCCTGAACGGCCTGTGAGCCGTCCTCCTTCTGGAGGTGCTTAGGCGTAGCGAAACCTTCAACATTCTCGTCCAACTTGACAACGGCGCCCTTCTCGAGCAGTTCGGTAATGGTACCCTCGTGGATAGAACCAACGGTGTACTTCTCCTCGAAGACATCCCAAGGATTCTCCTCAAGCTGCTTGTGACCGAGAGAGAGACGGCGGTTTTCCTTGTCGATGTCGAGTACGATCACGTCAATCTGGGCACCAACCTGTGTGAACTCTGAAGGATGCTTAACCTTCTTGGTCCAGCTGAGGTCGCTGATGTGGATCAGACCGTCGACACCCTCCTCGAGTTCAACGAACACACCGAAGTTGGTGAAGTTGCGAACCTTGGCGGTGTGCTTGCTGCCAACAGGATACTTAACCTCGATAGCCTCCCAGGGATCTTCCTTGAGCTGCTTGATACCGAGTGACATCTTACGCTCGTCGCGGTCGAGAGTCAGGATAACAGCCTCTACTTCGTCGCCAACCTTCAGGAACTCCTGAGCTGAGCGCAGATGCTGGCTCCAAGACATCTCGGAAACGTGGATCAGACCCTCAACACCGGGCTGGATTTCAACGAATGCACCGTAGTCGGCAATGACAACAACCTTACCCTTGACGTGGTCACCAACCTTGAGGTTAGCATCCAGAGCATCCCAAGGATGAGGAGTGAGCTGCTTCAGACCGAGAGCGATACGACGCTTCTCGTCGTCGAAGTCGAGGATAACAACGTTGATCTTCTGGTCGAGCTCGACAACCTTGTGAGGATCGTCAACACGACCCCAGCTGAGATCGGTGATGTGGATGAGTCCGTCAACACCGCCAAGGTCAACGAATACACCGTAAGAAGTGATGTTCTTAACAACACCCTCCAGGATCTGACCCTTCTCGAGCTTACCGATGATTTCCTTCTTCTGTGCCTCAAGCTCGGCCTCGATGAGAGCCTTGTGAGAGACAACAACATTGCGGAACTCCTGATTGATCTTCACGATCTTGAACTCCATAGTCTTGCCCACGAACTGGTCGTAGTCGCGTATGGGGTGAACGTCGATTTGCGAACCGGGCAGGAAGGCCTCGATACCGAATACGTCGACAATCATACCACCCTTTGTGCGGCACTTGATGTAACCCTGGATAACCTCCTCGGACTCGAGGGCTGCATTGACACGGTCCCAGCTCTTTGACATGCGGGCCTTCTTGTGAGACAGCACCAGCTGACCCTTCTTGTCCTCAGCGTTCTCAACATACACCTCAACAGTGTCGCCGGCCTTCAGGTCGGGGTTGTAACGGAACTCTGAAGCAGGAATAATACCGTCACTCTTGTAGCCGATGTTTACGACTACTTCCTTCTTGTCGACGCTGATGACGGTACCATCGACAACCTGATGCTCGCTGACCTTGTTCAGCGTCTCATCATAAGCCTTGTCAAGCTCTTCCTTGCTGACATTCGCCACAGTACCATTCTCGAACTCTTCCCAATTGAAGTCCTCTAATGGCTGGACGTTCTTAGTTAAATTTGACATAAATAAAATAATGTGTGCCCCTCGTTTGTGTGTCGGGGCGGGGTCTGAACAGACGTTTACCAGACCATCTTTAAAGGGTTAATAATTGATAGGAGACAGCGCCTGTTCCGGCCCCCAGCTTTCCCGTTTTGGTAAAAAGCGGGTGCAAAGGTAGTACAAATAAGTGAAAAGTGAAAAGTGAAAAGTGAAAAAGTGGCTCGCGCGCGTGCATTTTTATATATTATTAACTAAAAACGCCCTCTCGCCTGCTCGCCCTCTCACTTTTTCACCTTCTTTTTAATGCCAAACAGGTCGTTGAAGCCATTAAAGTCCTTCTTCATAATGATGCCGATGCCCTGCGTGTTCAGCGACGAACGGGTGAAGTAGCGGTCGTTGGTCTGATTATACACTTTCATGGCCAAGTTACCGTTAGGCAGAAGCAGGTAGCGGATGTCGAAATCGCCGATGAACGACGAGGTGGCGGTATTGACATTGTCGCGATAGCCGAACTGGCCGTTTACCAGTAGGCGGTTGTTGAGCATGCGTCCGCTGACAAGTCCTTCGTATTCAGCATTGTTCCAACCTTCGTCGCCCGTCGATATGTTGGCACCGAAACTCCAGTCGTTGCTCTTGATAATTTGGCCGAGCATGGAGTTGATTTGTCCGCTGAGAGTACCTGACAACAGGCTCTGCATGGCCAGCGACGTCTTGCTGGGGCCTTGCTGTTCCTCGTCGGCGTTGTTGGCCTGCTGTGGATAGAAACGCCCTACGGCCAAGAGATAGATGACCTGCTGATTCATCTCGTCCTCGCTGTTGATGACGGACTTTACCATCTGTTTTTCGTCTGTGTTGACGTTGGGGAGGTCGAGGTCGAAGTCAACCTGTGGGGCACGTGGCTGGCCAGTGATGTTCATGAGGCAGTTCACACGTACCGTATTAGAGAATGAGCGACCAACGTTCAGGTCGGAGAGCGAAACGCCATTGACCGTGTGCTGCGCCTGCAGGTTGAGGGCAGCGTCGTAGGGATCGCCACCAAATACCACCGTACCACCTTCGAGGAATACGAAGTTCTTCTTGATGATTTCTTGAATGGTAATACCGTATGTGCCGTCGGCGACGCGATAGGTGCCGAACATGCTGAAACCGCCTTTGTTGTAGAAATGAGCCTGTATGTCGCCTGAGCCGTGTAGGGTGATATAGTCGTTGGTGCGCGCATCCATCAGCAGGCGTATAGTGGCCTGCGGCGTACAGTTGACTTTCATGTGCAGGTTCAGGTCGCTGCGGAAATCGTCCTCATCTGGATCATGGGGACGGTTCGGCTGATCCGTCATCGCATGGCGACTGTGATCATCAGAACCGTCCCCGTGATCCACGCCCCACTCAATGAATTCCTGGCTGGAAATAGCATCGGGCGAGGCCACATTATAGACGAAGGTTGAGCCTTCGAGAGGTGTCACGTCGATGTCGATGACCACGCTGCCGTCGCGTCCGTGAATACCGACATGGCCGTTGGCATATACCGTACCGTAGAAGGTGTCTTCGCCAAAGTCCTTGAAGTCATAGGCCAACAGGTTTTCGGTGTCGGCATAGATGTCGTAGGTAAGATTGGTCAGATTCTTATGGTGGATGCCACCCGTCAGCATGCCCTTGCGTCCGTCCTTGTCGTAGATGGGGCAGTGGGCGAACTCAATCTCGTCAGGCACGATTTTCAGCGTGTCGTTGCGCATCTCGTACCAGCAGTTGGTACTGGTCACATGAACATTGCCGTTGATGACCAGCTGTCCTGTCAGGTTGATGGCGTCGAGCGGACCAATGAGGCGTACGGCACCGTTGGTATGACCCTCAACCTGGTCGAGGAAACTGGAAGTGAACGAGCGTGCAAAATCGAGGTAAGTACCGCGTGCTTCAATGCCCAAATTGATGCTGTCACGCTTGGGCGTTACGTAGCCGTTAATGAATGTTTTTGCGTTTTCTCCGTCGTCGCTAATAGCGTGAATATCAATTTGTTCTAAGTCTTCGTTCCACTCAACGTTTGCATTGAGCGTACCCATCCGTCCGTCTTCGAACAAGAAGTCTTTGACCACCAGATGCCCCCCAGCCTGGATGTCGCCGAAGATGCCGCTTAGCACGGCCTGACCTGTAGCCTGTCCCTTGAAGCTGACGGCATCGAAATCGACCAGTGAGAGTACGTAGTCAATGTCGATGTCCTGCAGCTCGACATTCAGCGAATCACGGTTGTTGGCTGTTGCGAGTCCGCTGACCTTGAGGTGTTGCTGCTGGTGACTGATTTCGAAGTCACTGACGTCGAGCTGCTTGTCGGTATAACTCATGAAACAAGGCTTGATATGCCATTCTGTATTGTTGACATTCAAGCGCGAAGGCTGGATTTTGATATGGGCTGTAGCCTTACCGTCAAGCGAAGTATCGAAGTTGGCAATAGCATTCAGTTGCCCGCTCATGCGCTGCAGGGCGTGATTGTCCCAGCTGAAGGTATTGATAAGCTGGTTGGCGTGTGCAGTGCCTTGTGCCCTCAGTTCCATGTTCTCGCCGTCTTCTTCGAGTTTGGTAATGCTGATATCGTAGCGTAGCGAGTCATTGGGCGATGTCAGTGTGATGACGCCATTCTCGTAACCGCTGTTGTTATAGTAGAATTTGGGTATCTGGCATTCGATATTCACCTGTGACAGATGGTCGTTGACCATTCCATGCAAGGTCATAGGCTTGCTGAGGTGCAGGGGAACCTGGACAAGTTGTTGCAGCCAGTCGCTTTTTGTGATATTGGCATTGATGGTAAAGTCGTTGTGTGTGGCAGAATTTACCTTTGGTAGTCCTGGAAGAGTGGGGAGGTGGCTGGCCACGATGTTCGTCATGCTTTGTGCCAGCGTCTCGTAGTCGAAGTCGCCAGTTACCTCAACCTCGCCAAAGTCACTATGAATGGTCATGAAATGGATGTCGTCGTTATAGCCCGACTCAATGTGCAGCTCGTTCATCTCGTAGTTGGCCGTCGGCGATAGCATGGAGAAGTCGTTGAGGTCGAGCATACCCACGGCATCGTTGATGTTGTTGCCTTGGAAGTTGGCCGTCAGTTCGCCGAAGAAGCGTGCATCGCCCCATTTGTCGCTGAGATTGGTGGCCTTTGGCGAGAAGTTGAGCAGCGAGGCTGTGATGTTCACTACGTTAGTCTTGCCTTCGGGTTTGACCTGTCCTTCTATGTCGAATCCTAAATTGGGGTCGTTAATGGTCAGACGGCCCGAGATGTTGTTGGGACTGTAAGTGCCGTTGAGGTCGATGTTCTGGTATTGATATCCCTGATAGTCGAATCTGTTGACAACACCCTTGGCGGTCACGGAAGGCCCGTGCTGTGCCAGCTGTCCGTCCATCTCGATATTGGCGGCAAGGTTGCCGAACTTGTCGTTGTCCAACAGCCGCTTCAGGTTCAGATTGCTGGTGGAGATGTTGCCCGTAAAGCGGCGCTGTCCGTCGAGTGTGAAGCTAATGGCAGCGTCGCCGGCTGTCGTGCTCAACTGGTTGCGCGTACGGATTTCCTTTAGGCCAACACCGCTGACATTGCCGTTCATGTGGATGTCGCCCAGTCGTACCAGTTCCTCGGGAACGTTGGCTTTCTCGCCTTTCAGATTCTCAGAGATGAAGTTGATGGTATGTGCCGACAGGTTCAGGTCGTTGATGTCGGCCATCCAAACGGGGTCTTGCTGTGACAGCTGTTGCAGTATGCCGCTAACGTTCATGCTGATATCGCCCGTATTCGAGTCTACCTTCAGCTTGGTTACCTGCACCTCGTCGCCATTGGCGTTGAAATTCGCCTGCATCGACAGTGTGCTGGTAAAGTTTTTGAGGGCAGGCACCAGACAATGCAGGTCGGACAGCGTTATTTCCGATGGTTTTATGCTACCTGTCAACCTAAGCGACGGTGTCACGAAGTGGTCGTCACGGAAACGATAGCGGGCTTCGATTTCGCCCAGTTGGAAATGTGTACCAGGCATACGCAGCTGGAAGTCCTGCAACAGGCTGTAGTGGCGCCCGCCTTCGTATCTCATGGACAAACGATCCAGCTGGAGGCCCGAGTGTTCGCGGAAAGCCAGACGTTTCACGTTGACGTTCAGCGAGTCTTCGCTCAGTGCCTTGAGCAGGATGTGCGCACTGATATCCGTCAGTTTCAAGTGTTTCGGATTCAGTCGTTCAGGAGTCTGCGGGGCATCCAACACGTCGAAACTCACGCTGGAATGGCGAATGATGAGCGAGTTGATGCGCAGGTCGAGTGGCGTCGTGTTGGTCGTGTCTTTCGAGGCCAGCGAGTCGATGACAAACTGGAAGTTTGGCTTGCTCTGCGCATCAGCCTGATACAGTTTGGCGTGAGTACTGAAGATTTGGGCCGATGAAATGGATATTTTACCGTTTACCAGGGGTAACAGGTCCACCGTTGCCGACAGTCGTCTGGCAGTCAGCATGTCCTTGCCCTGCTGGTCGAGAATCTTCACATTGTCGAGCGTCAGACGGTTGAAGAGCCCGATGTCCACACGTTCAATGCTCACGCTGGTTCCCAGCTGGCTGGCCAGAAACCGTGACGCATGGCGGCCAAGATATGCCTGAACGGCAGGGATGCTGACAAGACCCATGAGCAAAAGATATAAGCCTAAAATGACCCATATCGTGATGTTGAATATGTGCTTCAGTATCTTCAAAACTGATAAATCGAGATAGCAAAACTTTTTGTCCTGCTTGAAATTTGCTACAAAATTACACTAAAAAGTTCGTATGAAGGAATTTTTCGTGGCTTTTTTGCGTTCCTTATGCTTATTTTTTATTAATTTTGCACCATTCATTGAGAGAAAGCTATTCAAAATTCATTTTAGTTATATTCATGGCAAATGTAATCAAGTTACACAAAGGCTTGGACATTCAACTTCAAGGACGAGCAGAGGAGAAGCTGATTCAGTTGAAGTCGAACGGCAAGTATGCACTTGCTCCAGACGATTTTGAGGGAGTCACTCCGAAGGTGGTCGTCAAAGAAGGCGATAAGGTCAAAGCCGGGGATGCGCTGTTTGTCAATAAACAGTATCCCGAAGTGAAGTTTGCCTCGCCAGTAAGCGGAACGGTCCGCGAGGTGGTGCGTGGCGAACGCAGAAAGGTGCTTTGCGTCAAGGTAGATGCTGACGCTCAGCAGGAGTTCGTTGACTTCGGCAAAAAGAATGTCGGCAGTTTTAATGGCGAACAGGTTATCAATGCATTGTTGGAGGCAGGTATCTTCGGATACATCAATCAGTTGCCTTATGCTGTGTCAACAAATCCAAGTGTCCAGCCTAAGGCAATTTTTGTGTCTGCCTTGCGCGACAAGCCGCTGGCCGCTGACTTCGACTATGAAGTAAAGGGACAGGAACAAGACTTCCAGACGGGTCTGACAGCCCTCTCGAAGATAGCCAAAACCTATCTTGGCATCGGCGTTCACTCCAGTCTTGAGAACTATCAGAACGTAGAGGTGAACATCTTCGAAGGCAAGTGTCCTGCAGGTAACGTCGGTGTTCAGGTGAATCATCTTGATCCAGTGAACAAGGGCGAGGTGGTATGGACCATCGGCGACCCGACTGTAGTGCTGTTTATCGGACGTCTGTTCAATACGGGTAAGGTCAACCTGACCCGTCGTGTGGCACTATGCGGTAGTGAGGTAACCAATCCTGCATACGTGGATATGCTGGTAGGCGAGGAGCTTTCAACCCTGCTCAGCAACAGCTACGATGCCAGCAAGAGTGTTCGTATTATCAATGGTAACGTGCTGACAGGAAAGCCTACCACCAAGGACGGATTCCTTGGCGCACACGCGTCGGAGATTACCGTGATTCCAGAGGGTAACGATGCCGACGAGATGCTGGGTTGGATTCTGCCCCGTTTCAAGCAATTCTCTGTTAGTCGCAGCTACTTCTCTTGGCTGTGTGGCAAGAAACAGTATGTGCTTGATGCCCGTGTGAAGGGTGGCGAGCGCCACATGATTATGAGTGGCGAGTACGACAAGGTGCTGCCTATGGATATCTATGGCGAATACCTCATCAAGGCCATCATCGCCGGTGATATCGACCGTCAGGAAGCGCTGGGTATCTACGAGGTAAGTCCTGAGGACTTCGCCCTCGCAGAGTTCGTGGATAGCTCTAAGCTAGAGCTGCAACGCATTGTACGTGAAGGTCTTAACATCCTCCGCAAGGAGAATGCGTAAATTATTATTTTTAATCTTTAATGTTTAATTTAAATGAAAGCATTAAGAAATTATCTCAATAAAATAAAGCCGAACTTCGAGGAGGGTGGCAAACTGCATGCTTTCCGTTCGGTGTTCGACGGCTTCGAGACCTTCCTTTACGTGCCCAACGACACAGCGAAGGTTGGAGGCGTGAATATTCACGACTCTATCGACTCGAAGCGTATTATGAGTATGGTGGTTATCGCCCTGATGCCCGCCATGCTGTTTGGTATGTATAACATCGGTTACCAGAACTATGCTGCTGCCGGAACGTTGGCAACCGCTTCGTTCTTCGAGATTTTCTGTTATGGCTTCCTGGCCGTATTACCTAAGATTCTGGTCAGCTACATCGTAGGTCTGGGCATCGAGTTTGCCTGGGCACAGTGGAAGGGCGAGGAGATTCAGGAGGGTTATCTCGTTTCTGGTATCATCATTCCGCTGATTATCCCCATTGGCTGTCCGCTGTGGATGCTGGCGCTGGCCTGTGCATTCTCGGTTATTTTCTGTAAGGAGATATTCGGAGGTACGGGCATGAACATCTTCAACCCTGCCATCGCAGCACGTATGTTCCTGTTCTTCGCCTATCCTTCAAAGATGACGGGTGATACCGTTTGGGTGGCACAGAACTCTATCTTCGGCCTGGGTAACGACCTGCCTGATGGCTTCACAGCTGCCACACCTCTGGGTGAGATTGCACAGAACATTACGCCTGATGCATCTATGATGGATATGGTGCTGGGCTTTATTCCTGGTTCTATCGGCGAGACCTCGCTCATCGCCATAGCCATTGGCGCTGCCATGCTGCTATGGATGGGCATCGCCTCCTGGCGCACCATGCTCAGTGTGTTTGTAGGTGGTGCTATCATGGCATGCATCTTCGAGCAGACGGGGCAGTCTATGATCTGGTGGCACCACTTCGTGATGGGTGGCTTCGCCTTCGGTGCTGTGTTTATGGCTACTGACCCTGTCACATCATGCCGTACAACCACAGGACAGTACATCTACGGATTCCTGATTGGCGCTATGGCCATCATCATCCGCGTATTGAATGCCGGTTATCCTGAGGGTATGATGCTGGCCATCTTCTTTGGTAATATGTTTGCTCCCACCATCGACCATTTCGTTGTGGAGCGCAATATCTCGAAACGTTTAAAGAGAGGAGGTACCAAATGAAACTGAATACAAACTCTAACGCGTACATTATTATATATAGCGCGA
This sequence comes from uncultured Prevotella sp., assembly GCA_946188165.1. Taxonomy (GTDB): domain Bacteria; phylum Bacteroidota; class Bacteroidia; order Bacteroidales; family Bacteroidaceae; genus Prevotella. Next base: position 57,010 of record CAMHTW010000020.1, read on the forward strand.
TCATGGTGGTTATCGTTGCCTTCCTG
>CAMHTW010000021.1 GCA_946188165.1 uncultured Prevotella sp.
CGAAGATCTTCCGTTATCTGATGAAGAAGAACAACGTGGCAACCCTCGAAGAACTGGTCGAGGCTGCCAAGGCCCTTGGCATCAATCTCTATGCCTGCGAGATGGCGATGCACGTGCTCGGCCTGAAGAAAGAGGATTTTATTCCTGAGGTGAAGGACGTCCTCGGCGTTGCGTCGTTCCTCAACCTCAGCGAAGGTGGACAGACATTATTCATTTAAAAAGGTAAGGATATGGCAACAAAGGTATTAGACATTACGAAGGAGCACTGCCCGATGACCTTCGTCAAGACCAAGATCGAACTCTCGAAGCTCCAGCCGGGCGACATTCTGGAAGTATTGCTCGCTGAGGGCGAGCCTCTCGACAACGTTCCCCGCAATGCCAAGGAGCAGGGCTACAACGTGCTCTCAGTAGAACATGTGGAAGGTACGACTCACAAAGTGACAATTAAGAAATAAATCATAAGTATAACATTTAAAACTCAAACGAATTATGGCAGAATCAAATCTTCAGCGTAGTGTAACTACAGCAACCGCCAGAAGACTGGCAACCACCACCAAGACCGCCCCACAGATGGGCTCCATCACCCCGAGATTACTCCTGAAGTTATTACCCTGGGTACAAGTCAGCGGCGGAACGTTCCGTGTGAACCGTACGAAGGTCGAACTCCGTAAGAACGACCGCCTGCCCATTCAGTATGTGAATGGCGTACCATCGTTTACGGCGAAGGACCTCAAGGCTATCCCCCTGTTCTCTGAGTTTGACGATGAGATACTGAACCGTCTCGTCAGCTCGTTCGAAGCCAAAGAGGTCGATGTGGATAAGTTCTTCGTGGAGGAGGGTAAGGACAAGCAGCGCTTCTTCATCGTAGCCAGCGGACAGGCTGAGGTCATCAGCAAAGGTCCTCACGGTGAGGATTTGAGGATAGCCCTGTTAGGCGACGGTGAGTATTTCGGTGAAGCAGATTTACTGGATGAACAGGAATCTACCGTCAGCGTCCGCGCCATCACTCCCACCGTATTCCTTGGGCTGAAGCTCAAAGAACTCATCAAGTTCATCAAGGAAGTACCCGACTTCCGCGACACGTTCGAGAAGGCCGTTGACAAGCAACTGCGCCTGAAGGCATCGGTCAACGACAACGGCGAGAAGCACATCGACCTCGTCAGCGGCCACGAGGAGGACAACATCATCCCCGAGACCTACATCGACTACGAGGAGAATCCGACGGAGTATTCACTGAATACGCTACAGACGGTGGTGCGTGTACATACCCGCGTGAGCGATCTTTATAATAATCCTTACAATCAACTCGAAGAGCAGTTGCGGCTCTCGATCGAGAGTATCAAGGAACGCCAGGAATGGGAGCTCATCAACAACAAGCAGTTCGGTCTATTGGCTGCTGCCAACCCCGCCTACCGCATTACCACACGCTATGGTTCGCCCACGCCCGACGACCTCGACGAGTTGCTGTCATTAGTCTGGAAGGAGCCCGCATTCTTTATCGCTCATCCGAGAGCCATCGCAGCCTTCGAACGTGAGTGCACCTGGCGTGGTGTTCCGCCTGTGACGACCGACCTTTTCGGTACTCGCGTGGTTCTGTGGCGTGGTGTACCCCTGATTCCTTCAGACAAGGTAGAGGTAGAAGGTCAGTATCTGACAGGCCGTGGTGTTGGTACCACAAAGATTATCCTCGTGCGTGTTGGCGAAAAGAACCAGGGCGTCATCGGTCTGCACCAGAGTGGCATACCCGGCGAGATTGCCCCGTCTCTGAGTGCCCGTCTGATGGGTCTCGATAAGTTTGGCGTGGCCTCTTATCTGCTCACAAAATACTTCTCGCTGGCCGCCCTCACCGACGATGCCATCGCCGTGTTGGAGAACGTTGAGGTAGGCTATTATCACGACTATCAGCATAGGAATAAAGTAGAGAAATAATGATTGATATTCAGAATATTAACGGATACGGTATACAGGATCCTGGGTTCGAACTACTGAGGCAGGTGGCGCAGAAGTACTGTCCCGAGGAGCTTCAGGCAGAGCGTCAGGAGGTTATTCCTGACGAGGCGCTGAATCTCACGGAACTGGAGACAGCTTTCAATGCGCTGCTGGCAGGCGGTAGTGGTTATGGCGAGTTGCCCTACATCGGTGACGTGGACGCCCATACCTCTTCGCTGCCCAAGGACGACGGCTTCGGCATCGGCATCCCTGAAACGCAGAAACTGCGCGACCTGCACTACGAGGAGGCTGACACGCTGAACTCCGAGCAGATCAAGCGCGACTTCCCCGTGCTCAATCAGAAGGTGAACGGCCACGACCTCGTCTGGCTCGACAACGGTGCCACGACGCAGAAGCCGAACCAGGTCATCGACAAGATCTCGGACTATTACCGTAATTATAATTCGAACATCCATCGCGGGGCGCACACCCTTGCTGCCCGTGCGACGGATGCCTATGAGGAGGCGCGCGAAAAGGTGCAACGGTTTATCAACGCCGCCACCAGCGAGGAGATCATCTTCGTGCGTGGCACCACCGAGGGCATCAACCTCGTGGCGCAGACCTACGGCCGACAGTTTATCACACCAGGCGACGACATCATTGTCAGCGAGTTGGATCATCACGCCAATATTGTACCTTGGCAACGCGTTGCTCAGGAGAAAGGCGCCACCCTTCGCGCCATCCCCACGGATCAGAATGGCGACCTCATCCTCTCGGAGTTCGAACGCATCATCACGCCCCGCACGCGGTTCGTCAGCGTCGGCCACGTGAACAACACCTTCGGCACCATCAATGACGTGCAGCGCATCATCGAGATTGCTCATGCGCACAACATCCCCGTGCTGATTGACGGTGCTCAGAGTATTGCTCACACGCCTGTCGATGTGCAGGCCCTCGGAGCCGACTTCTTCGTGTTCAGCGGTCATAAGATTTACGGCCCCAATGGCATCGGTGTAGTCTATGGACGCAAGGAACTCTTGGATAAGATGCAGCCCTGGCAAGGTGGTGGCAACATGATTAAGGACGTCACCATCGAGCGTACGGAGTACAACGTGCCGCCTGCCCGCTTCGAGGCTGGTACGCCCAATGTGGCCGACGCCATCGGACTGGGTGCCGCCCTCGACTACGTAAGCCACATCGGCATCCGTAACATCGAGCACCACGAGCATCAGCTGACGGAGTATGCCCGCGAGCAACTCGCCCAGATTCCTGGTCTAACGCTCATTGGCAATCCCAAGAACCGCGTCTCTGTCGTGTCGTTCGTCCTCGACGGCATTCCCGTACCTGAGGTTGGTACCCTGCTCGACAAAGAAGGTATCGCCGTGCGTGCAGGTCACCACTGTGCCCAACCCGCCTTGCGCGCTTTGGGTTACGAAATGAGTGTACGTCCCACCTTCGCCCTCTACAATACGCGCGAAGACGTGGACAAACTCGTGATTGCAGTACGAAAGATTGTTGGACAGAGATAATATGCAGTACGAAACGAAAATATTGACGACGAAGTATCAGAAACCTGATGCATACGGGGCACTGTCGATGCCCGTTTACTATACGGCGGCGTTTGAGTTTGAGTCTGCCAAGGCCATGGGCGACGCGTTTTGCGGTCGCTCTATGGCCCCGTCGTATGCCCGCATCGCCAATCCTACAGTGACCTATCTCGAGGAACGCGTGCGACAGCTGACGGGGGCAACAAGCGTGACAGCACTCAACACAGGTATGGCCGCCATCCATTATGCTCTGACGGCTGTCAGCGCAGCAGGACTCAACATCGTGGCCTCGAAGCATCTGTTTGGCAATAGTGTCTCGTTGCTTCGCGACACCCTTGGTACCTTTGGTGTGGAAGTCCGTTTTGCAGACTTCACCAACACCGACGAGGTGGTAGCGCTCATTGACGACAAGACCGCTGCACTGTTTTTTGAAATCATCACCAATCCGCAACTGTTCGTGGCCGACATCCGACAGTTGTCGGAACTGGCTCATGCAAAGGGCGTGCCCCTGATAGCCGATACGACCATTGTGCCATTCCCCGCTTTTCATGCCGTCGATTTCGGTGTGGACATCGAGGTGGTCAGCAGTACGAAGTATATCTCGGGCGGCGGTACAGGTTTAGGGGGCTTGCTCATTGACTACGGCAAGTTCGACTGGAGTCGGTCGCCATCGCCAGCTCTACAGCAACGTACAAAGAGGGTAGGTAATACGCTGGCATTTACTGCGCGTGTAAAGACCGAACTGGTGACCAACCTCGGTGCGCTGATGACGCCGCAGGTGGCGTATATGGAGACCCTTGGCCTCGACACGCTCGACATCCGCTTCCGTCGGCAGGCCGAGACCACATTCTGGCTCGCCCGCCAGTGCCAGCAGTTGCCGGAAATCAAGCGCGTCAACTATACGGGCCTTGAGGATAACCCTTTCCACGAACTCTCAGAACGGCAGTTCGGCCCCTTGCCAGGCGCCGTCTTTACCATCGACCTCGCATCGAAGGAAGCCGCATGGGCGTTCATCGACAGGTTGCAGATTATCCGTCGCGCCACCAATCTCTTCGACCGCAAGTCGCTGGCCATCCATCCCGCCTCTACCATCTTCGGCCTCTTTACGCCAGAGCAATGCGCCGCGATGTCCGTCCCCGACACGACGGTACGCCTCAGCATCGGCCTCGAAGCCGGCGAGGATCTGCTGGAAGATATTAAGCAGGCCGTGAAATACTAATTACTCCGAAAGTAATTCTCGTTACTGCGGCAGTAATTCTTGTTACTGCGGCAGTATTTTTCTTTAATGCGGAGGTGCTGTTATTTTGTCTTCAGTGAAGCGATATATTTCGAGGGCAGGAGGCCTGCATGCTTCTTGAAGAAACGGGTGAAGTGCTGGGGATATTCGAAACCGAGGGTGTCGGAGGCTTGGGTGGCGGTGAGACCGCTGACCAGCAGGCTCTTGGCACGGGCGATAAGGAAACGCTGGATAACCTGTGTGGGACTCTCGCCAGAAACACTTCGCACCACATCGCCGAAATAGCTGGGCGACAGACAGAGTTCGGAGGCGCAATATTTCACGTTGGGCAGGCCGTGCTGCCGCTGCAAGCCCCGCTCGTAATAGTCGGCAAGTACCCGTTGGAAGCGCGACAGCAGGTCGTTCTGGCTATGGGCTGCATTCTGAAACTGTCGCTGATAGAACAGTCGAGCATAGTCGCACACCAGCAGAATATAGTCCTGCAGGATGCGTTCGGTCTGTGGCGACGGCTCGCGGTGCTGTATGAATCGACGTATCATCCACATCAACTGCCACATCAACTGCTTCTCGCCCTCAGTCGTGTGCAGCGCTTCGTTCACGTTATACGAAAAATAGTGATAGTCGTGCAACCGTTGCTCGAATGCCGTGCCGCGCATGAACTCCGCCTCGAAGTGCAGCGTCCACCCGTGATACACCTCGCGTGTACCGTCGTCAGCTTTGCCGATAATCTGTCCGGGCGAGACGGCAACCAACGACCCCTTTGATGTGTCGTAGTTGCCCATGCCGTATTTCCCGTCTTCAGGGAAATTGTCCTGTACGAAGAAGGCATAGACGTCGCCCATTTTGTTTAGCGTGTGGGCAATCGGGCCCAGTTCGTCGAAGTGTACAACGCTCACCATCGGGTGATACGTCTCGGCTTCTACACTCTGTGCGAAGTCGTTAGCGTGGTTGAGGCAGAGATAATGCAGTGTTGTCATGCCGCAAAGTTACTACTTTTTACCCAAATTGTTGCACCAAAGGCGAAAAAAGATAAAATTGGTAAGTAATTCGTCGATTCGGATAACCGTTGGAAGCGTATTTTGCCGTAACTTTGCACCCATGAAACAGATATTATTATTACTGGCAGCGATGCTGCTGACATGCTGTTCGAAGGACAGCGACGTAACGGCACAGACTATGACACAGAGATTGTATATCACCATCGATGGCAAGACGCTCCCCGTTGTGCTGGTCGATAATGCCGCCACGCAGACACTGGTGGCGGCTCTGAAAGAGGGCGATATTACCTACGAAGCTCATGACTACGGCGGTTTCGAGAAGGTGGGCGCACTGGGACGCTCGCTGCCTACGAGCGACACGCAGACCACTACGCAGGCGGGCGACGTCATCCTTTACAGCAGCAACCAGATAGTGCTCTTCTACGGCTCGAACTCGTGGAGTTACACCCGTTTGGGACGTATGGAATATTCGTCGCAGACGGAACTGCAGTCCTTCCTCAAGGCAGGACAGGGAAATGTTACGGTGAAACTCTCGCTGACGTCGGGTACAACGGCTGTCAATAGCGTCCGAAGCGCAGATGTTGACGATGGCGACTACTATTCGCTCAGTGGTCAGCGCATCGCGAATCCAACGCATGGTATTTATATAAATAAAGGTAAAAAGGTGTTATTATGAAATTACAATTAACGCAGGAATGGGACAAAACGTTCCCTAAGAGTGACAAGGTTGACCACAAGAAGGTCACATTCAAGAACCGTTACGGCATTGAGCTTGCTGCCGATATGTACACACCTAAGAACGCCGAGGGAAAGCTGCCAGCTATTGCCGTGACCGGCCCGTTTGGAGCCGTGAAGGAGCAGTCGAGCGGACTCTATGCCCAGCACATGGCCGAGCGTGGTTTCCTGACTATCGCCTTCGACCCCTCGTTCACAGGCGAGAGCGGTGGCGAACCCCGCCGCATGGCTTCGCCCGACATCAATACCGAGGACTTCCTCGCTGCCGTCGATTTCCTCTCAGTGCAGGATAACGTTGATTCTGAGCGTATCGGCATTATCGGCATCTGCGGCTTTGGCGGTATGGCTGTCAACGCTGCCGCCCTCGACCCCCGCATAAAAGCTACTGTCGCTTCGACCATGTACGACATGACGAAGGTGAACCGCGAGGGCTACTTCATGAGCAGTGACTCGAAAGAACAGCGCATGGAGGCACGTAAGGCGATGGCTGCCCAGCGTACTGAGGACTTCAAGAACGGCTCGTACAAACGCGCTGGCGGTGTCATTGACCCACTGCCAGAGGCTGCTCCCTGGTTTGTGAAAGATTACCACTCTTATTATAAGACCGAGCGCGGTTACCACGAGCGCAGCGGCAACTCCACCGACGGCTGGAATGCAACGGGCTGCCAGTCGTTCCTCAACCAGCCCATCCTCGACTACGCCAACGAGATAGAGTCGCCCGTACTGCTCATCCACGGCGAGAAGGCCCATTCGCGCTACTTCTCTGAGTATGCCTTTGAGAAGATGACAGGCAAGAAACCTTTTGCCTCCTCGGTGGCTGAGTGTGCCAAGGCTAACGAGATTCCCACTGGCAAATACGCAGGCAGCTATAAAGAGGGTAATAAGGAACTGCTCATCATCTCTGGAGCCTCGCACGTTGATCTCTACGACGACGTGGCAGACGTCATCCCCTATGACAAGATGGAAGCGTTCTTCAAGGATGCGTTATATATAAAATTCTGATGGGTCTATCAGTCCGGCACGGAGAGCGTATTTCACGGCTTCGTGGGCTGTGTTGATGCCTAGTTTGCGGAAGATATTCTTGCGGTGGGTAGTGACGGTGTGGATGCTGGAGAAGCGTTCGGCAGCAATCTCCTTGGTGGTCTTACCTTGGGCAATAGCTTTCACGATTTCGGTCTCTGTAGTCGTCAGGATGCTGGGTGCCTCGTCGTCCTGCTGCTGTGTGATAACGGTTTCGAGGGCGCGCTGGCTGAGATAGCGCGTATGGCGTTCAACGCTATTCAGAGCTTCGCGTACCTCACTGAGCGGACCGTCCTTGAAAACGACGCTGAACTGATGGGACGAAAACACAACGCGACGAATGAACTGGGGGGTCAGTTCGTCGCTAATAAGAATCCAGTCGGACAGGTTGAAACGCTCGGAAATGATGAGTAGCTGGTCTTCGTCGGTAAAGTCGAACAGTGTGTAGTCCAGTAGTACGACGGCACTCTCGTGTTCCTTGAGTAGGGCTACGAGTCCGGCTTTGTCGAAGGCACGATAAATGTTGGCTGCCTCGTTCTTTTCAAGCAGGCTCTCAAGTGCAAAGCGTGTCAGTTCCTGGTTGTCGGCAATGATAAAATTTCTCATCTCTATGTTGGTTTTGGGTGCGAAATTACAAAATTCAAAGCAATCTGCCAAATCTTTTAGGGGATTTGGCAGATTAATCAACGAAAGTGGTTTTATTTTTAAATCTTATCGAGTGCCTGGGTAAGGTCTTCGATGATGTCGTCGATATGCTCGGTACCAATGCTTAGACGAACGGTAGCAGGCGTGATGTGCTGCTCGGCCAGTTCCTGTTCTGACAACTGTGAGTGCGTAGTGGTGTAGGGGTGGATGACCAGACTCTTCACGTCGGCCACGTTAGCCAGCAACGAGAATATCTGCAGGGCATCGATGAATTTCCACGCCGCGTCCTGTCCGCCCTTCACTTCGAAGGTGAAGATGCTGCCGCCACCGTTGGGGAAATATTTCTTGTAGAGGGCGTGGTCGCGGTGATTCTCAAGGGCAGGATGATGTACAGCAGCCACCTTGGGGTGCTTGGCGAGGAAATCGACCACCTTCAGGGCGTTCTCTACGTGACGCTCCACACGCAGACTCAGGGTCTCGACTCCCTGCAACAGTATGAACGCGTTGAAGGGCGAAATGGTTGCACCAGTATCACGCAGGATGACGGCACGGATGCGGGTGACGTATGCGGCAGCACCTACAGCGTCGGCAAAGACGATGCCGTGATACGAGGGGTCGGGTTTGGAGAGCGTGGGGAACTTGTCGTTCTGTTTCCAGTCGAACTTGCCACCATCGACGATGACACCACCAAGACTGGTACCGTGACCGCCAAGGAATTTCGTAGCAGAGTGGACGACGATGTCGGCTCCGTGCTCCAGCGGACGAATCAGGTAAGGTGTGCCGAAGGTGTTATCGACGATGAAGGGGATGCCGTGCTTGTGGGCTACAGCAGCCACACCTTCAAGGTCGAGCACGTCGGAATTGGGGTTGCCGAAGGTTTCAGCATATACTACTTTTGTGTTGGGTTTAATGGCTGCTTCAAGCGCTTCGAGGTCGTTGACATTGATAATGGTGTTTGTGATGCCCTGAGTGCTGAGTGTATGGGTAATCAGATTGTAAGAGCCGCCATAGAGGTTGTCGGCAGCAACGATATGATCGCCAGCCTGCACGATGTTCTGCAGGGCATAGGTAATGGCGGCAGCACCAGAGGCTACGGCCAATCCTGCCACACCGCCCTCGAGGGCAGCCACACGATCTTCGAACACACCCTGCGTAGAGTTGGTCAGACGACCATAGATGTTGCCGGCATCGCGCAGACCGAAACGGTCGGCCGCATGCTGTGAGTTACGGAACACGTACGAAGTGGTTTGGTAGATGGGCACGGCGCGTGCGTCGGTTGCGGGGTCAGCCTGTTCTTGGCCTACGTGGAGTTGCAGTGTCTCAAAACGGTAATTCTTCTTTGTACTCATAATCTTATCCTTTCTGATGTTTTATTTGTTAATACTATTTGTTTCTTTTTTACGCTGCAAAGTTACGAACTTTGGAAATATTCTCCAAATTTCTTGTAGAATTCAGAAATAATCACTAAATTTGCAGTGCTGAAAGAAAAAAGTTCCAAGAATGGGCTTCTGACGGTACTCTAACAGAATAAAATTCTAAATGGAAAGATAAAAGGCAAGAAAAATGGCTGAAATATTAGACGAAACCGACCTGCAGATACTGAAAACGCTGCAAAAAAATGCGAAATTGACCACTAAAGAGCTGGCCGATGCCGTACATCTGACGCCAACGCCCGTTTTTGAGCGTCAGAAACGGTTGGAGAAGAAAGGATACATCAAGCGGTATGTGGCGGTGCTGGATCCTGAGAAACTGAACCTTGGCTTGCAGGTGTTCTGCAAGGTAAAACTGACACAGATTAACCACGAGATTGCCGATGCCTTCGTGCGACGTATCCAACGTATTCCTGAGGTGATAGAATGCTATAATACCTCGGGTGCGTATGACTATTTATTAAAAGTTCGCGCACGCGACATGAAGCAATATCAGGAGTTCGTATTGACCAAACTCGGCGATATTGACCATGTCGGGGCTATTGAGAGCACGTTCGTAATGAGCGAGGTGAAGCAGAACTACGGCATCAATATCTGATGATGCCGGCGCGGCGCTTGATGTCGTCGCTGACTTGCGGACCATTGTTCTCCCAGACGTTGCCAGGTCCATTGGCATTCTGCAGGAACTTGTCGCCGGGCGTCCAGTTGTCGCGCACGGTGATGTTGCTGGAACCTTCGTCGGTGTAGAGGTAGAACCAATGGTTAGGGTCGTGGACGTAGGACGGCTTGGCTATATCGCGAACAACGTTCTCTGAGACAATGGTGCCGGGCTGGTTGCCGAGCGTGTAGATGCCCGCACAGTCGTACATGTGCTGGGCATAGTTATATATAAGGTTCGCATGTACCTTATTATCTTTCATGCATACCAAGTCGCGATTCCAGCCCCAACCGAGCGAGATACCCGTGTATGAGACGTCGTGGATGGTGTTGTGCTCGATGTTGATGTTACTGACGTAGCCGGCGGCAATAGCCACACAGCCCCAGTCTTCGTTGCTGATGTCGGAGAATTCGCAATTGCTAACCTCCTGTCGGGTGCAAACCTCGCGGAAGTCGGTAGGATTATAGGGTAGGTGAGTCTCCAGACCTTCGGGCGAAAAACTGCCACAAACGTAGCCGTTCATAGCGATATCCGCAAAGGTGCATTGGGTCACAATGCCACCGCGACAACCTACAACATAATCGAGACCTGAGCCGCCCAAATGTTCGAAGCGACAGTTCTTGAAATTGATATTTTCAGTATAGCGCAGTTCCACGGCAGCATCAGCACGTCCCAGCCATCCTTGGTTGTCCAGCTTGTGATTGTTGGGACGGTCAATCTGCGGACGGAGTTTATAGGCCTCGGTCAGATACATGCCAGCCTGCAAGGGTACGTGTCCTTTCTCGGAAGGACGCATCCAAGTAGTATGGCTGAAAGTGATGCCCTTGAAGGTAATGTTTCGTACGGGATGTTCGGCAGTGCCCACAACCTCGAAAAGGGTGGGGATGACAGGGTAGACAGCAGCGAAAGCTTCACGCCCTACGCCTTCGCGGTCACGTGGATAATAGTACAGCTTATGTGTCAGGATGTCGTGATACCACTCGCCTGGCCAATCCATCAATTCTTTGGAATTAGTGAGATAGAAGGGGGAAGGATGGCCCGTGTTGGGTGTCATTGGTGAGGGCCAAGGGTGCTCAAACTGGAGTTTGGACTCTGGGTCGTGGAAGGTCACGGCAACCGAATCGCCTTGTACGTCAAGGCTCTTGATACGCAGATTGCTAACACACCACATCTGATGTAGGACCATTTCAAGATATGGGGATTTCAGACTATTCTTCTTCAGCACTTTTCCTACTGCGGCTTTGGGAATCCACAGCACCTTCTCTTGTTTGTCGTAGGTCAGGATGCGATGCATGCTCTCCCAATTTTCGTTGACATTGTTGGCACGGATTGCTTTCTCCTGATTGACCCATAGCTGGCGGAAATCGATAGGACGACCATTGAAGTCTGGAATATCAGCGACGTAGAGTTGTCCTTGCTTATTCCAAACGTTGATACTCATGCCGCCACTGATGATGGCGCCATCGCCCTCGATAGTCAGGCCACTATCCTCAGGACGAAGAATGATGGCTTCGGTGATGTGATGAATACCCGATTCCAAACGGATCGTAACGCTTGTAGCTTCGCCCTTACGAACCATTTCGCGAGCCTGACGCACGGCATCGCTGATGCTTTGGCCTAATGCAACGTGGATGTCTGCCGCTTGAAGGTTTAGACCGAATAGTATGGCCAATATCAGGAATAATTGCTTCATATTGTCTGATTGTTTGTACTTGATAGCAAACTCTTATATTATTTTGTAACCTGCAGCCACAGACTCATGTCATCGATGCCACGATTGTCCCAGGCGTAGTAGGGAATGAGGCGGATGCGGACTTTCTGTTTGCGGACAGGGCGTAAGGTGCGGTAAAGCTGGTCTTTGCCCCAAGCAGCATCGTTCACAAGCAGGGCATTGCCCTCAAGCACCGTCATCTGCTGTCCTGCGATCGTCGTTTTCTTCTCTTCGAACTGTATGTCGGCAGGTAGTGCGATATCGTTGATACGGTGGCTACCCTCGATGTCCTGACCTTCCAGACAGTAAACAATAGGACCGCGCATGACGGCAATCTGGTTTTTGGCCTCCTCGACCAATGGGTTGGCCTCGATGAGCCTCGGTTTCATTGGCATATCGAGTTCGATACGGTCACCTTTTTTCCATTTGCGCGTTATGACAGGTGAGGAAACCTGCTCGCCGTTGACGCGGAGCGTATAGCTGTCAGCCCATGAGGGTATATGGAGGACAATCGTAGACAGACGCTTTATCTTCTTAATTTCGATGGAAATGTTGCCGTCCCACGGGTAGTCAGTGGTCTGTTCTAACACAAAGTTCTTGGTTACTAATGAGTTCTGACCGTAGAGGTTCACGTAGAGCGTGTCCTTACTGATGCTGTAGGCATACTCCTGTGCCTCGCAGAGCGTGCGTAATGTGTTAGGTGGGCAGCAGAAACACGTGATGTAACGCTGACGGTGCTTGGGCCAGCGCATGACGTATGGAAACTCCTTGGTGCGGCGCAGGGCTTCGGTGTAGAAGAAATCGCGGCCATCCAACGAGATGCCCGAGAGGATGCCGTTGTAGAGCTCGTTCTCGATGTTGTCAAGATACCTGCCGTCAGCTGTGGTCTGGTACATTCGCCACGAGAAGAGAAGCATCCCGATTTGTGCACATATCTCATTGTGGGCAGCCTCCTGAGGCAACTGGAACTGGCGTCCGTAAGCCTGGTGTATTTGCTGGATGCTGGGCTGGTCGTACGTCGTTCCGTCAGGGCTGACACCGTCGTAGAGAGCGCCGCATCCGCCCATGATATATATTTTGTGATTCACGATGTCATCCCAGATGGCACTCAGATTTTTCATCAGCTGTGCTTCGCCCGTCTCGGCATAGAGGTCAGCCACACCAGCGTAGAGGTAGTTAGCGCGGACTGCATGACCCATAGCCTCGTACTGGTCGCGGAACTTATGACGGTCTTGATTGTGGTCCTCGCCATTGGTCACGCTGTCGCGAATGGCAATCAGACCTTTTGCCAACTCCAAATACTTTGCTTCGCCCGTTTCGCGATACATCTCGGCAGCGCCCATGTAGTGGCTGGGACAGATAGCATTACGTGACAACTCAGCAGCGTCGTTCGTCAGGAAATTGTAGAGGAAGTCGGCGGCCTTCCTGCCACAGTCGAAGAGGGTGGTCTTGCCTGTGGCACGCTTGTGGATAATGCCTGCGGTCATGAGGTGACCGAGGTTGTAGGTCTCGAAGTTCAGCCGTGAAGCAAAGGCGTGCTTTTGGTCTTTACCAATCTCAATGCCTGCTGCATTTTCTGTACTGGCATGCGTGTCAATACCTGCATGGCGCTCTGAGATGACCACGGGTGTATGGATATATCCGTCGGCACGCTGAGCTAGTGCCACTTGCTCGATGAACTTGTCCATCAGGGCATCAATCTTCGGGTCCTTAGTCACAGCATAAACGGCCGCGCAGGCTTCAAGCCATTTGTACATGTCGCCGTCGTGGAATGGGGGACCATGGTGTTTACCCTTCACTGTACCAGCGGCCACTTGGAAATTGGCAAAACCATGCGAGCCATGCAGCCCTAAGGCGTCAATCGTCTCGTAAGGTGTGTTCCATGTGTCCCACATCGACCAAATACCAGTTGTTGATAGTATTTGGAAACGGTCGCCCCAGAAACCACCCGTCCAGCGCACGGCACCCATTGGCGTATTTTGCATCACAGCCTGCTTCGTGCGGCTCATGTCGGTCAGACCTTGCGCCGCTGCGTATGTTGCTATGCCACAGCAACAAGCTATAAATAGTATTCTTTTCATATTAGTGAATTAATTAAAGTAGATATAGAGTCCGATCATCACTACGGCCAGTGTCACCCAAAGACCAATAGCCAGTCGTGACCACCTTTCACTGATTGGTTCGGGAATTTGATACTGCGTCTTGTCGCGGTCGGTCAACGATATGATAATCATGGTAACGGCCAGAATGACGAACAACTCGAAGCTGAGCAGCATGAAATGCGGCCAGGGAAAGTGCAGCCATTCGGGTGGCCAAAGGTATAGAACGCCAACGGCGAGGCAGAATGCCGTGCCAATGGTCAGGGCGAAATTAGCGGCTCGTGTCGTGGTGCGGCGCCAGAAGATGCCCAACAAGAATACTGCAGCCATCGGTGGCGCAATGAATCCGAGTACCGACTGGAACACGTTGAACAAGTTGAGCCCCTTGATGCTATCGATGGCAACGGTCAGAATGATTGCCATAGCGGCACCCATGACGGTCACGAGGCGTCCCACGTAATTGATGCGCCGCTGTGAGGCGTTGGGGTTGAAGCGTTTGACGTAGATGTCCATCGTGAAGACGGTGGAGAGGGCGTTGAGTGCGGAACCAATCGTAGATACAAGACAGGCAGTAAGGACGGCGAACACCAATCCTACCATGCCAACAGGGAATAGGTTCTCGACCATCGTCAGATAGGCTTCGTCGGGATTCTTAAGCGTGTCGCCAAATAGTGCAAAGCAGATGACACCCGGCAGAATATATAGTGCCACGTCTAAGATCTTGAGCCAGCCAGTGAAGTTGGTGCCAAGCTGCCCTTCGCGCAGGTCTTTAGCGGCAAGAACGGGTTGCACCATTGACTGGTCGGTACACCAGAACCAGACACCCATGACGGGATAGCCCAGGATAATAGGCAGCCACGGGAAAGCTTCATCGGAGTTAGGCTTGAACATGACCCAATAGTCGGCAGGAACTTTTGCAACCAAAGCTGAAACACCGCCCACGCGATCCAGTCCGACAATGACAAGAACAAGCGAAACGACTATCAAAAGAATCATTTGGTAAACGTTGGTATAAGCTACCGCCTTTAGACCGCCCAGCATCGTAAAGAAGGCCGAGATGATCAATAGTACCATGGCCGACATCCACATGGGAATGTCAAAGACTTGACGAATCAGAATGCCACCGGCAAACAGTGTCAGTGCGAGCCACGAGATGACAATGGTGACGATGGTGTACCAAGCCAGGATGTTGCGAGTGGACTGCCCGAAGCGCAGTCCCATGAATTCTGGCAGCGTTGACACCTTTGCACCAAGATAGCGTGGCGCAAAGACGAATGCCAGCAGGGCGATGAAAACGAAAGCGTACCACGCATAGTTGCCCGAAACAATACCCGTTGTGAATCCTGCACTGGCACTGGCAATGAGCATGGACGGTCCGACGTTGGTTCCCCACATCGAGAAACCTATGTGATGCCAACGTAACGAACGTTCAGCAAGAAACAGTGCGCCACCTTTTTTACGTTTGCTACTGGCCCATACGCCAATCGCGATAAATATCGCGAAATATATTCCCAGAATCAGCCAATCGAGGCCTTGCATGTAGTGACTTTCCATTTATATTCCTTTGTAGTCTTTGGTTATTCCAATAGTTATTGCTTTCGACATATCCATGTCGTCGGTAGAGTCCACATCATCAGGATAAATCTGAATATGCGCTCCAGGGCGTACGAATACGGGCATCTGGTCAAGGGGCACTTCCACGTCATAGTACCAGCGGCCGCCATGAAGTCTTTCACCTGTGAAAAAGTTCACCCACATACCCTCAGGCAGATAGATGTCGCGACGATTGTCGCCAGTCATGACAGGACAGACAAGGAACTCGGAGCCGAAGTAATATTCATCGTCGATATGCCATACCTGACGGTCGTGAGGATGATGCATCAAGAGTGCACGCACCAAGGGGTAGCCGCTCTGGCAGGCTTTTTCCGACTGGTCTATGATATAAGGGAGGAGTTTGTAGCGCAATTTCCACCAGCGCTTCACAATGGGCGCGATATTGGGGTAGTGCCAAGGCTCACGTTTGCACGTTCCATGATAGCGCATGTGACTGCTGAAGACACCGAACTGTGTCCAACGCACATAGACGCTTGGATCGATGGGCGAGTTCATGAAATTGGGCATAGAGTGAAATCCTGGTATGTCGTGACTCCAGAAGGCAAAGCCTGAGAGTCCGAAGTGCAGACCGCCTTTCAGACTGCCTGCCAGCCCGTCCCATGAAGAGGCACTGTCGCCACCCCAATGCAGGGGATAACGCTGACAGCCAGCCCATGCTGCGCGGGCCCAAACGATGCCGTCACCTGTCACCTCCTTGGTTACCTCGTATGCTGCTTTTTGGTATAGTAGAGCGTAGATGTTGTTTAGCCGCTCTGGTGTCGAAGCGTGGTAGCGGTGGTTCATGTGGATGTTCTCACCAAAGTCAGTCTTGATGCACTTGACACCCATTTCAAGTAGCGGTTTCAACAGTTGGTTCTTATACCAGTCCGTAGCTTTGTCGTAGGTGAAGTCAATGGTGCCTGCGTAGTCGAGGGCAGAAAAGTTCGATGCCCCACCTGTAGAGGTGTCCTCTTCTTTCGTGGGCAGACTGATATAGCGGTTCTTCTTCGCCTCTTCCAACTGTTCGGCACCCTTTGCCACATACGGCAATTGCCATAAGGAAACTTTGAAACCATTCTTCTTGAGATGCTGGACAAACCACTTCGGGTCGGGGAAGCGCTCAGGATTGAACTTCCACTCGCAGAGCCAGTCGGTACAGAACCAACCGGTATCGAGGTGTATCACGTCGCAGGGATAGTGCTCTTGGCGAAGTCTGTCGCAAATCTCGTTCACCTCGTCGGCAGAGAAGTAGGTCATACGACTCATCCAAATGCCGAACGACCAGAGTGGAGGCATCTGCGGGAAACCAGTCAGCATGCGATAGCTGCACAGAATCTCCTCAGGTGTCTTACCGCCAATGAGGAACACATCGAGCGTAGCATGGTCATTGAGGAACTGAACGGAACGAGTAGAGTGGTCGGCCAGCGAGAGTTTGCAATAGTCGGAGGTGTGGTAGAAGCATCCATACATCCTGCTGCTTATATAGAACGGGATGTTCTTATAACAACGACGATTGTTGACACCCTGTCCGTCTTGGTTTTTCAGTTGGAAGGTCTGCCCGCTAAGATCCATCTTGCGAAAGCGTTCGCCTGTGCCTACGAAACACTCATCGGGGGTGCACTTGAAGCTGATGGTGGCACGCTCGTTGTTTGTATGGTTTGTGGTAGTAGCACAGCCACCTGCTGAACAGAAACCCAGGGGTAGGGCATCGTAGCGGGGAGGCGAGAAGTGGTCGTCACTCAGGGCAATGCCTTTAGTCTCGTCACCATCGGGATAGAAGGTGATGAAAGGTGCGGGCTGAGGGGGTGTTAGCAGGTCGCTCCAGTGGTCTAACACCGGTGCGTTAAGGTCGATGGCGGCAACCTTCTTACCGTTCGCTGCGATGACATCGTAACCTACAGAATCCTCTGGAAACGAACGAACGGTCAGCGGCAGGCGCTTCACCTCCTTCGCCATCATCAACATATCATCAGCCTCTGTCATCTCATCGCCACTCATGGTGGTAAAAAGACGGACGATGTCAGGCTCGTAAGCCCGGATGATGAGGTCGAAAGACTGCTGGGGCACAAAAGTGTCAGGTGCCATGTCTTCCTGATGCAGTTGTTTCTGATAGGGAATGGTGACGATGATGTCGCCCTTTCGCTCCTCTATCTTGGTGGGTGCGTATGCCTTCCAAAGGGCTTCGTCCTTCTGCAGCGAAGGGTCAAAGTCCATGAAGTCAAAGAGGTGGTAGTTGGTTTGCTTCATTGCTTAAAGATGATATTTGGACCGGGGTGGTTGTCGCCAATCTCGTCACGACGTATGGGCCGTTGGTTAGTGAGAGGACGACCGGCAATCCCGGGGGCGATGTCGCCGGTGTAATTGTTCTCGATAGTAAAACCGTCGGTACGGGCATCCAGATAGATGCAGAAACCGCGGTCGTTGGTAGCATAGGGGGCAGGGTAGGGACGTGAGACCTTGTTGCCGCTAATCACGGAGCCGGGCTGGTTGCTGAGCGTATAGATGCCGCCGGCGTCATAGAGCTGACGGGCATAGTTGTAGACATTGTTACCCTCGATGCGGTTGTTCTCCATACCCGTGTTGAGGGGTGTCCAACCCCAACCGACGCAGATGCCCGAGTAGCTGAGGAAAAACACGTGGTTCTTGCTGATGGTGCAGTGGCGTACATAGCCCAATGCAATGCCCACGGCGCCCCAGTCTTCGTTGGCTGCATCTACAACGAAGTTTTCCTTGATGGTCAGTCGTTGACAGCGCTTGGCCAGGTCGGTGTAGGGACGGTGTACTTCGCGGGGGCTTTCTGCAAAAGAACCTCCCATGATAGCCGTGCCGCCAATGTTGCCGAAGGTACATTTCTGTACTACACAATCGCTGACGTTATCGACAAAGTCCAAGGCCGTGGCAGCCAGATTCTCGAACAGCACCGAGTGGAAGTCAACGTGATGGGCATTGCGCACGGTGACAGCACTCACAGGGCGCTCTACCCAGGCTTGGTTTTCAAGGTCTTTGTCCCAGGGCAAACCTGGGACCGCCAGTTTGTAGGCATCAACGAGAGGAAAACCGCCCTGTAGGGTAACGTGCCCTTTGTGCAAGGGACGGTTCCAGCAAGTATGTTTGAAGGTTATGCCTTCAAAACGTACATAGTTGGCGCCGTCGACGATGACCAACTGCTCAATGCCGTCGCGCTGCTCCGTCGTGCGCAGCAGGAAAGAGCTGTTGCCCTTCTCGCCTCCGATGACTGGCTGTGGCCAGGGGTGCTCAAACTCCAGACGGCTTTCGGGCTCCATGAAGGAAACCTCGGTAACGGAATCGTTGAGCACACGGATGTCCTTGACGCGCAGGATGGCGATGGCCCAGCGTTGGTGGACGACCATTTCGAGTGGCGGACGGCTGGTACTCTCCACCGTATTCTTCGAGACGAAATCCCGAAGCACGGAGTCCGGGGGTGTGGGTATGGTGATGGTGCGCTTTTCCTTGTTAAAAGATATCATGCGCTCCATGCCTTTCGTTGGCAGACCGTCGTCGTGTCTGTTCTTCGGCAGACCATCATCTTGTTCTTTTAACGGCCATATCTGCCTGTGCTTTTGGCGAGGGTCGCCACAAATGACACTTGTGTGCTTCTCTCCAATACCTCGGATGACGAGTGGTGACTCCTTCGTGCCGCTGTCCTCGGGGCGCAGGAACAACGGCTCGCTCATATAGTAACGGCCTTCTTGGAGAGTGATGGTGATGCCGCCTTGGCAGCGAGGGTCATTGGTGCGCCGCCATTCACGGGCTTGTCGCAGTGCGTCGTGCAGACTCTCACCTTCATGGACGACGATATCGCCAGCGGAAGCGTATCCAGTTATTAATAGTAGAATAATGGTTAGCAGATATCTTGTCATCGTATTACATTTATTTATATGTAAAGACGTTTTCCTGCCCTTTTTGTCATCGTTGCAAGTGCTGAGGTTAAGAAAATGGACAGATTTCTTGGAAGTTTCAAGAAAAATGCTTATATTCGCAGCATCAAAACCCTTAAAACTAAAAAACGTATGAATAATACTCCGACTCCCCACATTGGGGCTCAGTACGGCGAAATCGCTGAGACTGTTATTATGGCGGGTGATCCGCTGCGTGTGAAACTGATGGCTGAGAAGTATCTTGACGATGCTGTATGTTTTAATAATGTGCGTGGTATGCTGGGCTTTACTGGAACTTACAAGGGTAAGCGTGTCAGCGTGATGGGCCACGGCATGGGTATGGCATCCATTGGTATTTATACCTATGAACTCTACAATTTCTATGGTGTCAAGACAATTATCCGTGTGGGATCTGCTGGTTCTATCAACAACGATTTGCACATTGGCGACTTGGCTATTGCAATGGGGTGCTGCACTAACAGCAATTTCGCTGCACAGTATGAACTGCCTGGAACGTTCGCTCCAATTGCCGACTTTGAATTGCTTCGTGACGCTGTAGAGTCGTGCGAGAAATTCGGCTACCACTACAAGGTGGGTAATGTGGTGTCGTCGGATACGTTCTATGGCGAGAATCCCCACACCGACAAGTGGATTAATATGGGCGTGCTGGCTGTTGAGATGGAGATAGCAGCACTTTATATGAATGCGGCACGCTCGGGTAACCGTGCGCTGGGCCTGCTGACTATTTCAGACCACATCCTGACGGGAGAAGCAACGACGGCCGAAGAGCGTCAGAATAGTTTTACGCACATGATGGATGTTGCGTTCTCTTTAGTTTAGAGTCTGCCAAGTAATTGTTTGGCGACAGTAACTGCCGAGTTGGCATTATCGCTATAGCCGTCGGCACCGATTTCGTCGGCGAAGCCCTGAGTAACTGGGGCTCCGCCGACCATTACTTTTACTTGGTTGCGGATGCCGGCAGCCTCCAGTGCGTCGATAACTTCCTTCATGTAGCCCATCGTAGTGGTGAGTAGGGCTGACATGCAGAGAATATCAGGTTGGTTCTCCTTGACGGCTTGGATGAAGGTGTCGGCAGAGACATCGATACCGATGTTGACGACTTCGAAGCCACAGCCCTCAAGCATGGAGGCAACGAGGTTTTTGCCGATGTCGTGCAGGTCTCCTTTAACGGTACCAATGACCACTTTGCCGAGTGATGTAGAGGCAGCTCCTGCCATCATGGGTTTCAGCAGTTCCAGAGCCGCCTTCATGGCGCGTCCTGCCATTAGCAACTGAGGTACGAAAGCCTTGCCGTCTTGGAAGCGTTGTCCAACTTCGCTCATGGCACGAATCATCTGACCATTAATGAGGTCTTGTGGCACTATTTTCAGGGCAATAGCCTCTTTAGTGGCTGATGCCGCCTCGTCGCTCTTGCCATTCATAATAGCTTGGAAGAGACGCTCCCCAGGACTGTCATTTTGTTGCAGCTGTTTCTCGCTGCCGTTTATAATTCGTCCTTCATCAAGGCCTTCGTGCAGATTCGTGTAGGTATGCTGCTCCGCATCTGCTGTCAAGGGTGAAATGAAGATGCCAGGAACAGGTTCTATCGCCTTGCCTATGAGGTTAATATGGTTATCTGTTGTGCCACAGCAACCGCCCACGATGTTCAGACAATGGTTTTCCAACAAGGGCCAAAGGTCTGCCACCAGACTCTCTGGCGTTTTGTTGTAGCGCCCCTTTCCGTCGGGCATGCCAGCATTTGGATAGATACTCACTTTCGTACCAAAACGAGCCAGTTGACAAACCAGTGGTGTCATCGCTTTAACGTCGCTCACACAGTTGATACCCACCGAGAAGAGCTCGCCTTTCTTGAATGTTTTGATAAACTCAAGGATGTCCTGTCCCAGCATGTTATGCCCGTCGGGTGTGGACACAGAGAAACTTAGCATGATGGGTAGTGTTGGGGCGATGCGCTTGGCTTCCTCGAAGGCGATACGTGCATTCTGTGTATCAAAAATGGTTTCTATCAGTAGCACATCGACACCGCCGTCCACCAACGCCAGGATTTGCTCTGCATATGCCTCGCGCAAGATAGACTCGCTGAGAGGTTCGCCACTGGTTGCAACACTTGTGGTGCGACTCGTTGGGCCGATGCTTCCTGCCACATAGCGCGGTTTCTCAGGCGTAGAATAATCCTCGGCACATTGGCGCGCTATCTGGACAGCAGCCAAGTTGATTTCCCTGCAATAGTCTTGCAAACCGAAATCGCCCATGGAGATGCGTTGGGCATTAAACGTATTCGTCTCGATGATGTCGGCACCCGCCTTCAGGTATTTGCGATGAATGTCGCGAACCACGAACGGAGCCGTCAGCGACAGCACGTCGTTGCACCCTTTCAGGTCGTAGTTGTGTTTGGCAAAACGGACGCTGCGGAAATCCTCTTCACGCAGTTGGTATTGCTGAATCATGGTTCCCATAGCGCCGTCGAGGACGAGAATCCTATTTGTACTTGACGTCATCAAGGATGCAGGTCTCAGGGAAAGTTGCAAACTCTCTTTGTTTTGAGGATTCTCTATTTTTCGGATAATCTCTTCTACTTCACGGTCTGCGTCATCCTTAACGTCGGCAGGATGCAGATTGCGGCTGTGTTCATATTCCTCTATGATGTGCAGAGCTTGTTCCACTTCCTGTTCGTTGTGAAAGTCCATTTCTACATGTATGCCATCGCCTCCGATGTTGTCGAGCAAGGGCCTCAGTTCGTCCAGCGTCACCCAGCAAGCCATGATGCTCTTGCCACTGGTCAGTATCTTCTTGTACAGGTCGTACCACTTGGACGACCCGCCTTGCGGCTCTCCTACGCCCGGTGTCCACTGGATGGCGTTCAACTCCTGAATTTCCAAGAGCGCGTCCAAATGGTGAATAGCGCCCACACCGTCCAGATGGTAGAGAGTGTAGTCAATCCTTTGACACTGTTCGCGGATGAAGGGTTGTACAAAGCGGCGATAGTCGTCCACACTGATCATGGTTGAAATGTCGCTCTGCAACTTCGACATCTTGCCTGGTGCCCAACTGGAGAAGTAGCAGAAGGCCATCTCGTCACCTTCGCGGATGATATCGTATAGCTCGTCGAACACTTGGAAATAGATGTCGTTAATTTGTTGCATCTGGTGTTCAAGACGTTCGGGGTACATGACGGTATCGAGCAGGACTTGGTCGGTACCCTTCAAGGCGGCAAGTACATCAAGCCCCTCCATCAAGTCGGGCATACCGACGTAATAGTGTCCCTGAGCTTTCTCTTTGCAGGCTCGCAGGAGTTCTTTGTGCAGCAACCAATTGGGGTGCTGTGGGTCGAACACGATATCGTCCGTATAGTTCGGGTTGGGATGAATCCAGATAGTATCCTCGCCGCCTTCGAAGACACCACCAAGGATGGCGGCTAAAGAGCCAGGGCCCAGTTGCGTGTTGGCAACAGGTAGAATGTCAGCTTTTAACGACGAGTGGGCGACGTACCAGTCCAGATACTCAGCGCGCCACTCGGGGTCGAACCAACGTTGATTCAGGTCCTTATAAGGTCTTGGCTCTGGTATGTCAGCATGTGGCGTGACACCCTGCTGGAAATGCTCCCACATGTTGAGCACGATGCCCTTATGGTTCCACCAATTGATATAATGCTGTTTTGTTTCTTCGAGATTCTGTTTCCAAGTGTTCATCGTCGTTTCTTATTTATAGAAAAGACGTGGAGTACTGCCAAATGTCATCATACCATCATGAGTTGAGACATCACCATGTCGCTGACAAAGAGTCCGCGACGGGTTAGCACAAGACGACTGCCCGTGAGTTTTAGTAAGTCATTCTTGAGGAATGGCTCGGCTTCATGTAGGCAGTGGCGGCGGTGTCCTTCCATTAGAGTTGTGAGGTCCAGACCATCACTGGTACGCAGGGCGGTGGTAATACGGTCGTTGTAGTGGGTATCAGGGTCGAGTACCTCGCGTTCGCATGGGATGTTTCCCTCATTAATGGCCGAGATGTATTTCCTAATGTCTGCCACGTTCCAACTGCGACACGTTCCGTCGTAACTGTGGGCGGCAGCACCGAGACCGATATAGGGGATATCGTGCCAATAACTACTATTGTGGCGGGAGCGGAAACCTGAGCGGGCGAAATTCGAGATTTCGTAGTGCTCATAGCCTGCACCCGTCAGCCTGTCTATCAGCAGCTCATACATTTCTCGCTCTAGCTCCTCATTTAGGGGACAGTCCCCCTGTAATCCGCTTCGCTCCTCACAGCTGGGACAGTCCCCGCTGCGCATCATTTTTGCCAAAGGCGTTCCTTCCTCTATCATGAGACAGTAGGCAGACAGGTGCTCCACGTTGAGGGCGAGGACGGCATCGATGTCATGCTGCCAGTCGGCAAGCGTCTCGTTTGGAAAACCGTACATCAAGTCGATGCTAATGTTATGGATGCCTGCATCGCGAAGCCTTTGCACAGCGACAGGAACCTGTGCGGCAGTGTGGCGGCGATGTAGGAAGCGCAGTCGTGCATCGTCGAAGGTCTGTGCCCCCATGGATACGCGGTTGATGCCGAGCTGAGGCAATGCCTCGGCGTACTCGGCGGTGACGTCGTCAGGGTTTACCTCGATGGTGACTTCAGACCCACCCCCAGCCCCTCCCTGTATGGAGGGGAGTGAATACACCTTATTAATATATATAAAGAGCTGGCGGAGTTGGGGGATGGTCAACTGCGAGGGGGTGCCTCCTCCGAGGTAGACGGTATCTATGCCCATCCCTTCAGGGAGGGGAAAGGGGTGGGTCTCCATTTCTCGGCAGACGGCATCGACGTACCGCTGGCGCAGGTCGAGATGCGTCGTAGAGTAGAAGCCGCAATAGATGCACCGGCTTGCACAAAACGGGATATGAATGTATAATCCTGCCATCTTGTATCGTTTTCGACTACAAAAGTACTAATAAAGTTTAATATTTGAAAGCTTTCGTTGGTTTTTTGCACGAAAATGAGTACTTTTACGACCGCTTTTCAGTTTCGACTGGGAATAGAATTATGTTAACTCAAAACTATATCTTATGAAAGTTTATCAAACTAACGAAATCAAAAACATTGCACTCATTGGCAGTGCGGGTAGCGGCAAGACTACTCTTGCCGAAAGTATGGTCTATGAAGCTGGCATCATTAAACGCCGCGGTACAGTAGAGGGTAAGAACACCATGAGCGACTACTTCCCTGTTGAACAGGAGTATGGCTACTCGGTGTTCTCAACTGTTTTTCATGTGGAATGGAACAACAAGAAACTGAATATCATCGACTGTCCGGGTTCTGATGACTTCGTTGGTGGTTCGATTACCGCTATGAATGTGACAGACCAGGCTGTTATCCTCATTAACGGGCAGTATGGTCCAGAGGTGGGTACGATGAACGCTTTTCGTAACACAGAGAAACTGAAGAAACCCGTTATCTTCCTGGTGAACCAGTTGGATCGCGACAATTGCGATTTCGATCAGATTCTGGCTCAACTGAAGGAAGTTTACGGTCCTAACTGTGTGCCCGTTCAGTATCCTATTGCTACAGGTGCAGGCTTCAACAGTGTTATTGATGTGCTGCTGATGAAGAAGTATTCATGGAAGCCAGAGGGTGGTGCCCCTATCATCGAAGATATTCCTGCTGACCAGATAGAAAAGGCTAAGGAATGGAAGGCTGCCCTCGTTGAGGCTGCTGCTGCTGGTGACGATACATTGATGGAGAAGTTCTTTGAGAGCGAGGACCTCAGTGAGGACGAGATGCGTGAGGGTATCCGTAAGGGTCTGGTAACCCGTTCTATTTTCCCTGTATTCTGTGTTTGTGCTGGTCGTGATATGGGTGTTCGCCGTCTGATGGAGTTCCTCGGTAATGTGGTTCCTTTCGTTAGTGAAATGCCGGTTGTTAAGAATGCTGCCGGCAAGGATGTTCCTGCTGACGCTTCTGCTCCCACATCGCTCTATTTCTTCAAGACTGGTGTTGAGCCCCATATCGGTGAGGTTCAGTACTTCAAGGTGATGAGTGGTGTTGTGAAGAGCGGCGATGACTTGACCAATGCTGACCGTGGCTCTAAGGAGCGCATGGGTACATTGTACGCTTGTGCTGGTGCCAACCGTATTCAGGTTGACGAACTGCGTGCAGGTGATATCGGCTGTACCGTTAAGTTGAAGGATGTGAAGACTGGTAACACGCTGAATGGCAAGGATATTGACAATAAGTTCGATTTCATTAAATATCCTAATTCTAAGTTCTCTCGTGCCATCAAGGCTGTTAACGAGGCTGAGACCGAGAAGATGATGGCTGCTCTGCAGAAGATGCGTCAGGAAGATCCTACATGGGTTGTTGAGCAGTCGAAGGAGTTGCGCCAGATTATTGTTCACGGTCAGGGTGAGTTCCACCTGCGTACCTTGAAGTGGCGTATGGAGAACAACGAGAAGATTCAGGTTGAATATCAGGAGCCCAAGATTCCGTATCGTGAGACCATTACGAAGATGGCTCGTGCAGACTATCGTCACAAGAAACAGTCGGGTGGTGCTGGTCAGTTCGGTGAAGTACATCTGATAGTTGAGCCTTATACCGACGGTATGCCTGATCCGACCTCATTCACTATCAATGGTCAGGAGTTCAAGATGAACATCAAGTCAAAGGAAGAGAAGGATTTGGAGTGGGGTGGTAAGCTCGTCTTCATCAACAGTGTTGTTGGTGGTGCTATCGATATGCGTTTCATGCCTGCCATTCTGAAGGGTATCATGGAACGTATGGAGCAAGGTCCATTGACAGGTTCTTACGCTCGCGACGTTCGTGTTATTGTTTACGATGGTAAGATGCACCCCGTTGACTCAAACGAATTGTCGTTCATGTTGGCAGCTCGTAACGCCTTCAGTGCAGCTTTCAAGGAGGCTGGTCCTAAGGTGTTGGAGCCTATCTATGACTTGGAAGTGCTTGTGCCCGCCGACTACATGGGTGACGTGATGAGTGACCTGCAAGGGCGCCGCGCCATCATCATGGGTATGGACAGCGAGGCAGGCTATCAGAAGTTGACCGCCAAGATTCCTCTGAAGGAGCTGGCTTCTTACTCTATCGCACTCTCGTCATTGACGGGTGGCCGTGCATCGTTCACTACTTCGTTCAGCTCATACGAACTCGTACCGAACGACATCCAGCAGGCCCTGATTAAGGAGCACGAGGCCGAGATGAAGGACGAAGATTAAATGTTCAGACTGTTAGTCCTCATACTACCGCTCTGTATGCTTGGCTGTTCAGATACAGACCGCATGCAGAGCGGTACCATTTTACCAGAAGATGTAGGACTGAAAGCCGGCGATGTGGTGTTTCGCCGAGGGTCGGGTTTTACTTCCCAAGCCGTGCTGTTAGCTGAAAAGGGCGGTGCCTACTCGCATACGGGTATCGTCGTTGACTCAGCAGGTGTGCTGATGATAGTTCACGCTGTACCAGGTGAACCGGATTTTGAAGGTGACGAAGACCGTGTGAAGATGGAACGTCCCGAAGTGTTTTTCCATCCTATGCGAGCTGAGCAGGGAGCCGTTTATCGTCATGTTGACAGCTGTGCAGCACAGCAAGCTGCTATTCGTGCATTACAAACCTATCGGCGCCATCCGTTGTTCGACCATGACTATGACGATACGGACACCACGAGTCTCTATTGTACTGAACTGGTGGTACATGCCTATAGTCAGACAACCAGTCCTTTGAAGGATGTCCGTCATCAGCATCTGCATCTGGTAGGTTTCGAGGCCGATTGCATTCTGCCCTCTGATGTGTTGCAATGTAAGGATCTGAAACAAGTAGCAACATTTGAGATTAAAGATTAAACATTAAACATTAAAGATTAAACATTAAAGATTAAACATTAAACATTAAACATTAATTATTAAACATTAATTATTAACCCCTAAAACCAAAAGAAAAATGAAGAAAGTATTATCTTTAGCAGCTGTATGCCTATTTGTGCTGGCACTGTGTTCTTGTGGCTCTTCCAATACGCCGGAGGCCGTTACAACGAAAGCTATCAAGTGCATCATTGACAAAGACTATGATGGCTATGTAAATCTGATGTACTTCAAGAAAGAGAAGAGTAGCGAGGATATGAAGCAGATTATCGCCCTTGTCAAGGACAAGATGGACAAGGAGATGGACCAAAAGAAAGGTATCAAGGACTATAAGGTCGGTGAACCAACCATCGAAGACAACAAGGCTGTTGTACCATATACCTTGACTTATGGTAACGGCGATACAAAGGAGGACAAGATGAAACTTGTGAAGACCGAAGACGGCAAGTGGATGATTGACTCAGGAAAATAGTTACAATAAGAAAGGGTAAGATAAAAGGGAGCTTGGCGGCTCCCTTTTATGCTTATACGAATTTTACTATGACTCGGAATACCTTTGCCGGTGCCTGCATCCATTGTTGCATGGCTTCTTCTGCATGCTCCGGTGTCACCTCGTTGCTGATGAGAATGTCGTATGGTGGGTTGTTCTTTTCTAAATAACGAATCACACCCTCAAAGTCCTCGGGCTGGGCATTTCGTGACCCACGGATATCGAGTTCTTTTTGTACGAAGAGCTTGGTGGTGAAGCTGACGTCCTGCTTGGCATAGCCGATGCAGACCACACGCCCTGTGAAGGCTACCTCGTTGACAGCCATTTGATAAGTAACGGGAGCACCCACGGCCTCAATAACGACGTCAGGACCAGCGCCATTAGTGATTTCCTGCAATCGCTCGTGGACATTCTCCTTAGCCGAGTTGATGGTGTATTCAGCACCCAAACCACGAACAATGGCCAGTTTCTCGTCGTCCATATCGCAGGCAATGACCTTGGCGCCGCGCATAATGGCACGAACAACAGCACCGACGCCCACCATGCCACAACCGATGACCATAACAGTATCAGTATCGACTACCTGTCCACGACTAACGGCGTGGAAACCTACCGACATAGGCTCGATCAGGGCAGCATGCTCCACGGTGATGTTGCCAATGGGTATGACTTTCTGCCAAGGTACGGCAATGTATTCTCGCATTGCACCATTGCGCTGTACACCCAGTGTTTCATTGTGCTGGCAGGCATTGTAACGGCGGTTCTTGCACGACGGACAGTGGCCGCAATTGGTGTATGGATTTACCGTGACGGCCATTCCCGGACATAAATGCCCGGGCACGTTGACGCCCACCTCCGCAATCTCGGCACCAATTTCATGGCCAGGAATGACAGGCATCTTTACCATTGGGTTCAGGCCGCGATAGGTGTTCAGGTCACTTCCGCAGAAGCCAACATAGTGGATACGCAGCAGCACTTCATCGCTGCCACATTGGGGTTTCTCAATGTCAACAACCTTCATCACGGAAGGTTCTGTAATTTGTATTGCTTTCATATCTTAACTTCTTAACTTCTCTCTTTATTCACTCATATTCTTAATATAGGGCAGTTCCTTTAATTCTCCAAAGCCAAAGAACTGCTTGGCATTGTCGCAAAGGAACAACTGCTTTTCGTCATTTGTCAGTTCCTTCGATTTCGTTACGAAGTCGTACGACATCTTATAGGTAATGGCTGTGATGGTACGCGGATAGTCCGAGCCCCACATCAGCTTGTGCCAGCCTACCTCGTCAGCAGCTTCTTTGATAGCGCTTATGGCAGAGGGGAATGGGTAGAACTCGTCATTGAAGAGCCACGTGATGCCGCCACTCTCGACGAAGACATTTTTGTGGCGGGCCAGACGAATCTGACTCATCCAGTTAGGACGTGTCACCATGCCGAAGTGGCCGATTGCTATCTTCAGTCTGGGGCATTCGCTGATGATGTCTTCCATCTGACTAACCTGTGCATCCCCGTCCATTAGCTCGATGCCAAGGATGGTGCCCTCGTCTTCCATCAGGTGCATCATGTGCATCATTTCGTCGTTCAGGAACTGTTGAGGCAGACGGGCCGCAGGAATCTTGATACCCCTAAAGCCACTGTGGATGAGGTTTCTGGCCTCATCCAGAAACCCCGGCTTCCGCAATTCAGGCATACCAAAGCAGAAGAAGCGGTCAGGGTACTGTTGCTGCACCTGTAGGAGATAGCTGTTTTGCAATCCGTCGATGAACTCCTGCGTGATGACAGCTGCTGAAACCTGTGCGTAGTCCATGTTAGACAGAAAACGCTCAGCGGTGTTCTGGCCGTCCGTCATGTAAGGCGGCAACATCTGGCGCTCCTCTCCGAAGAACACCGAGCGGCTACGGTTGGGCTCCAAGGGGTGAATGGCGGAACCGTTCACCACAGTATCCACGTTAAGCCACAAGTGGGCATGGGCATCAATTATGTATTCGCCCATGATACGCGCTGTTGGTCACCAATAATGTCACGTACTTCCTTCACTAACTGTTCGTCCATCGGTTCCTCAATATAGGCAATGTTCGTTTTGATGGCTTCAGGACGTGTGGTGCTGAACACCGTTGATGCAATACGTGGATACGAGCACGAGAACTGCATGGCGAGTTTCTCGATGGGATACCCCTTGGCTTTACAGTGCTCTGCAGCTTTTTTGCAGGCTTCCACCAACGGCTTGGGAGCAGGATGCCAGTCGGGCACACCGCGCTCCGTGAGCAGGCCCATCGAGAATGGCGATGCTGACAGTACGCCAATGCCACGCTCGTCAAAGAAGTCCATGAAGTCTGCCAGCTTGTCGTCGCACAGGCAGTAGTGGCAGAAGTTCATGACGCTTTCCACCATTCCTGGCTCAGCGTGTTCGATGACCCACTTCAGGTTTTCCAACTGCAAGTCAGTGATACCCACATGCTTCACGACACCTTCCTTCTTCAGCTCGTGCAAGGCAGGCAGGGTCTCATCGACAATCTTTTGAAGCCCTCCTTCCATACGACCCTGAAACTCAATATCGTGTACGTTGATGATGTCAACGTAATCAATGTTCAGACGCTCCAGACTTTCATAGACACTCTCTTTGGCACGCTTGGCCGAGTAGTCCCATGTATTATGGCCGTCCTCGCCATAACGTCCAACCTTCGTAGAAAGGAAGAACTTGTCGCGAGGGATGTCCTTCAGTGCCTTGCCCAATACTATTTCTGCCTTGTAGTAGCCGTAGTAGGGCGATACATCAATGATATTGATGCCTGCATCGACAGCAGCAAATACAGCATCTATGCCGCGATTCTCATTAAAAGAGTGGAATACCCCACCCAAAGAAGAGGCGCCGAAGCCCAGCTCCGACACCTGCATACCTGTTTTTCCTAGTTTTCTGTATTTCATTTTCTGAGCGGTAGCAAATTCTTCACTTTTCACTCTTCACTCTTCACTTACCAAGGCATCATGTCGCGCTCATCAGGGCGATGAGCTTTGTTGTCTTCATCTTTGATGTAAACCTGCAAATCCTGGAAGTAGCCCGTCTCGTCCTGCAGTGCTTTCAGTTCGGCCTTGGTCTCTTCGAAGCCAAAGAACTCCTTGGCTGATGCGAGGTGGTTGGTAAACTCGAGCTTCTTGTTGGCTCTGTCCAATACGGAGATGTACTCGTCCTTTGTGCGGTCTCCAATTACAAACTTCTTTTTCATATTCCGATAGATTTAAAATTGTTTTATGATGCAAAGATACGAAGATTTTATTCATTTCGGTTCAATAATTAAGAATTATTTAACGTAATCGTTATATTTTGGAAATTAATTCGTAATTTTGCAGGCATGGAACAGATAACGAGTTTACAGAATCCGAAGATTAAGCAGTTGCTCTTGCTTCAGCAGAAGTCGTCCGAGCGTCGAAAGACTGGTCTTTTCGTTGTCGAGGGCCAGCAGGAGTTGTCGCATTGTCAGCATGCAGGCTACGAGATTGATACCATCTTCTGGTGTCCCTCATTGATGCCTGCTTTCCAATGCCCAGCCAATGTCCGCTGTTTTGAAGTGTCGCATGAGGTCTACGAGAAGGTAGCCTATCGCGGCTCGACGGAGGGCGTGATAGCCGAGGTGCGCACGCGGACGCTGCGGTTGGACGACCTTAAATTGGGGGAACATCCCTTGATAGTCGTGCTGGAGAGCGTCGAGAAGCCCGGCAACCTGGGCGCCGTGCTGCGCTCGGCCGATGCCTCGGGTGTCGATGCCGTCGTGGTATGCGACCCGCTGACAGACCTCTACAATCCCAACCTTATCCGTTCCAGCGTGGGTGCGGCCTTCACCGTGCCCTGCGTGGCCTGCCGGTCGGAGGCTTGTATCGCCTTCTTGAAACAGCACGGCATCAAGATTCTGACGGCTCAGCTGCAGGACTCCCACCTTTATTACGACACGGACATGACCTGCGGTACCGCAATCGTAATGGGTTCGGAGCACGACGGACTGACCGACCAGTGGCGCCAGGCTGCCGATGCGCATATTCGTATTCCGATGTTGGGACAAATTGACTCCCTTAATGTCAGCGTTAGCGCTGCCATACTGATGTTTGAAGCAGTAAGGCAAAGGCAGGGGGAATAAAAAGACAACCAAGAATAAAAAGACAACCAAGAATAAAAAGACAACCAAAACAACTTAGACAACTCTAAATTAGAAAATGTTGTCCCCGTTGTTTTAGTTGTCTTCTTTTATTATTCTTTATTATTCAGTAATTAATTTCTTCGCCTCGTCCGTCATGAAGGGCTCGATGTCCTTGAATGGAATCTCGAAAGTGATGATACCTGAAGAGTAGGGGGCAATCTCGTACTGCGTATAGAGGAATACCATACCCGTATCAGAGAGGTATGGCGAATTGCCTGGCAACGGGAGGTTGTTCAGACTTGATACCTCTTCAGCAAAAAGAAAATCCAACAGCTCTTGGTCGGACAGTGGCTTATCGGGCCTCTCAGAGAAGTGACGCCTGACACCCTCTTTTAAGAGCTTGGCCAACTTGCGCGAATTGGTGTTCTTGAGTAATGCAATCTGCTTGCCATCACTCTTGCGGAAGGTGAAGCCAACCTCAGTGGTATAGCCATGTGCACCTCCACCATAGGAAAATGTGCGATAGAAATAGGTGACGTAGTTCTTGTTTTGGGTCAACAAAGTGATGTCGTGGGTTTTCGAGAAGGCTCCCATGCGTTCATCTGGTTCCATCTCGTCGTAGACACTATGCCATTCCTCCTGTTGTGATTCAAACAGCGACTGTCCGTATGCCTGAATAGCCTTTGGACCGTCTATGAAATCATCGCCAAGCAAATCACGGATATGTTTTTTCAGACTATCTACAATGACTTTTTCGCCCGTAGTCGGCCATTGAACAAGGACTGATACTTCTGCCGTAGAGTCACTCTTTTCGAACTTGACAGTCTCAACTTCGATATATGAGTTATCTTCTGCTGGCGCTTCCACCTTTGCACTGTCGATGCTATCGACACTGACAGAATCAGTATCTGCAGTAGCTCCCGTAGAAGCACGATGGCCGCAAGCGCTAAACGCTGCGGCCATCGTTATCGCGATAAAAAGTCGTTTCACCTTTTTACCTTTTTACCTTTTTACCTTTTTACCTTTATTTTCATTCGCCCTTAATAGCAGCAACGCCCGGGAGAACCTTACCCTCGATAGCCTCAAGCAGAGCACCACCACCAGTAGAGATGTAAGATACCTGGTCAGCCAAACCGAACTTGTTGACACAAGCTACAGAGTCGCCACCACCAATCAGAGAGAATGCACCATTCTTGGTTGCCTCAGCGATAGCGTCGCCAATAGCACGTGAACCAGCGGTGAATGCGTCGCACTCGAAGACACCAGCAGGACCGTTCCACAGAATGGTCTTAGCACCCTTGATAGCCTCAGCAAATGCCTTCTGGCTCTCAGGACCGGCGTCAACACCCTCGAAACCAGCGGGAACCTTGTTGGCTGGGCAGGTGATGATTTCGGCACCAGCCTTGACGGTCATCGTGTCGAAGTCCAGACCGTTGGTAGCGGTGCAGTCAGAACCCAGAACCAGCTCAACGCCATTCTTCTTAGCCAACTCCTCAACGCCCAGGGCAACGTCCAGCTTGTCGAGTTCTACGATAGACTCACCAATCTCGCCACCGTGAGCCTTTGCAAAGGTGTAGGTCATACCGCCGCAGAGGATGAGCTTGTCAACCTTACCGAGCAGGTTCTCGATGATACCAATCTTGGAGGAAACCTTCGAGCCGCCCATGATGGCAACGAACGGACGCTTGATGTTGCTCAGCACGTTGTCAACAGCCTGAACCTCCTTCTCCATCAGCAGACCCAGCATCTTGTTGTTAGCATCGAAGTAGTCGGCGATAACAGCAGTAGAAGCGTGCTTGCGGTGAGCAGTACCGAAGGCATCCATCACGTAGCAGTCAGCGTAAGAAGCCAACGTCTTGGCAAACTCCTTCTGGCTGGCCTTCATAGCCTTCTTGGCCTCGTCGTAGGCAGGATCGGCCTTGTCGATACCGACAGGCTTACCCTCTTCCTCAGGATAGAAACGCAGATTCTCGAGCAGCAGAGCCTCGCCCATCTTCAGAGCCTTGGCAGCATCAGCAGCCTTAGCGCAGTCGGGAGCAAAAGCAACGGGAACACCTAAGGCCTTCTCAACAGCCTCACGGATCTGACCCAGCGACTTCTTCATGTCTACCTTACCTTTGGGCTTACCCATGTGTGACATGATGATGACAGCACCACCGTCGTTCAGAATCTTCTTCAAAGTGGGCAGGGCACCACGAATACGGGTGTCGTCAGTAATCTTACCATTCTCGTCCAGGGGTACGTTGAAGTCTACACGTACGATTGCCTTCTTACCGGCAAAGTTGAATTCGTTAATTGTCATAATGCTTTGTATATTAAAAAAGTTTGAATGTTCAAAACTGACCGCAAAGTTACAAAAAAAACTCTAATCTTTAATGTTTAATGTTTAATGTTTAATGTTTTTTTTAATGTTTAATGTTTAATGTTTAATGTTTTTTTGCGTCCTATGTATTATAATGTAAGCCCGACTTTACAAAACTTACCTTAATCGCCCTTTTATGCGTACTTCTTGCCGCTGTGACAGTTCGCCAGGGTTACTGCCTGGCCAACCCTCAGGAACCTCCATGCCGTGCTCCTTATAGAACTGTTGCCAATAGGGTGTAATCTGTCCTTGGAAATCACGATAGCCACATGGTCAATCATGCCCGGCGTTACGTCAGTAATGGCGTTGCCCGTCTTAGTCACATGAAACAGCAGGTCGCCCACGTGCAGCGAACTACTACAAGAAGTCAGCAGCAGGACCGACAGATTAGCGAGCCACTTTCCTGCCATTGACGATATAGATGCCTTTAGAGGATGCTTTTGTCTTGCGACCTTGTAGGTCGTAGAAGGCTGTATTCTGAACGTTAGTGTGTATGCCTTTGATGCTGGTTGTGTTGGCTGCAGGCATATAGATGACTTGACCCAGCGCTGGATTGTCCTTCTTGTGGAATATGACGGTTTCTATCTGCTCCTCGGTCTGTTGGCTGACATTCCATGTATTGTTCTGGGCGTAGATAGTTAGTGTAGAATTGTTGTAAAGGTCGTACAACTCACCGCCATTGCCGTTATCCTTGAACACGTTGCCGCCCGGGTTATACGCATTGCTTTTGTCGAGACATCCTAAGTTGACGTCTTTACAGCCAATGACAGTTACACCCCAAAGTGACCCCTCTATGTAGTTGCCGGTAAGAATGGCCTCTGTCTGTCCATACGGGTCATAGAGGCTGATGCCGCTGCCGCCGTTCATCGGGTTTACTTCGTAACGGTTGTTTTTGAGCGTGTTGCCGTCAATGTGGATATGGGCAGCCGGTCCTACGAGCCCGATGCCGTAGCGGTTGTCCTCAATTTGACAGTCTCGGATGGTGATGTTGGCGTCATAGCCCATGAAGTTCGAGATGCCGATGCCGCCCACCATTGTGTGCTCGGGATTGCCAGTCACGGTTCCCCCCACAATGTTGATTGGGTTGGCCGCAGTGATGTTGATTTGCGGGATATTGTTGTTTGCTGTCGAATTATTGATGAATACGCTTTCATTGATGGTCATGGGTTGCGATGCGTTGGCGGCGCTGCCGATGGCGGCCTTCTGACAGTCCTCGAAGTAGCAACCATCGATGGTGGCTGTTGCTCCAGCCGTGATGAAGTAGAGTGCCGCTGCCGTCGAGCCATTATGCTTCAGGAAACTGCACGCTCTCAGCTGCACGGCTCCTTCGCCCATCACCTCGACGCCGAGATGCCTGAATACGCATTTGTCTATGAAGGTCGCCGCCTTGCTCTTCAAACGAATCGAGGCTGCAGTCTGCTCATTCTCATCATATACGTCGTACACAGACCACGCTTTGCTGAAGTCTGCCTCGCCTTCGATGGTCAGTCGGACGTCTTTGGCAAACAGCACATGCAGATTGCTTTCCATCTCGAAGCGGTCTCCCTCAGCGATGGTGATGCTCTTTGTCAACCCGTATTTTGGCATTGCCGCATTCCCCTCATTCTTTGGCAATGATTCGACACCCGCCTCAGCTATCTGCGCCAGTCCCTTGATGCTGTACGTCGTTCCGTCGCCCTTGGTGGTAAATACGTCCTGAGCATTGATGACTTGGCAGGCGAGTGCTGCCATGAGAGCAAAAAGTGTTAATCTTCTCTTCATATTTTTCATACCTTAATTATATATTTATAGTGCTAGCTATCTTATCTACATTCATGCTACGGGCCGAGGCATCGAAGATGTCCTTGTAGACACCGCCCTGCCTATAAACTTCGTCAGGACTTCCATGCTGTACTACACGGCCTACGGTCGTAAGCATGGCGACCAGCATCATCTTCATTGTCCTTTTCATAATCGTTGGTGTTAGTTCCTGTTCATAAATCGTATGCAAAGGTACGATTTAGCGAGCATAAAGCCAAATTTTTGAGCAGCGAATACAAAGAAATGTTTGCATTTCCTTTGTTGAGTCGTGATAAAATTGACCAAGGGTCACATTTTTTATGAACTTTTTCGTGCGTGAGTATCTCCATCAGTCATTTTCTCTCTTCCATATTACACTACATATTTCAAAATTATTTCTGAATTTCTCCATTTTTAGTGACATAGTGACATAATATTTGTGCTATTATTTGAATATCAGATAATTATACGACTATTTGCAAGGCACTTAGTGACATAAAAGTGACATAGAAGTGACATAAAAACGACATAAATCTGGCATTTTTCCGTATTTATCGCCACTTTAACCGCTCTTATGGATGCTAACTGTTGCCTAGTATACTCGCTCATCGCGTTATTAGTGCTTTCACTATCTGAGATTATGCCTTGTTAAAGAATTCTCTAGAGAATTGAACCGCATGCACTAATCTCCTCAATCTTTAGAGGCCTACTAACGCTTAAACTCTCTAGAGAATTGAACAGCTACTCATAGTCTTTCAAGTTGCAATCCAGTATCTTTCTATCTGCTTGCTTACTATGCACCCATTACTTGCTTATAATATGCAAAGATGCCACTATTATGTCGTTTTTATGTCACTTCTATGTCACTTTTATGTCACTAAACAATTTTATAACCTTTTGAAATATAATAAAATATCTTCAATTTATGTCATATGTCACTAGATTTTGAAATTTCTACTAAACCTTTTTCTGATTATCGATGATTTTCAAATGAAAATTGAATGATTTTCTCACTTCTTTCTGTCGCTTTTTATGATTCTCTAGAAAATTATGTTTTTTCGAACCTCTAATGATGAATGTTGCAGCATTTACAGTATTATTTTACTGTTGGACGAGACGTTAACCTGTCTCACTGTTTTTGTAGGTGAACACTATTCAGATTAAAATGATGTAGAATAATTTGGAAGATTGAGAAAATGTTCTTATCTTTGCAGAAACAAAAACGTTATGAGCAATGACATTCTTGAATCAGTTTCACAAAGAGGCTATGGAGCGTACGATGCGGAAAATCGAAGAATCAAAGAAATCTCCGATGAACTCCAAAGACTTTGCCGACTACATGAGGCGCAACCTAGAACAGGCCAAGAAGATAGAAGCCGCTT
Organism: uncultured Prevotella sp.; assembly: GCA_946188165.1. Classification (GTDB taxonomy): domain Bacteria; phylum Bacteroidota; class Bacteroidia; order Bacteroidales; family Bacteroidaceae; genus Prevotella. The sequence continues at coordinate 37,522 of CAMHTW010000021.1, forward strand.
CGAAATAGAGCAACGTGTAGCCGAACAATACGCAAAATCTGTGGGGATGTGGATTCCTATGGACGAGGTGTTTGATTTGGGCATTCCTGGCCCAAGCGGTAACGAGAATGATACCTATGTGGCTAAAGATACCATCTTCAAGGTGAACAATCTATTGAATAGTGGCAGCAAAAGAAGCGGGGTCGGTTCCGAATGATCAAAAGTTACAATATTTAATTGATAATTGATAATTGATAATTTAAGAGTTTTTTACGAACCAATTTAAATAATGTAAGGCTGAGTTTGCAAAACTCATAAAAAAGGACTAACTTTGCACGCCAAAACAGAATAAACGAATAAAGAAAATGGAACCAATCAAGAATATTCCCGTATTGCTTTTGACGGGTTATCTGGGCAGTGGAAAGACTACATTGCTGAATCGCATCCTGAAGAATCAGGAGGGTATTAAGTTTGCTGTGATTGTCAATGATATCGGCGAGGTGAACATTGATGCCGACTTGATAGAGAAGGGTGGAGTAGTAGGTCAGAAGGACGACTCGCTGGTTGCTCTGCAGAACGGTTGTATCTGTTGTACTTTGAAGATGGACTTGGTAGAGCAGTTGCGCGACATTACCCGTATGCACCGCTTCGACTATATTGTTATCGAGGCCAGTGGCATCTGCGAGCCTGCGCCTATCGCCCAGACCATTTGCAGCATTCCTACGCTTGGACCAGAATACATCAAGGATGGCTATGTCCAGCTCGACTGCATCGTTACGGTAGTTGATGCCCTACGTATGCGTGATGAGTTCAAGAATGGCAACGATTTGTTGCGCAAACACATCGACGAGGAGGATATTGAGAATCTGGTTATCCAGCAGATAGAGTTCTGCAACATGATTCTGCTGAACAAGGCTTCTGAGGTTTCGAAGGATGAACTGGCTGAAGTCAGGCAGATTATCCGTGCCATCCAGCCCAAGGCCGAAATCATTGAGTGCGACTATGGCAATGTAGAGCTGAACAAGATTCTGCATACGGAGAAGTTTAACTTCGACGAAGTAGCTACCTCAGCCACTTGGATTCATGAATTGGAGCATGATCACGATGATGAGGGCGAGGCCGAGGAGTATGGCATCGGCACCTTCGTCTACTATGCCCGCCGTCCGTTCAACCTTGGGTTCTTCGACGATTTTGTAGCCCGCAAATGGCCAAAGAACATCATACGTGCCAAGGGTATCTGCTACTTCAAGGGTGAGGAGGACGTGTGCTATGTCTTCGAGCAGGCAGGCCGTCAAGTGTCGCTGCGTGATGCCGGTCAGTGGTATGCCACTATGCCGAAGGACGAACTGGAGAACATGATGGCCACGAACCCTCAGTTGCGCAAGGATTGGGACGCCCAATACGGCGACCGTATGCAAAAACTGGTCTTCATCGGGCAACACCTCGACAAAGACCAGATTACGGAAGCACTCGACTTCTGTTTAGTATAACGATATCTTCACACCTGCAGTCACCCATGCGCCAGGCTGCGGTACGTTGCCGTAGTCGACGTATCGGTGACTGGTCAGGTTGTTCCCTTCAACATAGAGAGCAAAGTTCTCTTCTTTCCAGGTTACCTTACCGTCCAAAACGGAGTAGGGGTGATAGTCCTTAACCGTTCCCTGCGTGTCGGTATAGCTGCCCATGCGGTCCTGATAGCGATAGCCTATCATAGCCTCCAACTTTTCGGTCACCTGTACCGTCATCTGTGCCGTCACCTTATGGCGCAGGTATTCCAGCGAGTATTGTGATTGAAGGTATGCGCGCTCGTCTTTCGACTGGTGCAGATGGCAGTAGGCTATTTGACCCTTAATCCGCGACCATGACCCCTGAACCGATATCTCCTGTCCGAAGGTATTCACCTTGGTGTGGTTCACGCTCTGCCATACGGTCTCTCGCGTGTCCATCACCCAGTCTATCATGTTGCGGGCATGATGGTGGAAGATGCTGGCTTGCGCTGTCAACCATCGGGAGCTATATTTTACGCCACCCTCTACGGCCTGCATCTCCTCTGGTTTCAGATACTTGTCAGCCTTGTGACCACCCACGCTGTAGTAGAGTTCAGTGAACGACGGCATGCGTAATGATGAATTGTACGAGGCATACACCTTCCAATGGTCGCCCAATCGGAAGCTGGCGTCAATGCCAGGATAGAGTGTGAAGGGCATTTCGTTCCAGGTATTCTTCACAGCCACGAAACCAGCAGACAGTGTGAAGCGTTTCAGTAGAATGTTATGCTCCAAGTGGAAACTGAGGTTCGAACGGTTCAATCCGTACTTGTAGTGTCCATGCGGATTGTTCAGTGGTTCGCCCAAATTGCCGCTCACAATGTCCTCGTTGCGGAATTCGGCACCAAAGGCAGTGCGTCCTGCAACCCAGTCGAAATAGCTGTTCAGATTGATGCCAAACACGTCTGTCCGATGGTGATTGAAAGGCACTTTTGACTCATCGCCACGAATCAGCTCAAACCTGTCGTACGAGCGGTTCCAGTAGATGCTGGGCTTGAAGTGCAACTCGTAACTCTTGCCTCTTCCTTCATACATCTTACATCTTACATCTCCCTGTAATGCTGTATATATTTTGGTTGTCTTTTCGTACTGTTCGTCGTACTTCGCGCTATAAAAGGTATTCGAACCAAAGCCTTTAGTACTTAAACCCACATGCCAGTTCAAGCGTACTTGTTCGCTTCCGTACGCACCCTGATAAAACGCTTTACCACCACAATAATCGCTATTCAGTGCACCAGCCTTCGAACGCTGGTAACCGTCTGAGCGCGTAAAGCTGGCGCTGAGGGATGATGTAAGATGGCTGATGGCAGATGGCATAGAAATGCGTCCCGCCGCAGACAGATAGCCAAACGAGCCACCTTCTATCCGTGCTTGCGCCTTACTCCCCTCTCTACTTGGAGAGGGGTTGGGGGAGAGGCTCACAATACTCCCCTCTCTACTTGGAGAGGGGTTGGGGGAGAGGCTCACAATATTGATAGCTCCCACCAGCGACGAAGTGCCATACACGCGACCCGCAGGTCCCTCAAGCACCTCTATACGCTCAATGTCGCTGACGTCGCACGGCAAGTCGAAGGCATTGTGGCCCGTTTGTGGGTCGCAGATGTTGATGCCGTTCAGCAGAATCGTAATCTGTTCGCTGGTGCTGCCCCTGATGCCGATGTCCGTCTGGGCACCGATGGGGCCTCGCTGGCGCACGTCGACGCCAACCGCCATCTTCAGTAAGTCGTTAATACTTTGTACTGGCGCCGCCTGAATGTCTTCGCGGCTCAGTACAGTGACCATTCTCGCTGCTTGCCCAAGTGCAAGCGGAGCGCGTGAACCCGTCACCTCGACGTCGTCGAGTGTCGCCTCTTTGTCTGGACTGTCGGCGATAGAATCGCTAACCACAGTCGCACCAGCCACACTAAGCGTATCAGTGGTGGTAACAGCTGCTGAACGCAGAGTCGCTACACTCAATACGCCAATGGTGACAACGCGACCAAGACAGGCAAACAAGGCATACCCCTTCCGTGTAAACTGTCGGAAGCGGAGGGCTTTGCGCTGATTGAATAATGTCTTGTACTTCATGTTGTTAAATAATTATTTATTGCCTTTTGGGGCATGTTGAATTCAGTTCTTCTTGCATTCTGCCCGAAGGTCTTCGAGTGCTTTATATTCTGCCGGATCAAACTTCACGATAGGAGCGATAGTCATTCTGGCGGCATTGCCAAGTCTTTTCTCAAGAATTTTATACTCTGTGTATTGGGAAAGAATCTGTTCCTTCATCTCGTTTGTCAGGGGAAGCTCGCGCTCCAACCCCGATTCCCGTAGCATCACCCGACTTCTGGATGCTACAGATAGTTCGACATGCAGTAGTACATAACAGATAATATCGTAATAATCCTCTGGCTGGAAAACGTCTTTGACCGACTCAAGGTAATTTCCGGTAGGGGTGTCGTCCAGGTGTCCCTGCCTGATGGAGTCAAGCAGGCTTAGCTGTTTGTCGAGCCCAGTGTCCAGCCAGCTATGGATCATTCCGACATCGTAGAAGTAGGTCCAAACCAATAGGCCTCCCATCGTGGCAATGACAAAAATGAACTGCATGAGGGGATTGAAATGGAATGTGTTGTGGCATACATGTAGCACTGGTGCAACCACCAACAGCGAGACAACCATGAGAGCGTCGCTGTTTCTGATGCCCAGTCCGGAACGTGAACGTAATATCAGACGGATGCCTAACATGAGTCCGGCAGCAATGACAGCACTGCAACCCATGTGAATCAATGCCACCTCCAACCCTCTGAACAGTATAGTTCCGATGCTCATCCCATCGCCCAACAACAAATAGAACAGGTTCTCAAGGATGGAGAACCCACCACCTACGGCAGCACCGCAGATGACACTATCGATGAAGAATACGATTTTCTTTCGGGTGGCTAACCAAAGGAGTGGGATGGCCTTGACGATTTCTTCCAGAACAGGATTGAAGAAATCAGACAGGTTCTCGGAGAGAAGCAGGCCTGTCAATTGGAACAGGGCGAAGCAGACCAATGCCGCCACCATCCCGCACAGCACCTGCAAGAAGAGATTCTTGATGCTGATGAGTGAGAAATGATCAATCTTATAGACTACAAAGATGTAGATGACAATAGGGAGGATGGCAGCGACGAATAACATTACAACAATTTGAGTGAGATCATAAATTCATTGTTTCCACGTCTTCCACCATCGAATCCTGCTGGTGCAAACAGATGACCGTAACCAATAGACAGCGTTGTCTTGAGATAGTTCAGGAACACCAGTTCGGTGGTCAGCTGGATACCTGTGCTGTAATACATCTTGTGTGATGAGTTCGGATTCCATGCGGAGAGCCCCGTTCCGAAGAGTGAGCACTGAATCCACGTCGGATAGCAGAACAGGGCACCGAAGTTGTTGAGGCGGAGCGGGCGCAGGTTGAGCTCTGCCGTTGCCTTGGCATAGGAGTGTGCTGAGATCGCATCAATGGCGGCACCAGGCATCGCCAAGGATGTACGATATTGGAAGGCGTTCCTGTTGTCAACATAGTTGTTGCGGAAACCGCCAAAATAGGTCGTGCCAAACACCGACTCTTCATCGCCGAAGTTGTGACCTGCTGCAGTGCGGAGCCAGAACGAGGTGTTTCTGTCAAAGGGCAGCAGTGTGCCGAAGTTGCCTGTAGCCTCTACAGAGGGATAGACTCGTCCGCCAGCCAGATAGCCATAGCCTTCAATGCCTAGCTCGTAGCCCTGTTCTTTCATCACGCCGCCCAATGTGGTGCGGGTCTTTGACCACTTCCCGTAAACCGATGCCGTCTGCATCGACCTGACATCCTGCACCTCAATCTCCTGATACAAGGGCAGTGCATCCATGTCGCCGTAAGCAGCCACCGAGAAGCCCCATGATTTGTCATACGGTGAGATCAGCGTGTTGGAATAGTCGTAGGCCAGTTGCACCACATAGCCCTTACGGCTTTTTCGCATCGGACCGAAGAGGTCGTAAAAGTCTGTATGGTTCCAGGCGGCCTTGAGATTCCAGAAATAGTATTTCCAGTCGAAGTCAACATGGAATCTGTTCTTCCAGGCGTTGTTGCTCCAAGGGGATAGACCGACTGACAGTTTCATGCTGCTCAGTCCTACGGGGTCGTTCACGTTAAAGCGATAGCCCAACACGGGGGTCATGTGATTCCACGCCTTGGAATCGGTAAAACCGCTGATGATAGGATAGGCCCCTGCGAACTTCATCTCTTTAAAGACATTGTAGGAGGTAATGTTGTTATAGACATCGCCGAAGCTCTTCCTAGGCAGTGAGTCTCTGAGCAGCCCCACTTGTTCCATCGCCTCCTTATTGTTCTCGTATGCCAGTTGACCGTAGAGTTTCACGGCATTGGCATCCTTCACCACCTCACGGGAAAGCAGGACGGGTTGCAATCCGTCGCGCTTGAACTGGAGCGCCAACAGCTGACCGGGCGTAATCTCCAATGGTGCAAAAAGGCCGATGTCGGTATTGGAAAGCATCTCCATCTCGCGTGTCTCTAAGTTGATCTGCCAGAGGTTGGAGACACCCGTATAGTAGGAGCTACCGATCAGGTATTTGTCATCGAGCGAAAAGCGGAACTGTCCTAAGTTGCTGTCTTTCCAGGTAATCAGTTTCACGGGCTTGAAGATCGCCTTTGCCAGTTCCTCGGTATTGAACAGCAGAAGTGTGTGCTCGCCGTTGTCGCCCTGACTGGTGAACGACAGCCATTTGCCGTCGTGACTGATATCCGTGTCGAACACGCTGACACCAAACGGGAAGGCATAGATCACTTCAGGATTCTCTAAGTCGCGGTCCATGCGCACAATCGACTGTGTACCGCCATTGGAGAAAAGGCCGTAAAGGCAGTCGTGGGTATTGTCATAAACAATACTGTTGATGCGCTGGAACTTCTTTTTCTTCACCACCTTCTCCTGCTGGATGTCATAGATCTCCAAGCCACGCATCCCCGCGTTGTTCGATGTATAGATGAGTCGCTGTCCTTTGCAGTCGAGGGCTACGTAAGCAGGGTCATAGAGCTGGATGCCGTAGATGTCGTTCAGCCGCTTCTGCTCGCCTGTCTGCAGGTCGATCTCCGTCATGTGTGCAAAGTCGCCAGGTGCATTCATGGCGGCGTATGCTTTTTGGGTAGTAGGGTCATAGACGAATGGTGACACAGATCCCAGCGGCTCTTGGGTTAGCGGCTTGGTCTCTGTGATAGGATATTGGCGGATGGCAGCAAGGTTCTCTTCCTGATGTTTCTTCTCGTCCTCCTTCCAGTCGTTCCATACTTTTCTGAGGGATTGTCCATAGACTTTCTTAAACTGTTTTCCGAAAAAGGTGCGGCTGTCAGCCGTTCTGTTATAGAACTGGATCATCTTCTCGTAGCCGTAGGTCTTGGTGAGGTAGTTCACGAAGCGGGTGCCATAGAGATAGGCGTTGGCGCCAACCTGAAAATCCATCGTGGAACCTTCCGTTTCCAGCCCCACCACAGAGTAGAGTTTGTCGCCCCCGTCGATGATACTGCGGAAGTACATCTCGTCGTAGCCGCCTAAAGCACGTCCGACACCACCGCCGAGCCAGGTCTCCATGAAACAGGCGATACCCTCGTGATACCAACGGGGCGCATACCAACGGGGTACGCTCAGGTAGCTCCATAGGGCAGAGATGGGTTGAGAGTTGTCGGTGCCCACCTTCGTTCCGAAGAAGCGGCGCCAGTTGAGGTCGCGACGATTGTACTTGTCTGTCATGACGATGTGCGTATATTCGTGCTTGAACAACTGACGGTATCGTTCACTTGATGGGTTGATGTAATACGACATGTTCAACGGAGCCATGCCGATCTGTATAAGAGAACGCGGTAACGGCGTTGCTCCGCCGTTACCGTCGTCTTCCCAGTCTGTCAATAACAGCAAGGGCGCTTCTGGCTGATAGATGGAATCACTGGTCCATATCTGCTGATGGAGCGCTTTGCCGTTCTGGTACATGCGTATCATGTGAGGGATGTAGCGCGATAGGTTCTTGTCAAAGAACACCAGCGTGGCTTCGTCCGTCTTATATTGGAAATAAGTCTGAGTCTGCCCCCAGGATAAGCTGGGCATCAGAGATAACAGAAGAAGAGCAATCCAGTTACGCATGTACGTCGTCGATATCATGAATCAATTTTTCTTTTCTTCTTTTTGCCGTTCAGCTTTTCACTGTTGTTTGCAGCTGCTGTCTGACTGATGACGTTGCCAATCGTTTGGTTGAGGCTGAAGTTCTGGTTCTGATTCAGGTTTTGAATTTTTCCAGCATTATTTAATGCGGCGTTGAAAGCAGACATCACATTGCTGGCACTACCAATCTTCATAATCTGGGCATTAGCCACTATCCGGGCATTAGCCATTTTCTGGGCATTAGCCATTTTCTGGGCATTAGCCATTTTCTGGACATTGTTTAAGCCGAACTTCTGCATGCTGGCAACAACTTCAGTTGAAGCGTTCTTCATGGCCTCATCGAGGGCGTTGTTGAAGATCTTCTCAACCTCCTGATTATTCAGGGCCAGGCCGTCGTTTACGTTCTTAACAGTAACTTCTGCAGCATTACGGAATACTGAGCATATTCTCTCGAGTGTCTGCTGAGGAATAGCATTACTCAGTTTGGTTTCAACATTCATGTTCTGGGCCAGCTCGCAGCTTTGCAGAATAACCAGTTGCTCGGCAAGACCGTATTTGCCTACGGCAGCAAGAGCTTGTTCACCAGAAAGCAGGTTACCCTTCTTTGCCAAAGCCTCAGCACTTGCCTTGTCACCCTCGAGGGCAGCAGTCATCTGCTGGTACTCCAACCATTGGTCGCGGACAAGCTTCAGTTTGTCATCGCCCTGAGCAGTCTCTAAATACTTGTCGGTGGTCTCGATGAAACGGGTGGCCAAATTGTTCTGCTTCTGCAGCGTGGTGTAAGCCAGTGAGGCGTTGATGGTTGACTGGGCCAGGTCGGGGCACTCCTCACCACCAAGGGCGGCATTCAGGTTAGCGGCTGACTCTGCCAGTGAATTGGCAACGTTGTTCACCAACTCACGGTTGGCATTCATCTCCTTGAGCACCTCGGCAAATGCAGGGATGTTGCCGGCTGCCTCATTTGACATGTCAGCCAGCGTGCCGAACTGGGCGGCACGTGTCTGCATCACCACCTGGGCTGCCACAATACCATCCTTGAAAGCTGAGTCGGTCTGAAGGAATTCTTCCATATTAGAAAGTTTCTCGGAAACTTGCTCACGAGAGAATCTGGCAGCCTTGCCGATATCGCCATCTGCCTCGTCATGATTGACAGACCAATCAACAAAGTGAGAGGTAATCAGCCCAATGGCGCATACCGCTGCCACCGAACACAGGATAATAATACTTTTCTTTTTCATACACCTAAAAAATAAATGTTTTTGTTCTTTTCTCTGATGTCAAGTGTCATGTTTTTGAACTGACATTGCAAAAGTACAATGTTTTTTGCGACCTTCCAAACTTTTTGGAGTTTTTTTCGCATAGTCGTTGCGACACGGGTGCATTTTCACGACAAATCCCCAAAATTTCCTGTGTTCCTGTCGCAAGACCAATGGTCGAGTCTGATTAAAAAAAGTGCCGCTTTCTATAGGACGTACATGTCGTCAACAGGTTCATTGGCCTTAGCGGACTGGGACTTTTGCTTCGCTGTTGACTTCTTCACTTTTGCTGGTTTTACGCTTACAGGCTTTGCCGTCCGTGTGTCCGACAAGTCCAGGTCTATACGGTCGTCGCCGCTGTTGGTGGGGTCGAACCCGCTGTCATCCGAACCGTAGGCACGCTGGCGTGCTGCTCTGCGCTGTGCCTGTTCCCGACGGTATTGCTGAATTCTTTCCTCTTGTTTCTTTTCCTCAGCGGCACCAATGGCAGCACCTACGACTGCACCACCAGCCATACCGACCACCTGTCCGACGTGACTGCCTCGCCAGCCTCCGAATATACCACCGATAGACGAGCCTATCATGGCTCCAAACATGCCGCCTGTTATTGCACCGTTGCCTGTATAGGTACTGCAGCTGCTCATGGTCAGCAGTGACACCATTGTTACAAAGATAATCTTTTTCATAATCGTCTGCTTTTTAATGTTTACGGTGCAAAGATACATACTTTCCTGTATAATGTCAAAGGGGAAAACCCGAAAAGATGTAGGGGAAATCCCTAAAATTATGTAATCACGATATAGAATGTGCATCCTAATTATAGCCGAACTGCTGCAGTTCCGCTTCAGTCACACCCATCAGCCGCTTGCAGTCATCGGTCTTTTCGCGTAATACTTTTAGTCCCATCTGCATACCCGCCAGATAGAAACCATGTTGCTTATTGATAAAACTTCGGAAGGTAGCAGAACTGAGAACCATTGCAGCCTTCTCCAGAGTGGACTCTGCTGGCTTGTCGGCACAAACAACAGTCTCTAAATACAGGTCGCTCATGTTGTTCTTTTCTGTCTCAAGTCTATCCTGAAACTTGACCATCAGTCGTTTTGCAGAAAAGCAATTACCTGCCAACTCTACAAATTCACTGCTCTTGATGCTTTTCCATGTTTCAATATTGCTGCTGAAGATGGTTTCGGCTGTTTGGTCATTGGTGTTGAAAGTGTGAGTGAGAAAACTGCTGACGAACAATTGCAGCGTATCTTCAGAGACCGTTTCCAGCCTGTCCTTGGCTGTTAGCACTCTCATGCTGATCGAGTCTATAGTCTGCAATTCTTTGACCGACTCTTCGAGGTCTTCACAAAAACTGTCAAGGTTGTGAATCACCATCATTGCAGCCGTCCGCTCTGTTTCCTGTTTCTCGCGATATTCTATCCATGCAGAGGTACCGAAGGTGAGGATAATACCGATGATAGTACCCAGCGTACAACTTAGCGTCTGTTCCCAAAAATCAGATAGTTTCCATTTCGTTTTCATATCAGACATCCTAAACTAATTATCTCTTTGTCTTGCTAATTGCTTGCCTGTTAGGCGCTCGATGTCCAGTCGGAAGGCGAACTTACGAGCAAGGCCGTTCTCCAAATTTCCTAAACTTTTTTAATAATTGCTGCAAAATTAGCAAATTTGTAGCAAAATGAGTAATTTTGCCCTTAATTTTAATATGTTTTGACATCAAGCTCCGCAACCGTCGATTTTTATAAAGCCGTTGGTCGAGTACCTACGGCTTTAATTCATTTATGATGAATTCTATTTCTCGACGAGTCTGCTCCTTGGCATTTATAGAAATTGAGAACCGGAACCAATTTCCACGAAGTTATTTTGATAAATTCCTATCTTTGACCTGTGGTCGAAGATACTTTTGCTCGAAACTAAAAATAAATGCTAATTTATTTGGAAGTTTACTCGTTTATTCGTATCTTTGCAGCACGAAAGGAACCTGTTTAGGGTAAGAGCCCCAGTTGCACTGGCAAGCGACTTGCTAAAATAGAAGCACTTTTAAACTCCGTTTAGGATGGGAGCCCCAGTTGCTCTGGCAAGCGACCCATTAAAACGGAGTTCCTTTTTTCAGGTTCTTTACCTCTGCATCAAACATTTGCTGAGATATGATGGCGTAAGGCTTATACATGCCACCGTCAGCCATTCTACGCATACATAAAATGGTTCTTGCACCAAGTTCCCTACTATAATAAGCAAAGTAAGCTGCTTCAGGGTGTTTGCCCTCTATAACTGTTCTCTAACCAAGGTATTCTGCTTTATTAAGATAGCCGACGATATCACGTGCTAAGGCATTCTTGATGGCATTAAACTTATTGCTTCGTGTGCTCTTGCCTACCAGAGTTCGTAGATCCGACTTTGTTATTTCCACTTCCATTGTTATACCATTTGAAATGGTAAAACGCATAGGGTTGCCTTTCAGAAATTCAGCCTCCTGCAAAACCTCAGTCCTAATGCGTTTGCTCTCCTTATAATAATCTTCTTGTGTCCGCTTTGCCATAATTCATGCAAAGGTACTACTTTTATTTTATCTAGCCAAACTCATTCCCAAGAAATTGGTTCCTGTGCCGATTTATTTACCGCAGATTCCGCAGATTTCTCTGCACCTTTAGGTCAGAGAAATCTGCGGTAAATAAACAGAGTGAAGAATTGAGAACATTTAGACTCTGCGTCTTTGTGTCTCTGTGTACAAATTGACAAATTAAGGAATGAAGAAGTATGAAGAAGTATGAAGAAGACATCATGGGGAGAAATCCTACTTAGAATCTTTATTGCAGCAGCATCGGCAGCGGTGACCGCAATGGGTACAACGAGCTGCATGGGTCATGGACCGTTTTAAAGTGAAGAATGCAACGCCACACTTCGATCTTTAGTCGAAGAATCGGCTGGCGCCGGTTATGAGTGAAAAAGGAGAGCGAATCTTTTGTGGTTCGCTTTCTTTTTCGTTTTCCTACGCAACAACGATAAACGAAAATAAAAAGCGTTTTGTTTTGCGTTTTGCTCGATTTACATTACCTTTGCACACATCAAACGTTATCAGAAAGTGAGATGAAGGATTCTATTTTGATATTAAGCGGTGGCGTAGATTCCACCACCTTGTTATACGACGAGCAGGCGCGTATTGCGCTGGCTATCTCGTTCGACTATGGTTCGAAGCATAATGCGCGTGAGATTCCGTTTGCCCGTTTGCATTGCGAACGGTTGGGCATCAGGCACATCACGATACCACTGGACTTCATGACGCAGTACTTCGTCAGTTCGTTGTTGGAGGGTGGCGATGAGATTCCTGAGGGGCATTATGCTGACGAGAATATGAAGTCAACGGTGGTGCCGTTCCGCAACGGTATCATGCTGTCCATAGCCGTGGGCATTGCCGAGTCGAATGGCTTGAAATACGTCATGATGGCCAATCACGGAGGCGACCACACCATCTATCCCGACTGTACGCCTGAGTTCGTGGATGCCTTCGACCAGGCAGCGGCATCAGGCACCTTCGTGAACGTTCACTTGCGTTCACCTTATACCAATATGACGAAGGGCGACATTGCACGTCGAGGCAAGGCCCTGGGCATCGACTACAGCGAGACGTGGTCGTGCTACAAGGGTGGCGAGCACCATTGCGGCAAGTGCGGTACCTGCGTAGAGCGTCGTGAAGCCTTTGCCGATGCAGGCGTCGAGGATAGGACTGTTTACGAAGAATAAAAGACAACAAGGACAACTAAAACAACTTTTTCAGAGATATTAATGTTGTCCAAGTTGTTTAGGTTGTCTTCTTTTCTTTACCCGAAGAGGGCACGCAGGGCTTCTTCGACCTTACGGACCGGCACGAGCTCAATCTTGAACTTGTTGCGATTCAGACCTGAGAGGTTGTATTTCGGTATGATGATATGCTGGAATCCCAACTTCTCAGCTTCGCTGATGCGCTGTTCAATACGGGCTACAGGACGAACCTCGCCACTCAGGCCAACCTCGCCAGCCATACACCAACCCTCTTCGATAGGTGTATCGACATTGCTGGACAAGACGGCAGCAATGACGCTCAAGTCCATAGCCATATCCGTGACGCGCAGACCGCCGGCGATGTTCAGGAAGACGTCCTTCTGCATCAGTTTGAAGCCTACACGCTTCTCTAGTACAGCCAACAGCATGTTCAGACGTCGCTGGTCGAAGCCTGTAGCGGAGCGCTGAGGTGTGCCGTAGGCGGCAGAAGATACCAATGCCTGCGTTTCGACGAGGAAGGGACGGACACCCTCTATGGCACTTGAAATAGCCACACCCGATAGTCCGTCGTGGTTGTCGGTCAGCAGCAGTTCTGAAGGATTGCTGACCTGACGGAGTCCTGTCTGCTGCATTTCATAGATACCCAGCTCGGATGTGCTTCCGAAGCGGTTCTTGATAGAGCGCAGAATGCGGTACATATAGTGCTGGTCGCCCTCGAACTGGATGACGGTATCGACAATGTGTTCCAGAATCTTAGGACCGGCCAGTGTGCCTTCCTTCGTAATATGGCCAATGAGAATGACGGGCACACCACTGGTCTTGGCAAAGCGGAGCAGGGCAGAGGCGCACTCGCGAACTTGAGCTATGGAGCCTGCTGAGGACTCGACATCCTCTGTCGATATGGTTTGGATGGAGTCGATGACCAGCAGTTCAGGCTCCACCTCTTTAATATGGTCGAAGATGGCTTCGAGCGAGTTCTCGCAGAGAATGAGGAAGCCTCCCCCATCCCCCTCCAAGTAGAGGGGGCTTAACCGTTCGGCACGCATCTTCAGCTGATGGGCACTCTCCTCACCGCTGACGTAGAGCACGCGCTTGTCAGTAAGGTTCAGCATGGTCTGCAGGGTGAGCGTCGATTTGCCGATACCCGGCTCGCCACCTAACAGCACGATGCTGCCAGGAACCAGACCGCCACCCAGCACACGGTTCAACTCATTGTCGTGCATGTCGATACGTGGGTCGTCGTGAGCGGAGATGTCTTTCAGGCGTAACACCTTGGCGACATCGCGCCCTCTGTCGGACACACCGCCGCTATTGCCAAAAGTCCCTCGTCCTTTGGAAAGGGGTTGGGGTGCGGTCTTAATTTCCTTATACGTGTTCCACTGGCCGCATGCGGGGCACTTGCCTATCCACTTGGCCGACTCCTGTCCGCAGTTCTCGCAGACGTACATAATCTTGTCTTTTGCCATAACTGTGTGCAAAGGTAGTTATTTTTTTCTACGGATTCTACGGATTCTACGGATTATTTTCGGTAAGACAATTAAAAATTCGTAAAATCCGTATAATCCGTAGGATATTTTTCGTAACTTTGCAGTGAATTAATGAAGTTTCTTTGACAACGTGACATCCTTTGTCTCAAAAATTTATTAGTATTTTTATTTTTAACAGATAAGGCCCGTTTCTTAGCGAGCCCTATCTGATTATTCTAAGAAATTGATTAATTATTTCCACCAGAAATCATCCACGAATCGAGGAAATTGCCTACTTTTACCAAAAAATAAAAGGAAAAGTCAATGAAAATTTAAACGATTCAAATATGTCAGGGGACTCTGGCACACCAGTTTCCTTATACGTAGATTTTTTTTGAGATAAAGGGTGCCACGTTGTCAGAATGCCGATGTACAAAGGGCGTGCAGCCTTTTCAAAGGGTGTCATGGGTGACACAAGGGTGACACATTTATACCCATAGTCGCACTCTATATTCTTACTATAACCTTAATGGCAAGAAGTATGCCACTCTACGCTAAATTCTCGAGAGAATTTAACGCTTTGGAGTAAGCTAACGACGCTTTAAGTACCGCTTAACGCTTGTATTCTCTAGAGAATTCTGTCACGAGCGACCCTGTATGAGGGCTGAAGTGCCTTTGCCAGTTGCTATCTGGTACTCGCTTCGTTGTCGCGAGCCACTGCTTGCTGACCTGAAATGATTGCAAAAATAACAGAACAACCTGTCAAAAAGACATGTGACGGCGTGTCACCCTTGTGTCACCCATGACACCCTTTGAAAAGGCTGCACGCCCTTTGTACATCGGCATTCTGACAACGTGACACCCTTTGTATCAAAAATTTATTAGTATTTTTGTCTTAACAGATAAGGCCCGCTTCTTAGCGAGCCCTATCTGATTATTCTAAGAAATTGATTAATTATTTCCACCAGAAATCATCCACGAATTTTCGTAACTTTGCAAGAATTCTTAGCTTTTCTTTATATAAAGGCGATGCAGAGGATTGAGAAATTCTGGGGTTACGATTTGGAGACCGTTCTCAATTCGTTGTTCTGCTATAAATTGCCTGAAAGAGCACCCGACTCAGAGCCACCGCCTGTTTCGTGGCTCATCATCAGATGCAAAGATATAGCAAAATTCTGAGATAGCCAAAGCATTCGCTTGTTTTAACTCTTTGACCGTTCAACATGTGAGTTTCTTGTATGCCTCCACCACCTCGCGCATTGACATGATATACATCTTCAGCCGTTTTCCATCGAGGGGCGTGCGCTTGCCGTCCATCCAGCTGAGTTCTTGAAATTCCTGGCAAAAGGTGTCGTAATCAATCCTGCCCCGCTGATACAATAGCAGCGCGTCGGCATAGACGGAGTAGTACAGGTTGCAGAAAGGTTTGAAGAAGATGAAGTGGTCATCGTCCTCATAGACCCTCTTGCAGAACTCCTCCACCACGCTTGGCACAAAGTGCTTGTCGGCATATTCCTCTACGAGCCACTTGAACTCCCTATATGTGGCGATAGATTCATCTGTGCTATCCTCCTGCGTGTGCATGAAATCCGCTGGCGACGAATGGAAGATGGTCATCTGATTCATCATCGCCGCCGATTGCTCTGCCTGCCGATACGTTGTCCGCTCCTCGCTCATGGCCAATTGCCTGTGAAGCATCGCCAGATGATACTTGCCATACGTCAGCGTCAGCTTTGCGGCCAGCGTCACATCAATGGCACGACGTTGGTAACGCTCTGACAATCCCTGCTGCGGCTTCAAGTGACCGAGTGTTATTTCTGAGAAATATCGGATATGCATGCCCTTCATATCTTATGAAATGTCAAATAAAATTTTAAATAAAAACTAATTTTTACTAGAAAATAAGATTATTGGTGACATTTTGGACATTTATGTCCCTTTGTTCTTTTATGTATAGAAACTTTCCATTCATATCCGCAATGATGACATTTCCAACTTGCACGATAACTAGAACCTGCAGAATAGTCATTGGGCGTACCCTCGTTTTTTGAATAATCCCAGTCCTTAACCAAATGGGGGTGGGTATCTGCAAAAGCCCCCTTTAGTTCTACGATCCTTTTTTGTTGAGAAAGAATTCTTTGTTTGTCTGCACATTTTGGACAACCACGCCCATTAGCCCTTTGATCCATTGTTGCCGGCCAAGAATGACCGCAAGTGCTGCATATCCATGACACTTTCTTACCACAATGTGGGGGAAGCATTTGGGGGTCTAACTCTCCATTTCTATTATAATCCCATTCTTTCAGCAAATGCGGATAGTTATCTGCAAATGATCCTTTTAATGCTATGATTCTTTTATGTTTGGAAAGAGTTCTTTGCTTATCCGCACATTTAGGGCATCCTCTTCCATTATTACGATGACTTACACTGACTTTCCAATGGTGACCACAAGTATTGCATACCCACCATACACTCTTACCGTTACTGACAGTTATCTTATCGGGCGTGAGGTCTCCATTTCTATCATAATCCCATTCTTTTACAAGTTCTGGATTTTGAGATAGCAAGTCATTCTCTCCAGGAGCTAAAATAATCCCTGCACAATATGGGCAGCCATGTCCCATAAAGCGAGTGTTAACTTGTGCTTTCCACGAATGTCCTTTTTCACATTTCCAATAAAACTTCTTATGACTTGTATAAGGTATATATTCTGGCTTAATGTCGCCGTTCTTTTCATAATCCCACTGTTTGGCCACTTCTGGACTCTGGGCTACTATGCTATTTTCTTTCTCAGATTGTATGTATAGTGCATATATTTGATTTCTATCTCTTTCAATATCAATATCTAATTGATCAATGTATTCTTCTTTATCACATAGCTTAAGTATCTCGTTTATTACCCATTTAAGATATGTGTGGTTATCTTGATATTTTACATAAATAATACCATTAGACACTTTATCATAATCGCCTTCTTTTATCCTTATCAGCCTTATACCATTATCTGCTAAAAGTTGGTTCTTCTTATTTTCTCTATTTTGAGACTTCAAAGTCGAATGGTAATAGACACCATCATATTCAATGGCAGTATTCCATTCTTTATCGCCTAAAAAAATGTCTATTTCCTGCCCTTTGAATATATACCTATTTTGTGCTTTCGTCACTTTTCTAAGATAAAAATATATTGCTTGTTCTGGGAAAGAAGTGCCCCATTCTTTTTTGCAATGCGGACAACCTATATTTAGCCTTGCACGAGTACTAACGAATGCTGCCCAATGATGCCCCTTGTGACAAACCCAATTAACACGTTTATGAAAATGTGCAGTTACATTATACGGCGTCAATTCTCCATTTTTCTTATAATCCCATTCGTCTGCTAATTGAGGATGAGTCTCTACAAGTGGTTGGTTGCCAAACCTCTTTAGTGGCCTCTCTCTGTTAGCGCATTTTTTGCAACTATATACAGATTTTGCATGTGAGATGATCATACAATTCCATTCTCTACCACAAATATGGCATTTCCAGTATACCCTAATATTTGACCCTGCAGTAACTTGGGTAGGTAAAAGTTCACCATTCTTATCGTAATCCCAGTCTTTTGCTTTTTCTGGAAAATGATCTGCAAAACTTCCTTTCTTTTTTATTCTTTCAGCGTTCACATTCTTTACACTGCAAATTGGACATTTGAAACCTTGAAGTCTCCTGCGACTAGGAGCAGCTTGCCAACTATGACCGCATACAGAACACTTCCACCATACTTTATGGGAACTTCCTGCAGTTAGGGTATTTGGATTATGGTCTTTGTTTTTTTCATAATCCCATTCTTTAATATAGTCATCATATTTGACAATAGGTAAAAGTTTTTTGCGTTTCATAATGATTGTTACTTTGAAAATACCTAATTGAGATGTGTTGCCAAAGGGTTCTTGTCGCTCTTTTTGACAATTCAATGGGCCATTCCCATTTGAATTAGTAAATCTGCCAATTCTGAATTTCTGAGGTGCTTATCTTGCAATGTGAATTGAAGTATTTTGTCTTGTTGCTCTTTTGACATGTTTTCACTGACTTCATCTGCTTTTTGTGCTGCCAAGAGAATTCTTAAAAACACATATTCCTTAACATATCCATTACCTATATGGAAGCGTTTGAAATCAATTTTACCACCATTTGGCGATATTCTTAGGCCATAGTTCATTTGCTGATTATCTCTTTCAATGGCAGCCCAAAAGAAGAAGTATGGTATTTTGCAGAAAAAAGTATTGTTGTTGGGAATGAGGCCGAATAGGTCGCTATCAAACGAACGGCGTATATACCACTGAACTTCTACGCTTTCTCTCGTTCCTGGTTGAATCAACTGTTCTTTGTCGAATAATTCTGGCGTTATAGGCATCATATATATATTCCCATACGTATTAGGCAAACTACCTCCATTCAGAAAAGAACGCCATTCTTCGAGTGCCTCATCACATTTACGTCTCTCTTCTTCTCCAATAACATTGTCTTTTGTGAGAAGCAATACTCTCCATAATAAAGATA
Organism: uncultured Prevotella sp.; assembly: GCA_946188165.1. Classification (GTDB taxonomy): domain Bacteria; phylum Bacteroidota; class Bacteroidia; order Bacteroidales; family Bacteroidaceae; genus Prevotella. Next base: position 56,235 of record CAMHTW010000021.1, read on the forward strand.
TGCAGAAATAATAAAGATCCTCAGTGTATATTAGTTTCGTGTTTGCCAATTGGCCATTAATAAAGGGGGAAAAGATGTTTTCTGCAAACCACTTTTCCCTTTTAGAAAACTCCAGCTCAGCCCAACTCCCCAGTAGATGTTTTTTCAGGCCATCTTGAAGTGCCTGGTTAGGATTGTTTGCTACACGAAAACGACTACCGCCAGTTTGTTTCAGATGTTTATAAACAAACTTGGGGTATATGTGAGACTCTTGTAGTTCACATTTCTCGCCTGTTAAAGCACAAATACCAATTCGAGTTTTTGCCATGCCTAAAGATATTAAAAGTTGACTACTATTTGGTTAATTATCCATATTTTCTGTCGCATTTATAGAAAATAATCATGAATCATGGGACAGGTACCTTTGACGACAATTATTATCCAATGTCATTTTACTTTTCATTCAAATCTGATCATTTGAGCGAG
>CAMHTW010000022.1 GCA_946188165.1 uncultured Prevotella sp.
TACGATTATGCCCGTAGCCATGAAATGACCCTATACAGCGATTCTGTCACATTCAGGCAGGTTAACTATTATGCTGGCATCCTTATGCGTCACGATCATCCGTTGCACGATATGATTCTCTCATACTACCAGGACTTCTTGAAACATGTGCCACAATTGTATGCACCAAGAGAGAAATAATTTCGTGTGACCTCACTCTTTGCAGCCTCGCTGTTTGAGCAGAGACTTCGCGACCAAACCAAAAAGGAGCGGCAATTGTGTCGCTCCTTACAAATTGTTCTTATCACACTTTATCGTTTGTCGGGAATGCCATAGTCTGGCCAGCGTTCCTGCGGATAGTAGCCCTTCAGGGTCTTTTTCGACTCGGCATAGGATGCTTTGACGAGGGGCATTAGGTCATTCATTTTCTTTACCTTAGGAGTCAACTCCTCACGCAGACGATCTACTTCGGCATTGGCTTCGGAGAGCATTGCCACAGTCTTCTCCATCTCATTAATCTCGTTGTTCGAGACACCTCTTTCACCCATTTCTCTCACATGACGGCGCAGGCCCTCAATGAGGTTGCGCGACTTCTCAATTTGAATTTCTGTTGTCTTTGACATAATGCTAAAAATGAAGTTGTTAATGATACTTTTGAAATATAATTCCAAGCACAAAATTAACAAAAAAAGTTGATTTCGCGAACGCTACAGAGCATCACTTTTTTGATTTTTTAAGATGAAAAACGTATTGTATTTAACGTTTTTTTTGTACCTTTGCAGCCGTTTTTAGGATTTCGCAATTAATAAGATATATTCGTGGATTATCCTGACTGGGCTACTCGTGAACTTCTGATGAATGCAATCTGCCATCGTGATTATACGAGTAATGGACCGATTCAGTTCTATCAGTATGATGACCGCATTGAGATAATGAATCATGGTGGCTTGTATGGACGTGCCAATGAGGCAAATTTCCCCAAGGTGAATGATTATCGGAACATCGTAGTGGCAGAGGCTATGAAGGTCTTGGGCTTCGTTAATCGTCACAGTCGTGGCGTGCTGAGGGTGCAGAAAGATTTGAAGGCTAATGAGAATGGTGAGGCTGTTTATGACTTCAGTTATCAAACGGCTGTTATGGTGACGGAGAGTAAATCACCTCGTGGAGAGAGGGCCATAAATGCGGCTATTGCTAATGGTCTTGTAATTGAGGGAGAAGAAAAACGGTCACAAAAAAGGTCAGATTTGACCATTTTTGATCAAAAACCGTCAAATATGACGGAAAATGATGAAGGAAAAGTTCAGAAACCGTCATTTTTGACGGAAAATGAATTTCCTTCAATGATAGTAAAGAATGTTTATGAAGCCCTTAAGATAAATCGTAAAGCTAAATATTCATGGCTTCAGGATAACTTAGGCGTAAGCGAAAGCACTATTCTTAGGGCTATAAACGATCTTAAGGAACTCGGATATATAAATCCAGAACATTCGAAAATTAAAGGTGAGTGGCAGCTTTTGAAGTAAGTGCTCCTGCTTATGCAAACGACAACGGAGTGGACAAATTTACATCTATATGACAATTTCAACTTGTCAACGCTTAATAATATTCTTTTCCCTTAAGGCTGTTATGGACTTTAAGGGAAAAGAAGTTTTTAAAGGAGAAAATATGGCAGAAATGGCGCAGAAATCGAAGGAGCTGTCTAGCAGTATCAAATCAGTATCAAATTTGAGATGATGAAAAAGAAAAAGCCCTGTAAATCTTTAATCTACAGGACTTTTCTGAAGGGTGCCCGGACGGACTCGAACCGTCATTATGAATTTCTAAGATTTTTAGAAAACACACATAGAATACTGTATATCAGTATGTTATAAAGATTATTAAAAATTTGAGTGTTCAAAAGAATTCATAAAAACTTAAAAATGTTCCATCAATGTTCCATCAATTCAAAAACTTTTTTGTACCTTTGCACCCGATAATCAAAACAAGATTAAGATGGCAAAAAAGTACTTTCTGAGAACTAAGGAAACAAAGGGACGTGCTAACCTATATATAGAGGTACGCAAGCGAACCCCAATGATACGAGTATTGGTGTGTACAAACATCCCTGTGGATATCCAGACTTGGATTCGAGTGAATAAGTCTGCTAAGATATGGGAAACTTTCCGCCAGACTAAAGACGGCAAGGAGTTGTCTGATAAACTGGACTTGATAGAAGCTTCTATCAATGACGTTATTGCCAACGGCATTGACATCGATGATGTACATTATGATGTGGAGGACGGAAATTCAGCCCTTAACTCGATGCTGCTAAATGCTGCAGTAGAGAAGATTGTCATGAAGGAAGTCTATGATCGAAAGGAGCAAGAACGGAAAGAAAGGAAGGAGCGGAAGAATAGGGAAATGAAATCAATCGTCGGCTTTTACGAGTATTTCCTTGACGGTATCAAGAACAAAGACATTCTTCATCACAACGGTGAGCACTATGAACGCTCGTCTGTTGTGGTATGGGAATGCTTTGGCAAGTACATAAAAGCTTATACCCCGGCAGATATGACCTTTGATGAAATCACCAAACCTTTTGCTGACAAGTTCTATACTTTCCTTGAAAAGAAAGGAATGATGCCCAAGACCATATCTAAATACGTTACTTGTTTTCGGAAACTTTGCAATCTGGCAGCAGAAGAGGGTATAAATGCTAATGCTGTTTCCCTTAAAGTCTGGAAAGAGAGGACTGTTAAGGCTAACGAGAAGAAAGCGGAACTCTATTTGACCGACGAAGAACTTGATGCATTGTATGAGATGCAACTGACTGGTAAAGATGACGAAGTTCGAGACTTGTTCCTGCTTGGCAACTTCTCATGCCAGCGTTTTTCTGACTATGGATCCTATACTCGTGACAATTTCAAAACGACAGAACATGGTACTCCTATTATTAGCCTGTTCCAACAGAAAACAGGCACCTATGTTGAGGTTCCCATTCTTGATGACCGTATGTTTGAGATTTGTGACAAATACAATTATCACTTCCCAACAGTTGATAAACGCACTATGAACCATCATCTGAAGCAGATTTTGAAAAAACTCTCCGAAAGCGTTCCTTCACTGGCAGAGAAATATGTAACCCAGATTGACATGCGTCAGAAGCAGAGTGAAGACAATTTCGTGAAATGGGGCAAGAAGGTGGAAAAAGGTATGAAATTGAATGATAGCGAACGCAGCCAGTATGGTAAGTTGAAGAAGTATGCCCAGGAACACAACGGCTCTCCTTTGTTCGAGCGTAACAGTCATTGTGAAGTCATCATGCCGAAGTACGACTTGATATCAACCCACACAGCCCGTCGTAGTGGTATCACCAATCTATACAAGCAAGGAATCTTCAATACCCGTGAAATGATGGCCATGAGCGGACACCAAAGCGAAAAGGTGTTTGAGAACTATATCAAGGTTGGCGTTAGCGAGCAGGCAGACCGCATAGCAGAGAAAGTTCGTATGGCGAGAGAGAAAAAGTTGAAAAAGAGTAAAGAGGCATGATACAAAAGGATTGACAAGATGAATACCAAGATAAAGCTCTCTATACGAGAGAAGATAAGTGCCTGGCATGTCCAGAATACCAACACCTACAAGAAATTTATCAGGAACTTTGAGAAAACGTCAAGCTCCAATATGGATTTTTTCAGGAAACTCGTGCTGGTGGTATCAGAAAATATTCCTGAAGAGATTGAGGAGCTATGGCAATGTCTTACAAATAGAGACGAAGATGCTTCTTGCAGCATTTTTGAAACTTATGGCGACATGCTTGACAGATGTGCCAATGAGAATCATTGTTTTAGTGTGGACATTGCTTCAGGAGGGGTGAGAGAATATGAGGACGTTGAAAATCTGCAGTTGCAAAAAGGGGAAATTCTCTTCTCTAAGCAGATTTCAGATTCCGTTTTTAAGAAGATGCCTCGGAAAATCAAATCTCTATTTGGCTTAGATGATACTAATACTGAATCTGAAGACGTGATAATGGGGGCATTCGTCATACTGGCAGCTGCACTAATAGCCGTTCCGAAGTTCTTACAGAACTTGGTTTCCAAACAAAAGCAACACTATCAGCTTGCATATGCACTTAGCTATTTTCTGATTTTCGACCATGGACTAATGAAGGTGCAGAAAAAACTCTCGACATTGATGATTACTCAGAATTGGGATCTCCAAAGTCAGATGATGAGCGACTTGCTTTCAAGGGACTTGGTGAACATCAGTGTTTCTCATGGCTATGATACAAAAGCTGACTGGGTAGCACAAAGTAAGGAAGAAGACGAAGAAACAGCAGAATCTATCAATGCAACTTTAGCAAAGGTGAAAGGTTCAGGAGGCAGACGGGCTGATTTCGGATCAATTGAAGACATGTGTATGGGGGATAAAAAACAGTTGATGCAACTCATTCAACAATATCTCGATGAAGAGAAGGGAACCGTTTCCCTTGCCTATCTGTTCTATGTTCTGAAAGAAACTGACCATATATCTGTTCGTGACTACAAGGCTTTTCACCGTGCAATCACATTGGCTTTTCCAGATAAAAATATTAAGGGTGTGACAAAGCCACAGGCAAGATATTCTGAAGTTCTGGAAATAGCCAACACTCTTCTTGCAGATGACTATCTGAAATATAGAGATTACAATTGTACCAAATGGAAGATTGCTCATAAGGTGATCAACAGGTGGTTGTCAATATTTAATTCAGTAAACTGACGTAATAGTTAAAGTCCTATTATATAAGGGGATAAGAGGCTCATCAGTAGTCATCTTATCCTTTTTTCTTGTTAACAAATCCAAAGAAAGGGTTTGTTTAATTGCGTTTTTAATATACACCCTACCATAGAAATTCAAATGGCTAATTTTGCAGCGCATTTAGGTTCGAACGGATGCACTGCGACTAATTAACGTCACTTGGCTGAAACCATATGACTATGTTGAATATAAATTTTGAACAGATATGATTAGAAAAGGTGTATTACCACAACAATCCGTTTCTCCTTCTGTCTATGAGGCAGTAGGGAAGTTACTTCTTAGCAACGCTGTTGCCGGAAGTCCATTGAAACCCGTTGTCGGGTTGAATGATAAAGTAACTTGTTCTGATGATGACCCAGAATATGTTGCTCTCTTGAATAAGCCATTATGGCAGTTCACGGGTAAGGATCATGCTTATATGATGAAGCATGTCCTGATGGAAAGTCTCTCGGTTGAGAGTACGGAGCCATCCTCTCAGAAGAGATACGTTCAAGGCTATCAAGGTATCGCTTCACTTTTCGGTTGTAGCAAATCCACAGCCCAGCGTATCAAGAAGAGTGGTATCATTGATGAAGCCATCACTCAGGTGAATCGTAAGATTCTCGTCGATGCCGATCTGGCTCTGCAACTGGTCAAAGAAAGTGGATGTAAAATGAATGAGCCATGAGTATCTACGATTACCTTATCTATTTCTGGCTGAAGAACGAGTACGACCAGTGTTCGTTGAGTGAGATTGCTCTATACTTCTGCCTATTGCATGAGGCCAACCGTCAGCACTGGACATCACCTTTCAAGGCAAGTACCCAGATGCTGATGGCGCGGCTTGGCACCAGTAAACCGAACATTATGAAGGCTCGCGAAAGCCTGATGCGACGAGGACTTATCTCCTATGTTAAAGGTGACGGTAAGGGTAAGCCTGCCTTATACACATTCCTCCTCAGTTCGGAAGAGGATGACGGGCAACCACAAGAGTTGACTCAGCCGTTGACTCAGATGATTACTCCCGTGATGACCCAGCAAGTGACTCAGGTATTGCCCCCAGCGTTGCCCCTTCCTAATATTAAAGAAGAAGATTCAAGAAATGCTGTGAGGAAAGAAAAATCTTCTACTCCTTCTCCCTCTCAGGCTAATAAGGAATTGACTCTTGATGAATTGCAGGGAAAGTTACTTGCTGATACGGAATGGATGAACGGTCTTTCAAAGCGTCTGACTGCTGTTGGATTCAATCTTAGTGGTGACAACCTTAAGGGAAAGATAAACGAGTTCTTCGATGACCTCCGTTCAAGGAAGATTACTCATAAGGAAGAGAATGACTGCCGTAACTATGTGTTTAACTGGATTAAGTATCACAATAAGAATAACAATTATGGACAAGAAAGAAAGTGCGAAAGCAAAGCTGGCCCAACTCAAATCTCAGATAATAGGCCAGAGGACTACAAGGGAGCCTGTTAGACTGCCCATGTCAACTAATGAAGCCATCGGGTGGATTGAGGCTGCTGTTCAGGCGGAGGTAGAACTTCGAAGGAGAACATTTCAAGATGTAACAGAGCTTCATGAACATATCAAGAAGATTGCAGAGTTATTCACCAGTCCGACTTATAAGTTCGGTATCATGTTGTGCGGTGGGGTAGGAAACGGCAAGAGCACTATGATGAAGGCTCTCCAGAGTCTGCTTATTCAACTTGATATTAGAATCACGCACAACACCTCATTTGAGACACTTGGAATGAAGATTATCAGTGCTAAGGAACTCGGTCGCCAGATTCGTGTTGACCCTAAAAATTCTTTACGCTATCAAGAACTTACCATGCTTGGCATAGATGATCTTGGAGAAGAAGAGGCAACGATGATGGACTACGGAAATCGTGTTACCCCAGTCATAGATCTGCTGTCTTATCGCTATGACCAGATGCTGTTTACGATGGTGACGACCAACCTCACACCGAAGCAGATTCGTAGTACGTATGGCGACCGGATTGCAGACCGCTTCAATGAAATGATGCTCATCATCCCCTATGAGACCCCATCATTCCGTACTCCACAACAGTCAACGGATAATGCTGTAAAACAATAATACTGTATTTATGCATTACATCAATGCTACATTATGGTACTGGACGTTATGGGGGCTATGCTGCCCCCTATACCCCCTTCCGACGCAACAGAGTTGCGATAGCCTATCGCTATGCGAACTTTCTACCAGCATCCCATCGGAACAGCCGTTCTGCGCCTTACACGTCGCGCAGCCCGACAGATTCCAACGGAATACTGGTAGCACACTAAGGGTTATGTCAACCCTTATGTGTGCCAGAGTGACCTCTCTGGACTCCGCACAGGCTCTGCCTATGTACCGCGAGGGGAGCGACCTCTCCCCTCCGAACCCTACCGCTGGAGTGACCCTCCCCAGACCCCCACTTAGGACTTTCTGCCCTAAGAACCCGACCAAGGAGAAACGCTCTCCCTGGACTCTCTCACTGGAAGAAATGCGTCAACGCATCTTCTGTATTTCATAAATTCTATCTTTTATAATTTCTAATTTTCTACAATATGGGTAAGAAGACCTCAATTCATATATGCGCCGCCAAGTATGGTGCCGAAAAGCATAACAGGCGCGAGAAAGAGATGAAGCATGTTCATTCTGAGTATTCACACCTCAATAAGACGTGGGAGTCTTCTGACTTCAAGTCTGTGGCTGATGAGATTCGTAAGGCTAAGGAACGCTATTCGTCTAAGCATTTCTGCCGTAAAGCGAAACTGGGCGAAGACGGAAAACAATTGACAATACCTGCCATAGACAGTAAGACTGGCAACCCGATTGTTGACCCTGCAACTGGACTTCAGAAAATGGTACCCGCATGGGAGCCAGACCTGTCTAAACCTAAAAAGCTACCAAAGAATGCCGAACCTATTCGTGAGGGTGTTGCCGTCATCACAGAGTCTACAACTATGGAGCAGATGCATGAACTCGCAAGCGTAATCAGACAGCGATTCGGCATCGAGACGAAAGCTATTTATGCGCATCTCGATGAGGGACATGAGCACGTGGTAACCGACAAGAATCATGAGAAGGGTAAGTATCTTGACGTTCCAGAAGGCAAAACTATCATGATATGGAACTACCATGCTCATTACATATTCGACTGGACTGACCACAATACAGGACAGAGCATCAACCTCAACCGCCATGATATGTCGGAACTTCAAGACATGCTTGCCAATACCTTTAAGATGGAACGAGGCAAGAAGAGTGACAAGAAGTGGCGTGACGCTCATACCTACAAGGCAGAGCAGGAGGCAATTCGTGCCAAGGAAGTTGCAGAGTTCACCGAGCGTAAGAAGGCTGAGTCTAAGCAGATTATTGAAGCTATCAAGGAAAACAGCGATAAGCTGACCAAACTCCAGAAGGCTATTGACGACTTGCTATCTGCCACCAGTGTACCCGAAGAGTCTCTTGATGCCGTGCCATTTGCAGAGATGACCTTTACGATGAAAGGGTCTGATGAGGTCAAGACAGTACAGGATCTTGTTGATGATGCCCTTCGTCGCATCAATAAGGATATCAGCACACCAATTCCCCTTTTGAAACGAGAAGAGTGGCAGAAGGAACGTAATGCCAAGGCTAAGGAGATTGTTACTATTCTCCAAAAGCAACTTCTCAGTGTTTCCAAGCTCCATAAGAAGCAGATTAACAATGTGGGTAAGCAGATGTACCTCGATGCCAAGCAGAAGGTTGCTCTTGCTGCCAAGACAGAGGAAGAGAATGTACGGCTGAAGCAGCGTATTTCTCAGTTGGATGAGAATGCGATTGCCCGTGAGAAAGGAAGGACTGCTACGGCAGAGCGTAAGGCACTGGAACAGGCTACCCGTGCTAATCGTGAAGAACAACGTGCCAACAAAGCCGAAGAACGACTCTCTATGATAGAGCGTTTTGTCAGACAGGCTGGTGCTTCAGAGGCTTTTGACCGTTGGGCACATCTTACTGCGATAGTAGACAGGGCCATTGCTGCCTTCAATGCCTGGGCTCACAATACAGCGTCCATTTTCAGTCGTGATGATGAATGTGTTATTGGACAAGGTATTATTGCGAAGTGTCAGCTTGAAGGTCTCAATCCTGTTAGCGAGGCAGACCGTAAGACCGCAGCCAACAACATCGCTGAGGTTGCAGAGAAGACCGTTGGATCTATCTCTCAATTCATGTGGGACACGGCTGTACTTCGCATCGGTCAACTGGCTTCTGAAATGAAAGTCTCTATGGGAGGTCAGTCTGTTGGTGGCAGCAACGGCCGCTCGGCCCAACGGGACGCTTGCCCAAGCAAGAATGCAGACGAGTTGACCAACTGGGATGGTACAAAGAAGAAGGGCTTAGGCTGGTAGATATTCTTTATATATAAAGAGGTGGAGTAGGTTACAGTACCCTCTCTACCTCTTTTCTCGTCTTGGATTTCGTCTAATCCCGTCTAAATTCTCGTCTAAGCTCGTCTAAATCTCGCTTAACGCCACGTAAATTTACTTATCGAGAAATGTCCTAAATAAAGGGGATTCAGAAGATTCTCGCTTGAAATCCCGCTTAAAAGTCACGTAATCTCGCTTAAATTTTCCGTCTAAACTCGTCTAAATTTTCGTCTAATCCCGTCTAAACTCGTCTAAGATTCTTTTCGATGCCACATCCTGTCTTCGTCAAGCCAGATTTCATCGTTCTTGTGCATCTTATAAAGCAGGTTCTTTATCTTTGACATCTTTTGTTCTTCTGTAAAGTCCATGGGAAGTTTGTTCCACAGCAGTTCGTTAATCTGCTTCCTGCTCAGCACCTTATGGTCGTTCAGGGCTTTCATAACCCACTCCTGACATTCTGCGTCGTTAAATCCCTTTTTCAAAGTATATTCCACCTGCGTATTAGTCGCCTTAGCGATCTGCTTTGAGACAAACAAATGAGGCTTACGACCTTCTATCAGCCCTTTCTTCCTCAGCATCTTAATAGCCTCGTCGCTGATTGGCTTACCTTTCTGCACCTGATCCAGTAACACTGCATCTGTTAGAGACATGTCCTGATTGGCAAGCAGCATCAGACTGTAGTTCTCATCGATGATGGTGCCAGGCAGATTGAGAATGACTTCATCCGCTGTTGACAGGTCGTAGTCTGGCATCGGAAGATAGCGGTCTTTCTGACTCTGGTACATCTTGTGTATACCATAGCCTTGCGTGTCTATCATTCTGATGTTCACCATAGCCTTTACAAGTGCAGGATTACGATAGTTCTTGGGAGTCTTCTCACCAGTGATATACTCTTTGTAGTCCCCCTCATAGAAGCTTCCATCATTCTGAAACTTCAACGAATCCATATTCTCAGTCACAATAATCCTGGCATTCTTCTCATATTTTTGGTGGGCTATCGAGTTGTGCATACCTTCGAGTATGCTCTCCGTATCATACTTCCAAACCTCTGCTGGTATCAGCGAATCTTTAGGATAAATTTTGAAGCGATAGTTGCGTATTCTGCTGAGCAGTTCAGTTGTCGTGAGGACAAACGGGATGGTATAAATGTCGCCGAACACCTGCCCGTCCTGAAAACATTTCCACACTATTTGAGCTATATGGTTCAGTTTGTGAGCAGCCGTTTCTTTGCCCACCAACAATAGTGTAGTACGTGTCACTTTCCCGTCGATTGTCAGTCCAGCCTTATCAAGAAACACCTTGTCATCCCAGCCATCACATTCCTTTGCAAGCCTTGGGTAGCGTTGTTTATAACCTTCGCGAGCCTTTGCAATGGCACGAGGATCAAGGTCATCCTTACTGGCATCCTGGATAACTTGTGCCGACCAGTCCACTTCAACATCATCCTGCTCATCCAATATGGCATTCCTGCGTGAAGCAGTCAACTCTATCAACGAGTCATCCAATCTCTGCCATGCCTTGTTATGTGCATATACGGGTTGCCTCTTCATGTGTTTTGGCACATGGATAACCCATACCGTTTTATGAGTATCATCTGTAATGAACTCCTCAACAAGCAGCCCCTCTGATGGGAGATTGGTGCATTGGTCTATCAAACGGAGTCGTGCTTTTTGGACATCATAATTGTATGTATCCGTTCCGACTATTTTCAATGTTTTATCCTCTACAGCATTCCAGATGCCTTCTGCTGTGCGGAGAACATGGTGCTGGCAGCCACCGAACTCGGCATCAGTTCCTGCATAATTGCCCGTGGCGAAGAGACCTTCGACAGCGACTACGGCCACCAGTTGATGTACCAGTGGGGTGTACCCTACGGCTACGTCGCCCGCTGCTTCGTGCTGCTGGGCTATTGCAAAGGCGACTAGCCGAAAGAGAAACCCCGCAAGCCAGGACGCTATAATATTATTGAAGACTTATGACGAAAAAACAAGTTGTTGACCCGATATTTCCTGAGTGCCCTATCCGTAACATCATTGCACGGATAGGCGACAAGTGGTCTATTCTCGTGCTGCTCACCCTCGACGAAACCAAGCAGCCCATGCGTTTCAAGGCCCTTGAAGCCGCCATCCCCGACATCTCGCAAAAAATGCTCACCCAAGTCCTGCGCGACCTCGAAGCCGACGGCCTCGTGCTGCGCCACGCCTATGCCGAGGTGCCGCCCCGCTTGGAATATGAACTCACCGACCGTTCCCGCTCGCTCCTGCCCCACATCCACAACCTCGTAGGCTGGGCCCTCGATAACCTCAGCGACATCGTCAAAGACCGCAAGGCGTTTATGGAGAAGGGGTAACAGAGAGTCGATTCTGAGGGCGAATCACTGCCGAAGCAGAACATTCCCTATTAAATATTCATAAAATCGCATGCGGATGATACGCCGTATGCGATTTTTTCGTAACTTTGCACTTGCTGACATGCTGAATACTTTTCAGGCGGATTGCGGTATGGTGGAAGAGAAGAAAAGAGTTGAACTGACAAAAAACAAGAGGAGGACAACGGGGCGCTTAAATAAAACAATCCGGCTTTATGCTATCATCGCAACATTGATGAGTTGCGTGTTTGTGTCATGGGCTGATGAGAAGCAGATAGATATTCATCCGTTACAAGCAGGAGGAGCATTGCCAAGCAATCTGATTCATCAAGTATATGAGGACAACGAGGGAATAATTTGGTTGGCAACCTTCCGTGGGTTGGTACGCTATACTAGAGGGACTTTGCGGATATTTCGCTCCAACCTATATACCCCAGAACTGCTTCCAAGCAATAATGTAATCTGTGTGCAGGAAGACTTAAAGCAACGACTGTGGATTGGAACAGAGAACGGGCTTTGTCGACTGGATAAGAAAACGGGTCGTATGGTTCAGATGGAGATAGACACCATTCAGTATCGCCGTGTAAACGAACTGCTTACCACTCGTGACGGGAATGTATATGCAGGAATGATCCGTGGACTAATGCATTTTGATGAGGCCTCAGGGATGATGGAATCTGTAGGACTGACCGATGTCAATATCCAGTCGCTTGCGGAGACGCCCAACGGGAATATCCTCATTGGAACCTGGGGAAAAGGCCTCTTCCTGTATTCGCCAAAGGAAGGATTCAGGTCTGTAGCATTACCAACGGCCATAGCCAGTCAGACCATCTTGGCTATCTATTACGACAAAAGCCATCGCCTATGGATGGGAACGCTGGACGAAGGACTGTGCCAGATGTCAATAGACGGAAACGACAAGTTAGAGATTGTTGCCCAGTACGCAGGGAAAGCCATTCCGTCGAACTGTGTTTATAGCATCACGGAATCAGAGGGCCGGATGTGTGCTGGTACGCGCAAAGGGCTTTTTGTGGAAGGGATTGCTGCACGGCTTCTAGGCGAGGAGGTGTTGGGTGTATGTACTGACCATACAGGTTGTTTGTGGGCTGCAACCAAAGGAATGGGTGTCTTTACGACAGCGAAGCAAAACAAAAAACCTGAGGCCACAATCAATCCATCATTTCAGCTGTTAACCGACAACGTCGGCGACCAATGGGAAGCACGAAACTATGGCGTGGCCTACAAACCGAGTACATCCGCTCAGGCTGTTCTGCTGTTGCCGGAACTTCGGCCCTACCGCTTGTCGCTGACTCAAGACGGACGGGTATTGATTCCTGTGCACGACGCAGGGGTCTATGTTGCTCGTCATGGAAAAATAGAAAAGCACTACAGCCGAAAAGCAGGTGACGAGTTCATACCTCATGATTTGGTGCATCATGCCGTGGAGGATTCGCAGGGCAATCTCTGGGTGGCAACCCGCCTTGGCCTTGGCGTCCGCTTTCATGATGGCAGTGATTGTATCCCGTCAGAAAGGTCAGGAATGCCGGACTATCTCAGTGATGAAATGTTTTTCCTGGCAGAAGACCGGCAGGGATTCCTTTGGGCTGCCACTTCCGAAGGCATGATTCGTTGCGACAGCATGTATCATCGCTATTCTGTAGAAGACGGAAATTTCCCCATTGGTGCCCCTTTGGATTTCTGTCAGGATCAGTCTGGGCGCAGGTGGGTTGGCACGGATGGCATGGGACTATGCCTGTATGACAGCATACAGGACTGCTTCGTCTCTGTCCATGAACGCCTGCAACTTCCCGGTGATGTTGTAACGGGTTTGGAAGCTGGTGATGACGGTTCGCTCTCAGTGAATGTCGGTACTGAAATCATACGACTCACTAATGACGAACTTATCAATATGCATCGCGTCTCTCAGCCTGATGCTACCACAAACCAGAAGTGGCTATGGGGAGCACTTTTCATCTTACTGTGTGGTGGTATCTTTGTATTATATAAGAAGAGACAGCACCGACCGTCGGGAGCTGTGGCTATAGAGCCTCGGCCACAGCCTGTCAGCCCAAGACTGTCAGATATGGTTAAGCCTGTGGTAGACCCCAACCAGCAGTTTGTCGACAAAGCAACCTCTATAGTGCTTGATCATTTGTCGGACAGTGACTTTGATGTGCCACAACTTGTCAACGAGCTGGGCACCAGCCGAACGACCCTTCACCGCCGGATGAAGGAACTGACAGGCGATACAACGACGACCTTCATTCGTAACATCCGCTTACAGGCTGCAACGCAAATCTTGAGCACGTCACCAAGTATACGCGTCAGCGACCTGGCTTATCAAGTGGGGTTCAACGATCCGAAATACTTCTCCCGCTGTTTTAAGGAGATGTATGGTGTGCTGCCTGCCGATTATTCTGTGGAGAAAGATGTTTCAGAAAGGGTGAAAAATGTTTCAAAAGCCCAGTTGGAACGAGATTCTGCTACTTCGGAACAATTGTAGTTCCAAGTCTCAATAATAATTTCTATCTTTGCCGCATCATAATTAAGAAGTGTTGATATGAAAAGAATCTATTCAGTTATCTGTGCGTTAGTGCTGATTGTCGTAGCAACGATGCAGGCAAAGGCAGAGGGACGGCATCCCGCCACGGTCATCATCACTGCCGGACAAAGCAATACGGACGGGCGGATGACTAACGACTCCCTGCCGCAGTATATCAAGGACAACGGCTATAAGTATTGTCAGTGGAGTTATGGCAGTGGAACCCATTCCGGAAATGGTGATTTCAAACCCTTTTATCCTTGGATAGCGGGGGTGAAAGAACATGACAAGTGGGCATACGATGCCGTCGTGTACTACAGGCTGGAGCAGTTGCTTCAGGAACCTTTCTATATTATTAAGGAGTCGCTGGGTGGCACGAGTATCGACACGTTGTGCAAGAGCCGCGAGCAGATGCACTGGAGTGCCGATGCGCAATGGCTGGCAAGAAACCCGGCGTCAGACAAGGGAGGTAAGTCGCTGTTGAAGGCCCTGACCGAAAACATCGGTGCTTGCATTGACAAGCAGTTGAGTACTTTGCCACAAGGCTATGACATCAAGGTGATGCTATGGCATCAAGGTGAGAGCGATGTTGCACAGCAGGAGAGATATTATGACAACCTGAAGGCTGTGGTGGCTTACGTGCGTAACTATCTGGTTGAGAAGACTGGCAGAGGTAAATATGCCGCGCTGCCTTTCGTTTGTGGAACATACGCAAAGAGCGGGCGCGGCTATAATCCCAAGGTGGTTGAGGCTCTCTATAGGCTGGCACGGGAAGACCGAAACTTCTATGTCGTAGATGTCAGTGATGCAACGCTGCAACGCGACAATATACACTTCGACAAGAAGGGTACGGAACTGTTGGGGAATCGGGTGTTCGATACGCTTATTAACCATCAGATTATCACATCGCCGAAGGATTTCTGCTGGTATGACGGCGAGAAGATGATTGGCTACACGGTGAGCAAAAAGGTGTCGCCCGTGGTAGCAACGGCCCTGCAGATGCTGTCGGAAGACCTGAAGGACGTAACGGGAGCAGAGCTCAAGGAGCAAGGGGCACGGAGCAAGGGGCAAGATGGTAAAAGGGCTAAGATTCGCATCGTGCAATTGGATAAGGACAAGGTTGCGTGGAAAGGGCTGCGGTCGGCAGGAGTGCCTGTTGATGAACTGTCGGGCAAGAAGGATGCCTTTTATATCAAGGTACACGAGAATCAGTTGTTGGTTGTCGGCAGCGACGGACGAGGCACGGCATACGGCGTGCTGGAACTGTCGCGGCTGGCTGGTGTGTCGCCCTGGAAATGGTGGGCCGACGTGAAGCCGGAGCAGCGGCAGCGGCTGACGGTGGCAGCAGACTACGTGACGATGCAGAGCCCGTCGGTGGAGTATCGCGGCATCTTCCTCAACGATGAAGACTGGACGCTGCAGCCTTGGAGTTGGCGCACCTTCGACCCAGCCAAGCCCGGCTTTATCAGTGCCAAGACCTACCGGCAGATTTTCAAGTTGCTGATGCGCCTCCGTGCCAACGCCATCTGGCCGGGTATGCACGGCATGACGTCGCCCTTCTTCACCATCCCTGGTGCCAAGGAGGCTGCCGACTCGTGCGGCATCGTCATCGGCACCAGCCACTGCGAACCCTTGGGCCGCAACAATGTGGGCGAATGGAAGGTGGCCGAACGCGGTGCATACAACTACATCACCAACAAGGAGGGGGTGCAGAACTACTGGATAGAACGGCTGAAGGAGGTTGGCCGCTACGAGAACTTCTACACCATCGGCATGCGCGGCATCCATGACGGACCGATGGAGGGTGTGAAGGGGACGAAGCAGACCCGTGAGGCGCTGCAACAGGTCATCGACGACCAGCGTGAACTGCTCAGAAAGTATGTCAACAAGCACGTGGAGCAGATTCCCCAGCAGTTCGTGCCCTACAAAGAGGTGCTGCAGGTGATGGAGAACGGGCTGCAGGTGCCCGACGACGTGACGCTGACATGGTGTGATGATAACTATGGCTACATGACCCGCCTTTCCGACTCGCTGCAACAACAGCGCAGTGGTGGCAGCGGTGTCTACTACCACCTGAGCTACTGGGGACGTCCACACGACTACATGTGGCTGTCGACCACGCAGCCCGGACTCATCTACAACGAGATGCGCGAGGCCTACGACCACCATGCCCGCCGACTGTGGATTGTTAATGTCCACGACATGAAGACGGCACCCTACGGCTTGGAGTTGTTCTTGGACATGGCTTGGAACATCGACTGCGTAGGTCCCACGACGCTCAACCGCCATCTGTCCGACTGGTTGCAACGGGAGTTTGGTGCCGAGACGGGTCGGCAGTTGCTGCCCGTGGTTCAGGAGTTCTATCGCCTGACAGCCATCCGCAAACCGGAGTTCATGGGGTGGACACAGGTAGAGCTTGACAAGAAGGTCTATCCCCGTGGCTGGTCACCCGTTGTCGACACGGAGTTTAGTTTGACGGAGTTGGGCGGCGAATTGGACCGCTACCTCGCCGACTGGCACCAGGTGACCGAAGCCGTGAGGCGCATTGAGCAACAGCTGCCCCGTCGGCTTAGCGATACCTACTTCTCCCACATCAAATATCCCCTGCTCGGTGCTGCGGCCATGAGTGAAAAAATGCTCGAGGCCCAGCGCGCCCGCTCCATTGCTAAGGCTGACTACGACGCGGCCCGCTGGCAGCGCGACGAGGCACTGCTAACGGCCTGTGCCAAGAGCCAGGATGCCTATCAGGAGATACGTCGGTTGACGGCCTATTATAACAACGAACTGGCTGGTGGCAAGTGGCGCCACTCGATGGTTGACAA
The DNA here is from genome assembly GCA_946188165.1 of uncultured Prevotella sp. Lineage (GTDB taxonomy): Bacteria > Bacteroidota > Bacteroidia > Bacteroidales > Bacteroidaceae > Prevotella. The sequence goes on from CAMHTW010000022.1 coordinate 16,880, forward strand.
TCCCCGCGACCTGTATGTGTTCAATGCGCCCTCGCTGCCTGTTCTGCTGACCGATGCAGAGGTGGCGCAGTATAAGAACAAGGCCGACCGCCAGTCCCAGCCTTTGACGAAGGACTCCACCTTTGTTGCCTTTAATGCCTGCCAATTTGAACGGGCCGACGGCAGCGTGCGCTGTGTACAGTCGCTGGGACACTCGATGAACGCCGTGGCCCTGAGTAAAAACGCCTCGCTGACATTTGAGTTTGAGACAGAGGCAACGGGTGAGGCGACGCTTTATACCGCCATGATTCCCACGCAGCCGAACGACAAGGGCAACCTGCGCTGCTCGGTGAGCATTGATGGCCAGGCTCCCATCGTCATCTCCCTGAAAGAAAAATTCCGTTCGGAGTTCTGGAAGAAGAGCGTACTGCGTGGTCAGGCGCTGAAGCAGACACCTGTCACGCTGACCAAGGGCCGCCATACGCTGACCATCCGTGCATTGGATGACCATATCATAGTCGACCAGTGGATGATAGACTTTAAACAAGACCGTAAATTCTACGTAATACCTGTAGCAAAATGAGAAGAAACATATTGACAATAGCACTGCTGGGGCTGGTAGCCCTGTGCGGAAAGGCAGAAATAGGCGATGCCATGAAAGGTGTGTGGCCCGTAACCGATCCTCAGATGATGCGTAGTCTGAACGGCGAGTGGCAACTGAAGGTTGTCAAGGGAATTGATGACAACAAGGTGGTGCCAGCGGCAGACACCACGTGGGGCCGGATTGCCGTGCCAGGCTGCTGGGAGGCGTATGGCTTTTGCGAGCCGAAGTACGACTACCCCGACTCGCTGACGGGCTACTACCGCACAGCGTTCACCGTGCCCGAGGAGTGGCGTGGGCAGCAGGTCTACATCCGTCTGGATGGTGTGCTGCGTGGCTACGACCTGTGGCTCAATGACCAACTGGTAGGCACGTGGGAGTCGGCCTACAACACCTGTCTTTTCGACCTGACACCTTACCTCAGAAAGAAAGGACCACAGCAGTTGGCCATGCGCGTCTACACCCGTTTCAAGGGCTACGAGTTCGACTGTTTCGACGACTGGGCCACCAACGGCATCTTCCGCGACGTGACGCTGATGGCAGTACCCCGTACACATCTGAGCGATCTGACGGTGACTACACGGATGAACGGCGAGGTGACGGTGACGACGGAGGTGGCCAATTCGACGAAGCAGACCACCGTGGACTACGACATCACCGACGCTCAGGGTAACATCGTGTCGACTGGCGGCATCATCCGTCAGCCCAAGCTATGGACGGCAGAGACCCCTTACTTGTACACGCTGCACCTGCGCGTAAAGCAGAAGGGGAAGACGCTGCAGACGTTCACCCAAAAGATTGGCATCAAAGAACTTACCATCGAGGGTAACATTCTGAAACTGAACGGGCAAACCATCAAACTGCGCGGCGTGAATGCCCACAGCATCGACCCGCAGACAGTGAAGGTCATTTCAGACGACCTTACCCTCAAGGACATGCGTATGATGAAGGAGGCATCGGTCAACTACATGCGGCTGAGCCACTATCCCCGTGAGCCGCGCTTCTACGAACTGGCCGACTCGCTGGGGTTCTATCTGGTCGACGAGGTGCCCTTCGGTTTTGGCGACAAGCATCTGTCGAACCGTTCGTATCAGGACATCCTGATGACCCGCGCGAATGCTACCGTGCGCCGCGACAAGAACCATGCGTCGGTGCTCGTTTGGAGCGTGGGCAACGAGAATCCTTTGCCGCAGACCTGTGTGGAGGTGGGCGACTATGTCGGACAGCTGGACCCCAGCCGTCCCTACTGTTTCCCACAGGTTGGCAGCTACTTCCGTCGTTTTTGGGAGAAGACAGGCGTAAGTCCTTCGGAAGACGGGCCATCACCATTCCCATCAACGGCTCCCGTCTATGCTCCACACTACCCAACAACAGGGCAGATTGGTGGTTTCTATCAGCATTTAGACCGCCCCGTTATCTTCACCGAGTACTGCCATACGCTGGGCATCTCGTTCGAAGACCACGACCGCCAGTGGGAAATCATAGAGCGCACACCCGGCATTGCCGGTGGCAGCGTCTGGGAATGGGCCGACCAGGGCATGCCGTTCAGAGTGAATAGTGAAAGAGTGAATAGTGAAAAGTTCTACGGTTACGAGGAGAAGGTCTATACCACACCGACTTCCGGCTTCGAGATGTATGGTAACAAAGGAACCGACGGGCTGGTCTATGCCGACCGTACTCCGCTGCCGAACTATTACGAGCTGCAGCACAATTATGCTCAGGCATCCATCACCGACAGCATCATTACCCTCAATGAAGGACAGACTGTCATAAATCTGCATATTCGCAACCGCTTCGATTTCCTGAACTTGAAGGACAATGTCACTTTTAGCTGGGTACTCACGGAAGACCGTGACACCATCGTCCGCGGTGCCTTCTCACCCGACTGTCAGCCTCACCAGATAGTAACTTATCCCTTCGCTGTGCCAACCACACTCGACACAAACAGGATTTGTCTATTGAATGTCGAAATCAGTGATGCGCAAGGCCGTATCTTCAATCGTCAGTCGATACCAATCAACCCTACAGACTTGACGCAGCGTGTCCTCTCCGGATTGACGGAAAAGACTACAGCCCCGATGACTAACATGCAGCAGGACATCCTTGTCCGTGCTGGCCGTAAGGCAACACTGGCAGAGATGTTAAAGGTTGCAGGCAAACGATTAGAACAGTATCTGCTGCCCTTATCAGAAGATGGCACTCGTGCTGGTTTGATAAAGACAGACATCAAGACTGAGAAAGTAGGCAATGCCACCCACTTCATATTCTCGCTGACACCCGACAGCACCGACACCTTCCTGTCAGAACTCGGTATCGCCTTCCTGCTTAATAAGCAGATTGACCGTGTGCAGTGGATTGGCAATGGCTGCATGCCCACCTATCCTGGTCGCTACCGTGCTGGTCGCTATGGCTTCTGGGCCTTGCAGCAGGGCGACCTCTATTTCGAGGGAAACCGTAGGGGCGTGGATGCCGTCTGGCTGACAGACAAAGACGGTAATGGCCTGTTGCTCGTCTGCCGGAATGGGAATGTCAGCTTCGAGCAGACTGACCGTGGCATTGTGCTCACCTATAATGCTGCCGTTGCCGGCCAAGGGCCTAAGTTCGCCCGTACTGCCTTCCCTGTCATCGCCAAGGAAGTGGGAACCGTTAGCGGCGAGTTCTGGCTCTACCGCACTGATGCGGGTAAGTTGCCACCGCTACTTCGTACCCTCTTTGCCGACCCGCAGACCATTCCGGCCCCCTTCCGTCCCTTCGAAACGCAATACGACACTTATCTGATGAGATTTGCGGATATTACATCAACTAAGTAATCTCCTCCTGCTGCATGGTTTCCCGTCGGCAAGTCACATGTTCCGCGAACTGATGCCAGAACTGGCGGACGAGAATCATCTGACTGCGCCCGACTTCCCCTCGTTCGGGCAGACGGAAAGCCCCGACCGCGAACATTTTACCTACTAATATCTGCGCACCCATCAGCCCCCATTGCTCGCCGTTTGGGGTGAGAACGATCCGTCGTTCATCCCTGCCGGAGCCGAGGCTTTCCGCCGCGACCTGCCCAACGCCGAAATCCACTTCGTGCCCAGCGGCCACTTCGCCCTCGAAAGCCACCACACGGAGATTGCCCGACTGATGCGCGAGTTTTTGGCAAGGACTATCAAGTAGACTGATAATCAAATCAGGCAGAAATCACATGGAAACTTGGCAAATTTCGTTAAGAGATTCGCCAAGTTTCGTTTTTCTCACCGATTATTTGTACCTTTGCAGCGCCTTAGAAGGAGTCGCCGGAATAGTTCTGCAACCCTCAAAGAGGCAATCGGTAACCTTCTATGGACTGGGTTATCTTGATTGTTGCAGGACTATGCGAGACGGGATTCACTTACTGTCTCGGTCGTGCAAAGAGTGTGGCAGATGTGGAATGGTGGCTCTGGATGGGCGGTTTCCTCACGTTTACGTTTCTCAGTATGGCGCTGCTGGCAAAGGCCACGCAAACGCTCCCTATCGGCACTGCCTATCCCGTGTGGACGGGTATCGGGGCTGTTGGCACCGTCGTGGTCGGAATCCTCTGTTTCCACGAACCAGCCACTGCCTGGCGCCTGTTCTTTATCGTGACGCTCATAGCGTCGATTGTCGGACTTAAAATCGTATAAACCATGCAACTTAAAGTCATCAACAAACCATTCAGTGTTTGCAAGGTCGGGGACTACTCACAGGTTGACCTCACGGCAGACTATGTTTTCATCGGCAAGACCGACGAGGAACGCTCGCTCGTCTGTGAGCCCCCGTTGGCACCAGCCAATACCATCGAGCGCGAAGATGGATGGCGGGCTTTCCGCATCGAAGGCGTACTCGACTTCTCGCTCATCGGCATTCTGTCGAAGATTTCCACGCTATTGGCTGATGCAGGCATCGGCATCTTCGCCGTTTCGACCTACAACACCGACTATATCCAGACGAAAGCCGAGAACTTCGAGCGGGCGTTACAGGTATTAAAGGAACGTGGTTATTCAATCGAATAAATTCCAATTTAGCAGCCCTTCCCACTGGCTGCGCACAGAAATGACGTGGAATGATGACTAATCTCTCCCCGTACTGAATATTTCTATTAAGTGGGTATATGACAGGAAACAGATAAACGCCTCCCCGCCAAATGTATTTGGCAATGGAGGCGTTATCATTGATGGCGGTTAAGGCTTTGTGTCTCGATATTCCTTAACAAGTGAGTTGAAGCGTTCTGAGAACTCATTATGTTCACGGCACATCTGATTGAATATCTCCGCACCGTCGAAATGGCTGAGCACCTCACCCGCTTTCATCCTGTCTTTCGTCTGGGCTGATACTCCCATTACAACGGAAACGGCATTGAAAAGTTCCTCGGATGTGTAACCCTGACCTGTGTCGGCAGCATCGTACATGCCGCTGTGGGCGATTCCATCATTCGAGTATCTGATGCTTGCATATAGTTCCCTCACCTCTCTGCGTGTCAGTTGACGGTACACACCTCGCTGGTCGATAACGATAATAGCCGGGGGAATCCGCTCTGCATCCCGTTCCTTATGGTTATTGTTCACAGAAATGGATTTCACGATGGAGATAATTACCTTGACAATGTTCCTTGCCAAAGATTTCGCCCTATCCCATACATCAACAGGCCTCCAGTCAAGAAGGACGAATATTGATACAGAAAGGATGTCAGCAATCATATGGAAAGACAAAGATGGTCAAACACTGGATGCTGTATATAGAAAACAGTTAGAATAAAAATATGTATCTTTGCAGACATTGCGACAAGAGAAAAAATACAGTATAGTTCACAGGAAATGGCCAAGATCATCCCCGATGTCCTAAAGAATGTCCTAAAAGATGTCCTAAAAGATGTCCAGAAAGATGTATTAAAAGAAATCTGATAGACAGATAGATATACTTGAAATGATTATAGAAGATTCTTGCCCGCAAAGGCAATGTCGGAAAAGATGTCGGAAAAGATGTCGGAAAAGATGTCGGAAAAGGAAGGTACCAATGAGAGAACAATCGAAAGGGATCTGGCCAAATTAAAGAAAATGGGCATTCTCACTCGTGAAGGTGGCCGTAAGGAAGGTAAATGGGTCGTTAATGAAAAACACCAATGAAAACAATTGAATATACCTATCACAAAGGAATGAATGTGTTTGGATTATCATGGCCCTTTATGAACACAAAACCTATTACATTGATGGAACAACTTGAAAATGTTCCATCAATGTTCCATCAAAATTTGAGGTATTGGGAATCAAAAATCCCCGCAAGTACTTGACTTACAGGGATTTGTTTTGGAGGGTGCCCGGACGGACTCGAACCGTCGACATTCAGAACCACAATCTGACGCTCTAACCAACTGAACTACGGGCACCATGTTGGTTTTGCGGGTGCAAAGGTACATAGATTTTTTTAATCTGCCAAACGTTTGGCTCTTTTTTTGAAGAAAAATTTGTCTTTTTGCTGTTTTTTTCGTAACTTCGCCACCAAAACATTAAAACTTATGGCTACAGTAGACGACAAAAAAGTGATTTTCTCGATGGTTGGCGTGAGCAAGACCATCCAGCAGAACCAGAAACAAGTGCTCAAAAACATCTATCTCAGCTTCTTCTATGGGGCGAAGATTGGCATCATTGGTTTGAATGGTGCTGGTAAATCGACGCTGATGAAGATTATAGCGGGACTTGACCAGCAGTATCAGGGACAGGTGGTGTGGAGTCCTGGCTACTCGGTGGGCTATCTGCCACAGGACCCGCCATTGAACGAGGAGAAGACGGTGAAGGAGAACGTGATGGAAGGCGTGCAGCACGTATATGACGCGTTGAAGGAATACGACGACATCAACGTGAAGTTCGGATTGCCTGAGTACTATGAAGACCCTGACAAGATGGACAAGCTGATGCAGCGTCAGGCTGAATTGCAGGACGTGATAGATGCAACGGATGCATGGAATATGGATTCGAAGTTGGATAGGGCGATGGCAGCGCTGAACTGTCCTCCTGGCGACTGGTCAGTAAAAACGCTGTCGGGTGGTGAGCGCCGACGTGTAGCGCTGTGTCGCCTGCTGTTGCAGAAACCTGATGTGCTGTTGTTGGACGAGCCTACCAATCACTTGGATGCAGAGAGCATTGACTGGTTGGAACAACACCTGCAGCAGTATGAGGGTACGGTAATTGCCGTTACCCACGACCGTTACTTCCTGGACGATGTAGCCGAGTGGATTCTGGAGTTGGATCGTGGTGAGGGTATTCCCTGGAAGGGTAACTACTCATCGTGGCTGGAACAGAAGTCGCAGCGTCTGGCTCAGGAGGAGAAACAGGCTTCGAAGCGTAGAAAAACGCTGGAGCGCGAGTTGGAGTGGGTAAGGATGGCACCGAAGGCACGTCATGCCAAGGGTAAGGCCCGTCTGAACTCGTATGAGTCGATGCTGAACGAGGAGCAGAAGCAGAAAGAAGAAAAGCTGGAAATATTCATTCCCAACGGTCCACGTCTGGGCAACAAGGTTATTGAGGCCGAGCACGTGGCGAAGTCATACCCTGAAAAGGAACTGTTCAAAGACTTGAACTTCATACTGCCACCTAACGGCATTGTGGGCGTGATAGGTCCTAACGGCGCAGGTAAGACCACGCTGTTCCGTCTGATTATGGGATTGGAACAGGCTGATGCGGGTACATTCGCTGTGGGTGAGACGGTAAAACTGAGTTATGTTGACCAACAGCATAAGGACATCTTGCCTGACAAGAGTGTCTATGAGGTGGTAAGTGGCGGCAACGAGACCATCCGTATGGGTGGTAAGGATATTAATGTACGCGCCTACCTGAGCAGGTTTAACTTCAGCGGTGCCGATCAGGAAAAGAAGTGTGGGGTGCTCAGCGGTGGTGAGCGCAACCGTCTGCATCTGGCTATTGCCTTGAAGCAAGAGGGTAACGTGTTGCTGTTGGACGAGCCTACGAACGATATTGACGTGAACACGCTGCGAGCATTGGAGGAAGGCTTGGAGGCTTTTGCAGGCTGTGCCGTCGTCATCAGTCATGACCGCTGGTTCTTGGACCGTATCTGTACGCATATCCTTGCATTCGAAGGCGAAGGCAACGTGTTCTACTTCGAAGGCAACTATAGCGAATACGAGGCCAATAAAGCACAACGCTTAGGTCTTGAGGAACCTAAGCGTGCGCGTTATCGTAAATTGATGGAAGAGTGATTATTTCTTCGTAGAATCTGTAGCAGCAGGCGTTGCAGCAGGAGCGGCAGCGTCGTTCTGCTGGCTGGCACCGAAACCAGGCAGGTTGTTAGGATTGGTGACGGGGTTCTCGATGTTCTCCATCACAGAGCTGTCTGTTGTAGCTGTAGGAGCAACCCATGCGCAGACAACGCTGATAACGACCATAGCGGCAGCGAGGCTCCATGTGGCTTTCTCGATGAAATCAGTGGTCTTGCGAACACCACCAATCTGGTTGTAAGATGCGAAGCTTGAAGACAAGCCACCACCCTTAGACTCTTGAATCAGCACGATACCAATCATCAGTACGGCTGCAATCACGATAAGAATTACAAATAATGTGTACATAATGTTTTGAATTTTGAATTATTTAATTTTTGAATTATTCTTGCTGTTTATTATTAATTTCTCTAAGAATCGAATCTGGTCGGCAAAATACGCGTTCTTCTTCGGATAGTGTTCGGAGAGTCGCGTGATGATATCGAGTGCACGCTGATAGCGTCCCTGCTTGATATAGATGCGTGCCAGCGTCTCTGTGAAGTATTCTTCCTCGCCCTCTTCTTCGTGGTCGTGTTCGTCATCTGACGACGACTCTTCAGGCAGGTCGAGCATGATGCGTCCCTTCTCCTGTTCGAGGAAGTTGTCGATGAGGTCTTGTCCCTTCATCTGTGGTGCAGGCTGTTTGTCGTCGCTATTGTCTTCGGTAGCCAGCAGGTAGGCCACGTAGTCGACAGCAGCATCTGCAGGTGTAGGCTTGCGCTTGGCTTTCTCGCTTGGCTCTTCATCCTTTGGAATGGAGTCGAGGAAGTTGTCGATGAGGTCGATGGTACGGCTGGCAGGAGCACTCGCAGTAGTGGGTGTAGCAGACTCTTTAATCTGCTGGCGCAGCTGGTAGTGGGCAGCCTCAATCATCTGGAAGATGGTCTTGCGGTCAGTGATGTACACAGCAGCGCGGCGCAGTTCTTCGTCGAAGGTAGGGTCGTGGAGCAGGTACAAGTTCTGGAGCATGAGTAAGCGTGCCGTTTGGAAATACGGATGCAATGCCAGCAAGGATCGCAATTCGTAGAGCGTATCGCGATCCATCCGTTCCGGGTGATTGATGAGTTCCGTCAGTTCCATATTACCAGTTTGCTACTGTTGCATTAAATATCTGATCACAAATGTCCTTGATCATCAGCGTTACCAACTCTTCTTGCACGGCCTGCAGCGACTGCGTCGTCTCGTACGATTGGCTGGCAGAGAACGACTTCTCGAAGTCCTCAGCATGGTTGGCATTGTTGGTGAAACGTACATTGACAGTTATTGAGAGTTCTGTCATGGCAGAGAAACCCTCGGACGACACAGACTTGTTGCGCTGTTGGTACTGGGTAATCTCGCCTTCTATCTTCATGTCGCCGTTACGCTTAACCTGCGAGAGACGCGTATTGCGACTGTACATGTCCTTCAACTCGTTGTTGAACATCGGACCCATCGGACCCCACACATAGCTGGAACGAATGGGGAAATCGTTAATCTGGATGGTCTTCGTCTTGGTGTAGTCGATGCTGGCACCATTGAACTTATAGCTCACGGAGCAAGATAAAAGTAAAAAAGTAAAAAGGTAAAAAGGTAAAACACGGCACAGGTTCTTGCCTGCACAGTGTCGTTTCATCTCGTAGTAAATCCAAATCTTCATTTTTTACTTTTTTACCTTTTTACTTTTTTACCTTTATTTGTCCAGTCCATATTGTTTCAGTCTTCTATATAGGGTTCGGTCGCTGATGCCCATTTCCTGAGCAGCTTTCTTGCGATTGCCACCATTGCGGTTCAGGGCCTTCTCAAGTGCCTGACGACTCCAGTCGTTGACATTCAGATTCTCTGGCTCTGGCTCTACATATTCCTCAGCCTCCGCATCTTCGAGCGAAGAATGGCTGATAGGCTGAATCGGTTGAATGGGTGCAAGCTGGGTCGTAGGAAGTGGAGCCGACGAGGCAACAGGTGCAGAACCCTGCACGTCCTCAATCTGCTTCTTCAGCGTACTCATCTCGTGCCGCATCTCGTTGACGTTTGAACGTAACTCGAACAGAATCTTGTAGAGTATCTCGCGCTCGTTCTCGAACGAGTGGTCGCCCTCCTTATGAATCGTTGCCAGCTGCGTGGTCTCCTGATCCTGCGGAATGAATTGTGACAGAATCTGGGGGGTAATCAGGCGTTCGGCACTGAGTATTGACAACTGCTCAGTGATGCTCTTCAGCTGTCGGATGTTGCCTGGCCACTTGTAGCGCATCAGCATCTGCTTGGCTTCGTCAGTCAGCACGACTTTGTCCATCCGGTATTTCTCAGCCATCTGCATGGCGAAGAGACGGAACAGCAGCACGATATCCTCACCGCGGTCACGCAAGGCAGGCATCTGTATCTGCACCTGGTTCAGACGGTAGTATAGGTCCTCGCGGAAACGGCCTTCGCTGATGGCTTTTTGAATGTTGACATTCGTGGCAGCCACGATGCGCACATCCGTCTTGCGTATCTCAGTACCACCAACAGGAATGTATTCGCCATTTTCCAGCACACGCAGCAGACGGGCCTGTGTGGCCATAGGCAGTTCGCCCACCTCGTCAAGAAACAGCGTACCCTTGTTGGCTACACCAAAGTAACCCTGCGAGTCGTTGATGGCACCCGTAAACGAACCCTTAACGTGTCCGAAGAGCTCAGAGTCGATAGTTCCTTCAGGAATAGCACCACAGTTGATGGCAAAATATTTTTCGCGGCGTCGTGGCGAGTTGTCATGAATGATGCGTGGCAGGATGTCCTTACCGACACCGCTCTCACCGATAATCAGCACACTAAGGTCAATGGGCGACACCTTGAGGGCGACGTCCAGCGCGTTATTCAGAGCCTCGCAGTTGCCTACGATGTTGTAACGCTGTTTGATGTTCTGAAGTTCGGTAGTCTTCATTCAGCCATTTTTAGCCAATTTGGCCGCAAAGGTACAAAGAAAATCTGACATAATGGCACACTTTGGCAGAAATTTAACTTTCTGTTGGTGTTTCTCTGCTTGTTTCGTCCTTATCAACAGCTTTTTCCTTGCGGAAAGGGTCTTTGGAACGTACGGCAAAGCGTGCCTTTTCGCCATCTTCGCGCTTCTCGTGGAACAGCTTGGGCAGTGGATTTTTCAGTGGCTCGTCGTATGCCTTGCGATTGCGGAATACGTCGATAGCCGTATAGATGGCCTGACGCAGGGAGTTTTCATCTGCCTTGCCTTGTCCGGCAATGTCGTAGGCAGTACCATGATCGGGCGACGTACGTACGATGGGCAGACCTGCGGTATAGTTGACGCCACTCTCCAAAGCAATCGTCTTGAAAGGAGCCAGTCCTTGGTCGTGATACATAGCCAGCACACCATCGAAGCGATAGTAGGTGCCTGAGCCAAAGAAACCATCGGCAGGGTAGGGGCCAAAAGCCTGAATACCCTTCTCTGCCAGTTCGTCGATAGCGGGCTTGATGATGTCCTTCTCTTCAGAACCCAGCAGACCATCATCGCCAGCATGGGGATTGAGCGACAGAACGGCAATACGAGGATTGGAGATGCGGAAGTCGCGCTTCAGAGCCGTATGGAAAATAGTGGCTTTCTCGATGATGCCCTCTTTGGTAATGGCGCGTGCAATGTCCTTGATGGGCAGATGTGTCGTAACAAGAGCTACACGCAGCGTTTCGTTCATCAGAATCATCAATGCCTTCTGACCTTCGCCCAGACTTGTCTCAATATACTCCGTATGACCAGGGAAGTGGAAGCCTGGACTCTGGATTGTAGCCTTGTTGATGGGGGCTGTTACCAGCACGTCGTATAAGCCGGCACGAAAATCCGTCATTGCTCTGTCGAGGGCCCTGAAGGCTGCGTCGCCAGCCTCTTGCGCGGGCTGTCCTAAGTCCACTTTTACGTCGTCGTCGAAACAGGCCAGCAGGTTCAGTCGTCCGTCGCGGGCCTCTTCAGCCTTGTTGATGATGCTGAAGTTGACTTCCAGATTGAGTGCCTTCTTATGGTAGGCAGCAATCTTGGGCGAGCCATAGATGATAGGTGTGCAAAGTTCGAGGATGGTTGGGTCTGCAAAGGCCTTGAAAATCACCTCGTAACCGACACCGTTGGTATCTCCTTGCGTGATAGCCACGCGAATTTTTTTGTCTTGTTCCATATTTTGTTGTTTTGATGGGTCTTATGGGTCTTATAGGACTAATGGGACTAATGGGACTGATGGGACTGATGGGATTGGTGAGCTGTTGATAAGAGTCCGCAGGCTGCAAAGATGTCCTGTCCCCGTGAGGCACGGATGGTGGTGGTAATGCCATGATGGGTCAGATAGTCGCGCAGGGCTTCCATGCGTGACTCGTCAGAGCCAGGCAGGTTGACATCAGGAATCTCGTGGAAACGAATCAGGTTTACACGACACTCCAGTCCCTCCAATAACTTCACGATTTCACGACCATACATGGGTGAATCGTTCAATCCTCCGAAACAGATGTATTCGAAAGAGCAACGGCGCTGATGCGTGAAGTCGTACTGTTTCAGCAGAGCAATGGTCTCTTCCAGTGGCATTGCTTTCTCGGCAGGCATCAACTGCAGACGCTGTTCATGCAAAGGCGAGTGCATGGAGATGGCCACATGGCATTCGCTCTCGTCGAGGAATCGTTTCAGTTTGTTCCTGACGCCTACGCTACTTACCGTGATGCGCTTAGGACTCCATTGCCACCCCCAATCGGCTGTCATGATGTCGCAAACTTTTAGGACGGCATCCAGATTGTCCATCGGTTCGCCTTGTCCCATGAATACGATATTGGTCAGACGGTCAACCTCGGGCAGCGCATAAATTTGATTTAGGATATCGGCTGGAGTCAAGTCTCCCTGCCACCCCTGCTTACCTGTTTGGCAGAACAGACAATTCATCTTACAGCCTACCTGACACGAGACGCATAGTGTGGCACGATCCTTGTCTGGGATAAAAACAGTTTCCACAAAGCGCTCAGTAGCATTTGGGGTGGTGGAGTCACAACATACAGGAAAAAGGTACTTGATAGTACCATCCTTTGAACGCTGGCAATCAATAGGCGCCAAAGCTCCTACCTCGTATTCGGCACCGAGTCGTTCACGGTTCTGTTTAGAGATATTCGTCATCTCGTCGATGCTCTTCACATGCTTCTCGTAGAGCCACTGAGCCATCTGCCTGGCTGTAAAAGCAGGCATACCTAAACTGCCGACAACAGCCTTCAGCTCTGTCGGAGTCAATCCCAAAAGTCGTTTCTTTTGCGGAATCATGGGTGCAAAGGTACAAATAAGTGAGCGAAAAACCAAATATATTTGGATTTTTCCGAATGGAAGTGCCTTCACCAAGGGCGAAAGGTACAAAATAAAGTGAAAAGTGAAAAATGAAAAATTTGCTGCTACAGTCAAAATTTCTCTATACTTTAAACTCTAAACTCTAAACTTTTTCGTATCTTTGCACGCAAAAAGGAATAATGATACAGAAAACAGATTGCTTCTTGGCCTGTCCTGACGAACAGACAACTGACATATTGGTTAGTCAGTTAGAGAAGAGTACGTCAGTACGCGGCATTTATTATCTACAAAATATTTTTCTGCAGAGTACTGGTTTCTTGATGTCTGTGGCCGAAAAGGCTACTGCCGACTACGTGTTGCTACAACTGAAACCTGTAGCCATCACGCTGGGTGCCGGTGCCTTGGAACGTATGATGGCTGTGGCCAGCGATACGGGTGCAGCTATGGTGTATGCAGACAGGTACGAGGTAAAGAATGGTGTAGTGGAGCGTCATCCCGTGATAGACTATCAAGAGGGCTCGCTGCGCGACGATTTCGATTTTGGCTCGTTGTTGTTGATTCGTACCTCGTTGTTGCAGAAATATGCTGCTGCTGATCGTGAAGTCGACTATCGCTATGCGGGCTTCTACGATTTCCGCTTGTTCTTGAGTCGTGAGGGACGGTTGTTCCATCTGAACGAATTCCTCTATACAGAAGAAGAACGCGACCTGCGTGCCTCTGGCGAGAAGCAGTTCGACTATGTGAATCCTGCCAATCGTGAGGTGCAAATCGAGATGGAGCAGGCTTGTACAGCCCATCTTCGCGAGGTGGATGCCTTGGTGGATACCACTCAGTATCAGGATGTCGATTTCGATGAGCAGTCCTTCGATGTCGAGGCTTCTGTCGTCATCCCTGTGTTCAATCGTGCTAAGACTATCAAGGATGCTGTTGAGAGTGCTTTGTCACAGAAGGCATCGTTTAAATACAATGTCATTGTGGTGGATAACCATTCGACGGATGGCACTTCTGACATTCTATCCAGTCTGTCGCAGAGTCATAGCGATAAACTGCACGTCATCGTCCCTGACCGTAACGACCTTGGTATTGGCGGCTGTTGGAACGAGGCCATCTATAGCGACTATTGCGGACGCTTTGCCGTCCAACTGGATAGCGACGACCTCTATTCTTCGCCCAAGACGCTGCAGACCATCGTGGACGCTTTCTACAAGCAGAAGGCTGCAATGGTGATAGGCTCTTACCGTATGTGCGACTTTGAGTTGAACACCCTGCCTCCAGGGCTGATTGCCCATAAGGAGTGGACGGACGAGAACGGACCTAACAATGCCTTGCGCATCAATGGCTTGGGAGCCCCGCGTGCCTTCTTTACCCCGTTGTTGCGTAGCATAGGATTCCCCAATACCTCGTATGGCGAGGACTATGCTTTAGGACTGCAGTTCTCGCGTCATTACCGCATCGGACGTATTTTTACGGAACTGTACCTCTGTCGTCGTTGGGGCGGCAATTCCGATGCAGCCCTTTCTGTGGATAAGATTAATGCCAACAATCTGTACAAAGACCGTCTGCGCACGGTGGAGCTGAAGGCTCGCCAACAGGTGCAGCAGGGTGGGGGTGAGTCGTTGACGGAATCGCCTATCCTAAGGTTCTTCAATCGTCAGTTGCAGACGTGGCACGATGTGCGCAAGCGCTATCGCGACCTGCAACAGGTTGAGACGCGTGAGTTGGTGACAGACACCATTACCCTGCAGGTCCAGTGGAATCCTGCACGTATAGGTTCTACGGGTGCCAAGATTGATGCCAAATCGATAGCCGAGCGTCCATGTTTTCTGTGTGCCAAGAATCGTCCGCAGGAACAGATGCATCGCGTCATTGATGGCAAGTACGAGCTGCTGGTCAATCCGTTCCCCATTCTGCCTATTCATTTTACATTGCCTACCGTGAAGCATCAGCCCC
The DNA here is from genome assembly GCA_946188165.1 of uncultured Prevotella sp. Taxonomy (GTDB): domain Bacteria; phylum Bacteroidota; class Bacteroidia; order Bacteroidales; family Bacteroidaceae; genus Prevotella. Next base: position 31,949 of record CAMHTW010000022.1, read on the forward strand.
AGCGCATTCTGCCCATGTTTGGCGAGATGTTGAAGTTGGCAGAGAGTAATACTGCTATTACCTTATTATATAATGGGCCGCATTGTGGTGCCTCTGCTCCTGACCATGCCCATCTTCAGGCTGTCAGCAGTGGCATTCTGCCTTTGCAGCAGGCGTGGCAGCGTTTGAGCCGCAATTTGGTGGAGGTTGTCAAGGATGAGGAAGACAATGGTATCTGGCAGGTGGCCGACTATCCAGCTGCCGCCTTTGTTATTCGCAGCTATCAGAAGAATGTAGGCGAACGTCTGTTCCGACGTATCTACGATGCCTTGCCTCCTGCTGAAGACCAGACAGAGCCCATGATGAACATCATCATGTGGCAGTCCGATGGTGCTGTGCTCAGCGTGGTGTTGCCTCGTAGGAAACATCGTCCGGCGTGCTATACAGCTACTGGCGATGCGCAATACATCATCAGTCCGGGTGCTGTCGATATGGGTGGACTCATTATTACACCTCGTGAACAGGACTTCCGTCGTGTGACGCCAGAACTCATTCTCGACATCTATCGTGAACTGTCGCTGACACCCGAGCAGGTGCAGGAGGTTGTAGAACGCGTCAAGACTGATAAGGTGAAAGTGAAACGTGAAAAAAGTATTATTCCAAATTTTAAGGAACAGCCTAACGTCTCAGTGGGAATTGTCAGTGGTCAGAAAATCGAGTTCTCGCTGAATGCACCCTATACTGCCAAGGGCGAGACCATTGAAGGCAGGCAGACGGTGGAATTCTCGGAAGGTGGTATCCTTTGGAATGGCAACCAGTATCGCGAATTGACTTTTACACCCGCCAATGCTGAGGCTTCGTTCTCGTTGTTCGATGTGACCATTGGTGTCAACTTCCATTGGGAACGCAAGGAGACACAGGTGTTCTTAGGCACTCTGCGACTGGTGGTCGAGTCTGACCAGATAACAGCCATCAATGAGTTGCCTGTCGAAAAGTATTTGGCTTCCGTCATTTCCAGTGAGATGAAGGCAACGGCAGGTTTGGAACTATTGAAGGCTCATGCCGTTATCTCGCGTTCGTGGCTCTTGGCACAGATGCGCCGTCGTGAAGAAGTTCAGGAACATAAGAACGATTTCTTCTCGTTCATCAAGAAAGACGATGAACTGATTCGCTGGTACGATCGCGAGGACCATACCATCTTCGATGTCTGTGCTGACGACCATTGTCAGCGCTATCAGGGTATTACCAAGCAGACCAGCAAGAATGTAGAGCAGGCATTGAAAGCCACGCGTGGACAGATTCTCTGTTATGGCGATGATATCTGTGATGCCCGCTTCTCGAAGTGTTGTGGCGGAGTCACCGAGGAGTTCCAGTATTGTTGGGAAGATACGCCCAAACCCTACCTGATCAGTGTCGAAGACCCCTTCTGTAATACCAATGATAAAGCCGTACTCTCCCAGGTGCTTAACGACTACGATCTGGAGACCAACGACTTCTATCGCTGGACGGTGGAGTATAGTGTGGATGAGATTTCCGCCCTCATCCGCGAGAAGCTGAAGGACGATTTTGGTACTATTACCGACCTCATTCCCTTGGAACGTGGCAAGAGCGGACGCATCTGGAAACTGAAGATTGTAGGTACGAAGAAAACCTTTACCATTGGTAAGGAACTCGAGATTCGTCGTGCCCTCAGCGAGAGCCATCTGTATAGCTCCGCCTTCGACGTCGAGAAAACCGAAAAGGGCTTCCGTTTGAACGGTAAGGGCTGGGGACATGGTGTAGGACTTTGTCAGATTGGTGCTGCCGTCATGGGACAGCAGGGCTATAAGTATGACGCCATCTTGCTCCACTATTACCGTAACGCTGAGATTAAGCGAATTTATTAACGTTTAATGTTTAATGTTTAATGTTTAATATTTAATGTTTAATGAAACAGAGAAATCCTTGGACTTGGATTCCCACACTGTATATTGCTGAGGGATTGCCAAACGTAGTTGTGATGACCGTTGCTGTAGTCATGTACATGCAATTAGGCCTTAGTGATACCGATATCGCCTTGTACACGGGTTGGTTGGGATTGCCGTGGGTCATCAAGCCCCTGTGGAGTCCTTTCGTCGACCTCTATCGCACCAAGCGCTGGTGGGTGCTTACCATGCAGCTGCTGTTAGGCTCGTCGTTGGCGGGTGTCGCTTTCACGCTCAATGCACCGTTCTGGTTCCAAGGCTCTATGGCATTCTTCTTCCTCATGGCGTTCTCCAGTGCCACGCACGACATTGCTGCTGACGGTTATTATATGCTCGAACTCGACGACCACCAGCAGGTGTGGTTTGTGGGTATTCGCAACACGTTCTATCGTCTGGCTGTCATCTTTGGCAATGGTGTGCTGATTCCTGCTGCAGGCATGCTGCAACTCTGGTTCCGCAATCAGAAAGCCTTTACGTGGAGTCTGGTGTTCTACGGAATGGCAGCCTTGTTCATTGGCATCTGGCTCTACCATGCCTACATCATGCCGCGTTCGGCTGCCGACCAGCGTCATAATACCAATGCTAACGAGGTAGCTCAAGGTATCGTTACGGCCTTCCGCACCTTCTTCCAGAAACTGCCCCCAAAAGAGATGATTTATGCCATGCTCTTCCTGCTGTTCTATCGTTTCCCAGAGGCTCTGCTGGGCAAGATGAGCGTCACGTTCCTGATGCGTCCTAATTCGGCAGGTGGCTTAGGCTTGTCGCCTCAGGAGTTCGGATTGGCCAGTGGCACCATTGGCGTCATTGGTCTGACGTTAGGCGGAATCCTGGGTGGCATGTTGGCAGGTCGCGATGGTTTCAAGCGCTGGCTGTGGCCTATGGTATGTGCCATTACTCTGCCTGACATTGTCTATGTCTATATGAGCTATGCCATGCCTGGAAACCTCGTACTCATTAGCTCCTGCATCTTCATCGAACAGTTTGGATATGGCTTGGGCTTCACAGCTCTGACGCTTTATATGCTCTACTTCTCGAAGGGCGAGTTCCAGACGTCCCACTATGCTTTCTGTACGGCCTTCTCCTACCTCGGTCTCATGCTTCCGGGTATGTTGTCCGGTTGGCTGAAAGACCAGTTAGGCTACAACTCCTTCTTCATACTGGTCATGTTCCTATGCGCCATTACCTTTGCCGTCACAGCCTTCATCAAGGTCGATCCCGACTTTGGAAAGAAAGTGAAAAGTGATGAGTGATAAGAGATAAGTGAAGATATAAAAAATGAAGCGACATGGGTTTCACAACCGTGCCGCTTCTTGCTTTCTAATGATAGTATTAATAATGGAAAAGAAATCTCTCTTTCTTTGCAGTTAGTTACATTTGACGCTCCAAAGGTAAACATTTATTTCCATACGACCAAATTTTAATCCGTTTTTTTTACTTCTTTTTGGGAAATCCTCCACATAAATAGGGTTTTCCCTACCTTCAAATAGGATTATCTACTTGTTTTTTCGTGCAGAATGCCCTACCTTTGCCGATGAAAAGAATAAATAAACTGAATGTCGAACATTTAAAAGAATACGATTATGAAAAAGCTCTTTACTTACCTGACAGTGATGATGGCTCTCGCAGCCATGCCGTTGTTCACCAGTTGCGATGCCCGTTTCTGGGAGGACGTCGAAGATCGCGCTGAGGCTTGCACCCTCGAGGGTACATGGTCGGGCTATATCGATACATATTTCTACGATCGCTTCGGTATCTCTGGCGACTCTTACCGTACCAGCATGTATTTCGAACGTGAGAATAGCTATGGTGGTTGGGGTTATGAGGTCGACTACAACACATACAGCCGTTACGACGACTACTACTATTGCGAGTTCCGTTGGGAGGTTATCAATGGTGCCATCCGTATCCGCTACGCTGACAGCTGGAACGATGTCTACATCTACGACTACGTGCTCGACGACTACTACTTCTCTGGCCTGATGGATGATGGCTGCTGTGACCGCCGTGTCAACTTCAGCCTCTCCTACGACAGCCGCTTCGAATGGTCCTATTGGACACGTGGTGTCACCCGTGGCGCCTCTGAGGACGGTACAGGCTTTAAGGCAAGTGGCGAATTTGCAAAGTAGACTATATATATATTAATAAGGAGAAAGGGTTTCCGTTTGGAAGCCCTTTTCTCTGGTATGTTCATATACCCAAGCCACCATCGAAGGCTAAGCCTACGGCCTTTGACTGCTGGATGCGAGAGTAGGGGGGGACGTCGTTGGTAACCCAGATGTTGCCACCGATGACGGAGTGGTGGCCAATGGTGATGCGACCAAGGATGGAGGCATTGGAATAGACTGTGACATAGTCTTCGATAATAGGGTGGCGAGGTATGTTGAGCATGTTGCCGTTCTCGTCGTACTTGAAGCTCTTGGCACCGAGGGTGACGCCCTGATAGAGGGTGACGTGATTGCCGATGATGCTGGTTTCGCCAATGACGACACCTGTACCGTGGTCGATGGCGAAGTATTCGCCAATCTGTGCGCCTGGGTGGATGTCGATACCCGTCTTGGAGTGAGCTTGCTCTGTGATGATACGGGGTATGACGGGTACGTTGAGTTCGTGCAGCTTATGGGCAATGCGGTAGTGGGTCATGGTGTTAACTACTGGATAGCAGAAGATGACTTCGCCATAGTTGCGGGCTGCTGGGTCGTTATCGAACATGGCTTGCACGTCGGTATATAGCAGACGTTTGATTTCGGGCATGGCGTCGATGAACTCCATGGCCAGTCGTTCGGCTTCCTGATAGACCTGCTGTTTGGTGTGTGTGTGCTCGCAATTTTCGCAGAATTGCAGACCATGGGCTATCTGCTTGACAAGCAGACGTGCCAACTCCTGCATGTGGACGCCGATGCTGTATGAACGCAGCGTCTCGTCGGGCTGGCGCTGATTGAAGTAGTCGGGGAAGATGATGTTCTTTACCAGCGACACAATCTGTTTGACCTGCTCGACTGAGGGCAGAGGGGCCTCTATGGCGGGCATCATGCTGACCTCCTGTTCGCTAAGCTTGGACAGCAAGTCAACAGTCTTCAGCAGTATGTTGTTTTTGTTGTTCATTGCAGTGTATGTTGGTCGAAATAGTTTTGGACGTCCTCTTTATAGGAGTCGGAAATGGGGATGAGGGTTTCGCCAAAGACGATGCGCAGTCGATCGACTAGGCTGGCCTTAGGCATGTGGACAATCCAACTGCGATGGGTGCGCAGGAACTCTGGATGGGGCAGGTAGTCCTCAAGTTTCTTCATGTTCATGAGCGACATAATCCTGCTACCGTCTTCGAGATAGAAGCGTACGTAGTCCTTCAGCCCTTCGATATATTGGATGTCATCGAGGGACACGCGGATAAGTTTGTAGTCACTCTTGACGAACATAAAACGATCGCGAACGGTAGTTGTGTGTTGCTGATTGGCACTGAACCAGTCGAGGGCCTTGTTGGCTGCCTTCAGGAAGTCGTCGTAAGAGATGGGCTTCATCAGGTAGTCGAGGGCTGATACCTTATAGCTTTCGATGGCATACTGTTGGAAGGCCGTCGTAAAGATAATCTTGGTGTTGGAAGGCAAAATCTTAGCAAACTCGATGCCTGACAGTTCGGGCATCTGAATGTCGAGGAAGAGCAGTTGGACGGGATTGTCGCGCAGCTCTTTCATTGCTTCCAGTGCACTGCCGTAGGTGCCAACCAAATTCAGGAAAGGGGTTTTGATGGCATAGCTCTTCAGCAGTCCTGCTGCCAAAGGTTCGTCGTCGATAATAGCACATTTGATAACCATATCTCAATTCTTTATAATTATTGTCGTTATTATTTATTCTTTCGTGTCAATGACGATGCGTGAGCGATAGATGCCGTCGTCGGTAGGACCATGCTCCCACTGGTAATGGTCGGGGTAGGAGAGGTCGAGACGACGCTGCACCTGTTGGAGTCCGATACCATGACCGCTATGGTCGGAGGCAGTCTTCGGATGGTTGGAGTTCTGAATGTCGCAGACAATCTGGTTGTCGGCACTCTCAATCTGAATATATATGAACGAGGGTTCGGAGGGGCTGACGCCATGCTTGAAAGCATTCTCGACCAGCGAGATGAAGACCATGGGTGCCACCTCCAACTGAGGATTGGCAATGAACGTCTGGAACTTGACATCGACAGAATCGGACAGACGAATGCGCATCAGGTTGACGTAGTTCTGCAGGAATTCCACCTCGTCGCTCAGTGCTACCTTGGGCTGCTGGTAGTCGTAGAGAATGTGGCGCAGCATCTTGGACAACTCCTGTATGGCCTGCTGAGCCTTGGGGGTGTCGAAGGCGGTAAGGGCATAGATATTGTTGAGCGTGTTAAGCAGGAAGTGGGGATTGATCTGACTACGCAAGTTGCGCAACTCGGCAGTGGCGCGTTCAGCCTCTACCTCCTTCAGCTTCTGGTCGGTAGTCACCCAACGGCGTGCCAGAGCCAATGCGGTGGCACCACCAGCGAAGATGGCCAGATTGAGGCTGTTGCGTGCGATGTACGAGATGGTGCCGATAGCATCATCGGGTATATTGGAGTTTGGCACATAAATGGAGTTGACATAGACCATCCAGAAATGCAGGATGGTACCCAGCGTGGTCAGCAACAATATGTTGATGAGCAGGTCGTAGCGGTGCTTGCTGCGAACGAACAACTTGGGGGCCAGTACGACGTAATTCAGGTAGAATACAATCATCTGGAACAGTGGCGTCATGCACGTCATCAGATAGTGCATGAAGTGGAAGCCTGTGCCTCTCCAATAGGTCAGGGGCGACAGAAAGAGGAACGCCCACAGCGCCATGTGGCACGCACCTGCCAGATGCTTGTTGATGTCGAAATAGCTACCTTTACTCATGACGGATTGCTTCTATAGGATCCATATTGGCTGCCTTCTGGGCAGGAATATAACCGAACAGTACGCCAATGCAGACGCACACCAGGAAGGACACGTAGATGCTCCACGCGGGCACGCTGCTGGGCATGCCGAATGAACCGAGAAAGGCGCTGGCCGAGCACCCGACAAGGATGCCTATCAGACCACCTGTGACGGAGATGAGTACGGACTCGATGAGGAACTGGAGCGAGATGACGGGACCCGTAGCACCCACAGCCATACGCAGGCCTATCTCCTTGGTACGCTCGGTAACGGACACGAGCATGATGTTCATGATGCCGATGCCAGCCACCAGCAATGAGAAGGCTGCAGCGACGACAAGAATCAGCGTAACGGTATCCATCGTCGATGACATCGTCTCCATCATCTCAGCCTGTGAACGGATGGTGAAGTCGTCGGCAGCTTCGCCTTTCAACTTGTGGTTGTCGCGCAGCATCTGTGTCAGCTCCTCGATGGCAGCATCGGACAACTCCTCAGTGAGTGCCGAGCAGACGATGCTGGAGAAATAGGTCTGTGCGGCAATACGCTTCATGACGGTGGTGTAGGGGGCAATGATGACATTGTCCTGGTCCATACCCCACGAGTTGTAACCTTTCGACTTCAGCACGCCAATGACGCGCATGGGAATACTCTTGAAGCGGATGGTCTTGCCAATGGGGTCGTGTCCGTCAAATAGCTCTTTGACCACCGTTGCACCAATCAGACACACCTTGGCGGCCTTCTTGATGTCCTCCTCGGTATAGCACTCGCCTTCCTCAATGGTCCACTGACGGATGTCGATATATTCGATGGACTCGCCATACATCGACGAGGTGGTATTGTTGTTGCCGTAGATGGCCTGTCCGCTGGCAGTAACCTCGGGCGACACCTTCGACACGAACTTCTTCTCGCGCATGATGCGTTCGTAGTCGGCCATCTTCAGTGTCTGCATAGCCGAGGGGTCTTGGCGCACACCACCACGCATATCGGCACCCGGACGGATGGTCAGCAGGTTGGTGCCCATGGTCGACAGCTCTTGACGGATGCTCTCTTTCGAGCCCTGTCCGATAGCCATCATGATGATAACGGCTGCCACACCGATGATGATACCCAGCATCGAGAGGAACGAGCGCATCTTGTTGTTGGCGACGGCCTTGAGGCTAACCTTAAATAAATTCGTTATGTTCATAAAACCCACCCCTAACCCCTCCCGTGCGGGAGGGGAGTTTGGTTACTTTGGGGTCTCCTTTTTTTAAATTATTATTGTTGCTATTATTATTGTTACTATTCTAACCCATTCTATCCCCTGCCTATCTGATCTCCCCTCCCGCTCGGGAGGGGTCGGGGGTGGGTCTAATCGTCTTGTGGTGCAGGCAACTTGGCCAAGGCCTCTGCTGCCGACTTGATATTCGTATTGACTGTATCCTCGCGAATCTTTCCATCGCGCAGATTGATGTTGCGTGAGGCGTATTCCGCAATTTCAGGATTGTGGGTCACGAAGATAATGGTGTGACCCTGTTTGTAGAGTTCCTGGAAGAGCACCAGCATCTCGAACGAGGTGCGTGTATCCAGGTTACCAGTAGCCTCGTCAGCCAACAGCACGGCAGGCTCGTTGACCAAGGCACGGGCAATGGCTACGCGTTGCATCTGACCACCCGACATCTGGTTGGACTTATGTTCCAAACGGTCGCCCAATCCCACAGCCTGCAGGGCCTTGACAGCAGCCTCGCGACGCTGACGAGCATCGTATTTCGAGTTATACATCAGGGGCAACTCCACATTCTCTACAGCGGTGGTCTTAGCCAGTAGGTTGTAGTTCTGGAACACGAAGCCAATCTTCTGGTTGCGCAGGTGGGCACGCTGAGTCTTCGACATGGTGCGCACGCTAATGCCATCAAGATAGTACTCGCCAGAGGTGGGGGTGTCAAGACAGCCTAACTGGTTGAGCAGCGTCGATTTGCCTGAGCCCGAAGTACCCTGAATGGTCACAAACTCGCCCTCGTAGATCTTGAACGAGACACCACGCAGCGCCTTCACCGTCTCAGAGCCTACCTGGAAGTAGCGCTTGACGTTCTGCAGCTCTATGACTACTTTGGGACTCACCCCGTCCCCTCCCGCACGGGAGTGGTCTTGAGTTTCCTGTTGCTTATTGATATTATTCATAAATATATTTTTTACTATTTCATGCTCCCCTCCCGCACGGGAGGGGTTGGGGGTGGGTATTACTTTCTCGGCTGCTGACCACCAGCGTTACCGCCTTGCTGTCTGTTGTTACGCGGACGCGGCATGAAGGGGTTCTGGGCTTGCTGACCTGATGCTTCCATTTCGCCACCGGTAATCTTGAAGTCGACCAGTACCTCAGTACCTGCGCTGATACCACTGGTAATCTCGGTAAGCATACCGTTCGAGGTGCCAACCTCCACAGCGTGAGCCTTGAAGGTGTTGCCCTCCAGCGTCCACACTTTGGTCTTGGCCTCTACGTCCTCAATCTGCTGACCATTCTTGAGCAGTGCCTCGTTGGGTACAAAGCGCAGTGCCTTGGCGGGAGCTGCCAGCACGTCGTTCTTCTCGAGGGTATAGATCGTGACATTTGCCGTCAGACCGGGTTTCAGCTTCAGATCCTTGTTGGGAGCCGAGATGACGACCTCGTAAGTCACCACATTGCTCGATGTGGTAGCCTGCTGGCGTACCTGCGTCACCTGTCCTTCGAACCTGTCTTCAGGGAAAGCGTCAACGGTAAACGTCACACGCTGACCTTCCTTCACACCACCGATGTCGGCCTCGTCAATATCGGCAATCACGCGCATATCCGTCAGGTCTTGGGCAATAGTGAACAATTCAGGTGTATTGAACGAAGCAGCCACCGTCTGACCTTCCTCAACGGCTTTCGACAGCACTACACCATCGATAGGAGAGGTAATAGTAGCGTAACCCAGATTGGTCTGAGCCTTCTGCACGCTCTCACGACTGGAGGCTACCGACTGGCGGGCCTTGTCGTACGACAGACGGGCACTCTCGTAATCGTTGGCAGATACGAGGCCTTTGTCGAACAACGTCTGATAACGGTTGAAATTGGATGTCTCGTAGTTCAGCGTGCTCTGGGCGCTGGTAAGGTCGGCCTTAGCACGATTCAGTTCGCTGATAAGATTGGTTTTGTCGAGTTCGGCAATAACCTGACCTTTCTTTACCACAGAGTTATAGTCGACATAGAGTTTCGACACGATACCAGACACCTGTGTACCTACGGTCACTGAGGTCACGGGCTCAATGGTACCTGTGGCCGTAATCGAGGTGCTGATGTTCTGCTTCTCGACCTTGGCCGTTTCAAACTCAACGGTTTGTTCTTTCTTGCCACCTGACATGAACCAGATGACGAGGGCTACGAGCACAACGGCTACGACGCCTATCCATACTTTCTTGTTCTTCATATCTTATTTATTTTTATTTCTCTTACATCTTACATCTTACTTCTTCCATCAAATCTTAATCGTTCCATTTTGATAGAACTTTAGCAGCTGTTGAGAAAGAATGGTTGTGTACTTCGACTGCAACTTGTTCTGCTGGGCTGTCAGCAACTTGTCCTTGCCAGTCAGCAACTCAACAATATTCTTCAGTCCAAGATTGAACTGTTCGCTCAGCAGGTTATAGCTCTCCTGCTCGCTCTCAACCGTTGCCAAGGCTGAACGGAACTTCTGCTGATTGTTGATGGCGTCGAGCCAGAGCTCTTCGATGGTACAGTATAGCGCGTGCTCTTCGTCTTCGAAGTTCAACTGAGCCTGCTCCTGTGCGATACGGGCTTTGTTGACGCTGGTCTTAGTACGACGGGCATCGAAGATGGGCACGTTGATAGCAACACTGGCTGTGAGGTCAAAGTTGTTCTTCATCTGGGTGCCCCACGCCAATGAGGACATGCTGTTGGTAGATGTGCCGAGGCCACCATTGACAGTGACAGTGGGCAGTGCACCGGCTTTGGCAATCTTCATCTGTAGATTGCTCGACTCAATGCCAAGCAGGGCATTCTTGATTTCAGGACGCTGGGCCATGGCTGCATCAAAAACGCTGACCAGCGAGGGAATATCAGCCAAAGCCTGCTGGTCGGAAGTAGAGGGGATAGCCACATCGAACACTGTGCCTGCATCCAAGTCCAGAGCCTGTTTCAGCTGCAACTTATATTTGGCTAACTGTGTCTCAGACTCTACGATGCTGTATTCGCTGGAGGCACGCTGGGCAGACAGCTGGGCGAGGTCGGCTTTCGACATCTTTCCCACTTCCACCATCTGCTGGCCACGTTCTTCGTTTTTCTTGCTGGTTTCCAAACTCTGACGGTTTACCTCGATAGCCTCTGACATATAGAGAATCTGCACGTACAACTTGGTAATCTGCTCTTGCAGCGAGTTGGCTGTCACGTCTGTCGAGAGTCCTGCTTGTTCCTCAGTCAGCTTGTTTTGCTTGATCGTATTGGTGTTCTGACCACCGTTCCATACGGTCCACTGGGCATTGACGCCATACGAACCGTTATAGTAGGCCTTATCAGCAGCAGTATTGTCAAAAGGACTATAGCCAACACCCTGATTGGTGTTAGCTGAGAGCGTGGGGAACAAAGCTGCCTTCGACTGCATCACATCCTCTTGCGCACTTCGTTGTTTCAACTTCGACAGCTTCAGCGTCAGGTTGTTCTCCATCGCATAGTTGATGCACTCGTCAAGTGTCCACTTATTTTGTGCATGTATGTTTAGGCAACAAAACGCTGCCATCATAAAAATCATTTTCTTCATATATGTTTTTGTCTTTATGTCGCCAAAATAGCTATTTTGTCGATGCAAAGGTAGTTATTATCGACGAAAAAGAAAAATAAAATAGAAGTTTTCTACTGCTTAATAGAAATAAATCGGCAAATCTTCGATAAGAAATGCCGATTTATAGATATTTTAACAAATGTCGATATTACAATTGTTGCAGGCGGGCAATATACTTGCCAATGATGTCGAATTCCAAGTTGACGACGGTACCCACTTTGATGTCCTGAAAATTGGTATGCTCCATCGTGTAGGGGATGATGGCTACCTGGAAGGTGTTGCGTGTGGGGTTGCAGACGGTTAGGCTGACACCATTGACGGTAACAGAGCCCTTATCGACAGTGAAGTAGCCGTTGCGGGCCATCTCAAGGTCTTCTTGATACTCGAAAGTGAAATAGGTCGAGCCGTTGGCATCTTCCACAGCGATACAACGGGCCGTCTCGTCAACATGTCCCTGAACGATGTGGCCGTCCAGACGTCCGTTCATCAGCATGGAGCGCTCAACATTCACTTTGTCGCCCACCTGTAGCAGTCCCAGATTCGAACGCTCCAGCGTTTCCTTCATGGCTGTTACAACGTAGGTGCCGTTTTCGATGCGTACCACCGTGAGGCACACACCGTTATGGGCTATGCTCTGGTCAATGCTCAACTCGTCGACAAACGAGCAGCGCAACGTAAAATCAATATTGTCTCTGTCTTTCTGAATGGCTACAACGGTAGCAAACTCTTCAATGATGCCTGAAAACATAACTCTTATCTCTTAACTCTTAACTCTCTAAAAAGAAAAGGGATGCCGCCCGGTGATGTGATGAAAACTCCTTTGTTAAAAGATTTGAGCGTCCTCTGTCTTTGTAATCCACCGACCTTTCGGCTTTTATTGTGGCCCGCCATCAACAAGAGGAGTAAACTCGGTTTTCGATGTAATTTGATGAGTATCCCGATCGAACCGGCACAGCTCCCTGTTCTGTTTGCAAAGATAGTGATTATTTTTTAAACTTCCAAATTATTCTTCCATTATTTCATATTCGTCCGTCACTTCTTGTTCCGGCTCTGGCTCTTTTACCGTTTCTGCCTGCTTGTTAGCAACGTCATGATCAGCATTTCCCGTTTTGGAATCATCAGTTCCTTCAGCCTGTTTCTGACGACGCAAACGGTTCTGGTACCACAGCATACAGCCAATGCTTAATAAGGCGACGATGCCCAGATATATCCAGATGGCTGTCGTTGACAGCAGGAAGGGTGGGGGTATCACGACGCGAACCGTACGCATATCGTAGGCATCGGGCGACTCCAGCAGGAAGGCCTTTACCTTGAACATGTATTCGCCATACGGCAGGTCTTCGTACGTAGCCGTACGCGTCTTGTCGGCATTATGCCAGTCGTCGTCCAGTCCCTCCATCATATACTGATATTGGATACGATGCTGCAGCGCATAGTTCAGGGCGGCAAATCGGAAGGCAATTGTGCTGCCCGAATGTGGCAACTCTACCTGCATCGTCTCAGGAATATACTTCTGGAAAGTGCTGTCCAGACGCGGACTCATCAGCTTGTCGTCCAGATAGAAGTCGGTAATGCGCAGACGCAGCAGCGAACCCGTTGATGTCTTCAGCTTCTTGCGGTCAATGGTGTAGAAGCCATGCATGGTGCCGAAGAGTATCTTGCCGTCGCTGGTCGTGATAGCTGCACTCTCAGAACACATGGTCTCGTCGACACCGTCGAGATTCGAGAAGCTGCTGAAGATGTCTTTCTTGGTATTCAGCGAGCCCAGTAGATGGTCGGTGGCAAACCAGATGTTGTCCTGTTCGTCGATAGTGATGCTGCGTATCTCTTCTGAGGGCAGACCGTCGTCCATACCGTAGTTCTTGAACTTCCTGACACCGTTGTCGTCGAATCCGTCTGTACGGCTCAAACCACCACTGTTCGTGCCTACCCACATATTGCCTTGTTTGTCGGCCAGTAGGTTCACGATGTCGTAGCTCATCAGTCCGTCTTGCATGTTTTCTGGCTGCTGCAACTCTTCGATGGTAATTCTCTCGTTGCGAATCTCCATGATCAGGATGCCGTCCGTAGAGCCCGCCCACACCTTGCCGTCCTTGGCCAAAGCGATGGTACGCACCTTACGATGGGCATTGTGCGGATAGCGTCCCATCACGTTCTTGTAGTGCAGCGCGATGTAGCGTCCGCTCTTGCTGTCCTTGCGCACCACGTTGACACCACCGCCATACGTAGCCACCCAGATGTTGCCCTGCTTATCCTCTACAGCCTGATAGGCTGCATTGCTGCTCAGCGAGTAGGGGTCGTTATCGTTATGGCAGATGTTTATGGTCTGATAGCCACCAGCTTTGGGGGTAATCTTGAACAGTCCCTTGTCTTTGTCGCACACCCAGTAGTTACCCTGACTATCCATTGAGATACCGTAGGGACGGCTGATGGCGTTGCCTTTCGAGTCGTGGGTAATGACATCGACAATCTGCATATCCTTATTATATACGAATATTTTGCCCCTTTTGTTGGCCAGCAGGGTAACGTGGCGTTTCGGGTCGTGTACCATGCCTCGCACCTCGTTGTCCATAGGCTGGTCGGACTCAGGCATTAATAAGGTACGCGTAATCGTATTTTTTAATACCTCCAACTTTTCCAGTCCGCGACTGATGGTCGATTCCCATACCACACCGTCGTTCATCTCCAGACGGGCATTTACCGTATTCGAGAGGTTCCAGGGGTTCACGGGGTCGTTGTGGAAGTATTCCACCTCGTCCTTCTCGCGGTTATAATAGCCATAGCCACCGTGGTTCATTCTGATCCATACTACACCCATGGATTCGCTATATTCGGCACCACGACTGGTGAACTCTGGCTGCGGTATGCGCTGTGCGAAATGCTTCACGTCGCCCGTTTCAGGGTTCAGACGGAAGGTGCCGTCACCCATGCCCGAGTACCATATCGTCCCGTGACTGTCAACATAGAGTCCCGTTACCTCGTCGCCAACCACCTTGATGGTTTTGGGCTCCTGTCCGTAGGCAAAGGTCATAATCTTGCCCGACTTAGTGCCTGCAAAGATGTTATAGCCGTTGGTAGCCAGTCGCGTGATATGCTCGTCCATGAAGTAGCCGTTACGCTCCAGTGTGTGGTTCGACATATCGATACGGCGCACACCTTCGTTAGTGCCTACCCACAGGTCGTTGTGGTAGCCCTCTATGATGCAGTTTACTGCCAGCTGGCTGGTCGTAATCAGTTGATGTTTCACGCCGTTACGGTCCAGTCGTAGCTTGTAGAGACCCACGTCCTTGTAGGATATCAGCACGTCGCCACTGCTGGTAACGTAGGGGTCGAAGAAGTAGTCGACCACAAAATCCTCATGCCCGCCGATGCCTGCCAGCGGGTCTATGATGCAGTCCGTCTGACGGTTGATGACGAACATCTTGCCGTCGTACATCTTCAGCCATACGTTTTGCGACTGGTCGATGGTAATCTTGTCGATTCGGTTGTGCAGCCCACGTATACCACTGGCAATACCCGTCTTGTAGTTATAGAAATTGTAGCCGTCGAAACGTGACACGCCGTTCCACGTGCCCATCCAGATGTAACCGTAGTCATCGCAGGCCAGCGAGGATACGGTGTTGCTGGGCATGCCGTTTTCTGTTGTATAGTGGGAAAGTGAAGCTTGTAGGTGCTGTGCTCTTATCCCGTTGGGGAATAAGAGCGGCAGCACAACAAGCAGGATTTTTAGAATTGTTTTAAAATAGTCAGTAGTAGTCATTGCGTTTTGTTTAATATGCAAAGAGCGGATAGCTCTTCATGGTCTCATTGACCTCGCCGCGCACCTTTGCAATGACCTGTTCGTTCTCAGGATCGTTCAGTACTTCCTCAATCCAGGCGGCAATCTGAACCATCAGGTCCTCCTTGGCACCACGGGTTGTGATGGCAGGAGTTCCCAGACGGATACCAGAAGTCTGGAATGCGCTACGGCTGTCAAATGGAACCATATTCTTGTTTACTGTAATATCTGCGGCAACGAGGGCGTTCTCAGCCACCTTACCTGTCAGCTCGGGATACTTCGAACGCAGGTCAACCAGCATCGAGTGGTTGTCGGTACCACCGCTGACAATGCCAAAACCGCGCTTTACCAGCTCCTCGGCCAGTACGGCAGCATTCTTCTTGACCTGCTTGGCCCACTCCTTGAACTCAGGCTTCAGAGCCTCACCGAAGGCCACGGCCTTAGCAGCAATCACGTGCTCCAATGGACCACCCTGCTGTCCAGGGAATACGGCGCTGTTCAGCAGTTGTGACATCTTCTTCACGACACCCTTTGGTGTGGTGTAGCCCCAAGGATTGTCGAAGTCCTTACCCAACAGGATGATACCACCACGAGGACCACGCAGGGTCTTGTGGGTTGTAGAGGTCACGATATGGGCATACTTCACGGGGTTGTCCAGCAGACCAGCGGCAATCAGACCTGCAGGATGAGCCATGTCAATCATCAGCAGAGCGCCCACCTTGTCGGCAATCTCGCGCATGCGCTTGTAGTCCCACTCGCGGCTGTAAGCCGAGCCACCACCGATAATCAGCTTGGGCTTGTTCTCGATAGCCAGACGCTCCATCTCATCGTAGTCTACACGACCAGTCTCCTTGTTCAGGTTGTAACCAACGGGCTTGTACAGGATACCAGAAGTGTTTACCAATGAACCGTGGCTCAGATGACCACCGTGATCCAGATTCAAGCCCATAAAGCAGTCGCCTGGCTTCAGCACAGCCAGCAGCACGGCAGCATTAGCCTGTGCACCAGAGTGAGGCTGAACATTGGCGTACTCGGCACCAAACAGCTGGCAAACACGGTCAATGGCCAACTGCTCTACCTTGTCCACCACCTGGCAACCGCCATAGTAACGGTGTCCAGGATAACCCTCGGCATATTTATTTGTCAGGTAGGAGCCCATAGCCTCCATGACTTGGTCGCTTACAAAGTTCTCACTTGCAATGAGCTCAATACCCTTCAACTGGCGCTGATGCTCCTGCTCAATCAACTCGAAAATCTGATTGTCTCTTTCCATTGTGTTGTTTAATGTGTTACATAAAAATAATAATCTGAGTGCAAAGGTACGAATAAGTGAGCACAATACAAAACAAAAATCTATTTTTTTTTGTTTTTATTGTCGAGCGAAAGTACCTTCGAGGTTCACCTCAAAGGTACGAATAAGTGAGCACAATACAAAACAAAAATGCAATTTTTTTGTTTTTATTCTCTGATGACCATCGATGGCGGACAATCGTACATCACTCTTGCATGGTTGGTACGGATGAGCTGGCTTTCCAGACATTGGCCAGTGGTACGGTCGATGATGTCCCTGAATACCTGACCATTACGATACACGATTCCGTTTTCACGCGAGAAGTATTCGTCTTCGGCATGAATATGGAAAGTGTGCGGCTGTTGCTCTGTGCTACGCAGTTCACCACGCAGGTATTCGCCATCCACACAGAGCCTCAGCTGATAGGTGTTCGTGGTGTCGTTTCTGAACCTATAGTCTATGTAGTTGTACGAAATGCTGGTACCTGTACCAAAAGGTATCTGACGGCCAAAGTCAGGAAAGAGGTCTAGTCCGTCGTGATGGTGATGCTCGGTGATGGTCAGTTCGCTGTGCAATACCAGCCAGTGAATCAGGTTCGACAGCTGGCAGAGACCGCCACCAATGCCCTTTGACGGTTGCCCCTTGGCAATGGTCAGTCCCTCTTTATAGCCTTTCCGCTTGGTGGTTCTTCCAACAAGATTCCATACGGAGAATGTATCGCCAGGCCTGATAATCAGACCGTCAATATGGCTGACGGCCAAAGCCAGATTGGTGGCTTTGTTCTCTTGCAGTTGCATGTCAACATTGCCCAACCTGCGGCGTATCAGCGAGTTGTGCTGATAGATAATGACGGGTAGCGATGCTTCTGTCCTCTCCCTTGCTAATTGCGTCTTCGTACGTATGTCCTTCAGATGGCGCTTCAGTATCTCCTTTTCCATCGACAGCCAATAGGTGAAGGGGCATAATTCACAAAACAGTTTCCGAGCCATATATTTGTCATTTTAAAAGTTTCATAATTTGCTGTTCAGTTGCTGTAGGCAACAGGTCTTTGAAGTGTGCAAAGAGACGGTCGAACGACTCCTCAGGCGTCCGTTCGCATTGGCAGGCCTCGCGTCCGTGCAGTTGTTCTGGCGTAGTCAGCAACGCCCAGCCCCAGCCGTATTCGCGCCCATGCTTGTCGGTAGGGTAGACAAAGTCCTCCGTTACCACGCGGCATGCCATCTGCAGACGCGTCACATAGCCGTCAAACTTGCTACGCATCTTCGGACCCGTAAAGCCACAGGCTGCACGCAGTTCGCGCGTGATGAACGCCCCCTGTTCCTGTAGCGTCAGCAGGATAGTATCCTCAATGGAGTTCTCTGCGGGTGCAGGGTGTAGGGAACGACGGTAGTTGCAGAAGTCCGGCCACCATTGGCGACTGATGAATCCTGCCTTGCCGGCAAAGAATTTGCCATACACGCAGTTGCCCTCTGTAATAATCGGACCCTTCCATTTCCATAACGGCCAGTCCCACCCGCCGTCGGGCAGCATCACATAGCGGCACTCGTCAGCCACCATCTCCTCTGCCGAATAGCCCCTGATACCGCTATCCAGCAGCGGCAGGAACCCCACCTCCTGAATCAGCTCCATCATTTGGGCACAGCTGTAAATCTCTCGTTGCTTCATATCACTCATTTTTGTGCAAAGATACACAATTTCCCAGACATTCCCACCATTTCCCGCAGAAATAATTATGCATTATGAATTATGCATTATGCATTATGAATTCCATAGAACCCTGGATTCGCCTATCTCCAAGGATAGTATGTGAGTCCTATTGTCAAGGCTCTGTTCTTGTAGGAGTGACTTAAGAGATACAAATCGGCCTTCGGTTGGCCTGCCAAGTCGTGAAAGTCGGCAAACAGGTGACAACGTTTTCCTATGTCCTTGCCCATCTTTACTGAAGCGTAGAGATGGGCATGTTGGTTGGTGGCATCGTTATAGATCAATACGGATGACAGTCTGAGTCCTTTGCCTAACAGTAGTGTAGGTGCGAGCTTGAGGGTGTAATACGTGGCGTTGACAGCATCGTCGTAGCTGATGTGCAGGTGGTGTACGTTCGCTCCTGCTGTCAGCCGGAAGTTTTTTTGATGCCAGGTGACAGATGATGCCAGACTAATCAGCGACTCGTTAGGTGTCGGCATGTCAGAGAGCAGTGTGTATGCCACACTGCCCATGGCCAGGAACCGGTCAGCCTGATAGGTATAGCGTGCCTCCGACCGCCAGGCAAGGTTTGTCTTATAGTCCGTTGAGTGCAGGTAGGAACCATCTTCGGAATAAGTATGGAAGTCGCTGGCTAAGGGATTGAAGAACGAGCGGTTGAAGATGGCTTGTACGAAATGGCGCCCCCTCCGATAGCCTACGCTGGCATGCAGTGCATGGTCATTGCGGTTGTGCGACCATAAGTTGCTGGGGTCCTCGTCGTAGTGCTTGTCCCAGAAGGTGTTATGTCTGAAACGGTCTCCTAAGCTGATGGTCCACGGTCCTTTGTTAAAGTCCAGCAGCACATACAGATCGTGGTAGAGATTCTGTTCACGTCTGAGCTCATGAAGCCAGAGGTTCGTGTAGCCCCCCTCGTAACCTGCGGTTAACGAGAGCGACTGTGGCACGAGGGGGATGCTGCACTCAGCAATCCACCAGGGTACAACTGTCTGTTCATCAAATTGGTAGATGGACATGTTATCATAGTTCATTCCTGTCTCGAAATAGAGGCCAGCGCCTTGCTCGTTAAGGGTACGCTCGTAAGTGGCGACGAGTTCGCCCCACCGTTGCCTGATGATATCGCTCTCTGAATCGCCATCAACATCATACACATGGCTTTTATACTCCTCATAGCCCTGCGAGAGCTTTAGTTTCAGCAGGTCGTTCTCCGTTGCCTGCCAGTCAATAAAGAACATCGCATTCTCTATATTGTTTCGTGAGGTGACGGAAGAGCCTGACAATGATTCGGCCTTGCCATACCGCAGATTGGTCTGCGCCAAGGCGCGAACGGTGACCTTGTCACCACTGTTGGCTATATTGGCATATAACTGACCGTTACCATACGTACAGCCATTAATAGCGAGCTTGCCTGTCAGTCCCTTACCTTCCTTGAACCGTAGGTCTATGTATCCCGTGACGCCGTCCATCGCGCTGTTAACGTTGCCATAGACAAACACGGTGACATCACTGAGGTCGCAGGCATTAATCTCGTTGAGCAGAGACTCGTAGTCGATATTTAGCGGGATTTCATCGACACTCAGCAGATAGTCTGCTGTAAGTGTCTTGCCGTCACTCGACATCAGTTCCGGGCAGATGTGTAATACATCCAGTAGCGTCATCTCTGAATCAGGGTTCAGCCGCTCCACATGGATGGTGTATTTGTTGCCTTCGTGTTCGATAATCTGTTCTTTCTCCTGACCGTTCACTGTGAGGAAACTGCAGGCCATCAGCCCTCCCAATAGCAGGGCTATGAGTCTGTTTGTTCGCATGATATTCGTAATTTGAGCGCAAAGTTACGAATAAGCGGGAACAAAACCAAATAAAAGTTGTTTTAATTCGATTTTTGTTGTCATTGACATCTGCTTCTATGAGTCCGAAGTGGTAATATTCTATACGAGTTCGACCTTGTTGATGTCCTGCTCCTTCTCGCAGTAGTGGCAGGTCAGGATACCGTCGCTAACGTGAAAGTGGGTGGCCATGGGCTCGTTGTTGGTGATGCACTTGGGGTTGTTGCACTTGACAATGCCTTTGATCTCCTCAGGGGTCTCCACGGTCTTCTTCTCGACGACCTCGTAGTCGCGGATGATGTTGAGGATGACCTTGGGGGCAACAACGGAGAGACGAGAAATCTCGTCGTCGGTAAAGAATTTGTCGCTGACTTTGATGATGCCCTTGTTGCCGACTTTCTGCGACGGGTAGTTGTTTCCGATGGTAACGGGCGTCTTCAGTTCGAAGAGTCCTAAAAGATTGGCTACCTGATAAGTCTTGGCAGCGGGTATGTGGTCTATAACGGTGCCTTGCTCGATGGCGGCAACCAGGCGTTCTTTCTTGTTCATAATCCTAATTCCTTATTCCGAATTCAGTAATCACAATTTTCAATTCTCAATTCTCAATTGTCAATTCTCAATTACCCAATAATCGTCTTGTCCTTGCGCACCTCGTCGAGGCTGATGCCAAGGACGTCGCAGAAAATGGCTTCGCGGGCGAAGAGACCGTTGCCTGCCTGTTGAATGTAGTAGGCATGGGGATTGGAGTCCACGTCGTAGGCTATCTCGTTGACACGGGGTAGGGGATGCAGAATGCGCATGTTGGGCTTGGCCAAACGCAGCATATCGTTGTTCAGAATGTACACATTTTTGACACGCTCGTACTCCATGAGGTCTGAGAAGCGTTCCTTCTGCACGCGCGTCATATAAAGGATGTCGGCATCGGCAATGACCTTCTCGTTGAAGGCGGTATGCTCCTGATACTGGATGCCGTGCTCCTTGCAGTATATCTTGTACTCCTGGGGCATGGCCAACTCCTTAGGTGCCACGAAATGGAACGTGGGGTTGAAGTGGCGCATGGCCATGATGAGCGAGTGGACGGTACGTCCGTACTTGAGGTCGCCTACCAGATATATATTAAGGTTCTCGAGCGTACCCTGCGTCTTGTAGATAGAATAGAGGTCGAGCATGCACTGTGAGGGATGCTGATGGGCACCGTCGCCCGCATTGACGATGGGTACTTCGGTAACCTCAGAGGCATATTGTGCAGCACCCTCAATGAAGTGGCGCATGACGATGACGTCGGCGTAGTTAGAAACCATCAGGATGGTGTCTTTCAGCGTCTCGCCCTTTGTGCCACTGGTAATCTTGGGGTCGGCAAATCCTATGACTCGAGCACCTAAGCGGTTGGCTGCTGTCTCGAATGACAGACGTGTACGGGTCGAGGGTTCAAAAAACAATGTGGCGACCACCTTACCCTTCAGCAGTTCGCGGTTGGGGTGTCGCTCAAACTCTTGTGCCATCTCAATCATGTAGAGAATCTTCTCTCTCGTGAGGTCGGCAATCGTTACAAAATCATGCTTTTCCATTAGTCTGGGATTATATTTGACTGCAAAATTACGAAAAGTTGAGTAAAATGCAAAAGAAAATACCTTTTTTCTTTTCATTTTCGAGACGGAGTAAGTTCTCCGAAGGAAAAATTACACATAATTTCTGAATTTTGCATGTTTATTCCAAAGTTTTTTGTAATTTTGCACACAAAACTTCGAAGTATCTGCATTATGAGAAAGATAATTGTATATGTGATGTGGGCGCTGCTGGGCATTTCAGTGTTGGCAGCAGGACTTGCATTCTATGCTATCAATGAGGGCTGGATAGGTTATATGCCGCCCATTCAGGAACTGCAGAATCCTATCAACCGTTATGCTACGCAGGTCATCTCGGCTGACGGCAAGGTGATGGGTACGTGGAACTACAACCGTGAGAACCGTATCATGGTGGACTACACACAGCTGTCGCCCTCGTTGGTGCAGGCGCTGGTGGCTACTGAGGATGTCAGGTTCTACGAACATTCGGGTATCGACTTCTTTGCGTTGGGACGTGCCATCGTCAAGCGCGGCGTCTTGGGCCAGAAAAGTGCGGGTGGTGGTTCTACCATTACACAGCAGTTGGCCAAGCAGCTTTATTCGGCTACGGCGCATAGTGTGATGGAACGACTGTTGCAAAAGCCGATAGAGTGGGTGATAGCCGTCAAGTTGGAGCGTAACTATACGAAAGACGAAATCATTGCGATGTACTTGAACTACTTCGACTTCCTGCATAATGCGGTGGGTATCAAGACGGCTGCGAACACGTATTTCGGCAAGGAACCGAAGGACTTGTCGGTGACGGAATCGGCTGTGCTGATAGGTTTGTGTAAGAATCCGTCGTACTTCAATCCCGTGCGTTATCCGGAACGCTCGACGGAGCGTCGTAACGTGGTGCTCCACCAAATGATGAAGGCTGGCTATCTGACGGAGGCTGAATACGAGAAATATTCGAAAGAACCGCTGAATCTGCACTTCCACGTGGCTGACCATAAGGACGGTGTCGCTGTGTATTTCCGCGATTTCCTGCGCCGCTACATGATGGCCAAGAAACCGAAACGTTCGGATTATCCGTCGTGGAACAATGTGAAGTTCCATATCGACTCCATCAACTGGGAGAACGACCCGCTGTACGGATGGTGTAATAAGAATCTGAAGAAGGACGGCGAGCCGTATAATGTCTATACGGACGGTTTGAAGGTGTATACCACGATTGACTCGCGCATGCAGGATTATGCTGAACAAGCTGTGACCGAACATGTCATCAAGTATCTGCAACCCGCATTCACAAAGGAAAAGCGTGGGCGTAAGACGGGCCCGTACTCAAACAAGATATCTGCCGAGCAGGTAAACAGCATCCTGATGCGTTCCGTCCGCCAGTGTGACCGCTATCGTGCACTGAAGGCCGAGGGCCTTTCGGAAAATGATATCATGAAGTCGTTTAACACCAAGACGGAGATGACGGTGTTCTCGTACAAGGGCGAGATAGATACTGTCATGACGCCGCTCGATTCTATCAAGTACTATAAAACGTTCCTGCGTTGTGGATTCATGAGCATGTGTCCACAGAACGGGCACGTAAAGGCGTATGTTGGTGGACCTGACTTCGTGCATTTCGCCTACGATATGGCGATGGAGGGTCGACGTCAGGTGGGTTCTACCATCAAACCGTTCCTGTACTCGCTGGCAATGGAGAATGGTTTCTCTCCTTGCGACTTGGCACCTAATGTGCAGCAGACGTATATGGTGGCTGGACACGCATGGACGCCACGAAACGGCAGTAAGGCACGCTATGGCGATATGGTGACGCTGAAGTGGGGACTGCAACAGTCAAACAACTGGATATCGGCATACCTCATGAGCAAGCTGAATCCGCAGGCTTTCGTGACCCTGTTACACGAATATGGCATCCGCAATCCGGAGATCCATCCCTCTATGGCGCTCTGTCTGGGGCCTTGCGAGATTACTGTAGGCGAGATGGTCAGCGCTTATACGGCGTTTGTCAATCATGGTATCCGTGCCGCCCATCAGTTCGTAACGAAGATTGAGGATAACGAGGGCAACATCGTGGCTCAGTTCCAGCCACGCATGAACGAGGTTATTAGTGAAGAGAGTGCCTACAAGATGATATATATGCTGAAAGCCGTTGTCGATGGTGGTACAGGTAGCCGTCTGCGCTTTAAGTATAACCTGAAGGGCGAACTTGCCGGTAAGACGGGTACCACGAATAATAACAGTGATGCCTGGTTTATGGGCATTACGCCGACACTGGTCAGCGGTATGTGGGTTGGTGGCGACGACCGCGATATCCATTTCGACTCGATGGTCTGGGGTCAAGGTGCTGCAATGGCATTGCCCATTTTCGCCCTTTATATGCAAAAAGTGTATAAGGATAAACGACTGGGATACAGTGATCAGGCAAAATTCGACTTGCCGGCTGGATATAATCCGTGCGAAATGGATGAATCTGGACTCTCCGATTTGGGTGATGAATCCATTGAAGAAGTGTTCGAATAACAATTCCTATATATAATATAATAAGGTGTAAGGTTTTCGTATTGTAAAGTAATGCGAAAACTT
>CAMHTW010000023.1 GCA_946188165.1 uncultured Prevotella sp.
CTTACCTCCATCACCATCCCCAACAGCGTGACGAGCATTGGAGGTGGTGCGTTCTCAGGTTGTACAGGCCTTACCTCCGTCACCATCCCCAACAGCGTGACGAGCATTGGAGATCGGGCGTTCTCTGGTTGCTCAGGCCTGACCCAAGTAACATTAAATAGTAATGCTATCGCATCCAAATCATATAGTTCCAGTTCTACATTAGGTAACATCTTTGGAAGTCAAGTAAATGAATATGTTTTGGGGGATGATGTTACATCAATTGGACGTTATGCGTTCTATACTTGTTCTAAGCTTACCTCAATTACCATCCCCAACAGCGTGACGAGCATTGGAAATTATGCGTTCCAGGGTTACTCAGGCCTGACCAAAGTAACTTTAAATAGTAATGCTCTTGCATCCAAATCGTATAGTTATGATTCTACATTAGGTAGCATCTTTGGAGGCAAAGTAAAGGAGTATATTTTGGGAGACGATGTTACATCTATAGGAAGTTATGCGTTCTATAACTGCTCTAAGCTTACCTCAATTACCATCCCCAACAGCGTGACGAGCATTGGAAATTATGCGTTCCAGGGTTACTCAGGCCTGACCAAAGTAACTTTAAATAGTAATGCTCTTGCATCCAAATCGTATAGTTATGATTCTACATTAGGTAGCATCTTTGGAGGCAAAGTAAAGGAGTATATTTTGGGAGACGATGTTACATCTATAGGAAGTTATGCGTTCTATAACTGCTCTAAAGTCACCTCTGTCACTATCCCCAACAGCGTGACGAACATTGGAAATTATGCGTTTTTCGGTTGCCAGGCTCTTACTACTGTAACCATCCCTAACAGTGTGCTGACTATTGGTGAGTCAGCTTTCGGGGCTTGCCGTGGTCTTACCTCTGTCACCATTCCTAACAGCGTGACAAGCATTGGATTTGGTGTGTTCGATGCGTGTGTTGGTCTTACCTCTGTCACCATTCCTAACAGCGTGACAAGTCTTGGTCAAAATGCATTCAGAAGTTGCTCTAGTCTTACTTCCGTCATTATTCCTAACAGCGTGACAAGTATTGGTCAAGCTGCATTCAGGGCATGCACTGGTCTTACCTCCGTCACCATTGGTAGTGGCGTGACGAGCATTAGTTCTGCGGCTTTTATAGAAGCTGATATCCCTGTTGTCATTTCGCTAATAGAGAATCCATTTGCGATTCAAGGGAAATTATCAACGCCTTTCGATACTTTCTCTCTAAATACATTTAATAATGCTACACTGTACGTACCTAAAGGTACAATCAACAAATACAAGGAGACGGAAGGGTGGAAAGAAGATATTGAATCATTAACGATAAAAAAGCAAAGATTATGATTATCACTTCATCAAATGGCTACAAGGTAAGCAGCAAAAGCGTTCACCTCACACCTAAGAATCCACAATTCAAGTGCCCTAACTGCGGCTGCGTTTATGAAAATGTACTTGACATAAAATCATGTTTCGACAAGAAACTCGCAACAGAAAACCAAAATCCGCCCTTGCTCTGCAATGAGTGTGGCACAGAGTTGGTTTCGTTTGATTGAGTTGTTTGAGTCATAAGTCTTCGTCTTCGAAAGGATTGTTACAGTTAATCGCTAGTCCCAGACAAAGGGGCTGGCGATTTGTACTTATGAAATGTCAGACACTTTATTCTCTCACCATTTCTGCAATCTGATGCCCTAATCAGGTTCCATAAAAGGGTGTAGCCTAATACGCAGTTTTCTGTGGAGTGCCACACAAAGATGTTTGTCTGCTTTCTGATTGAGCAAGCTCGGCAGACATTAGGTCTTCGTTTCCTTGAATTGAGCGCAGTGCCTACGAGGTAATCGGCTTGCCGCTTCGCTCGTCGAAGAACTGCTGACGAGCTTCAACAGTTTCGTCACAAAGATGAAGAAGATGGCTAAATGAGGTTACGATTTGGAAACCTAACTTCTTCACCAATCCTCCCCAATTTGCTTTTAGTCCCTATTTGAACTTCCTCGTTCTTCCCCTCTTTGCCTTTATTTCAGGCCGAATTGCGTTAATCTTCCAAAATCCGTTTTTTGTTACAGACTTTTTTCGTAACTTTGCGATAAAAATCGCGAAGTTACTCCGTCTCGGCAAAAAAAGAAAAAAATTTCTTTGTTTTGCACTCGACTTTTCGTAACTTTGCCATCAGAAACTTAAAGACGTGATACTATGAGTAAGAAAAAAGGTGGAAAACGACTGAACAAGCGCATGCTGCAAGAGATGTTGCAGACGCTATTTCAACAGAATCCTAACGAGGCATTCTCGTTTAAACAAGTGTTCAAGGCTCTGAAACTCGACACGCATCCCACAAAGATGATGGCCGTCGACCTGATGGAAGAGATGGCGTGGGACGACTTCCTGTCGAAGGTCAGCGACAACTCGTATCGCCTGAATCTGAAGACGCAGGTGCAGGAGGGTACGTTTATCCGTAAGGCCAACGGCAAGAACTCGTTCCTGCCCGACGATGGCGGTACGCCCGTATTCGTGTCGGAGCGTAACTCACTGTTTGCCATGAATGGCGACCGTGTGAAAGTGGCCTATATGGCACGTCGCGAAAAGCATATCAAGGAGGCTATGGTGGTCGAGATATTGAGCCACAAGCGCGACCAGGCCGTTGGTAAGCTGAAGGTTGAGAAGGACTATGCCTTCCTAGTGACCGAGGGCAATATCTTCGTACACGATGTGCTGATTCCCAAGAAGAAGCTGAAGGGCGGTAAAACGGGCGACAAGGCCGTCGTTAAGATTACCCAGTGGCCGTCTAAGGACTCAAAGAATATCGTGGGTGAGGTTATCGACATTCTGGGTAAGGAAGGCGACAACAATGTTGAGATGCACGCTATCTTGGCACAATATGGTTTGCCTTACAAGTATCCGAAGGCCGTAGAGGATGCTGCTGAGAAGATAGATCCAGGTATTACCGAACAGGAAATCAAGCGTCGCGAGGACTTCCGCGATGTCTTTACCTGTACCATCGACCCGAAGGATGCCAAGGATTTTGATGATGCACTGTCCATCCGCAAGCAGGGCAAACTTTGGGAGGTTGGCGTGCATATTGCCGACGTCAGCCACTATGTAAAGGAAGGTTCCGTCATTGACAAGGAGGCCGTGAAGCGGGCCACCAGTGTCTATCTTGTTGACCGTACCATCCCGATGTTGCCTGAACGCCTGTGTAACTTCATCTGTTCGCTGCGTCCTGACGAGGAAAAACTCTGCTACAGTGTCATCTTCGTTTTAGACGAAGAGGCTAACGTCAAGAACTACCATATTGCCCATACCGTCATCAAGAGTAATAGAAGGTATGCGTACGAGGAAGTGCAGGAGATTCTCATGGGTAAGGATGGCGACTACGCTACAGAACTGCGCACGCTGGATCAATTGGCCAAGTGCCTGCGCGAACGCCGTTTCAAAGGCGGTGCAGTGAAGTTCGACCGCGAGGAATTGCACTTCGACATCGACGAGAAGGGCAAGCCCATTCGTGCCTACTTCAAGAAGTCGAACGATGCCACCCAGCTTATCGAGGAGTTCATGCTGTTGGCCAACCGTACTGTTGCCGAGAGTGTCGGTAGGGTAAAGAAAGGCGTGAAGGCCAAGACGCTGCCCTATCGTATTCACGACCAGCCCGATCCCACTAAGTTGGAGACCCTGCGCGAGTTTGTAGTGAAGTTTGGCTATAAGATGAAGACCAGCGGTACGAAGGGTGCTATCTCGAAGTCGCTGAACGCACTGATGGACGACTGCCAGGGCAAGAAGGAACAGAAGCTCATCGAGACGGTGGCGCTGCGTGCGATGATGAAGGCGAAGTATTCGACACACAATATCGGACACTACGGATTGGCCTTTGAGTATTATACGCATTTCACGTCACCCATCCGTCGCTACCCCGATACGATGGTACACCGTCTGCTGACCAAATATCAGGATGGTGCTCGTTCGGCTAATCAGCAGAAGTATGAAGAGCTGTGTGAACATTGTTCGGACATGGAACAGACCGCCCAGATGGCTGAGCGCGACAGCATCAAGTATAAGATGGTGGAGTTCATGGAGGACAAGATAGGCAACGAGTATGATGCACATATCTCTGGTATCCAGTCGTATGGCATCTATTGTGAGATCGACGAGAACCACTGCGAGGGCATGGTGCCCATGCGCGACTTGGACGACGACTATTACGACTTCGACGAGCGCAACTACTGTCTCGTAGGTCGCCGCCATCATCATAAATACCAGTTGGGCGATCCCATCCGTATTAAAGTTGCGCGTGCCAATCTCGAGAAGCGTCAGCTCGACTTTACGTTAGCCGATTAACGGTTAAATTAAAAGACAACCAAGACAACTAAGGACAACTTGTGTTCGTTTTTACGAAGAATGTTGTTATAGTTGTCTTAGTTGTTTTCTTTATATAATTTGGTGGGCTCAGTTTTTTTTTGTACTTTTGCACCCAAAATTTCAGAAAGCATGAATATTGAAGCATTGATTAGTAAGGCTGCGGGTGATGCCGTAAAGGCACTCTATGGCATGGATGCCACAGAAAAGATGCTGCAGCTGCAGAAGACAAGGAGTGAGTTTGAGGGAAACCTGACACTGGTGGTGTTCCCCTTTGTTAAGGCCGCTAAGAAGAGTCCTGAGCAGACCGCCCAAGAGATTGGCGAATATCTGGTGAACAACTGTTCGGCAGTAGAGAAGTTCAATGTGGTAAAGGGCTTCCTGAACCTGAGCATCGGCGACGGTGCATGGGTAGAGTTGCTCAGTGCCATTGACAAAGACGACCATTTCGGAACGAAGCGCGCTGACGAGAACTCTCCTCTTGTCATGATTGAATACTCATCGCCCAACACCAACAAACCCCTGCACCTGGGTCATGTGCGTAACAACCTCCTGGGTTGGTCGCTGGCACAGATTATGGAGGCTAACGGCAACAAGGTGGTAAAGACCAATATCGTGAACGACCGCGGTATCCATATCTGTAAGTCTATGCTCGCCTGGCTGAAGTACGGCAATGGTGAGACACCAGAGACCAGCGGCAAGAAAGGCGACCACCTCATTGGCGACTACTATGTAGCCTTCGACAAACACTATCGCGAGGAGGTCAAGGAGCTCGTCGCCCAGGGGATGGACGAAGAGAAGGCCAAGCAGGAGGCTCCCCTGATTAAGGAGGCTCACGAGATGCTGGTCAAGTGGGAGCAGAACGACCCCGAAGTCCGTGCACTCTGGGAGAAGATGAATAACTGGGTGTATGCCGGATTCGACGAGACCTACAAGAAGATGGGGGTCAGCTTCGACAAGATTTACTACGAGAGCCAGACCTATCTGAAGGGTAAGGCTAAGGTTGAGGAGGGACTGGCCAAGGGCCTCTTTGAACGCCATGACGATAACTCTGTATGGGCAGACCTTACCAACGAGGGGCTGGACAAGAAGCTTCTGCTCCGCTCGGACGGCACTTCGGTATATATGACGCAGGACATCGGTACTGCCGAGATGCGTTTCCAGGACTATCCTATCGACAAGATGATCTACGTGGTAGGCAACGAGCAGAACTATCACTTCCAGGTGCTCTCTATCCTGTTGGACCGTCTGGGTTTCAAGTGGGGTAAGGAACTCGTCCACTTCTCTTACGGCATGGTGGAATTGCCCAACGGTAAGATGAAGAGCCGTGAGGGAACCGTGGTCGATGCCGATGACCTAATGGAGCTGATGGTCGAGGATGCTTATAAGACCTCGATGGAATTGGGTAAGTTCGACGATATGACCGAAGAGGAGCGTCGCGAGATTGCCCGTATCGTAGGTATGGGAGCCCTGAAATACTTCATTCTGAAGGTCGATGCTCGCAAAAACATGCTGTTCAACCCTGAAGAGAGTATTGATTTCAATGGCAATACTGGTCCCTTCATTCAATATACCTACGCCCGTATCCGCAGCATCCTAAGAAAAGCCTCCCCCACCCCCCTCCAAGTAGAGGGGGCTATGAAAGCGGTGGAACTTTCAACTAAAGAGGCAGAACTTATCCAGAAGATGTCTGAGTATGGTGCAGCTGTAGAACAGGCTGGCAAGGACTATTCGCCCTCTGGTATTGCTAACTACTGCTACGAACTGACGAAGGTCTTCAACCAGTTCTATCACGACTTCTCTATCCTCAACGAACCCGACGAGCAGAAGAAGGCCGTACGCCTGATGCTGGCCAGGAACGTCGCCAAGATTATCAAGAGTGCTATGGGACTGCTGGGTATCGAGGTTCCTGAGCGTATGTAAAGCCTCCCCCCAACCCCCTCCAAGTAGAGGGGGCTTTAAGAACAAACAAGAAACGAACTCCATGAAGTTTGTGTATGAAACAGCAAATGGCGCTAATTACGATTTACTTTGCGCCTATGCAGACTACAACAAGAGTCATCCGACAGAGGCAGAAAGCATTATATGGGATTTGTTGAAGGCAAAAAGCATAAATGGACATAAGTTTAGAAGGCAGCATATTATAAAGGACTATATTGTAGACTTTGTATGTCTTCATAAAAAGCTGGTAATTGAAATTGACGGACAATACCATTTGGAGGATAATCAGATTGTAAAAGATAAAAGCAGAACTGAAGACCTCCAAAACAGTGGATATACTGTTGTCCGCTTTTCTAACGAAGAAGTAATTGGAAACACTGCTGAAGTAATAAAGAATATTAAGAAGTTGCTTATGGAAGTTATACCCCCAAACGCTTCACCTAAAAAGGACTCTGCTCAAAAAGCCCCCTCTACTTGGAGGGGGTTGGAGGAGGCTGGAGTTTGCACAGACGCGTGGGCCGTAGATGCTGCCTGCTCTGGCAACCCTGGACCTATGGAGTACCAAGCTATCGACCTTCAGACTGGTGCCCGTGTATTCCACTTCGGACCTATGAAAGGCACGAATAATATTGGCGAATTCCTTGCTATTGTCCATGCCTTGGCACTCATGCAGCAGCAGGGATTGCACGACAAGACCATCTATTCGGATTCCTACAATGCCATTCTCTGGGTCAACAAGCGTCAGTGTAAGACAAAGTTAGAGCGTACCCCTGAAACGGAGCCGCTCTACCAGATTATTACACGTGCTGAAAACTGGTTGCGAACTCACCAGTGGCGCAACCCCATCGTCAAGTGGGAAACACAGAAGTGGGGTGAGGTGCCTGCTGACTTTGGCAGGAAGTGATGTCACTCACTTTTTTATTCAGACAGAGTTATATTCGATTTCCGTGTCATTTGTGACGGTGGAATGAAATAGATAGCATTGATTTAACCGAAGAATTCGTGATAGTGTTTCCGAAAGTGCTATTTTTTGAGTGCTTTCGGAAGTAATATCGGCATATTTTGCAGGAAAAGAGCAAAAAACTCAGTGTAATATTTGCAGTCTCAAAGAAAAAAAGTATCTTTGTACTCGATTTCAGTGTCATCAATGACACAAAAATCGAATAGATGGAGATAAAGAGAGATTTATACCTAAAGAAATTGATTGATCGTCAGCACAACGGAATGATAAAGGTGATTACCGGGATGCGACGGAGTGGCAAATCATATCTATTGTTCAACATCTTCCAAGACTATCTGAAGTCCCAGGGAGTGGATGACCAGCACATCATCAAAGTGAACTTGGAGAACCGGCGGAACAAGAAACTCCGCAATCCAGACATTCTGCTTGAGTACATAGATTCTCAGATGACCGACGCTCAGATGTACTACATTCTGTTGGATGAAGTGCAATTGGTAGATGAGTTCGAGGATGTGCTGAACAGTTACCTCAGCATCCCCAATGCCGATGTCTATGTGACTGGCTCAAACGCCAAGTTCCTGTCGAAGGATGTCATCACCGAGTTTCGTGGACGAGGGGATGAAGTGAAGATGTATCCCTTGTCTTTTGCGGAATACATGTCTGCATACGAGGGCAGTAACCAGTTAGGACTTGATGAATATATGATGTATGGCGGACTACCGCAGATACTCTCGAAGAAATCAGAAGAGCAGAAGATTTCATATCTGAAGAATCTCTTTGTCGAGACTTATATCAAGGACATCAAGGAGCGTTACAAAATACGTCATGAAGAAGAACTCGAAGAGTTGCTGAACATCATATCTTCCTCTATTGGCAGTCTCACCAATCCTGCAAAATTGGTCAACACATTCAAGAGCGTCATGAATGTGACCATCGCCCCAGAGACCCTGAAGTCCTATCTGGAGTTCTTGTGTGACTCTTTTCTCGTAGAGAAGGCGATGCGATATGACGTGAAGGGAAGGAAGTACATCGATACTCCCTATAAATACTACTTCACCGACACGGGTCTTCGCAACGCCCGTATCAATTTCCGTCAGGACGAGAAGCCGCATCTGATGGAGAATGTCATCTTCAATGAACTGCTTATCCGAGGGTTTAATGTGGACGTAGGTGTTGTGCCTGTTGTGACTAAAGGCGAAGACGGCAAGCAGCACAGGTCACAGTTGGAGATAGACTTCGTATGCAATCTGGGCAGCAAGCGGTATTATATCCAATCGGCTTTCCGGATGGAGAACGAAGAGAAACGTCAGCAAGAACAAGCGTCACTATTGAGGGTGAATGATTCGTTCAAGAAAATCATCATCACTGGAGAAGAATGCCTGGTGCATCGTAATGAGCATGGCTTCACGACCATGAGTATCTACGACTTCCTGCTTAATTCAAATTCCCTTGAATTATAGTGCTATGGCGGGCACCCAAGGTGTCTGACATGCGATTCACGCTCGCGCAGCACTATGACTAAATCCGTGGATTGCGTGCCACACTTTGACTAAGATGCCATGAGCCAGTCCCTTGCCATCATGCTCAAGAAAATTCAAGAACTCTTGAAAACGCGGATGGCTCAGCAGGATATATATACTGAAATTTAATCAAACTATACCCTCTATACCCCTTTCGTTTCTAACTTGCTTGTTGATAGGCAATTAGTTCAGGGTATAGTTGCTAAAAACTATACCCCAACTGTACCCCAACTATACCCCTTATGCAAAAACGTATGGACTGCTTTTGCGCCTACGCGAGCGGTCGTTTGCGTAGGCGCAAACGGTTGTTTGGGCTAACGCAAACGCTCGCGAGAAGGCCTCTCTTCCCCTGCGCAAAGGCCTTCTGCCCCCTTTATGCTTACTATACCATCCCTGTTTGCTTACTTCAGTGCATCGACACGTGCCTGACAGAGACCTATCTATTTGACTTCCAGTTTGTAAGCGCGTCCTCTGTCAGATTCTATTTTTAGGTCTGAATGTTCTTCGATGATAGGTTTCAGGCGGCGAATCAGGGTATAGAGCGTGTCGTTAGCATCGTCTTTCTTAGGCCAGAGGGCATCGCAAATCTCTGTTTTTGTAAGCTGATGTGACTCACTACGGAAGAACATCTCCATCAGTTGCTGTTGCATAGGGGTGAGCTTCACCTGCTTGCCCATCGCATTATAGAATCGGCCTTCTGTCTCTGAATAGGCCAAGCCACCAAACGCTACAAGTGACATCTGTTTGCGGTAGCTCCAAAAACAATAGACCCCCCAAAAGATGGCTATTGTCCACAAGACGGAGGCGGGTCGCTGGTCAGACAGCGAGAAGATGGTTGCTGCTGAACACTTAGCCTCGCAACGCAGACCTTCTTGCCGAGTGGTTACAGCCAATACCGCATTGCCCCGCAATTGTTCCAATTTCAAATAGCTGTTAAACGTGCGGATGGTATCTGTGCTAATCACGTCGCTCTGCTGTTCAGCCAGCGCCTTCGACAGTGCATGGGACATATCTTCTGAAATAACCTTTTCCGTTGCGCGATAGCTTCCAAAGCTGGTCAGGCCAGATGCTACAATCAGCACAAATAAAATAACGACAGCATACTTCTGTTTCATTGATTTTTCTTATTTAAACGAAATCATTCTGTTTTTACGTAGATGCTTAGGACGTTTGTCTCATAGGTTTCAGTATGGTGCAGGGTAACGTCAGAGGGCCATTGGGGAGCACGCGTACCATCACTGACGATGATGGGTGCCGTTTCTACGCGTATCTCGTCCCACAAGCCGGCCTTGATGAACGATTCGTGTGTCTGACAACCACCTTCGACAATCAGCGACTGGATGCCGTGTTGATAGAGGTCATCCATCAGCTGAGTGATAGGCCGGTCGTGCGTCAATACGATACGTTTTGGATTTGGCCCGTGCCAGTGACGGACAGTCAGTTGAGGATGTTCGCGAATGTCGGTTGTATGTCCCACCAAGATGGCATCTTCCTCGGCACGAAGCTGGTGAGAGAGCATCTGCGTCTGTTCATTGCTAATCTGTAGTGCTTTTCCGTTATCGTCTATGAACCCGTTGGCGGTCTGTGCCCACTTCAGAATGATGTACGGACGGTGCTCACGGTGATAGGTAAAGAAACGCCGGTTCAACCACTGACACTCCTTTTCCAGCACACCTACCGTTACCTCGATACCTGCATCTTTCAGCTTCTTGATGCCACGTCCCTGTACCTCGGCAAAGGGGTCGATGGTACCAACCACCACCCGTCGTACGCCTTTCTTGATAATCAGGTCGGCACAAGGCGGTGTCTTGCCATAATGAGAGCAGGGCTCCAGACTGACGTAGATGGTGGCATCCTTCAACAACGCCTCGTCCTCTGGTCGTATACTGGCAAAGGCATTGACCTCTGCATGGCCTTGGCCACAGCGCACATGGTAGCCTTCGCCAATGATGCGCCCGTCAGCCACTATCACGGCACCCACCATCGGGTTAGGACGGGCACCCTGAATACCATTTGCTGCCAGTTGGATGCAGCGCTGCATGAATATCTCATCGTTCATGGTGCAAAGATACAAAAAAATTGATAATTGATAATTGATAATTGATAATTATTTTGTAATTTTGCAGTGTTATGACTTACAATGAACTGTGGCGCCAGTTAGTGCAGATCTACGATGAGGGCGAGGCTAAGGCCATTGCCCGTATGGTGTATGAGGAACGTTTTGGCCTCACGTTGTCAGATATTTACCTCGGCAGAGAGACGCAATTATCTGCGGCTGACCAAACAGAATTGCAGTTTATTGCCAAGCGTCTGTTGCAAGGCGAGCCCATCCAGTATGTTTTAGGGCAGGCAGACTTCTGCGGACGTACCTTTATGGTCAACGAGCACGTGCTGATTCCCCGACCGGAAACCGAAGAGCTCTGTAACTGGAAGCCTCTCCCCCTGCCCTCTCCAAAAGGAGAGGGAGCCAAAATTCTGGATATTGGTACAGGCAGCGGGTGTATCGCCATCACGTTGGCTGCGATGTATCCACAGGCTGAGGTCACAGCATGGGACATTTCCCCAGAAGCATTGAAAGTTGCTGAAGAGAATGCCAGACGTCACAACGTTCACGTGACATTCGAACAGGTCGACATTCTCTCAATTCCCCCCCTCTACATGGAGGGGGACAGGGGGGAGGCCCTTTCCCTCATCGTCAGTAATCCCCCTTATATATGTAATAAGGAACGTGCCACGATGGCAGTTAACGTGTTGGAGCACGAACCGCATACGGCCCTCTTTGTACCCGACGACGACCCCTTGTTGTTCTATCGGGCTATTGCCCAGTTTGGACAGACAGCACTGAAACAAGGTGGTTGGCTCTACTTCGAAATCAATCCCCTCTATGCCCGGGAGATGTGCGATATGTTACGTTTGATGTCGTATCACGACATCGAACTCAAAGCAGACCAATACGGCAAACAACGCATGATAAGAGCACGGAAGGCGCTTTGCTAGTGAAAAGTGAACAGTGAACAGTGAAAAGTGAAAAGATCATGAAAACGGAAAACGATGCCTACCTGACGCTGGCAGCCCTCTGTGCACAAGCTGAGCACTGCCAATACGAGATGCTGGAGAAGATGCGACGTTGGGAACTGCCCGACGATGCGCAGGCCCGCGTGATGGCCAGGCTCATCAAGGAACGCTATGTGGATGACGAACGCTATGCCCAGGCTTTCGTCAACGACAAGATACGCTATAATAAGTGGGGCCGTCGCAAGGTGGAACAGGCCCTCTGGCAGAAGCGTATCGACGAGGATATCCGCAAGCGGGTGCTCGATGCAGTGGACGATGACGAATACCTCAGTATATTGCGCCCGCTGCTGAAACAGAAACGCAAAACCGTCAAGGCCAACAGCGACTATGAGCTGAATCAGAAACTGATGCGCTTTGCCGTGGGTCGTGGCTTTACGTTCGACATCATTCGCCAGTGTATTGATGTTGAGGAAGAACCTGACGAAGAATAATTCTCAATTCTCAATTCGACATGAATTGGTGGACTAGAATACTCGATTTCATCTCACCCCGTCTCTGCGTGGTTTGTGGCCACCGCCTGTCACCCACCGAACGAAGCCTTTGTGCCGTGTGCCAGCTCCACCTGCCCCGAACGACCTTCCAGTTCTCGCCCGACGACAATCCGATGGCCCAGCTCTTCTGGCATCTGGCACCCATCCAGCGTGCCGCAGCCTTCATCTACTATCAGCCCCATTCCGAGATGGCGCAGATGGTATATCAGTTAAAGTATCGCAACAGCCCTGATGTCGGCGAGGATTTGGGACGACTAATGGCAACGGACATGTCGTTGGCCCACTATTTCGATGGTATCGACCTGCTGGTGCCCGTTCCGCTGACCGTGAAACGCCAACGACAGCGTGGCTACAACCAGAGTGAGATGCTGGCACGTGGCATCAGTGATGTCACCCATCTGCCCGTTGTTCCCAAGGCATTGAAGCGTCAGGTGTTTCGCGAGAGTCAGACACATCTCAGTCGCCATGAACGTCAGGAAAATGTGGCTGGCATCTTCGTCACTGCCGATGCTGCGACATTGAAAGGCCGCCATGTATTGCTCATTGACGATGTCTGTACCACGGGTGCCACGCTGACAGCCTGTGCACAGGCCCTTGCCTCGATAGAAGGTATCCGCATCAGTGTCCTTACCTTAGGTTTTACCTTGCATTAACCACTTTGCAACCGAGTTGCAACCCCTTTTGCCTACCTTTGCAGCGAAATCAGTAAATGGTAAATCGGTAAATATTATGGCACATAAACACGAACATCATTGTGAAAGCTGTTCACACGAACATCATCACGAGGACGAACATAGTCTTAAAAAACAGCTTGGGCTGATTGCTGCAACAGCCATCTTATTGCTTGGTGCAGTTCTTGTTGAACACAATACGAGTCTGTCAACATGGCAACTGCTATTCATCTATCTCATACCTTATTTATTAATAGGCCACGAGACGCTGCACGAGGCATGGGAAGGCATTACCGGGGGCGACATGTTCAACGAACATTTCCTCATGTCGGTGGCCACCATCGGCGCCCTCTGCATCGGCTTCCTGCCTGGTGCCGAGACCGAGTTCCCTGAGGCCGTCTTCGTCATGCTGTTCTTCCAGGTTGGCGAACTCTTTGAGGGCTACGCCGAGGGCAAGAGTCGCGACAGCATTGCCCACCTCATGAATATCCGGCCGGATATAGCGCATGTGGATGTAAGAGGTCAGATGGAAGATGTTAGACCTGAGGAGGTCGGGATTGGCGCTACCATCGTCATTCGTCCTGGCGAGAAAGTGCCGCTGGACGGTGTGGTCGTCGAGGGCACATCTGCGCTGAATACTGTTGCCTTGACGGGTGAGACACTGCCGCGCGACGTGACCATTGGCGACGAGGTCATCTCGGGTTGCGTCAACCTGTCGGGTATGCTTCGCGTGCGCACCACGAAAGTCTTTGGCGAGAGCACCGTGTCAAAGATTATCCGCTTGGTGGAGAGCGCTGGCGAACACAAGTCACAGAGCGAGACCTTTATCACCCGCTTTGCCCGTATCTACACGCCCATCGTCGTCTTTGCTGCCATTGCCATCGCTGTCATTCCCCCCTCTTTGGGATGGGTTGGGGGAGACTTTGCCACTTGGCTCTATCGTGCCCTGATGTTCTTGGTTGTTTCATGTCCTTGTGCACTGGTCATCAGCGTACCGCTGACCTTCTTTGGTGGCATTGGCGGCGCCTCGCGTCAGGGCATCCTTGTCAAGGGTGCCAACTATCTCGACGTCTTGGCAAAGGTCGATACCGTCGTGTTCGACAAGACGGGCACCCTCACGCATGGCCAGTTTGCCGTTGAGGCCGTCCATCCCGACACCTGCGACGAGCACCAACTGCTCCACCTCGCTGCTCACGTCGAACACTTCTCTACCCATCCCATCGGTGCAGCCCTGCGCGACGCCTTCCCTGACGAAGCTACCGACGGTTGTCAGGTCAGCGATGTTGAGGAGGTGGCTGGCGAGGGCATCAGTGCCCGCATAGGCGACAAAGTGGTATGTGTGGGTAATACGAAGATGATGGACCGTATTGGCGCCCGTTGGCACGACTGCCACCACGTAGGCACCATTATCCATGTGGCTATTGACGGTCAGTATGCAGGCCACATCGTCATCAACGATAAAATCAAGGCCGATAGTGCTGAGGCCATCCAACGGTTGCATGCCTTAGGTGTCAAGCGTACGGTCATGCTGACGGGTGACCGTCGCGAGGTAGCCGCTCATGTTGCTAACGAGCTTGGCATTACTGAGTATCACGCAGAGTTGTTGCCTGCCGACAAAGTTGCAAAGGTTGAACAACTCAAAAACCCCCTCTACTTGGAGGGGGCGGATAGAGGTCTCGCCTTCGTTGGCGACGGCATCAACGATGCACCGGTCTTGGCCCGTGCCGATGTGGGAATTGCCATGGGCGGTTTGGGTAGCGATGCTGCCATCGAGGCTGCCGACGTTGTGCTGATGGACGACCAGCCGTCAAAGATTGCCCTTGCCATTCGCATTGCCCGTCGTACCTTAGCCATAGCCCGTCAGAACGTTGTCTTTGCCATCGGTGTCAAGGTTGCCGTTCTGTTGCTGGCCGTCTGCGGCATTGCCACCATGTGGCTCGCCGTCTTTGCCGATGTGGGCGTCACGGTGCTGGCGGTCCTCAACGCCATGCGAGCCCTGCGAATTTCCTAATTCTCGTTAGGTCCGTCACTGTGGGCCTGGGCAGTGATGGTAAACCATGTGGTGCCACCACGATAGACCACCAGGCTGTGGCCTTCCTCGACATTCAGACCCGTGAACGAGGCACCATTGGCATTGTGGCTGTCGGGACTGATGGCTTCGCCTGTGCCGTCCACCTTGGCTGTGAAGGCCACGTCGCCCAGGTTCGAGCCGCTGACGGCTACTGAGGTAACGGGAGCTGTTGCTGTCACGCTGCCACCTGCAATGCTCTGGCTCACACCGTTGATGGTGGCCGTGTTGTTGTAGGTGGGCTGACCGGGTGTCACGCCGCCGCTGCCGCCGCTTGGGGTGCTGTCGCCAGTGCTGCCAGTACCGCCGCCACCGGCATTGTTCAGATAGTACTCTGACTCCATGTCAATGTCATTGACAATGTAGCTCTTCTCCACGGCTTCAGCCAGACTGCAAAGGTCAGAGCCGAAACCGGCCTCGTTCAGCACCAGCTGGCAGTTGCTGCGGAACCAGTTGCCGCTCTTGTCCTTGCGACTGACGATGATACCGGCAGCCACCACGATGCCGCCACGACCCAGCACGAAGTTGAAGTGGTCAGTGTCGAATTCAAACGTCGAGAAGTTCAGACGGTTTTTCCAGTTCGAGCATGGGAACTCGCCCTGGCTGTCCACAATCTCGGTGGTCATGGGCGCACCGCTGCCGTCGGCATTACGTGGGTTGAGCGTGATGCGGGCATAGTTAGCTTCGTATGCGCCTTCACGCTTTTGGACAGTGACGAACGTCAGCTGGTCGCCACGCTGCAAGCCCCAGGCATTGACAAAGTCTGCGTACGTACTGCCAGGCGTGTTGACAGAAGCCTTGTGACCGCCTTCGGCATCGATACCCACACTGACCTCGGGAAGGTGACCCTGTGAGATGATGGCCGCGAAGGGCATACACTTGTCGCTCTGGAGGGGCGTGAACTGATAGAACTGGCTCAGGCTCTGACCAGACTGCTGGAGAGTAGTAGCACGCTCACGCAGATAGCGCAAGTTCAATGAGCGGAAACGTTGTGAACACTTGGCACCTGTACTGTAGCCTTCAAAAGAGTGGTTACAGATGTATTTCAGCAAAGCGTAAAGCATGCCGACAACTCTTACCAGGATGCGCTGCAGGGTCTGTGCATCCGTCTTGGGATTCTTCGGAATGACAATTTCGCGTGCGACTGTCTTACCGTCAACTTGGTAGTACGTCTTGTTACCAACCTTACCGTTGGCGCCGTACATTTCTGATTTCATCTGTGCCATAATTGTAATGGTTTTAAATGAATAATTCAATCAAACCCTTGGCGTGAATCCGAATCAGCCAATTCGTGATCTTGGTGCAAATGTACGGCGTTTTTCTGATGGGTGGATGATATGGCGCACAAAGCGGCGCACAGAATTATTTCTATATCTCGTTAACTATTTCAAGAAACTTCAAGGCAATGTTGTTTCGGCGGTCACATTCCGGTTTTGCAACAGGAACGCCTTTGAAAGAAATGATATAAGCTTCACTTAGCCATGTAGCCTTTGCTATGAACTTATTGAGCGTCTTAGAACCAGCAATGTCTTTAAAGCCCAAAGACTGAATATATCCGATGAACGTAGGTGTAGACATAAATTTCAATTGTTGATATGGGCTCGGGATTCGTCCGTGGTCCAACGCCATTTTAATCCACGCATAGTCATAGCCTTTATGCATTTGGCAGTTCTGTTCTTTCGCTCCTTCACTGTGCAGGTACATCAAGGCAAGCCTTATTTTATCGTCAACACTACTGGGCGAAGATACTATCCAGGTGATGGGGGGAATCTCTCCCCTTCTCTCCATTTCTTTCAGGAGATCTATCTGCGCTTGCGTCAGTCCATGGGTAGAGATTGAGATGTTGCGTGGGGCAAAGTATTGTGTGTAACGGGGTCCTGGCAGTAAGATGGATGCCAATTGTTTTCCTCTGAGTAAGTCCTCCAGTTTTTGGATATCGATTTTCTTGCGACCCTTGGCCCTACGCGCAGTGTAATGCCTAGTAGCAGGAATCGTTGAGAACCTTCCAAACTTCCTTTTATAGCCTTTCAACAGGCGTCTTGCCTTTATCAGCTTTCTTTTTTTTCTATTGGGACACATAAGCTGTCAGATTTGATATATTTACTGCAAAAATACAAAATATCCGCGAAAGCTGTAGCACTTTCGCGGAAAAATTTCACAGGTCATGGGTCTTACATCAGCCCTCAGCCTTCAGCCTTCTTACATCAGCCCTCAGCCCTCAGACATCTCAATATTTCCTCTATGCTTGCTCATACCTTGCTCATGGGTTGCTCATGGGCCTCTCATGGGATGCTCTAGGCGAGCTCAGTCTTCAAGGCCATGATTTCGCCATGAATAAGGGTTGCGTAAGCCTTTTTATTCTTCCCTCTTCCTTCTTCCATCTTCCATCTTCCATCTTCCATCTTACATCAGCCCTCAGCCCTCTTCCAAGTCCCAGCCACCGAATTTGTAGCTTTTTTCCACCCAGTCCTCGCCGTCAAGTTCGAACGGGGGAGCACCGAATTCGCCACTATTTGTACTTATACATAAGAATTGGCTCACACCTATCTGTACAACCTCCATCTGAGGTTTCTCATATATTTTCTTCATAACAGTCATCCTTATCCTTACTTAATTACCATCTTTTTACTGTTCTCAATGACGATGCCTTTATGGCTCTTGCCGACACGCTGACCGCTGAGGTTGTAGCGTGGGGTTTCGCCATCCTCCATGAGTTCCATCTTGCCGATGTTCGTTGTCGTGCCGTCGGCGTCAACCAGA
The DNA here is from genome assembly GCA_946188165.1 of uncultured Prevotella sp. GTDB lineage: Bacteria > Bacteroidota > Bacteroidia > Bacteroidales > Bacteroidaceae > Prevotella. The sequence goes on from CAMHTW010000023.1 coordinate 17,838, forward strand.
ATCACGTTCATGCTGTCGGGCAGTGGACTGTCAAGGTCGTTATAGCGGGGGCTTGACACATCCGGACCTTCCAGACCAGGATCGATTGCGCTGCCCGTGTACTCCAGATAGGCACGCATACCTTTGATATAGGCACCGGTAGCAGCCTTGGCAAAACGGCCGGGCGTTGTTCCTACAGCTTTGGCACCGGCGAAGCCATAGATACCCTTGGCTATCTCTTTTGCCGTGAACGTGTGGTCTTCGTAGATGCTCTTGAAGGTGAAGTCGTTGGCAGAGGTGTTGTTGCCTGCTATTTCGACTGCGATGCTACCTGTCGTAGAGATATTATTGGTACCATCGGGTACGAAGATGTATGGCACATTGGCGTCCAGTCCATCGGCATCCTCCGTCATCGTCACCTGATTATTGGCTACCGAGGTAAACGTATATATCTTACCATGTACACCCGCTGCCGGAACATTGAAGGGCAGACAAACCGTACACGTCTGCTTGGCCGTGAACTCACGGTTCAATGTGGCAAGGGTTGCCGTGAAGGGATGAGGTACGTTGTACGACTGATTATCGTTCATTACGAAGCTGTTACAATTGAAGTTGGAACCTGCACCCTTGACAATCACGTTGTCGCCAGTCATCGTGGAGCCTGCGGGCAGATAGATGAGCGTATTGTCAGGAACATCCTTCACAGGGCTGCCGTCTGCCTTGCGGTCCATGTCAAGGTCTACCTGTGTCTCGCTCAAGTCGATGCTCAGCACATTGGCTGTATTTTCGGAAGTGAAGGTACCGTCGGCAATCGACGTGACAGGAACATCGTTCGTACCATCGTTTACAGTGCCGGGAATGGTGACCGTTGTGGCCTCGGCACCGACCTCGACGCTGCTGACTACGGCGTGAGTATCATCAATGATAGTGACATTCTCAGCCACATCCGTTTCAGAGGCATTAGCTATCCATACCGCCGTCACCGTCCCCGTGTAGTTGCCCGTACCCGTCACAGTAATGATATAGTTGCTGCTACTGGTCTGGCCCGCGCTCAACGTATAGTCGGTACCCAGGACGAGCGTCTTCTCGCCATCCTTCACGCTGACCGCATACGTGTCGTTCTCCTTGCTGATGCTTACTGCCACCTCCTCGTCGGTCAGTGGCTTCTGTGTTATCTCAAAGCTGACGGCAGCACTTTCGCCAGCCTTGTAGTCGGTGGAGGCTGCGATGCTGGCTTTCACCCAGTGCGTACCTGCAATGGAGGGAACGGTAGAGCTATAGTCACCATTTTCGGCATTGGAATAGGTATAGGTCGGCTCATTGCCACTCTGGTTGTTCTCGACTTGCGGTGTTTTGGGCGCCTCACCATAGGTCCAGTTGTCAAGGCTGACGGTAAACACGTTGTCCAACTTCTCACTGAAACTGATGGTAACAGTGGCGTTCAGGTACGCGTTATCAGGTAACGTCAGAGTGAACACGTTAGTTTCCTCAAAGGTCACACCGATGGCGTCACCGATCTGGACCTCTGCCTGCGTACGTCGTGGCGCCTGTGCCATGTTCGTGTTGGCAGTCACCTTGGCAGTGACGTCGCCGTCGATGCAACGCCAGTCGCCGTCGGGCGTAATAGTGATGGTCACCACGCCATTGCCATTAGCCTCACTGGCGAAGGCTGTACCATGTGCGCTGGCATAGATGAACTTCACACGAGGATTACTCTCTGCTTCAGCCCACGCCTGTCCTGTGCCGGCCATCGTCAGCAGCAGGAGGGTTAAGATTCTCATTGTCTTTGTCATATCTCGTTTCTTTTTCTTCTTTATCTAAAGTTTTGTTGGCTTCTCCTTACTTCACTACAACCTTACGGCCTCCATTAATATAGATACCTTTCTTCGTCGGCTGCTTATCCAGCTTCCGTCCATCCAGGGTGTACCAGCGTTGGTTACTCCCCTCTCTACTTGGAGAGGGGACGAGGGAGAGACTTGTCGTCTCAGTGCCGATACTCAGCACCGGCGCATTATTCGTACCGTTCAACACCAGCAGGCACTTATGAGCACCCAGTCCGCCGTTCTCGTCGGCCAGGATGAACTTGCCGTTGTACAGCAGGTAGGTCTGTCCTTCGTTGTAGTAGTCTTTGAAGTCGTCCGCGCTGACGTCGCTGCTAAGGCAGTTTCCGTAGAAGGTAAAGTCGCTGCCAGTTGTTGATACAAGGCCCGTCTGGGCATCATAGCCATTGGCAGGTGCTGACCCTGCTGCCTTGTATATAGCCGTAACGGGTAGTGTGACATTCGCGTCGCGCTGTATCAGCACCGGCGTATAGGCAGGAACCGTTGTCAAGGCATCGCTCAGCATGACCGTCGAGCCGCTGATGCTGCTGATGGTATAGGCTGTGCAACCCTCAGGCACCTCGTATTCGTTCTGGCTGCAGAACGTAGCCCAGAGATGGGTACTGTTGGCGGCAAACAGCACGATGGTTTCCTGAATCTCGAATTCCTTTTCCGCGTCAATGGTATAGAGAGCGCCCGTCTTGCTCTTGACAATGATCTTCGCCTTGCTGTTGGTGCTGCTGACGTTAGTGTTGTTGTCGTAGGTCACGTCGTATTGGTCGGCGGGAATCTCCTTACCCTCCGCGTAATAGACCTTAACGGCGGGCTCCTTGGCCGTTCCGTCATAGTAGATTGTACTCTGGTCCACCAGCTCTATGATGGGGCTTGCGACATTCTTGGGAACTACGGTAAAGGTGATGGCCTCTTTTGCGGGGTTGTAGAGGTCGTTTCCGCTGAAGCCTGCCCACAGCTTGACCGTGCCGAGACCCACGGTGTTCAGGTAGATATCCTCGCTGTTTTTATTATTCTGCCCACTCTTGTTTACAGTATGGTCTATCTTGACCACGCCTGCGTCGGAGGTATTGGATATTTGCCATCTCCAGTAGGTGTCGCTGACCGTCTTGTCGTTGACGGCATTGACAACGATAGGATTTTCGGGGTCGTATTCGATGTTGGCGCCAGCCTCGAACTCATCGCCCGCCGTGTTTTGTTTGCCGGTCAGGGTCACTTCGGAGTCGTTTCTCACTACGGTGAATGTGGTGGTCGTTTCCGCGCCCTGATATCCCTCATCTGGGTCCAGAACTACCCGGACCTTGTATGTGCCTGCTGGAAGGTCAGAGAAACATAAGTCGTGAGAGTTCGCTCCGTTTAGAGTTTGATAATATACATTGTTCAGGAATACGCTAATATCGCCTGTCGAGCCATAATATGTCTCCGTATCGTCAGGATATTTGTATGAGCAGCTGGATATCTTCATATCGACATCCTCGCCCGCTTTGTACTCGGATTTGCAGTCAACGGAAACCACGGAGCGCCGTACCTCAAAATCCTCCATGTCGTGGCGGGCGATTGCATAGCAGTAGGGTGCCGTCTCGTATCTCGCATACGCGCAAGAACGGAACAGGCCACATCCTCCTATTTGCTGGGGGCCGAGCCAGAAATTCCCCTTTATTATAGGTCTATTGCCGGCGTTAATCGAATGACCGAGGAACGAAATGGTACTGCCGTTGATCTCGGTGTTGAAATCTATGGGAGCTATTTTATATTCGACGGTCGGCACGATGTTGTAGATCGCCCTGTTCCCTGTGAGGATAAAGTTTGTGCCTACAACAATGTACGGCCCCATCTCGATCGTTTCACCGCAGACGGTGAGTGTGTTCCCGTCTTGGCTCTGGCTGAAGCACGATGTGCAGTTCCCGTGCTCGTCCTTCGGGCAGTTACAATAACCAATAATATCACCCAGGGCCTTGCGGTTTTCGCACAAAGGGACGGGGTCGTCATCATCCAGCGTGAAAGTATAGGCTCCATAACAGATAAAGTCGGTGTATGTGTAAATCGTCTCTCCTCCAGCGTAGAATATATCCTTGCCATCGGTATAAGTCTTGTTTTCTGCCTCAAGGTGCTCGCCGGTCTTGTCTTTATAATAGACCTTCCCATCCTCCTTGAGATAAAAATCCGGGCAGTCAACCCCCACGTAATAGACATAGCCACCGTCAACGCCTGAGGATATGGGCATGTCGTCCAGGTCGAGTTTTCGCTTAATCTCCTCCCCTTCGCCGTGCCACACAAGCTTTCCGCAGACGGTGCTGATCTGGCTGACCCCGTCCAGCGAGGCGGAGCCATTATTGACGTTATAGACGCGCATCTCGCTGTTATTTCCATTGCCCACGGTATAGGACGTAGTGAATCCGATCATGCCGACAGCCGGCGTTCTATAGGTGGTGTTCTGATACAGCTCATCGTCATCGTAACCAAAGCCGTAGCCTCTGTACCAGAGCGTCGTGTTGTTTGTCACGTCTGTGTCGTTGTATTTTACCTGCGTATTGGCTATACACTCGCCTATAAGCCCCGTTCCATCTTTTCCGCTGACGCGCAAGCCTTTCTTCCGAGCTTCTTCGGGGGCGGTGGATCTCGCGTTGGAGACGTTGAATACAAAATTATCTTCCTCGACCAGTTTGATGACCTTAAAGTCCACCCAGTCGTCCAGTTTACCGTCATCGCCGGTAATCTCTAAGCGATGTACGCCGGGAGCCAATACAAGCGTATTTTCGCCGGCTGTCAACACGGTACCATTTACCTTATAAGTAACGTTCGACGGCGTACCGCCATTAATCGTGATCATTGCTGTGTTAAGGGTGACACCGTCTTCCGACCATACAAGTTCGTTGTCGTGGTATGCCCTCTCTACCCCATCTCTTATATAAAAGGCCCAGTCGTTTCCAATCAGGTAAATATTCGTCTGCTCCGGCCATGCATACGCTGTCGTGTATTCCGACACGGTGACATTCAGTGTGAAGCTGTAGTCGTTGTTGTTAGTCGCACCTGTAGCCGCTACGTTGATTGCGCCGGTCGTACCGCTGGTTTTCCCGCTGTTGGTGATGTAGGTCAGCGTGTTATTTTGAGCGTCATACGAATAGGTGCCGATGACACCGTTATCGTCGGTTTTGGTGAAAGAATATGATGCGCCTTCAGGCAGTGCGGGAAGCGCCATGGTGTAGCTGCCCGCCTTGTCCTGTGGCACGTACTTGGTGAAGGCATTGCCGACCAGCGGCTTCAGCGTCTTGCCATTGATGGTTGTCTTGTTCGCGTCACTGACAGTGCCGGCAGCGATGAATGCAGTGGCATAATCACCGCTGTAAGCTACGAAGTGCGGAACGAGTATGACACCACACGCGTAGGTGGTAACGGTCAGCTGTCCCGTCATTGCCGTCTGGGCATAGATGGTCAGACTATGGTTGTCAGAAGCCTCGATAGTTCCATCCACCGTCATCGTAGCACCATCCCTCAGGATGAGGTTGGCGTCATCTGCTATAGTGAGGTGGCTGAAGGTAATAACGCCATCGGGGACAGCATAGAAGCCGGCTGGCAGAATACACATCGTCTCGTCAAGCACGAAGGCGTTGACCGTCTGCGACTCACCGGTCTCATCCACATAGCTCACCTGCTGTTGAACAGGTTCAGCGAACGAGGCGGTGATGGTGACGTTCGTATTCTCGGCGTTGGGCATCGTAAAACTGTAGATGCCAGGCTTGCCAGTGACGGCACTGACCGTGATGTCAGCAGCGATGCCGGGACCCTCGGCACTGCGGCGCGGTGCCTGCATAGCATCGGTACTGATGCCTTTCTTGGCGGTGAAGGTCACGCCTATAGCGGTATTGCCAGGTTCCGGTGTGGCCTTGACATACACCGTAGCATTGGCAGCAACGTCACCTTCGAAGTCCGAAGTACAGGCTTCGTCAGCATAGAACGCGATGGAGCCGCCAGTAATCGTGCCCCGCTTGATGTTGCTTGGCTCGTCGGTTTCGGCCCACATCTGTCCTGCACCGACCATTGTCAGCAGCAGGAGGGTTAAGATTCTCATTGTCTTTGTCATATCTCGTTTCATTCTTCTTTTCTTTCTATTTGGAAGACAACTGGGACATTTAGAGTCCCTTGATAAGGGACGGCTATAATGCAGGGATAAATAGTTGTCTTTGTTGTTTGGGTTGTCTTTTATTTAATCACAACCTTACGGCCTCCATTAACATAGATACCCTTCTGTGTCGGCTTGCCATTGAGCTTGCGCCCATCCAGCGTGTACCAGCCTTGGCTACTCCCCTCTCTACTTGGAGATGGGACGGGAGAGAGGCTCGTCGTCTCAGTGCCGATTGTCAGCACCGGTGCACTATTCGTACCGCCTACATTCAGCAGACAGCGGTTGGCGGCGATGCCGTTATCCGTATCGATGAGCACGAACTCACCGTTATAGAGGCCGTAGCTATTGCCGTATGCGTAGTTATAGCCCTCAGTTATCTTTGTGTCGCTGGCGTTACCGTAGAAGGTGGCACCCGTGGGCGTTGTCGATACCAGATCGCCAGTGCCTGTGCCCGTGATGACCTTGGTCGGTGTCACGGCGTCGCCCGTCTTCTTCAGCAGCAGGGGCGTATGCGAGGGGATGGTTTCGCCCTCTACTGCCGTGATGGTCACGGTATTGCCGCTCACGGCGCTGATGGTATAGGCCGTCACGCCTTTAGGCTTTTTCCATGCCCAATCGTCGCACCATGTGGCCCACTCCTGATTGGCAGCAAAGGGGAAGGTGACGCCTTTGACGCTCACGAGCTGCTGAGTCACAGAAGTGCTGGCGGCATATTGCCCGTCCTCAATGAATTGGGCCTGCACGTTGTGAGTGCCAGCCACCTGCTGGGGGAGGGTAAGGGTTCCCGTGCCGTTGACCACGGGGACGTAGTAGGTTGCATCGCCCACCGTCACCTGGGCAATGGTATTGATGGCGGGTGTCACCGTCACCGTTGCCACGGCATTACTCTCAACAATGGGACTGCCGGCGTTGACCGTCAGCGTCTTGGCGTCGCCTGAGGTACTGACTGCGTATTTGTCGTCGCCTATCGAGGCCGTCACGTTGTAGGTGCCTGCCGTCAGGTTGGGGACGTAGCAGGTGCCCGTGCCGTTGACGATGGCGACTTTGTAGTTAGTATTGCCCACCGTCACCATGGCGATGGTGTTGACAGCTGCCACATTCGCGTCTGTCGGTATTGCCGTCACGGTAATGACGGCATCCTGACCAGCCGTGATGGGTGTGATGTCGGCTACGGTGAGGGCTGTCGCAATCTTGCTGACCGTCAGTGTGACCACATTGGACTCGCATCCTGTATATACACTATTCCCTGCATAGAAAGCCTTTAGTTTGTATGTGCCTGCGGGGAGGTCAGTTAACATGTTCTTGCAGTCTTTGTTATCTGTTCCAGAATATTTGCCATTGACAAGCCCCACTGTACGAACCTTGTCGGTAGCCACGTTGAACGTCTCCTTATCAGTCAGTCTGACGGTAGTGACTGCGTTGATATAAAGAATCTGTTTGTTATCATTCTGCAGTTCGACTATAAATCCCGTGAAATCACCGACATAGATAGCCTCGTCTTTGAGGCTGAGCGCCAAGGCCGTAATAATATTGTTGACCTGAATGGTCTTAGTCTCGGAAGTGCTGGCGGCATACTGGCCGTTGCCGGCAAACGAAGCCGTGATGCTGAACGTGCCCGCTGGCAGATTGGGGACATAGTAGTAGCCATAGCCACCTTCAAGGGCAACATAGAAGGACTTGTTGTAGCTGTTGTCGCTGTTCGTCACGGTCAGCGTGGCAATGGCATTGATGTCAGCACCCAGCGTAACAAAGACATTGGCATCGCTGCCTACATCAATGGAGGATGCAACTTCCACACTGATAGTGGTCGCCGTCTGTGCCTGAACACTGGCAACCGTAAGCAGCATCGCTGCCAAAAGTGTATATATTCTTGTTTTCATCATATCTTACATCTTACTTCTTACATCTTACATCATTTTGCAATCACTGGCGAAGTCACCTCCACACCGATGGTGGTCGCCGTCTTATTGACCGTCAGTATTAATGTCTGGTTATTAAGCTTAGTTTGATAATCTGTGAATATGTCATTTCCTGCGTAAACGGCATTGATGTAGTAATCACATTCGTCTGCTGGCAGATGTCTAAACGTAATGGAACCATGGCCGTTGACAAGCCCTAAAGTATAATTGCCAACATTACCTGTCTGCCACGTAGGGTTGCATTTGACGGTGACGACTGCATCGGAGTTGAAAAGACTCGCCTTAGCAAAGTCTCCATCCCAGTCCGAAGGAACCGTATATAAATCGACATAGACAGTCACCGGTTCGCCGACAGTGACAACTTTCGTTTTAGAAGTCACGTCCGTTTCGTCGAAGCTGATCCTTAATGCCGTTTTGACCTCGGAAACAGCTATACTATAATTGGGGTCGGAAGTGCTTCCGACATAATTATCATTCTCCAGAAATGAAGCAGTCACAGAATAGGTATTATCAAAAAGATTGGTAACGACAAAGTGTCCTACGCCGTTGACAATGGCGACGGTGTAGGACTTAGGGTTATTAGTGCCATTATCCACGCTTATCGTTACGATGCCATTCATCGCGGGCAGCTCCGTCGTCTCGTTCTCTCCCTTGACAGGAACCAGCGTGACCTTGACATGGGCATCGTCGCCAGCAATGAGGACGGGATGACCATCAATGGTGGTTACTGGATCCACGATCTCCACGGCAAGACTGGTGGTGCGCTTCGTGATGGCGAAGGGGACGGTGGTAGTGCCGACATACTGGCCAAGGCCAGTCAGCGTGCAGGTGTACGTGCCGGCATTCTTCACGTCGGCAGCGGTCACGGCCTCATCGCCCAACATGTAGGCGATGGTGTAGTTAGCTGGGGCAAAGACATCGTCGCCCTGCTTGATTTCGGGTGTCCGTGCCGTACCGTCGTAGGCAACAGGGGTGGCTGTCAGCGCCATAGCCGTAGCCGTCAGCACAACGTCGGTGGCAGGCATGGTGAAGCTGCGCTGCATGGGCTGACCCTCCACGGCAGCCAGCGTCGTACCCTCAGGCAGGCCGCTAAGCATAACAAAGTCCGAGCCGGCATAGCTCAGCGTCACGGGGTCATCCTTCTTACATATATAGTAATGTGTAGTTGTTTCATTCTCGCCCTCGCCCGTAGTGATGTCGAACGGGCTGGTTAGGCTGGTAGAGCCACTAAAGGTAAAGACATCAGGGTTGGCAATCACATAGTTGCCGTCCAGTGGCCGCAGCGTCTTTCCGGCGATGCCGTCAAGGGTGAAGGTGGCATTAGCGTCCGAGTTGCTGCCGCTGACTATCGCGCTGGCTGCTGTGCCCGTGGCGGCATTATAGACCACGAAGCGCTGACCGAACGCGACACCGCATTCGTAGGCAGTAGCGACCATCTGCCCCGTCTGTCCTCCCGTCTGGGCATAAATGGTCAGCTGTGATGCGGAACCGCTGATGGTGGTGGCGCTCATCTGACAGCCGTCGGCGAGGATGAGGTTGACGTCTCCGCCTAATGTGATGCTCGACGTGTAAGCCACATCGCCCGTGCAGACGTACCACGTATCAGTATTGGAGGTGCCCATTTTGCTCTCCGTGCCATCGATGATGTAGGCAGTGTTGGCAGCCAAGGTCTTTGTTGTGCCGCCGGCATCGATGTAGCTAACGGCGGCAGTGTTCTTTGGCTTCTCGGGGAAATTCACATGGACGGTGACGTTGGCACCGTTGGCGGGCATCACGAAGCTATAGACGTAGCGCTTGTCTGTGGCCTTCACGGCGATGTCGTGGCCGACGTTGATAGTCGGGTCAGACTGCGTGCGGCGCGGTGCCTGGAAAATGTTGGTGGTCTTCTCGGCAGTGATAAAAGTCACGGCGCCGTTGTTGTCGGCTGCACCGAGGGTGTAGTCGTAGTTAGGCACAGCCTTGATATAGACGGTGTATCCGATGACGTTGTCACCGTCCATCACGGCGGTAAGATCATCGCTGCTGAGGTTGCTGCTCTTGCCGTCGGTCATCGTGATGGCTTTGGTATCGGTACATGCAGCATCCGTGTAGAACGTCAGCGTACCACCCGTCACGTTGGCTTCGTTGCAGACGATGTGTCCCAGGCCTCTAAGCCTACCCCACGTCTGTCCTGTGCCGACCACGATGGCCAGCATCAGAAAGGTTAAGATTCTCATTGTATGTTTCATATTCTGTTCCTCCTTCATTTACTTAATAACAACCTTTTTACCTTTATATATATACAGTCCCTTCGTGGTCGGCTGCTTGTCCAGTTTCCGTCCATCGAGTGTATACCAGCCTGAAAGTGAAGAGTGAAGAGTGAAGAGTGAAGAATCTTCTTTCGCTTCGCTCAACGAAGTGGCCTCTCCATTAATATTAATGTGCAGTCGCGACGCACTGAGGGGTTCAGGTAGCGTCAGGATGCAGCGGTGGGCAGGGATGTCCAGCGTGCTGTCGTCAATCTTCAGGAATTCGCCGTCAAAGAGGGCGTAGGAATATCCTTCGGTGATGCTACCGGAAACAGGGGCGTCCTTGGCGGCGCCGAGCATCGAGAAGCCCGTCTCGGTCTTTGTCACCAATCCCGTCGTGGCGTTATAGCCACTGGTGGGTACGGTACCCACCTTTGCAAACCGGGCTTGGAGTCCCGTAGCATTGGCAACGGTCTTTTGCAGGATGACTGGCGTATAGGCAGGTATGCGTATTCCTTCGGCATTCTCTTCCCCTTCAGTGCGGTCGGCGTTGGCAGTCTCTGTGAGGGCAGTCAGCGTTACTGTGTTTTCGCCTACGCCACTCACGACGTACACGTTGCAACCAGCGGGTGCCGACCAGTCAAAGTCGCCACACCACGTCATCCATTCCGTACCGCCGGTAAACAAGTCCTCACGGTCGGCACGCAGCTTTTCCACGATACCCGCCGCCTGCCAACCGTCTGCGGTCTTATAATTTGCCGGAGCTATGATATCTGTCAGCGCTGTGCAGCCGTCGAAGACATTCGTGCCAAGTGCAGGTGCCGTGGTGGGCTTCACGCGGAAGGTCTTCAGTGCCACGCAACCGCCGAAAGCATTGTTGCCGATACCCTCGACGCCGTCCTCAATGACGACGGCAGTGAGGTTCGTTCTGACGTCAGCCCAGCGCGTAGATTCTGCATCGCTGCAGTCAGCAATGCTGAAGTTCTCACCTACAGGGTCTTCCGTGTTCTTATATATATTCATCCTCAGCGCAGGGCTGTTGTCGCTCAGCGTGCCGTTGCTGCGCATAGTGAACTGTACGTTATAGGGGCTGTTGATGATGACATCAGGATTGTACTGCAACTCTTCCACACCGCAGTTGCTGCTATAGCTCAGTTTCTCCGTCACGTTGCTCCACAGCTTGGCAGCAAGGCAGGTAACCAAATGGCTGGGTCTGGCAGCGAAGACGTCGGTGACCGTCGTGGGCAGATTGAGCACATAATCACTGTTCGTAAGCGTCGTGCAGCCGTCGAAAGCAGAGGCACTGACGTCCTTCAACGCTGAGCCCTCGGCGAAGTTCACCGCCGACAGACTGGTGCAGTTCAGGAAAACATCGTTATCAATCATCGTCACCGAGGCGGGGATGGTGATTGACGTCAGCGACGTACAGCCGATGAAGGCACCGTAGCCGATGGTCTCTATCGTGGCGTCCGCAGCAAAGTTGACGGTCTGGAGCGTCGTGCAGCCCCTAAAGGCATTGTCGATATCCTTCACGCTCTTGGGCAGGGTGATGGTCGTTATCTTTGTGCGTTCAAAGGCATTGCTGGCGATGGTCGTCAATTGTGAGGGTTTCTCGGATGAGTCCTCGATGGTCACCGTTTCCAGCTGTTGGCAGTCCATGAAGGCATTGCCGCCGATGGTCTTCACGCTGGCGGGGATGGTGATGTCGGTCAGGTCGGTGAGTTTGAACGCCTGATATCCTATTGTCTCCAGCGTAGAGTTTGCGGCAAAAGTGACGTTGGCCAGATTTGTACCGCGGAAGGCATCGCTGTCAATGGTCTTCACGTCCTTGCCAATAGTGGCATTGATGTTCTTCATGGCGTCAGGGAATCGGAACACCATATTGCCGATGCTCGTGACGCCGTCCTCAATCACGACGTCACGGATGGCATATATATATTCGTCATCGCTCGTGCCAAACGGATAGATGGCAGGCTTGCCGTTATCGCCAGGTATGAGGTCAGCCATGTCGAAGGCTTCCTCGGCATCGGGGTTCACGGGGTCCGCGGTATTTGCGCTGACGGTCAGCTTCAGTGCCGGCAAGACCTTGTCGTCCACCGTCACCGTCGTGTTGGCGATGGCACTCAGCGTCCAGATCAGGTTCGTCGTGTAGTCGGCGACAAGGTGGTCGTAGGGCGGCTCCGAGTTATAAATCTTCTTGCCGCAGTAGCCAGTAGAGATGACCTTGTCAGCATAAGCGCTCCAGCCGTCAGCCCCCAGGTAGCTCAGCAAAGCAGCAGCGGGCACGATGATGGTGGTGGTGGCAGGGAACACATCTGTACCTATGGTGAATGTAGCACCGTCACCGTAGCCAAGCGTAACCGTTGCAAGGTTGCTACAGCCGGCAAAGGCTTCATCATTGATTTTGTTGACACTCATAGGAATGTCGATACTTGTCAGGCTGGTGCAATCGCCGAAGGCTCCCGGGCCAATTTCATAGAGATGCTGGTCGGTAGGCAGGGTGACGCTGCTGATGTTGGGGCAGTGGGCAAAGGTGTTGCTGCCCACGTAAGTAATGCCGTCGCTGATGACAACATGCTCTACCTCGCCAGCAAAAGCCTTCCACGGTGCACCATTGTTCCAGTTCTCACCATTCTGCACTGAATTGTAGTACATCATCGGGCCGCCGCCGCTGATGGTGAGGGTGTGCAAAGATTCGTCATACGTCCACGACACGTTTGCTCCACCGTTCATCGTCTCAATGCCGCAGAAACCGTTCGTCACGCTCGTCTCGTAGAGTTTGATAGTGCTCTCCGCCTGAATGTTATAGTCCGAAAGTGTTTTTCCGTCATATAACTTCGTGTCGCCATAGACTAGCCACTGATTCGCTGGATCAATTTCCTCCTTTTCCCGTATTTTCTCTTTTATCGCCTCATGGCTATCAGTCGGATCCACCTCCAATGTGATTGTTTTGTCTGTCAGCATCCGATGCACGAAAATCTGCATCGACCACGCCTCTGATCCCGTCGCGGTCGTGAGCATTACTAACATCAGCACCATGGTCAGGCGCTGGCGTGCGTCCCTAAACCATTGTTGCCGCCCCAGCCTCGTAGTGGAGGGCGCGAAGAATTTCTTAATGGTCATTGTTCTTTCCATATACCTTATATTTTTATATTTATTTTTGTCTATGAATAATATCCTCGGTGGCATTGGTGCCTGCCTCGATGACTGAGCCGTAGTTTGCCAAGCCATAGTAGATGTAGCAGAACACGGCGATGCCAAGGGTCATGAGGACGATGTACGGCCACTGTTCGGTGGGGAATGCGGCGGTGATGACGATGCTGCCCAGACCGAAGATGACGATGAGGTGGCAGCTGACGCGGATAGAGCGCTGGAAGCCGATGACCATCAGACGGTTCTCGGCAGTCCACCAGCTGGCGTTGGCATCGCTCTGGGGCAGGGCACCAGTCAGCCGGCGCACCCTGAGCAGTGTGCGGTAGAATATATATGAGATGTATAGCGCATGGAGGAAGAAAATGGTCAGTGACAGGTGGAAAGCGACAAGAGAGAAATGGGCTGCTGCCGTCCAGCAGGTGACGACGCCGACGACGAGGATGGCGACGTCGCGGATGACGATGTGGCGCGTCAGGTAGTTGGGGTTCAGCAGCGAGATGTGGCTCCAGCCGAAGAGGACGGCGCCAATATGGAAGTAGGTGACCGACAGTGCCGTGGCACCGGCGGGCCACAGCAGTCGCCACTCCAGCTTGCTATGGGCAATGAAGCCTGCGGCAAAAACCAGATACGTGAGGGCCGTCAGCATGCGCGAGCGGCGATAGACCTCGAAGTCGGGGTAACCCTTGTTGCCATCCAGCAAAGAGCAGCCCATCACGATATTCGCGACGGCTGCTACCAAGAGGACGATGTTATATAATTGTACTATCATTGATAATGGTCGAGGTCTATGGTTGACCTCTCGTTTTCTTTCACAGTGCAAAGGTACGCAAAAGATATTATGTAAGGTGTACAAAAATCGACAATGGTGTGCAAAAATCGACAATTAGGTGTATAATTTTCACCAATTTACACACGCACGACGGGAGGGTGTGTTCCCGATGGAATCGGCGATTTTCGGCAAAGAATAGGTTGAAATCGCCCTTTCCGGCAGAAAAAGAATGCCATTTCCTTGTTTTTACGCGCAATAATTCGTAATTTTGCAGTCAAAAAGCTGCCGATGATACCTATTGAGCACATCCAGTTTGCCGCCATCACGCTGACGGGTGCCCTGACCTTGATGCTGGTGTTTGTGCTGCCCATCCGTGGAGAGATAGGGCAGGCATACAACCGTTCGCGGTGGCTGATGGTGGCCGGTACGGTGCTGTTGCCGGTGCAGTTCCTGTTGCAATACACGCTGCACTTCCGGCGAATGGGTGTCGAACCGGCGGTACTGGTCAACCTGCTGTTCTTCATCCCCTCGGCATGGCTCATCAGTCTGGCCATCCTGAACCTGCTACGGCAGAAGGCGCTGAGAAGCCTGGACTGGTATGTGGGCTTGGGCAGCTACGTGGCGGTGGTGATCCTGCTGCTGGGTGCGAACCCCACCGGGGGGCACGATGTGCTGGACGTCACGCCGCGCCTCTACTATACCGAACTGGCCAGTGCCTGCATTTATGCCGTCATGCAGTTCTACTATACCGATCAGCTGTGGCGCGAGTTCAGGCGCCTACGACTGGCCTTGGATAACTACTACGACCGCGAGCGTCACGGCGTCTTACGCTGGATGCGCAACAGCTGCATGCTGCTGTCGCTGTCGGCAGTGTTCGCCCCAATGGTCATCTTCTGGTCGGGACCGCTGCTCATCGTCTATGCGCTCACCATCATGCTCTGCATCAGCTATACGGTCATCAGCTTCTACGGCTACGGACTGGACCGCCGCCACCTGCAGGCGTTGCAGGAAGTGGAGCGCAGCATGCAGGAGGACGAACAGGCGGAGAGTCTGGACAGACAGGACAACGGCAGCGACCTGTCGGACCGCGACAGGCAGCACGTGGGCAAAGCGGTGGAACGCTGGTTAGCCAAGGGCGGTCACTTGCACAGTGGCATCACCATTCAGACGGCTGCCGACGACATGCGGATACCGCGCTACCAGCTGAAGCTATGGCTGAAGACGACGGAACAGAAGCTCTTCAACCCCTGGCTGACCAACCTGCGCATAGAGGAGGCCAAACGCCAGCTGAAGAAGCATCCCGAATGGTCGAACGACACCATTGCGGAGCATTGTGGCTTCAGTTCGCGCAACTATTTCCAAACCATCTTCAAGAAGCAGACTGGTGTCAGTCCTTCAGAGTTCTCATGAAAAACACCTTAAATCACATCTCCTTTTTCGTAACCAGATATGAGGCACCCATGGAAAGGACGAGGACACCGAAGATGAAGGCCAGGCTCCAGGGGGTGGGGACTTCGATATGGGGCATGTTGAGCTGCAAGCCGAGGAGTTCGGCAAAGGCGTTGATATATTCGTTCATGGCCAACAGCATCTTGATGCCGACGAAGATAAGGATGATGCCCAAGCCGTACTTCAGGTACTTGAAGTATTGGGCCACGGCGGCCAGTGCAAAGTAAAGGGCACGAAGGCCGAGAATAGCGAAGATGTTGCTGGTAAGCACGATGAACGGGTCGCGGCTGACGGAGAAGACAGCGGGAATGGAGTCGACGGCAAAGGCAACATCGGTGGTCTCGATGACCAATAGTGTGACAAACAATGGCGTAGCAAGCCGCTTACCATTGGAAAGGATGAAGAAACGGTCGCCATGCAGCTGGTCGGTGGCCGGGAAGAATTTCTTGAACCAGCGTACGATGATGTTCTGCGAAGGGTCGGCCTGTTCGTTATCATCGTGTTTGAACATCTTGGCACCTGTATAGAGCAGGAAGAGGCCGAACAAGCCTAACACCCACTCGAAACGCTCCACCATCGCTGCGCCGGCAAAGATAAAGATGCTGCGCAGCACCAAGGCTCCGAAGATACCCCAGAAGAGTACTTCGTGCTGGTATTTGCGCTCGATGCCGAAGAACGAGAAGAGCATGAGGAACACGAAGAGGTTGTCCATGGACAGCGACTTCTCGATGAGGTAGCCTGCCAGGAATTCCATGGCTTTTTCGTGTGACTCGACAGGATACCAGATATAGATGGCGGCACAGAACACCAGTGACACGCCAATCCATACGGCGGTCATCTTGAGCGCCTCTTTCACACTGACTTCATGCTGACCTTTCTTGCCGAACATCTTCAGGTCGACAATCAGCATGATGAATACCAATACGTAGAATACAATCCATGCCCACAAGGGCATTCCCATTAAATCCATTATTCTTTTATTTATAATACAATTTGGACAACTATAACAACTTTTTTAAAGGTTGTCCCGAGTTGTCTATGTTGTCGTTTTTATTTCTTATTTCGTCCTTGTGTAGGTACGATAACCGTAGATGATAATCACGAGGAAGCAAAGCAGTGGCAGCACGAACGACAGGTTGACAGCGGGCATGCCGAAAAGCTCCTTTTGATCGATGATGGATGCCTGCAATGGAGGCAGTACACTACCACCGAGGATAGCCATAATCAGACCTGCTGCACCAAACTTGGCATCGTCGCCCAATCCTTGCAGGGCAATGCCGTAGATGGTGGGGAACATGAGCGACATGCAGGCTGAGATAGCTACCAGACAGTACAATCCGGCACGACCGTCGATGAAGATGACGCCACACGTCAGCAGTGCACCCACGGCGGCCAGGATGCCCAGCAAGGCACCGGCATTGATGTATTTGAGGAAGTAGGTGCAGATGAATCGGCTCGACACGAAGATGGCCATAGCCACGATATTATAGGTCTGCGACGTCACTTCGGCCTCCTGTTCACCCATACCTTCGTTCATTAATACGCGCGTACCATATTGTATAATAAATGTCCAGCACATGATTTGTACGCCGACATAGAAGAACTGGGCGATGACACCTTCGCGATAGTAATCGATGGCGAAGATGCGGCGCAAGGTGGGCAGGAAGTTGATGTCGTGGTTCTGGTCGCCGTTCTTGGGCATGTTGGTAAACCAGATGACGGCAAACATGACGGCAATGACGGCACCGATGGCCAGATAGGGGGCAATGAGTATGCTGAGGTCGGAGTCGCGCATGGCGCTGAACTCAGCATCTGAAAGCAACGCACGCTCGTCGGTGGAAGCGGGATTCAGTTTGGCCTGGATGAAATTCATGGCCACGTACATACCACAGAGCGAACCCATGGGGTTGAAGCACTGTGCCATGTTCAGGCGACGCGTAGCCGTCTCTTCCGACCCCATCGTCAGGATATACGGGTTACAGGATGTCTCAAGGAACGACAGACCGCAGGTCAGAATGAAGTAGGCTACGAGGAACGGATAGTACATGCCCGTCCACGAGGCTGGCAGGAAGAGTAGGGCACCGACGGCATAGAGTCCCAGGCCCATCAGTACGCCTGCCTTGTATGAGTACTTGCGGATGAACATGGCTGCGGGGAACGCCATGGCGAAGTAGCCGCCGTAGAAGGCCACCTGCACCAGTGCACCGTCCGTGACGCTCATGCGGAATATCTTTGAGAAGGCCTTCACCATCGGGTTGGTGATATCGTTGGCAAAGCCCCACAGGGCAAAGCACGACGTGACAAGGATGAACGGTACGAGATAGCTCACACCATTGCGCGAAATCAGCGATTCTTTTTCTGACATAGTTTATAGTTTAGTGTTCTGAGTTAAAGGGATGTTATTTCTCGATAATCGTACGGAACGACTGCAGTTTCTCGCCGTAGCAGAGGTCGCCACAGTCGCCAAAGCCTGGCACGATGTACTTCTGTTCGTTCATGCCCTGATCGATGGCGGCACACCAGATGGTGGAACCTTCGGGCAGTGCTTCCTTGACGACTTCGATGCCCTCGGGGGCTGCAATGACGCAGCAGAGGTGAATCTTCTTGGGTTTGCCTGCCTGTAGCAGTGAATCGATGGCTGCGGCCAGACTGCCACCCGTCGCCAGCATGGGGTCGACGATGATAAGCGTCTTGTTCTTAACACTCTGAGTAGCAATATATTCCGTATGGACACCAACTTCGGTATGCTCACGATTGATATACATGCGGAAGGCAGACACGAAGCCATTGTCGGCCTTGTCGAACACGTTGAGGAATCCCTCGTGGAACGGCAGACCGGCACGAAGCACGGTAGCCAGTACGATGTCATCCTTGGGCAGGGGGATGTCGATGGTACTAAGAGGTGTCGTAATGGTCTTAGGCTTGTATTCCAGAGTCTTCGACAGTTCGTAGGCCATCATTTCACCGATACGCATGATATTGTAACGGAACACCAGGCGATTCCTCTGGTAGTTCTTGTCACGCAACTCAGACATATACTGATTGATAATCGAGTTGTTCTTGCTGAAATCTATTACTTCCATTGTTTTGATTGCTTAAGATGGGTGCAAAGGTACTGATTTTGCGCCAAATTTTGACAAGTGGGAGTGGCAAAAATAGATTGTCATGTCAATTTTTAATTTCTTTAACCTAAAAAAGGTTGTGTTCGCACAAAATTCTCTGGATTCTTAATTCCTAATTCCTATTTTATTACTAACTTTGCAGCCGAATTTGAAATAGGTAATAGTAAATTTTTAATATAATAGTATTATGGCAAAGTTAGATTTGACTCAGTATGGCATCACTGGTTCTACCGTGATCGCTCACAATCCATCGTATGAGTTCCTTTTCAAGGAGGAGACAAAAGCAGGACTCGAGGGTTTCGACAAAGGTGTAAACACCGAGCTCAATGCTGTTAATGTAATGACAGGTATCTACACTGGTCGTTCGCCTAAGGACAAGTACATCGTGAAGGATGCACAGAGCCAGGACAAGGTATGGTGGACTACTGAGGAGTATAAGAACGATAACCACCCCATGAGCGAGGAGGTTTGGGCCAAGGTTAAGGACATCGCTATCAAGGAGCTCAGCAACAAGGAGCTGTATGTTGTTGACGCTTTCTGTGGTGCTAACGAGGCTACACGTCTTGCTGTTCGTTTCATCGTTGAGGTTGCTTGGCAGGCTCACTTCGTAAAGAATATGTTCATCCAGCCTACAGCTGAGGAGTTGGAGAAGTTCCAGCCTAACTTCGTCATCTACAATGCTTCTAAGGCAAAGGTAGAGAACTACAAGGAACTCGGTCTTAACTCTGAGACTTGTGTAGCATTCAATACTACAAGCCGTGAGCAGGTTATCATCAACACATGGTATGGTGGTGAAATGAAGAAGGGTATGTTCTCTATGCAGAACTACTATCTCCCACTTCAGGGTATCGCTTCTATGCACTGCTCTGCTAACACCGATATGGAGGGTAAGAACACCGCTATCTTCTTCGGTCTGTCTGGTACAGGTAAGACCACGCTGTCAACCGATCCTAAGCGTCTGCTGATTGGTGACGACGAGCACGGATGGGACGATGAAGGCGTATTCAACCTCGAGGGTGGATGCTATGCTAAAGTTATCAACCTCGACAAGGAGAGCGAGCCAGACATCTACAATGCTATCCGTCGTGACGCTCTGCTTGAGAATGTTACTGTTGATGCTAATGGCAAAATCGACTTTGCTGATAAGAGCGTAACAGAGAATACTCGTGTATCTTATCCTATCGATCACATTGAGAAGATTGCTCAGAAGGTAAATGGCAAGAGTGCAGGTCCAGATGCTAAGAATGTTATCTTCCTGAGTGCTGACGCATTCGGCGTACTGCCCCCAGTATCTATCCTGACTCCAGAGCAGACCAAGTATTACTTCCTCTCTGGTTTCACAGCTAAACTGGCTGGTACAGAGCGTGGTATTACAGAGCCAACTCCTACATTCTCTGCTTGCTTCGGACAGGCTTTCCTCGAGTTGCACCCAACAAAGTATGCTGAGGAGCTCGTTAAGAAGATGGAGAAGAGTGGTGCTAAGGCTTACCTCGTTAACACAGGTTGGAATGGTACTGGCAAGCGTATTTCTATCCGCGACACCCGTGGCATCATCGATGCTATCCTGGGCGGTGCTATACTGAAGGCTCCCACGAAGAAGATTCCTTACTTCGACTTCGAGGTTCCTACACAGCTTGAGGGCGTAGACACAAACATCCTTGATCCTCGCGATACTTATGCTGATGCAGCAGAGTGGAACAAGAAGGCTGAGGATTTGGCAGGCCGTTTCATCAAGAACTTCAAGAAGTACGAGGGTAATGAGGCTGGTAAGGCACTGGTTGCTGCTGGTCCAAAGTTGTAATTGAGACATTGAGAAAATGAGATAATGAAAAATTGGCTGCGCCGAAAGGTGCGGCCAGTTTTTTTTGATAAAGGTCAAAAATATGCCCCAAAATGTAATTTCTCATTCTCTCAATTTCTCATTTCCTTAATTTCTCCGTACCTTTGCACCCGTAGTCGTGATGATTACGTCAATTTGTTTTCATAGTTATTCATTAGGTTAGTAGTTATTTGATTTTTAAGGTAAGATTATGTTATTAGATTTTCAAACAACATTGATATTGGTATGCACAGCTGTGGTGACAGCATTAAGTGTTATCACGCTGATTAATACTGATATTCGTTGAAAAATAGCGCGGAGTGAGTGATTCATACCGCGCTCTTTTTATAAATAAACCTAAAATATTGGCTTTTATAATATATTTAACTTAATAAAAGGTAGAAAAATGCTCAAAATTGAAGATTTGTGCGTAAATTTGCACCCAAATTGGAAAAAAGTACGCAAAAATGAAGCAGATTAAGATAATATTCATGTTGGTAATGACTGTTCTGATGATGGGCTCATGCCTTTCAGAAAGTGATTCCAGTGTGACACTATACAATGATGCAGCCATTACAGACTTTACATTAGGTACGCTGAATAAATATATCAATGATTCGAAGAGCACTTTCTCAGGAAGTACCTATTCGTTCAACGTTGACCAGTCGAGTAATGGCGTTCATAACTTTAAGGACACTACAATTGTAGGACGTTGCGTCTATAACAACGATTCGCTGCCTTTGGGCACTGACCTTCAGCATGTGGTAGCCACCTTGACGACTTTGAATAACGGTGTTGCCCTGATTGAGCGACTGGATGCCCCTGACTATTACGACTACTTTAATCTGTTAGACAGCATAGACTTCACTAAGCCTCGCAAGGTTCGCGTCTATTCCAGCGACGGTTCTGCTTTTAACCAGTATTATATCAGTGTCGATGCCCATCAAGAAGACGGCAACGAGTTCGTATGGAAACTGATGGACGAAGCATGGCAGCCTGCACCAAATGCGCAGCAGTTGCCTGCAGGAATCAAACAATTGTTGGGTAATAGTACCACAGAGCGGTATGCCCTGTCTACTGACAATAAGTTGATGGTTTCGCGTGACAATGGTGCTTCGTGGCAGGAAGACTTGATTAATGAAGATTACGATATGTTACCCACCCAGGATTTGGCACTCATCAGCTATCCTATGACTAATACCGATAGTGTCGACTACGTGTTGCTTATCGGTAATCGTGAGGTCAACGACCAAAATGACGAAGCCATTGCCATGGTATGGCGTAAGGTAGTAGACTATAGCAAGAACTCAGCCAAGGCCAGTTGGAACTATGTGGAACGTAATGCAAGCAGCGGTGACTCGCTGGCTTTGCCGCGTATGAAGGATCTCGCCATGGTGAAGTACGATGACGGCATTCTGGTATTTGGTGCTGAGGGTATCGGTGGCTGGGACGAGCCTCCCTATACAATGATATATCAGAGTCGTGATAATGGCATCACGTGGAAATTTAATCCATGCTATGTTTTCCCTGACGACTTTATTAACCTTGCCACAAAGGTTACGCCAGTTGTTGATAAAGACAACTTCCTATGGCTGTACTGTGAAGGCACTGGCCAAGTTTGGCGTGGCAGACTGAATAGATTGGGTTGGAAGAAGCAACAGTAGGATGAGAAACGTCGTGATAGCCGTTCTGCTGGTACTCGTTGCCAGTGTTCATGCTCAGACAGATCCTGAATACAAATTGGAACTGGGCGGTGGCATCGGAATGGTATCATATCAGGGCGATTTCAATAGCAGCCCGTTCAAGAATCTTCAACCGATGTTCACGGTGCTGGCAAAATACAGGTTCGACCCACGCAGGGCGTTGGCTCTGAATGTGAGTTACGGACAATTGAAAGGGTCGTCGAAGGACGCCAAGACATATTACCCCATGACCACTGTTTACGACTTCAAGTCTAATGTGGCCGATGTGGGATTGAGACTGGAATACAATTTCTGGCCATTCGGCACAGGATTTGAATATCGTGGAGCCAAGCGGCTGACGCCGTATGTTGCCATCGGGTTGGGCATGACCATTGCCAAAGCTGAAGGAAAGTCGGCAACAGGCGTAAATAT
Organism: uncultured Prevotella sp.; assembly: GCA_946188165.1. Lineage (GTDB taxonomy): Bacteria > Bacteroidota > Bacteroidia > Bacteroidales > Bacteroidaceae > Prevotella. The sequence goes on from CAMHTW010000023.1 coordinate 40,345, forward strand.
GCCTATCGGGGTTGGTGTGAAGTATAAGTTAGCCGATCGCCTTAATCTGGCAGCAGAGTGGGCTATGCACATCACTACCAGCGACGAATTGGATGGCATCAAAGACCCGTATGGCATTGAGAGCAGTGGCCTGTTCAAGAACACTGACTGCTATAGCCATCTCCGCCTGTCGTTGAGCTACGACCTTTGGGCAAAGTGTCGTACGTGTCATAATGACAAGGACTGATGATGGATGATGTAAGATGTAAGATGGATGATGTAAGAAGTAAGAAATTAGATAAAATAAGATATATGACAGCAGAACTGGATAAGAACCGCATACCACAGCATATTGCCATCATCATGGACGGCAATGGACGCTGGGCTACTGAGCGTGGGCTCGATCGTACGTTCGGACACAAGGCAGGGCTTGATACGGTAAAGAAAATTACGGCAGAATGTGCACGTTTGGGCGTCAAGTACCTGACTCTCTACACTTTCTCTACCGAGAACTGGAATCGTCCTGCATACGAGATTGAGGCATTGATGGGGCTGGTGCTCAGCTTTATCGAGATGGAGTTGTTTACCGATAATAACGTCAAGTTCATGTTGATTGGCGATATCGAAAGACTGCCTAAGAGCGTACAGGACAAGATTCACTATATGGAGAATCTGACCAAGGACAACGATGGTATGACGATGGTGGTGGCTATGAGCTACTCGTCAAAGTTAGAGTTGACCCGTGCTACGCGTCTGATAGCAGAAGAGGTAAAGCAGGGCAAGTTGAATGTCGACGACATTACCGAACAGACCATTAACGACCATCTGTGGACCTATTTCATGCCCGACCCCGAGCTGTTGATTCGTACGGGTGGCGAGTTGCGTATCTCGAACTACCTGTTGTGGCAGTGTGCTTATTCAGAGTTCTATTTCTGCGATACCTATTGGCCTGACTTTGACGAGGAGGCCCTGCATCTGGCTATCGCCGATTATCAGGGACGCCAGCGTCGTTTTGGTAAGACGGAGGCACAGGTGGAGAGCGAGGCTTCGCCTCTAAATAATAAATAAAAAAGAATAAATAAGCAAATGAAGAAATATCTTATATTTTTTATTTCTTATTTTATATTTAGCGTTAGCGCTGTTGCGCAGGACGTCATCGTCAACCCTGACATATCCTATGCTGGCACACCCCGTCAGCTTGAGATTGGCGGATTGGCCGTGAAGGGTGTCGAGGGCTATGAAGACTACGTGCTTACAGGATTGTCAGGACTATCTGTCGGACAGATGATTAGTCTGCCGGGCACGGAGATTACTGAAGCCGTCAAGCGTTATTGGAAGCATGGCCTGTTTTCGCAGGTTGCTATCACTGCCGACTCTATCGTTGGACAGAAAGTTTATCTCTGCATCCATCTGGCTACACGCCCGCGTGTCAGCACCATCAACTATAATGGATTAAAGAAGTCGGAACGTGACGACATGGAGTCTAAATTGGGCATCATGCGCGGTGCACAGATTACGCCTAACATGATTGACCGTGCCAAGATTCTGGCCAAGAAGTATTTCGACGACAAGGGTTACAAGAATGCCGAGATTGATATTGTACAGCGTGACGATGTGACGGGCAAGAATCAGGTAATACTTGACGTCAACATCGACAAGAAGGCTAAGATGAAGGTACGCCAGATTATCTTTGAGGGTAATGAGCAGCTTACCGATGGTAAAATCAAGGGTAACCTGATTAAGAAGGGTGCTTTTGGTAAGATTAACGAGGCTGGAAAGCTTAAGAATTTCTTCAAGTCGAAGAAGTTTACCCCTGAGCGTTATAGTGAAGCCAAGAAGGCTCTGATTGATAAGTATAATGAGTTAGGTTATCGTGACGCAGTTATTATAGAAGACTCTGTGTGGACTGTCGATGAAAAGCATGTCAACGTCTTCGTCAAGTTGGAAGAGGGTCAGAAATACTATCTGCGCAACATTACATGGGTGGGTAACACCGTTGTTACCAGCGATTATCTCTCTGCCGTATTGGGTATGAAGAAGGGCGATGTCTACAATCAGAAGCAGATGAAGAAGCGCCTCTCTGAGGACGACGATGCCGTCGGTAACTACTATTGGAACAATGGTTACCTATTCTATAACCTGGATCCTGTTGAGGTCAATATAGTAGGCGACTCTATCGATCTTGAAATGCGTATCCAGGAGGGTACACAGGCACATATCAGCCATGTACGCATCTATGGTAACGACCGTATTTATGAAGAGGTCGTACGTCGTGAATTGCGTACCAAGCCTGGTGACCTGTTCTCAAAGGATGCCTTACAGCGTTCTGCCCGTGATATCGCCTCTATGGGATTCTTTGATCCTGAGAAGGTAAACCCGGATATCAAGCCTAACTATGAGGATGGCACCGTGGATATCAACTGGGATTTGGAGCAGAAGTCTAACGACCAGCTTGAGTTCTCGCTCGGTTGGGGTCAGACGGGTATCATAGGTCGTGTGGGTATCAAACTCAACAACTTCTCGATGCGCAACTTGTTTGGTAGGAATAAGATGCACCGTGGCATCATGCCTATCGGTGATGGTGAGCAGCTCTCACTCTCGTTGCAGTCCAACGGTAGCTACTATAGCTCTATCTCTACGGGTTACTCTACGGGCTGGTTTGGTGGCAAGCGCCCCAATTCGTTCAGCGTTAGTGCTTTCTACTCGAAACAGAGTGACATCTCCAGCACTTATCGTAACTCAGCATGGATGAACAACTACTATAATTATTATGGTGGTTACGGTTCGTATAATTCAAGCTACTACGACTATACTTCGATGATGGACGACAGCAAGTACATCAAGCTGTTTGGTGCATCGATAGGCTGGGGTAAGCGTCTGCGTTGGCCCGATGACTACTTCCAGCTGTCTATGCAGCTGTCGTACACCCGCTATATGTTGCGCGACTGGAGTTACTTCATCATCTCTAATGGTAACTGTAACAACATCAACCTTGGTATCACGCTATCGCGTACATCTACCGACAACCAGCTCTTCCCACGTCGAGGATCTGAGTTCATGGCCAGTGTCACGCTTACGCCGCCTTGGTCTGTCTTCGACAACAAGAACTACGGTGCTTTGGCTTCCACAGAAACCTACAACACCGATATTGATCGCTACAATGCCGAGTTGCAGGACAAGTATCGTTGGATTGAGTATCACAAGTGGAAGTTTAAGACCCGCACCTATACGGCACTTACCAATGGTCAGAAGTGCTTTGTGCTCATGACTCGTGTCGAGCTTGGATTGTTAGGTGCCTACAATAATGATAAGAAATCACCGTTCGAGACCTTCTACGTCGGTGGTGATGGTATGAGCGGCTACTCGTCAGGCTATGCCGAGGAGACTATTGCTTTGCGTGGTTACGATAACGGTTCACTCACGCCTTACCGTGCTGAGGGTTACGCCTATGACCGCTTCACCCTTGAGTTGCGCTATCCGTTTATGTTGGGTAACACCACCATCTACGGACTTGGATTCCTGGAGGGCGGTAATGCCTGGCATGAGGCCAAGAACTTCAATCCCTTCGAACTCAAGCGTTCGGCAGGTTTGGGTGTCCGCATCTTCCTCCCGATGGTGGGTCTGATGGGTATTGACTGGGCATACGGTTTCGACAAGGCCTATACAGGTTCATCAAAAGGCGGCAGCCAGTTCCACTTCATCTTAGGACAAGAATTCTAAGGAAACTCTTAAACCTTCCTTAAGTTTTCGCGTCAAAGTAGATGTATTAACTTAAAAGAGACGAATTATGAAGAAAGTAATATTGATGATGGTTATGTGTGCAACGGCCCTGTCGTTGCAGGCACAGAAGTTTGCCCTTGTGGATATGGACTATATCTTTAAGAACATTCCTGCCTACGAGCGTGCTAACGAACAGTTGAACCAAGTGTCTAAGAAGTGGCAGGCCGAGGTCGATGCCCTTCAGATAGAGGCACAGACGCTCTACAAAAATTACCAGAACGAGGTGGTGTTCCTCTCTCAGGAGCAGAAGAAAACCCGTCAGGATGCCATCATGGAAAAGGAAAAAGAGGCTGCTGACCTGAAGAAGAAGTATTTCGGTCCCCAGGGCGAGCTCTTCAAGAAGCGTACAGCCCTCATGTCGCCCATTCAGGAGGAAGTCTATAATGCCGTAAAGGATATTGCCGATCTCCGTGGCTACCAGCTTGTGCTTGACCGTGCTTCCGATGCCGGCATCATCTTTGGTTCGCCCAAGGTCGATATCTCTAACGAGGTGCTTTCCAAACTCGGATATAGCAATTGAGAGATTGAGTCAATGAGATAATGAGAAATTATAATAAATAAAGAAAACAACAATGAAGAAGATTATTCTTTGCGCTATTTGCGCTATCTGCGGTTTCACTACCGCCAATGCACAGAAGTTCGGTCACGTTAACTCACAGGAGGTTATCCAGGCTATGCCTGAGTTCGCCAAGGCTCGTGCCGATATTGAGGCCCTTACCAAGCAGTATGAGGCTGATTTGAAGTCAATGCAGGACGAACTGCAAAAGAAGGGCGAGGCCTTTGAGAAGGAGCAAGCTACCCTGCCTGAGAATATCAAGCAGCGTCGTCAGACCGAGCTCAACGAGATGTATCAGAAGATTCAGCAGAGCTACCAGGACAACCAGCAGGCTTTGGCCAAGGAGCAGCAGGACAAGATGCAGGCCATTACCACTAAGGTTGTCGATGCTATTAAGGCTGTAGGTCAGGCTGGTGGCTATGTTTACATCATGGATACTGCCAGTGGCATTCCCTACATCAGCACCACGCTTTCTACTGATGTTACTGCACAGGTAAAGACCAAGCTTGGATTGAAGTAATAAGGATTCTTTATCATCAAATAAAAGCACCCAGAGAAGGGTGCTTTTTTCTATTAGTTCTTGTTGACTGCTGCAGCTTCTCGCGCGTCGAACTTGTCCAGTTTGTTGAGGTAGTACCGACGTAATTCAGCCCAGTTATAATAAGGATATTGGTTCGTCTTGATGGGCAACCTGCACTCGCGCTCGTTCAGCAGAGCCTTGACAAGGATGTCATTAGCGCTGGTCATGGGCTTTTGGCTATTAGCTTTTGACTTTGTAGGACGATAGAATATCAGCTGGATATTGCAGGCCATGGGGTAGATTTTGTAGTTGCGCCAGTACTTGTCCAGTTCGTTGAGGTCGTTGACGGCAATGCCACAGTCGTCGAGCTCCAAGAGACAGGCCAACGGCATGACGCATACCTCATGGCCAAAACGTAGCGTGGCTTGTGTCTGGCTGACAGTATCAGCTGTCTCAATGATATTGCGCAACAGGTTTTTCTGCGAGAACGGCATAACACCATCCAACTGAGGAGCAGGACCATAGTCGAGATACCAACGGATATTACGTGTGCGCCACTGGTCGTAGATTTCGTCGCTGTTAAACAGTGGGTACAGGTCAATATCTACATCGTGACTCTGCATATTGGTGGCAATCTCGAACAGTTGCGACATCAGGCGATCAGCCTTCAGGCTATCTGCCACCCATTGCTGGTCGTTAAATAGCACTCGCATCAAACGGTCAGGCTTGACCAAAGCACCAAAATCTCTTTTAATGCGATTTGACTTTTCACGCATCTCTTTCACCAGCCCAATGCGTGGCGCGTTCATATAGTACTGCAAAGCCTCGCTGACCTCGTTATGGATGCGGGCAGTGGGATTGGCAGCCATCAGCTCTTCGCACTCTGCCACCATTGACAGAATACAGCGTACGACAACCGTCGAACGGGCATCGATAGCCACATTCTTCGCCTTAAAGATTTCAGGGAAGTTCTGTGCCAAGCGTTTACCGATGCCGTGATGCTGACGCTCGCCAACGGAACTCAGGTCGCCTAAACGCAGTTGCGCACCCTCGTACTGACCATCGAGGGTAGGGTAGTTGGGTACAGGCAACTTGACGAAGGTCTCTAACTGGCGCAGCACTTCTTCGCCTTTGGTAGTCAGTTTGCCATATTGTCTGGCCTTCTGCATGGGTTCCACAACACTGGAGTAGCTGTCTTTGCCGATAAGCCAACGCGAGCCATGGCGTCCGTAGTGCGACATATAGAAAGGCACATAGCCCTTAGGTGCAGGCGTCAGTGCCTGGGGTGTAAACAGACGGTCATAGTCCAGATAGTTGCTGGCTGCCACATATTTGTTGGCTTCAATCTCCTCGCGTGCGGTCTGTGCTGTCATGGTTATTGCCCATGCAGCCACCATCGTCATGATTGTCAGTCTTTTCATATAAAAATAGGTTTAATCTGTGCAAAGATACAAATTTAAATTGAGAAACTTTTCACTTTTCACTTTTATTTTTTACCTTTGCACGAGAAAAGTGCAAAGTAAAAACTGAATAATGAGTAATACAGCTATTCCGCAGGAATTCAATAACTTCTTCTTAAAGGATGTGTCGTTTGTCAACCTGATGACGAAACGCATCTTCAACGTGCTGATAGTGGCCAACCCCTACGATGCCTTCATGCTGGAGGATGACGGTCGTGTGGACGAAAAGATTTTCGATGAATATATGGAGTTGGGCATGCGCTATCCGCCCACGTTTACGCAGGTGTCAACCACTGAGGAAGCTAGCAACGTACTTGGGACGACGGACATCGACCTGGTCATCTGCATGCCTGGTAATGCCGACAACGACGCCTTTGCCGTGGCCCGTGACGTCAAGCTGATGGCACCTCATATTCCCTGCGTGGTACTGACACCCTTCTCGCATGGTATCACCAAGCGAATCCAGGACGAGGACATGTCGGTGTTCGACTACGTATTCTGCTGGCTGGGCAATACGAACCTCATCATGTCGATTATCAAGTTGATTGAGGACAAGATGAACATCGAGCACGATGTGACGGAGGCTGGCGTACAGATGATTCTGCTGGTCGAGGACAATATCCGTTTTTATTCCAGTGTATTACCCAACCTCTACAACTATATCCTTGCACAGTCGAAGAACTTTTCGACTGAGGCTCTGAACCCCCATGCTGCTGCCCAACGTAAGCGAGGCCGTCCGAAGGTGGTGCTGGCTACGAACTACGAGGAGGCCATGGAGTGGTACGAGCGCTATCACGACAATGTGCTGGGCGTCATCAGCGATACGCGCTTCCCCATGAAGACCCACGAGGGACGCTTGTCACATGTCGAAGAGGGTGACCCTGAGGCTGGTCTTAAGCTGTTGCGCGAAATACGGCGTCGCGACGAGTACGTGCCATTGATTCTGGAGAGTTCTGAGATTATCAACAAGGACAAGGCAGAAGCCGAGCACTTCCATTTCATTGACAAGAACTCGAAAAAGATGAATGTGGACCTGCGTCGTCTTATTGAAGAGCACATGGGTTTTGGCGACTTCGTGTTCCGTGACCCCAAGACCAAGCAGGAGGTGTATCGTGTGTCAACGCTGAAGGAGTTACAGGATAACATCTTCAATATTCCTGCCGATTCGTTCCAGTATCATGTGTCGCGTAACAATATGAGCCGTTGGCTCTGTGCACGCGCCATCTTTCCTGTGTCGCAGTTCCTAAAGACTGTGACGTGGCACAAGTTGCAAGACCTGGATGCCCACCGACAGATTATCTTCGATGCCATCGTTCAGTACCGTCGCATGAAGAATATTGGTGTGGTGGCTGTGTTCGACCGTCTGAAGTTCGACCGCTTTGCCCACTTTGCCCGTATTGGTGATGGTTCGTTGGGTGGTAAAGGTCGTGGTTTGGCTTTCCTCGACAATATTATCAAGCGCCATCCGGAGCTGAACCATTTTGAGAATGCCACGGTGCAGATACCAAAGACCGTTGTGCTCTGTACCGATATCTTCGACCAGTTTATGGACGAGAACAACCTCTGGGGTATTGCCTTGAGCGATGCACCCGACGAGGAAATTCTGCAGCACTTTATGAAGGCCCAACTGCCTGATGCACTGATAGCCGACTTCTTTACGTTCTTCGACGCTGTGAAGTCGCCTATTGCCGTCCGTTCGTCATCATTGCTCGAAGACTCGCACTACCAGCCCTTTGCCGGTATCTATTCGACATACATGATTCCTTATCTCGACGACAAGTACGAGATGCTGCGTATGCTGGCTTGTGCCATCAAGGGCGTCTATGCCTCTGTGTATTACAAGGATTCAAAGGCCTATATGACGGCCACCTCGAACGTCATCGACCAGGAGAAGATGGCTGTCATCCTGCAGGAAGTCGTTGGCCAACAGTACGATACCCGTTTCTATCCCACTTTCTCAGGTGTACTACGCTCGCTGAACTACTATCCCATCGGCGACGAGCAGGCTGAGGAGGGTATTGCTTCGTTAGCATTAGGATTAGGAAAATATATTGTGGATGGCGGACAGACGCTGCGTGTCAGTCCCTATCATCCGCGTCAGGTGTTGCAGACTTCTGAGATGGAGACTGCCCTACGCGAGACGCAGACCCGTTTCTATGCCCTCGACATGAGTCATGTGGGCGACGACTTCAAGGTGGACGACGGCTTCAACATCCTGAACCTCCGTGTCAAGGAGGCTGACAAGGATAACTCGCTGCAAGGCATTGCTTCGACCTACGACCCTGTCGACCAGATTATCCGTGACGGCATCTACGAAGGTGGACGCAAGGTCATCTCGTTTGCCGGCGTGCTGCAACACGACATCTTCCCATTGCCCGAAATCCTGCAACTTGCGCAGAAGTACGGATCTGAGGAGATGCGCCGTCCCGTAGAGATAGAGTTTGCATGTAATCTGAACAGTACATCGCAAGGCACGACAGGCGACTTCTATCTGCTGCAGATTCGTCCAATCGTCGATTCGAAGCAGGTGTTGGATGAAGACCTGACGGCTATTCCTGACGAACAGTGCCTGTTGCGCTCGCACAACTCGCTGGGGCACGGTATCTCGGAGGATGTCTATGATGTGGTGTATGTCAAGACAGACGACGACTTTACAGCTGCCAACAATCCACGGATTGCCGACGAGATAGAGCAAATTAACCGCCGCTTCCTGGCCGAGGACAAGAACTACGTGCTGATTGGTCCAGGGCGCTGGGGCTCAAGCGACTACTGGCTGGGCATTCCCGTCAAGTGGCCACACATCTCGGCAGCACGTGTCATTGTCGAAGCCGGACTGAAGAACTATCATGTCGATCCCTCGCAAGGTACACACTTCTTCCAGAACTTGACGTCGTTTGGCGTGGGCTACTTTACCATCAATACCTATACGGGCGATGGTGTCATGCAGACAGACATCCTCGACCAGATGCCAGCTTTCGAGGAAACAGAGTTTGTACGCCATGTCCGTTTCGATAAGCCCCTCAAGATAATGATGGACGGTAAGAAGCAGCATGGTGTGGTGCTGTTGCCTACACTTTAGGGCCTCTTTTCGAATCTAAAGGGATTACGGCTCGTTTCTTGTTCCCATAACTAAGGCTTAGCTTCGCTTCACCCAAGGCTTAGCCCCCATTCTTGTCAAATTGAGGTACGTTTGTTGTCCGATTATAGAACGGACAACAAACGGACAACAAACGGAGGAAGGACGGCGGTAGGCCTTGGGTAGAGTGGAGTAATAGTGGACAGGAATCAAATGGCATCGAAAGCACCACTACAGCTATATGAGGTCATGGACGTCGCACATCATCCTACTATTATATTCCATTATGGAGTATATACTTTCATTGGATATAATATATATGAGATCTATAGCCAGGATAATCATACTTATGAAATCACTGCTACTGTTGCATATCCCAGCAGGAACTACAATCACCTCCCTAATAGAATCAAAGCTCTCACAATGTAAACGTTCTGTGGTCATTTCATGTCCAAAAGTAAAGATTGGCAGGCAAATACAAATAGCAGAACGGCTCATTGATTTGGCTACGAATGGCATGGAGGTTGTACTTTACACCAAAGAGGAGAACGATGACACCCTCCGCTTGCAACACCAAGGTATTAGTGTCATCATTATCAATCACCTTTCCCTGCACGCTGCTATCATTGACAAGAGTACGATCTGGTATGGCAGCGTCAATATTCTCGGTTTCCATTCCGTTGAAGATAATCTCATAAGATTCAAGAACCCAGAGATTGCCACAAGTCTTCTCGAAACACTTCATAAAGACGACTCATAGTGCTCTTTATGTTATGATAAAGTGTTAATTTCTTCTGTTTATTGGGTTTTGACGAGCAGAATCCAAGAAAAATCAGTAATTTTGCATCAAAATAGGAATACGTTATGCCACGCAAGACCGACGGAATAGAATTTGAGATTCATCCGCGCCCCACCAAGGGCGAGGACGGCAAGCCATTACTCTACGTTCGCCCAGCCAAGGGCCGCAAGAAGAGCTTCAAGGATTTGGAGACGTTCTGCAACAAATATCGCAACCTGCGCACTGGAGAGTTGCAGATGGTGATGGATGTAGTGATGGAGGTTGTCGGGCTCTGGCTCTCAGATGGTTATCGCGTGGAGACGCCCCTCGGCTCGTTTGCTCCGAAATTGAAACTCATGGGCGAGCATACTGATCCCAAGACCATTCATGGCCGCGACGTGAGGTATGCCGGTATCGAGTTCATCCCCTCCAAGGAGTTTGTCAAGGAAGGCGGTCAGAACCGCGAAGGCTATCGCAAGAGCCAGGAGCCAGTGGGCAACAGCCAGATGCACGACCAGCAGGCGATGGACGAGGCCCTGCGTCGCAGCATGCGACTGGGCTACACCACCATCCCTGAGTTTATGATCTACAGCGGGCTGAGGCGTGACTCCGCCAAGGTTTATCTCGACAGCCTCTGCCAGGGTGAGCATCCACGCCTGTGGAAGGTGCGCGAGAGCCGTCGCTGGCTGTACTTCCCAAAGAAAGACAAGGCCAAGGAATAAAAGTCGGGTTCTGCCGTCCGCTCCAGCATAAACGGGCGGGTGCTCCAAGATGTAAGGGCGCCCGCCCTAATTTGTGAGGGCGGGCGATGGCAACGAGCCAGAACGTACCTTTCTCCCTATTTCCCAGTACCTTTCTCCCTGTTTGCAGGCTTCTTTCTCCCTTTTGCAAGGCTTATCCTTTTTCGCAAGCCACGTTCTCTCCCACCCCGTGCCGTTCTCTTTCAACAAGAGGCAGCTTTCTTCTGATTTTTGCAAATAATTCCGAAGATATTTTCTCGTTTCGCCGAAAATTCGTACTTTTGCACCTGCATCTGCCCCCCTTGCGGCTGGGATGTCATCTGAGGATGACGGAACTGACCGAGCAGCGAGAGCAGAGCGATGCTTGCATCAGCTCTGCCGAGTCGTGAGGGAAGTCGACCGAAAGGTCAGCCATGAGGCGGAGCACTACATATTAGAAGGCGTTACAATGAACAACATACAAATACCGGAAGACAATTCTTTAGAAAGCATAAAGATACGGGAAAAGATTATTCGTGACTTCTATCGCGAATGGAAGGAACAGAATCCATCACAACGAAAATACAATGTCTCACTAAAAGAATACATCAACATCCGCATGGTATCTATAGTTGAGACCAGTGAGCATGCTGCCAAGACCTATCTATCTACTATTGCCGTGCTTCAACTAGACGCGATTCTGACTGGAGCCAGGAAAGTATCAATAAAGAAGACTAAGCCTGGCAATAAAAATCAGCAGCCTTTCGAACGAATGATGATTATGGAATACGAACTGGCTTACATCGGCAAAATAAAGATGACTGTTGGAATACGTCGTCGTACCCACGAGAAGGTGCAATATTGTATAACAGCTATTCAGAGTATATAACGAAGAAAGGCATCCTTTGCGGATGCCTCTTTTCTTGCCCCTTAATGCGTGGAGGAGGTTTACATTTTCATGTGATGCTATGCTGGCGGGGACTTCGCACTACCCATACACATCGTCCTCTCACGACTTACTTTCTGGTTGCAAAGGTAGGCATTATTCCTTTATTTTCCAAATAATTTCGCAATAATTTTAAGTTTTTTCTGTTTTTGGCTTTAATTCCCAAAAGATTTCGTAATTTTGCACCTGCATCTGCCCGTTGCGGCTGGGATGTCATCTGAGGGTGACGGAGCCACAGGGCGGAGCACTACATATTGGAAGGCGTTACTGACGCTTTGTTTTTGGATTTCGAAACTTCCACAATCGAATAGTAGTCAAAAACATTGCAGGGGTAACTCCACGGGGTGTAGCATATACTCTCCGTAGTGTGCTGCGAGGGCTAACCATGTCCTCACTAGCACACTTTACGGTGTATAGTATACTCCCACGTGGGTGTTTCTCTGTCTGTTTACTACTAAGGCTGTGGAAGGCCACGAAATCGAACAGGCAGATGCAAGCACCCACGTTTTTTGTATGTAGTTACCAATAAAGAATAACCATCTGACCTATGGGTGCTTGTCAGAGCAAAGAGAGATAGAAGACAACGAAGAAAAACTGACTATACCATACTGACGAGCATCATTTCGCTTCTGACAAAAGAGAACTGGAAATCTAACTGACGCAGGAAGCAGAAAAGACGTAATGGACTCGCACGGATTTGCGTGAGGGGACTTGTTATGCTTTTCTTGCAGCGTTTCCAGTCGCTTCTTTTGGGCACGACAGCCCCTTGCGCTTTTCCCTTCAAAAGGTGCAAGGGGGTTCGTGTCTCAGAAACGTGATGAAGAAAAAGATAAGAGGCATAGATTTGTTCTGTGGTATCGGAGGATTTAGATTAGCGATGGAAGACGCTGGAGTCGATTGCGTCTTTTCTTCAGATAATGACAAGTTTGCTCAAGAAACATATTTTGCAAATTTTGGTGAGGTACCACAAGGCGACATCAAGAAGATAAAAGCAAAAGACATACCTCCATTTGAGCTATTGGCAGCAGGATTCCCTTGCCAGCCTTTTAGCTATGCCGGTGAAAAACAAGGTTTTAACGATGAGACAAGAGGTACATTGTTTTTCGATATATGTAGAATACTTGAATACCACAAGCCTCCAATGGTATTTCTGGAAAATGTTAAAGGTTTAAAGTCGCATGAGAACGGAAAGACTTTGAATATAATCGTAAACACGCTGAAGAATCTGGGCTACTTTCCTCATTGGAACATCTTGTCATCACTTGACTATGGACTCCCCCAAAAGCGAGAACGTTGGTATTGTGTTGCATTTAGGGAAGATATAGATTTTAATTGGCCTGTTCCTATAGATGGACATCCCACGCTAAGAGATATTGTTGATTTGTCCGATGATAATCCATCTTTGAAATTACCGCAGTTTGAACTTGACAGAATAGACTATCATTTTGCAACAGCAAAGCCTGGAGATAGAGTTAAACACGACAATTCTAAATATAAGCCGAATACCAAAAAAGGAAAATATGGCATTTATTCATTTCAAAAGCCGGATGGCTCTCTACGTTTTCATGTAGGTGATGTGGCTAAAACTCAGATACAAGAAGCTTTTTATTCATGCCTTGACACTTATGCTTCAACGATAATCGCCAACAGAACACCAAAGCTGTGGGATATACGAAGAAAACTTTCTGTTTTAGAGGCAAAAAGGCTACAAGGGTTCCCTGATGATTTCAAGTTTCCTGTTTCCGATGCACAGGCATACCATCAATTAGGTAACTCTGTAAGTGTGCCAATTATTAAGTTAATCATGCATGAAATGATACGAGTTTACAAAAAAAACTACTAGCATATGAAATATATAGACGTGAAATCTGTCGTTGAATCTTACAAAGGATTCCAAGATAGCATGACAAACAAGTCGTGGGGGTATTTAGCTTTGCTAAAAGGGTGTAATGACAGCATTCGTCCACTAACTCCATACGAAGTTAATA
>CAMHTW010000024.1 GCA_946188165.1 uncultured Prevotella sp.
TGCCTGCCCAGAGCGTAAAAAATGAAGTCCTATCTGCGACAACATTAAACATTAAACATTAAATATTAAATTTTAGAAAAAATTAAACATTACTAACCATTAAAAATTAAGAGGAGATTTAAGTTATGACAATGAAAGTGAAAGCAATTGAGAAGAAGCTGAAGTTTACGAAAGACCCCAACGACCCCGGCGTATATCGCTACGTGATGTCGCCCGAACAGTATTCGAACCTGAACCAGAAGAAGGTCATACGTGAGGCAGCCCTGCGCAGCGGCGTCAGTCAGGGTGTGATGCAGGCCTGCTGGGATGCAGCCGGAGAAGTGATCAAGGCATGGGCTACGGAAGGCCACTCGGTGGCACTGCCCGGACTGGGTACCATGCGATTCGGTGTGCGCGCCAAGTCTGTCGATAAGGTAGAGGACGTGAAGTCGAGCCTCATCACCACCCGCCGCATCATCTTCACGCCCGACGTGGACCTGAAGGACGAGCTGAAGAACACCGTCATCCAGATTACCTGCTACGACCGCGACGGCAAAGAGGTGAAGCGCGTGCTGAGCTCCGACGATGCAGAGGTCGAGGACAACGAGACCAACGCTCCCAGCACTGGCGGAGGTGGCAACACCGGAGGTAACAACGGAGGTAACAACGGTGGCGGTGGCGACGATGACGCTCCTAACGAGAACTAATGGAGCAGCGAGCGCAGAATGAAGCTTGCTTCAATTCTGCCGAGTCGTGACATTAGTCGATGGAATCAACTAAAGAGTTTGCCCGCGAGGGCAACTCTTTAAATTGAGGAATTGAGAAAATGAGAAAATGAGAAATTAAGAAAATGAATGCTATGAAACGAGAGACTTGGAAGACAGTGATTCAGATGGTGATATCCATCTTGACAGCGGCGCTGACTGCACTGGGCACGACATCGTGCATGGGGGCTTGCGGCCTGACGGCCTAGTGAAGAGTGAAGAGTGAAGAGTGAAGAATTTGCTGCCGCCCTCAATAAATCCGTAAAATCCGTAAAATCCGTAGGAAGAGTGGAAGAGTGGAAGAGTAAATGTAAGCATTTCCTTTGTTTTCGTTGTCCCAAAATTTGGTATTTCGCTCACTTATTCGTAACTTTGCAAATAAAAACAACGAGAACGAAAACTATTCTCTAAAAAAAACTAACAGCTTATGGAAACGCTTCTCATATTAGTACAACTGGTCGTCGTACTGGCAATGATATTCATCGGAGCCAGAGTAGGCGGCATCGGACTGGGCATATACGGCATGGTGGGGGTGTTCATCCTGGTGTTCGGCTTCGGACTGGAGCCAGGAGCCATCCCTATCGACGTGATGCTCATCATTGTCAGTGTCATTACGGCGTCGGCAGCACTGCAGGCGGCAGGCGGACTGGACTATATGGTGAACGTGGCGGCACGATTGCTGAAGAAGCATCCCAGCCGTATCACCTTCCTGGCACCATTCGTCACCTGGCTGTTCAGCCACTGGGCCGGTACGGCTCATACATGCTATGCACTGCTGCCTATCATATCGGAGATAGCACGCAAGGAGAAGGTGCGTCCAGAACGTCCGCTGAGTGTGGCGACGGTAGCGGCATCGCTGGGGTGTACGGGTTCGCCAGTGTCAGCCGCCACGGCAGCTATCCTCTCTGAGGAACTGCTGGGCGACAAGGGCATCACCATGACGGATATCCTCGTGATTACCATACCAGCCTCCATCATCGCCATATTGGTGGCTTCACTGGTACAGAACTATGTGGGCAAGCCTTTGGATAAAGACCCGGAATACCTGCGGCGCATCCAAGAGGGGCTGCTCAGTGACGACGATGTTGACACCGACGAGACGACAACCGGCAATCCTCGTGCCAAGTGGGCGGTAGTGGCTTTCCTGCTGGGAGTGGTGATGGTGGTGCTGTTTGGCATCTTCCCTGAATTGCGCCCCGCTTTCAACGGCAATGCGCTGAACATGAGTACAACCATCGAAATCATCATGATGAGTATTGACGCCTTGATACTGCTGGTGGGCAAGGCTGATGTGCGTGAGGCTATGAAGGGCAACGTGTTTGCATCGGGCATGAATGCCATGGTGTCGATTTTCGGTATAGCATGGATGGGCAGCACCTTCTTTGAGGGGCATCACGAAAAGATACTGGGCAGCGTGGAGGGCGTCTTCACCAGCTATCCCCTACTCTTCGCCATTCCGCTGTTCCTGTTCAGCATCATGCTCTTCTCGCAGGCTGCCACCGTTAAGACGCTTTACCCTGTAGGACTGGCAATGGGCGTGCCGCCCATGGTGCTGCTGGTGCTGTTTCCTGTGGTGAACGGCTATTTCTTCCTGCCCAACTACCCCACAGAGGTGGCTGCCATTGGTTTCGACCGTACAGGCACCACAGGCATTGGCAAATACGTCGTAAACCACTCGTTCCAACTGTCGGGATGGATAACAACGATTGTCAGCATCGGCGTAGGCTATTTGATTATGACGCTCTTATGACGTTCTGCTTCATCGATGATAAAGTTGATGACAACTTAGTTGGATTTCATCGTCCAGTTCAACAATTTTCAAAAAGAAGAAAGAAATAATTAATGGGTGCTCATCGACGCTGATGAACACCCATTAGTTTTATGCGGTATCTCTTGCTACTGATTAGAAGAAGAGGTAGCGGTTGTCCTTGATGTTAGCCTTCTGGATGAGTTCGTACATGAATCGGCCTGCAGCCTGAGTAGCCTGCTGCTGCATCTGCTGCATCTGCTGCTTCTCGTCGTACTTAGCACCCTCGCGCTGCTTCTTTGACAGCACCTGGAAGAGGTATGCACCACCGTGGCCCTTGACGACTGAGGGCGAGAACTGGCCTGCCTTGACAGCAGCTACAGCACCACTCAGAGCAGCCTCAGAGGTACCGGCAGCCTGTACAAATACGGGAGCGGCAAAGGTAATCTGACGAACGCTGTCAACTACAGCACCCTTAGCCTTGGCGTCGGCGATAGACTTGACACCTGCCAACTTCTCGGCAAGCTTCTGGAACTTCTTGTCAACGATGATCTCGGCCTTCAGGCTGTTCTTTACCTGCTCGTCGGTTACTTCACGATAGCCCTCGGGATGAACGCCAGTCAGAGCGATGACCAGCAGGTGGTCGTTGTTGCCGCACTCGTAGAGGGGGCTAACCTCGCCAGCCTTGCTGGCGAAAATCCACTTCATAGCCTCACGGGTGGCACGCAGGCCAGCCACATTGTGCTCGGAATTGAAGAGGTCCTTACGCTCCTGAACGCGGAAGCCGTACTTCTGGGCATTCTTCTCAAGACCCTCAAGTGTCTTGTTCTCGCTGACATACTGGCTGAACTTGTTGTATGCATCGCTATAGGTACCCTTTGAGAAATCGATAGAGTGCTTAACGATAGCTACGTCATACTTGGTTACCATGGCCTTGCGGGCAGTGACCTGCAGCACGATGTTGCCGTTGGTGAACTGGACGTTCTTCAGTTCGTTGGCCTGCAGTGTGTTGAGGGCTTCGATATAGTTCTTAGAGTCAGCATCGATGGTCTGCGAACGCTCATACATGGCAGATGTCATCCACTGCTTCTCGGCTGTCTGATTGTACTTCTTGGCCAGAGCCTCGAAATCGGCACCACCCTTCAGGGCGTTGTAGATGCTGTCGGCACGCTTGTGGGCCTCGTCAGCCGACTCGCCACTAACTTGAATCTGACGGAACTCGACAGAGTCGGGCAACTGGGTCTTGGCAATGAGCTTCACCACGTTAAGCGTGTTGTCGTATGTGGTCTCGAAAGGAGCCGAAACCTGACCTACCTGCATAGAGTCAACCTTAACGGCAATGTCGTTAGGCATAGCATTGCGAGTCACAGCAAGACCGGTATAGGGAACCTGCGACTGAGCCTTACGAACCACTTCGGCAGGCACCATGCCGCTCTCCAGCTGCTGCTGGGCATCCTTCATGGTCTTCATCAGAGCATCGCGGTCGGCCTTAGAGGCAACCACATGGAAGTCAACATACTTAATGTCGCGGCTCTCGGTGTACTGACGGAATTGCTCTTTCAGTTCACCATACTTAGCCTTCAGGTCGGCATCGGATGGCTCAACCTCGCTATCCTTGATGCTGCTGTAGGGAAATACTGCCAACTGGATATCGCTTTCCTCATTGCGGGCGTCGAATGACATCTTGGCAGATACGGGGTTAGACAGCAAGCACTGAGACAACAGGCTCTGATACTTATTGGCCAGAATGTTCTGACGCAACATCTTCTCCATGAACTGCCAGTACTTGTAGATACGGTCGTACTGCTCCAGCTGCTGACCACCCTGCGACTGCAACTTCTTGTAGTCGGCCAGGAACTTGGTGAGCTGTGTAGCGTCGAAACGACCCGTCTGCTGATTAACAAACGGAGTCTGCAATAACATGGGGTTGGTACCAGTCTTCAACACACTCTGCAGTTCCTCGTCAGTTACGGTCAGACCCACCTTGGCACACTCGGCCTCGATAACGGTGTTGCTGACAAACTGCTGCCAAACCTGATCCTTTACCTGGTTCAGCTCCTCCTCAGAGAGGTTGTCGCGGCCCTGGGTCATCTTGATGACCTCCTGATACTCATCGACAAGACTCTGGAAGTCCTGCACAGAAATTTTCTTACCTAACACTTCGCCGACCTGCTGACGTTTCTCGTTGCTTGTGGCTTCACAAGAACGGAACATCTCCTCGGCAATGAATGCAAACAGGGCCAGACCAATCACTGTAGCGAGTACTGGTCCCCAGCTTCTAATTTTACCAATTGCTGCCATTTTTTAGCTTTTAATTTTTATATTTTATTTGTTATTTCTTTAAGTTTTGTCAATTCAGCCTGCAAAATTACTAAATTCTACTTAAATTTCGGCATATTTTTGCGAAAAAATAATGATTTCATCATTTATCGCTCATCTTTAGCCATAATTTTCAGTCTTACAAGCTCTATTTTCGTCATTGTATTCTTCACAATCTTGAACTCGAAACGTCCGATTTTCACCACTTCGTTCAGTTTGGGGAACGACTGGTATTCATGCAGTATCAGTCCACCTACGGTCATGTAGTCGTCGCTCTCGGGCAAATCAAGGCCGAACATTTCGTTCACCTTCTCAATCTCCAGACGTCCTGACAACATGTAATCGCCATCCGACAACTGCTTGGCCACATATTTCTTACTGTCGTGCTCGTCCTCGATGTCGCCTGTAATCTCCTCAACAATGTCTTCGAGCGACACCAGTCCACTGGTACCGCCAAACTCGTCGATGACCACGCCCAGCGACTTTTTCTGCTGCAGGAATATATGCATCAGTTTGCGGGCTGCCATTGTCTCAGGCACGTACGGCATGTCGCGCACCAACGAGTCGAGTTTCTCAGGCAGAGGCCTGAACAAGTCGGAGCTGTGAATATATCCCACAATATGGTCTATGTCCTCGCGATAGACAACAATCTTGGAGTGGCCGCTCTCAATGAACTTATTCTTCAGCTGCTCGACGTTACACTCCTCCAAATCAACGGCATCAATCTCCGTACGGGGAACCATGCAGTCGCGCACCTTAGTATCGGCAAAATCGAGGGCATTATGGAATAGTTCCACCTCGTCTTCTATATCCTCTTCGTTGGCGGCATTGTCAATGCTCGACTGCACCAGATAGTCAAGGTCAACCTTCGTAAACTCTTTATCCTCAACGTCTTTGGGCATCTTAACACCAAACAGCCGCAAAAGGCCACGCGACAATATAGTAGCAAAACGCGATACCGGCCATAACAGGATATAGCACAGAAGGGCTGGCACGGCAAAGAACGTGAGCAACCCATTGGGATTCGACTTGAAGATGATCTTAGGCAGAAATTCACCCGTAAACAGCACCACCAGCGTCGAAAGCAGTGTATCGCACGTCACACGGACACCATCGCTGAAATCGGCAAACAGGGTGGCATCGAAGATTTTGGCAAACAGAATGCCATAGACCACCAACGCAATATTGTTGCCAACCAGCATGGTGCTGATGAAGTTGTTGGGATGGCTGTAAAACAGGGCTAATGCTCGCTGCGAGAGGCCGTTTTTCTCCTTATCCATCTCCATTCGCAGGCGGTTGCTGGACACAAAGGCTATCTCCATGCCTGAGAAGAAGGCAGAGAACACCATGGTTACAAGTAGTCCTATGATAAGATTTGTCATGGCTGATATACTGATTTCTGTGCAGCTTTGTGGCGCGTAGCAGCCTGACGTACGGGAGGTGCCGGAGCGGCTGAGTCAGCAGGTGCTGCAGATGATGATTTAGAGGCTGACTGATCTTGTTCGCCATCTATATCCGTTGACTGGAACGAGCCAACCGAATTGGTAACCACGTAGTGGGTCATGTGTTCGTCGCTACGGAAGTAAGTTCCCTCCAAAGTGCGCTCGGGCGTCACTACACGCGAGAACTTATGTGAATAGAATTCATGCGTGATGCCATCCCAGAAGAACTCCTCGCTGCGAAATACGAGGCCGTTGACATTGCGGATAACCACACGGCCGCGCAGTTCCCAAAGCTTCTGCTGATCGTAATACCATGCGGTATCGGCCTGGATATAACCCTCGACATGAAACTGCTCGTCGAACTGTTCCATGAAGATGCCTTTTTCGAAAGTCCAACGAGATGGCTGCCGTACGGTGTTGACATCCCACCGCTCGGCCACAATCTTATATTTGATGACACCCGAGTCGGAAATCAGCGTGTTGACACCATAGCTGGTCATCATCGAGACAGAGTCACGGTCATGAATGGCAGGAGCCGTATGAGCCTTCTGTTCGCTGCAGGCAGCAAACAAAATGATAAATGAGCATAGAGAAATGAGAAATGTTAATCGACTTTCCATTTTGCAAACCAACGCTCGTTAAATGTCAGTCCGATATTGATACGGAAGGAGTTCTCCCTAATATAGTTCGAAGCAGAACTATTAACCCACTGCGCCGAGATATTCAGCAGCGAGCGGTTATTCCACGAATTGATGATTGGAATGGCAAAACCTCCAGACAATACAAACTCACGAGGACCTTTCTCCCCTCCCCTTATATTATAATAAGGTGTAGCATACGAGGCACCGACCTTATAATGGATACTCTTGAAGAACGAACGACGCACCATTGGGTCGGGCTCAGGTATCCAGTCGGCACCAATCGTGATTTTATGACGGTCACGGAGGACTGAGCTTGACATCTCGTAACGCTTGCTCAACTCGTTAGACTGCGGGAAGTCCAAATTCCCCCAATGTTCATAGGTATAGTCGGCACCAACGGTCAGACTACGCTTGTGAACCAAGGCTGCACCCACGCCGAACGTCATAGGAAGCTGGAACGCGTTGCCGAGCGTTACCGTAGTTGTATCAACCTGGGCAGTCTCAGAATCAGTATTCATCACAAACATATTGGCATCAGCCCCTAACTTATGACCAATGCCAAAGGTAGCACCAACGGTCAGTTTATTATTCCTGTCAAGCGCAAACTGGCCTTGGGCACCGAAGTCAAGCTTATACGAACTGACGTTTGTTTCATATCCCTTCAACATCACGTTGATATGACTTTCACCGACCGCAGCAACACCAAGCGTTTTCGTGTAATTACCCCAGAAATAAGAGAAGTTTGCACCTATGGAAAAACCTTTGAGCACCTCATAACCGACACCTAAATAGGCTTGGCTGAAACCACCTGTGCCTGAATAGGTCATCGCTGAGGCGAGCGTAGAATTCGGTGTATTCTCAGTGGCAGTGAAATCATAACCCACATTGGAAAACGGAACAACACCCACACTCACACCCATCTTAGGCATGACTCTGAACAGGGATACAACATAGTCGAAGTCGGCGGTTTTACGGTTCTTGCTCATGCCACCTTCCTTGAAATTCGTGATCTGACCTCTAACGCCCATATCAAATATCATGGTCAGCGAGTCAACAGCCGAATAAGAGGCAGGATTCTTCATATTCACTATCGAACCTCCTCGTATGCCCATGGAAAGACCGCCCATACCACGATTAAAACCTTGCGATTGGTCGGCCAACACGCCAAGTCCATACATACTATAGGGTGACAACGTCTTACTTACCTGTGCCATACCCGACAGGGTGACAGCCCCCATCAGAATCGTTGCAAAAAGTCGTTTATTCATCTTTATTTTTATAATCATATCGATTTCGGCTTGCAAAATTATCGAAAAAAATCGAAATAAACGCACGATAAATGGAAAATATAGCGTAATTTTGCATCGTGAAACATTTAAAAACCGTTTTTAATGCTCTCAGATGGGGCTTTTTAACATTTATAACAGGTTTTTCAGCACCTGTGGCAGCACAAGATGACTCTACACTGCTGGCTATGGATTCAGTAGAAATCAGCCTGCTTACCTGTCAACCCCACGACGAAGTATATAGTCTATATGGTCATACGGCCATCCGTTACCACGACATACATAAGAAGGGTGGCGTTGATGCTGCTTTCAATTATGGCGTGTTCAATTTTAATGCGCCGCACTTTGTGGCTCGCTTTGTGTTCGGACTGACCGACTATGAGTTGGGGGCTTTCCCCTACCATTTATTCCAAAGCGAATATCGACATTTTGGCAGTATGGTCACCGAACAGGTGTTGAATCTGACAGCTCAGGAGAAGTGGCAATTGCGTCAGGCATTGAGTGAAAATCTGCGTCCTGAAAACCGCATTTACCGGTACAATTACTTCTATAACAACTGCACCACAAAGGCTCGCGACATCATCGAGCAATGCATAAGCGGAAAAGTAGAATATGCTGGCCGTGAGGACTATACGCCGACATACAGGGATATGGTTCACGAGATGACGCAACGTAATCCATGGGCACGTTGGGGCAACGATATGCTGCTGGGCATCATGTCCGATCAACCCACGACTCTGCGCGAACAAGAGTTTCTTCCACACAACCTGCTGTACGACTTTGACCGTGCCCAAATCTATGCCAATGGCAACTATCGGCCTTTAGTCAAGGAGCGTCGTATTGCCGTACCCGCTGGTGTCCAGATGCATAAGCCTGGATTCCCCTTGTCGCCAATCCAGTGCTTCATGGCGCTGCTGGCCGTCGGACTCATCCTGTTCTTTATCCAGTGGCGAAAGCATTGCATCTTCATCGCGTGGGAAGTGCTGCTGATGCTGGCAACAGGCGTCATCGGCATTGTACTGACACTGATGTTGTTCTCGCAACACCCCACAGTGAGTCTGAATCTGCAAATCATTCTGTTCAATCCCCTGCCCTGGCTGTTCCTCTGGCCCGTTATCAGAGGCAGAAAGACTGTCTATTGGCGCATCACAGCAGCATTGTGCTGCCTGTTCCTGATAGGCGGCCTATTCCAGTCGTATGCCGAGGGCATCTGGAGTTTGGCATTATGTTTGCTGCTACAAAGTGTACTTCATATTGACAGATTCCGCAAATGAGAAACGGCTATCTATACATCACACTGTTGGCTATCTTAGGGTTTAGCGCCGAAAGCCAAGGACAAGCTATCCGTCAGACTCCCCGTCTGGTGGTCAGCATTCAGATTGACCAGCTCTCCTCCGATGCCTTGGAGAACTATGCACCAGCCTATGGTGATGACGGACTGCGCCGTCTGCTAAGCCAGGGTGTTGTATTCAGTCATGCGTCCTACTCGTTTGCACCCATCGACCCCGCATCAGCCTCTGCCACCATCACAACAGGCACAGTACCCTATTATCATGGTATTACGGCGGCAGAATGGTTCTCTCGTGACGCCATGCGCCAATTGAGCATTCTCAACGACCGCGAACACCAACAATCACCGGCATTA
This sequence comes from uncultured Prevotella sp., assembly GCA_946188165.1. Lineage (GTDB taxonomy): Bacteria > Bacteroidota > Bacteroidia > Bacteroidales > Bacteroidaceae > Prevotella. The sequence goes on from CAMHTW010000024.1 coordinate 9,824, forward strand.
CTAACTGTATCGACCCTTGGCGACGAGATGAAGGTATCGACAGCAGGCGAATCACGCATATTTGCCTTTGCACCTACTGCCGAGAGTGCCATTCTGTCAGCCGGACATGCTGCTGACGGCGCTGCCTGGATTCAGCAAGGACGCTGGAAGATGAGCAGCTACTACATGCCTGCCAACCCTTGGCTCAAGGGCTTTTGTCGCGACTATGTGCCTGATAATGACGTCAATATAAGTATTGCCAAGGCTGCCATATTCTGTATCGATAAGACGACTGTCGGCTTGGATGACAATGTCGACATGCTGAGTATCTCGCTGAAGGCAGAGCCCACGATTGACGGCTATCTGTCTCTCGACCAATCGCTGGCCTACCTCATCAATGGCATCACGCGAAAGATTCCCTTGAGTCGGGTGCTGTTTGTTGTAACAAGTACTGGCAGTCGTGAAGAGGAGGAAAACGATAACAGCAACCACGAACGCTTCCGTATTCCTACAGGCAAGTTCTATATAGGTCGGACGGCTGGATTGCTTAACATGTATCTGGGGGCCATCTATGGTTCGGCTCAATATATAGAGGCCTGCTACCAGAATCAGCTGTTCCTGAACCGCAATCTGATAGAAGGGAAAAATATCAACATGGGCGACTTGTTGCGCAAGTCTCAGGAGTTCCTTTTGGAAATTGCCGGTGTACGCAATGTCTATACCTCGCATCAGCTGATGACCAGCGACAGTCCCAGGTTGGAACGCATCAGAAACGGCTATTGTGTCGAACGGTCTGGCGACCTGATTATCGAGGTTGCACCAGGATGGAAGATTATCAACGAAGATACCAAAACATCTTACACATCACGTTATGCTACGGCTCAATTCCCCATCATATTTTACGGAAATGAGTTATCGTCACAACGCGTAGAACGCCCTGTTACTACGGAGCAGATAGCCCCTACCGTGGCACGCTGCATCCGCATCCGAGCCCCCAATGCCTGTCAGGCAGAACCACTCTTCTAAGGCGAAAAGTGGAGCGTGAAGAGTGGAGAGAGAAAAAAATTGCTTCCGCAGCAATGTTTTCTCACTTTTTTTGCGTACCTTTGCACGCGTTTTAATTATTGTATATAAATAAAAGCATAAAAAGATATGAATTTCAACAAGTTTTTACGTTCGTTGTTTGGTGATAAGTCGTCACGCGACATGAAACTCATCCAGCCACTTGTAGAGAAGGTCAAGGCTGTGTACCCTGAGGTTCAGAAGCTCGACAACGATCAGCTGCGCCAGCGCACCAAGGAGATTCAGCGCCAAGTGCAGGACTCTGCCCAGAAGCAGAAAGAAGAGATTGACAAGCTGAAAGCTACCATCGAAGACACACCTATCGACGAGCGTGCAGAAATTTTTGCTCAGATAGACAAGTTGGAGAAGGAAGTGCTCGACATCTACGAGAAAGCCCTCGACGAGGTCATGCCGGAAGTTTTCTCAATCGTGAAGGAGACTGCCCGCCGTTTTGCCGAGAACGAAGAGACCATCGTCACGGCTACCGACTTCGACCGTGAACTGGCAGGCGACCCACGCAAGGACTTCATCACCATCGATGGCGACAAGGCTATCTATCATAACCACTGGACTGCCGGAGGTAACGACCTGAAGTGGGAAATGGTACACTACGACGTTCAGTTGTTTGGTGGTGTCGTTCTGCATCAGGGTAAGATTGCCGAGATGGCTACGGGTGAAGGTAAGACGCTGGTGGCCACCCTACCCGTCTTCCTGAACGCGCTGACTGGTAATGGTGTTCATGTGGTAACGGTGAACGACTATCTGGCTAAGCGTGACTCTGAATGGATGGGACCGCTCTATATGTTCCATGGACTCAGCGTTGACTGTATCGACAAGCATCAGCCCAATTCCGAGGCCCGTCGTAAGGCTTATCAGGCTGATATCACCTTCGGTACGAACAACGAGTTCGGTTTCGACTATCTGCGCGACAACATGGCCATATCGCCCAACGACCTGGTGCAACGTGCCCATAACTACGCCATCGTCGACGAGGTTGACTCGGTGTTGATTGACGATGCCCGTACACCTCTGATTATCTCTGGTCCCGTGCCCAAGGGCGATGACCAGATGTTCGAGGAGTATCAGCCACTGGTTGAGAGACTGGTAGGTGTGCAAAAGCAGTTAGCAACGCAATATCTGGCTGATGCCAAGCAGAAGATTACAGAGGGTAACCGGCTGATTGAAGCTGGTCAGAAGAAGGAAGGCCAGCAGATGGTCGATGAAGGTTTCCTGGCTCTGTATCGTTCTCATAAGTCCATGCCAAAGAACAAGCCCCTCATCAAGTACCTCTCTGAGGAAGGTATCAAGAGCGGTATGCTGAAGACTGAGGAGACTTATATGGAGAACAACAACCGTCGTATGCCCGAGGTTGTAGAACCCCTCTACTTCGTAGTTGACGAGAAACTGAACTCATGCGATTTGACAGATAAGGGTACTGCCTGGCTGGCTGGTCAGGTGAACGATAAGGACTTGTTTGTGTTGCCCGACATCACAGCGCAGCTTTCTGCCCTGGAAGGCGAAACCAACCTTTCTGACGAAGAGCGCATCAACAAGAAGGACGAAATGCTACAGCACTATGCCGTACAGTCGGAGCGCGTACATACCCTCCAGCAGTTGCTGAAGGCTTATTGTATGTTCAACAAGGACGACGAGTATGTAGTCATCGATGGTGAGGTGAAGATTGTTGACGAGCAGACGGGTCGTATCATGGAAGGTCGTCGTTGGAGCGACGGTCTGCATCAGGCTGTCGAAGCCAAGGAGCACGTCAAGGTCGAGGCTGCTACCCAAACTTTTGCCACCATTACGCTGCAGAACTACTTCCGTATGTACCACAAGCTGGCAGGTATGACGGGTACGGCTATCACGGAAGCTGGTGAGTTCTGGGACATCTACAAGCTCGACGTGGTGGAGATTCCCACCAACAAGCCCGTCATCCGTAACGATATGGACGACCGTATCTACAAGACTGCCCGTGAAAAATACAAGGCTGTCATTGAGGAGGTTGTCAAGATGCGCAATGCAGGACGTCCTACGCTGATTGGTACCACATCGGTAGAGATTTCCGAGCTCTTGAGCCGTATGCTCGATATGTATGTGGATCCTGAAACAGGCAAACGTGAGGGGATTCCACATCAGGTGCTGAATGCTAAGCTGCACCAGAAGGAGGCAGACATTGTCGCTCTCGCTGGTCAGCAGGATTCAAACGGCAAGGGAGCTGTAACCATCGCCACCAACATGGCTGGTCGTGGTACTGATATTAAGCTTTCGCCGGAAGTGAAAGCCGCTGGTGGTCTGGCTATCATCGGTACTGAGCGTCACGAGTCGCGTCGTGTGGACCGCCAGTTACGTGGTCGTGCTGGTCGTCAGGGTGACCCAGGCTCGTCGTTGTTCTTCATCTCTTTGGAGGATAAGCTGATGCGTCTGTTCGGCTCTGAGCGTATTGCTTCCGTGATGGACCGTCTTGGTTTCAAGGAAGGTGAGATGCTGGAAAGTCCGATGATTTCGAAGCAGGTGGAACGTGCCCAGAAGAAGGTCGAGGAGAACAACTTCGGTATCCGTAAGCGTCTGCTGGAGTACGATGACGTCATGAACAAGCAGCGTACCGTTGTCTATTCAAAGCGTCGCCATGCCTTGATGGGCGAGCGTATCGGTATGGATATATCGAACACCATTTGGGACCGTGTGGTCAACATCATCGAAACAAACGACTACGAGGGCTGCAAAGAACAGTTCATCAAGATCTTCGCCATGGAGTGTCCGTTCACCAGCGAAGAGTTCATCAATAAGAACCACGAGGAATTGGAAGAGGAAGTGTTCCAGGTCACCATGGGCAACTTCAAGCGCAAGATGGAGCACATCTGCGAGGTGGCCCAGCCTGTCATCAAGCAGGTTTACGAGAACCAGGGCAGTATGTACGAGCGTATTGCCGTGCCTTTGACGGATGGTCGCCACATGTACAATATCTCTTGTAACCTGAAGGAGGCCTACGAGTCGGAGAGCAAGACGGTGGTCAAGGAGTTCCAGAAGCAGATTCTGCTCCACATCATCGACGATGCTTGGAAGGAGAACCTGCGCGAACTCGACGAACTGAAGCACTCTGTACAGAATGCCTCATACGAGCAGAAAGACCCGTTGCTCATCTTCAAGCTGGAGAGTGTGAAACTGTTCGATAACATGGTTAACACCATGAACAACCGCTCTGTATCGATTCTGATGCGTGCCCAGATTCCTGTCGTTCAGGAGTTGCAGGAGGCTGCTCCCGAGGAGCACACCCAGCGTCAGCAGTATACTGAGTCGAAGCAGAACTTGACACAGGAACAGATGACCGATCCTAACCAGGCTGCAGCTGCTGCTCAGGACACACGTGCCCAGCAGCCTCGCACACCTATCATCAAGGACAAGTTGCCAGGACGCAACGATCCTTGTCCCTGTGGCTCTGGCAAGAAGTTTAAGAATTGTCATGGGCGGGGGCTGGTGTAATGCTTAATGCATAATTCATAATTTATAATGCATAATTATGATTAAGATAGAGAATCTGAAGAAGCAATTCGGCGAGACATGCGCCTGCGATATTCCCTCGTTTACTATTAACGACGGGGATATCCTGGGACTCGTCGGCAACAACGGAGCCGGTAAGACAACCCTCTTCCGCTTGCTGCTCGACCTGCTGAAAGCTGATGAAGGCACAGTTAGCTATTTATTTCCATCGCCCAATGGAGAGGGATTAGGGAATGAAGCTATCAATCCCGCGGAGTCCGAAGCCTGGAAACAATATATTGGTGCCTACATCGACCAAGGTTTCTTAATTGACTTCCTGACCCCTGAGGAGTATTTCGCTTTCCTGGGCAAGATATCTGGAATGAATCAGGCCGAGGTTGACGAGCGACTCTTGCAGTTCGAACGTTTTGCCAACGGCGAGATTTTCGGACATAAGAAACTGATCCGCAACCTCTCGGCTGGTAACACCATGAAGGTTGGCATTATCTCTGCCCTTCTGCGCCAGCCCAAGACAGTCATTCTCGACGAGCCTTTTAACTTCCTCGACCCCACGAGTCAGTTGGTGTTGAAACACCTGTTGCGCGACTATGCAGCCAATACGGGTGCCACCATTCTCATCTCCAGCCACAATCTGCAACACACGATAGACATCTCTACGCGTATTGCACTGTTGGAGCATGGACAGATTATCCGCGACCTTCCCAACCAGGAAGGCTCTGCCAATGCCGAACTGCAAGAATACTTCGGTGCAGAATAAGAAAAACTCCTACGTCAATCAACGTAGGAGCTTTTTTTATCTTACCGTCATGTGGAAACACCCCTGCTTGACTTCGTACTTGATGTAGCAACGGCCTTCGTTGCGCTTGTCACGTAATACCTCGGACAGCACCCACTTCAGCGTGTCGTTACGCACCTCGCGGGTCAGGGGCTGATAGCGGTTGTAACAAATGTCGATAGTTGTGCCATAAAGGTGGCAGCTCTGTTCAGTGGCATTCGGATTGTGACGCTTCAGCTTGGCCACGTCATCCATCGAGCGCAGTACGCTGGTAACGATAAGCTGATGCAGAGGTAGGCCTTTGGCATACAGGCTGTCGAAGAAAGCTTCGCCAATATCCTGCAGCATCAAGGCAGCACGCGGTACAAGGTAAGGAATGGAACTGGACAAGCGGTCGACATGATAATACGGACTCTCGCCAATATACACCAGTTCCTTCTTTCGATGCTCAGCATCCTCACGATTCTTAACAGGCCGCACGCCCCACTTCTGGGCTGCTACAATCTGTACGCTCTGACTGTCAGGAAACTCTGACTTGTAATTGCGTACACCACGAATACGATTGTACTTCTGCGCAGTCTTGGCAATCGGAGCATCCTCAAGACTATGAGCACGCTGCACAAAATACCTGATAACGCCCAATATGGCGACAACGACAAAGAAGGCTGTCAAGAACTGACGCTTGGTTGGGTGCTTGATTATTTCTATGATTTTCTTCACTTCTCTTCTCTATCTCCCTTAACTTCCTTAACTTCCTTAAAAACTTTTATCTTTTACATTTTGCATACCATTCGAGCAACATGCCACGAGGAACACCACGACTGACTGCTGCATCGAGCACGCGACGAGCCTCCTTCCTACGTTCCAGGACCAGCAAGAGGTCCACGTGTGAAACCACGTATGTAGGATCTTTAGGCGACAGTTTCTCAGCCTTTTGCCAGTCATAGAGCGCAGCCTCATCCTGCTTCATGTCACGCTCCAGGTTAGCACGTGCTGCATAGGCTACAGCCGAGTCAGGACACTGCTGAATAGCCTGATTCAGATGGTCCAATGCCTCCTGCTTACGTCCCAGTTGTTGCAGCACGACAGCCAATGACAGGCGTGCTTCGAAATGTTGCGGTAACACCATGAGCAGGTCGCTAAGGTCGTTGCGGGCCAAGTCGAAACGGCGCAAATGTGTATAGGCGTAAGCACGATAGAATAAGGCTGCAGGATTGCGTGCTTCATGCTGTAAGACGAGTGCATACTCCTCGACAGCATACTGCCATTGCTTCAGTTGCAGATTAGCATTGGCCTTGCGCAGATGCAGATCCGTAGACCACTGCGACTGCGCTATCTGCTTGTTCAGCACGTTCAGCGTATCGCGCCAATTCTGTGATTGGGAAAATGAGGAAATGAGAAAATGAGAGATTAAAACAGACGTCATTAACACACGGCGCCAGCCCCAATTTCTCATTATCTCATTCTCTACATATCTCATTGTCTTTCGATATAATCGACTATCCATTGACCAACTTCCTTTGTTCCATATTTCTGGCCACCCTTGACTTGGATTTCAGGCGTGCGAACATTGGCGTCCAACGAGGCATTGACAGCCTCACGAATCAGGGCACCCTCACGCTCTAATCCAAAGTGTTCCAGCAACATAGCAGCAGACAGTATCTGTGCCAACGGATTGGCGAGGTTCTGACCAGCCGCCTGAGGCCATGAGCCGTGAACGGGTTCAAAGAGTGGTGTATGCTCACCAAGCGAACTGGATGGCTGGAGTCCCATAGACCCCGTTATACAAGACGTTTCATCAGTCAAAATGTCACCAAACGTATTCTCCGTCACAATGACATCGAAGAAACGAGGCTCGGTCAGCACACGCATCGAAGCATTGTCGATGAACATATAATCCGTTGTCACCTCAGGATATTGCGGTTCCATTTCTTTAGCCACCTGACGCCACAAACGGCTCGATGCCAACACGTTAGCCTTATCGACTACGGTCAAGTGCTTATGGCGCTGCATAGCCATTTCGAAGGCTACCTTGAGGATGCGCTCAATCTCGGGACGCGTATAGATATTAGTGTCGAAGGCCATATCGTTGTCCTGATGCTTCTCACCAAAATACATACCGCCTGTCAGTTCACGAATGACCACGAAATCGGCACCACGCAACAATTCTTCCTTCAGCGGCGACTTATGCAACAGGCAGTCGAACGTAGCTACAGGACGGATGTTGGCAAACAGTCCCAACTTCTTGCGCATGGCCAGCAAACCCGTTTCAGGACGCATCTTCAACGTGGGATTATTGTCGTATTTCAGGTCGCCCACGGCAGCAAACAGCACGGCATCAGCACGCATACAGACATCATGCGTCGTATCAGGATAGGCATCGCCACAGGCATCAATGGCACAGGCACCAACCAGTGCTTCTTCGTATTCGAACTCGTGACCGCATTTCTTAGCAACAGCGTTGAGTACAGCCACACCTTGTTTCATTATCTCCGGGCCGATACCATCACCAGCCAATATTGCAATTTTCAGTTTCATATTGTTATTTCGTTAAATCACTTTCAATAATATTCAGCATCTTAAATGTTGCCTTGATGGCAGCTTCCGTCTGGTCGGCATCCAGTCCGCGCGTACGCAGCAGACCATCCTTGTAGTGCCACGTAATGACCGTCTGCACCAACGCATCCGTACGTCCACCAGGGGGAATACTAACCTGATAGTTAGCCAATGTGGGGAACGTGCGGTCAAGATATTTTTTATAGATGTGGCGCAGGGCTTTGACGAAAGCATCATACTGACCATCGCCCACGGCACTGCCTTCAAACTCCTGACCGTTGATTTCCACCTTGATATTTGCTCCTGGTTTCAATCCGTAGGCTGTTGTCACGATATAGCTTATCAGCTTGACCTTTTCCTCAGAACCGTCATGTTTCAATACATCGCTGACGATATACGGCAGGTCATCCTGCGTCACAATCTCCTTCTTGTCGCCCAGTTCCGTGATACGTTCCGTTACACGGCGCGTCTGCTCAGGTGTCAGTTCCAAACCCAGTTCTTCCAAGTTTTTGGCTATGTTGGCACGACCGCTTTGCTTGCCTAACGCATACTCACGCTTACGACCAAAACGCTCAGGCATCAGTTCGTTAAAATACAACTGGTCCTTCGTGTCGCCATCGGCATGCACGCCAGCCACCTGCGTAAACACATTCTCACCCACGATAGGTTGGTTGGGGGCGACCGTGATGCCACTGAAACTCTCAACCATACGCGACAGGTCGTTCAGCTGACTCTCCACAATGTTCGTCTTGGCATGGAACTGGTCTTTCAGAATAGCCTGAACGGAGGCCAGCGGTGCATTGCCGCAACGTTCCCCCAGCCCATTCACAGTGACGTGCAGACCACGTGCACCACTGAGCACAGCAGCCAGCGAGTTCGATACTGCCAAGTCGTAGTCGTTATGCGCATGGAAGTCGAAATGCACGTCCGGATAGCGTTTTATCATCTTGCGGAAATACTCGATGACCTGCAGGGGATTCATCACACCCAACGTGTCGGGCAGCATGAAACGTTTTATTAGTGTAGAGTGTAGAGTGCAGAGTGCAGAGTTTGCTACCGCATTGCCTTCAACAGATGGAACGGCGGTAGCAAACTCTTCGTTCTCCGTTCTCCGTTCTACACTCAAAAGAGCATCCATCAGCTGATAGACATACTCGGGCGAATCCTTCATGCCGTTCGACCAGTCCTCCAAATACAGGTTGACGCTGATGCCCTTGCTGGCAGCGTATGCCAACTCTTTCTTGATGTCGCTGATATGCTCCTCAGGTGTCTTGTGCAACTGGTGCGTACAATGCTTCAGCGACCCCTTTGCCAACAAGTTGACCACTCGTCCACCACATTCAGCAATCCAATCTATAGACTGTCCGCCATCCACGAAGCCCAACACTTCGACACGCTCCAACAGATTGTTTTTCTGAGCGTATGCACATATCTTGGTCACAGCTTCGCGTTCACCTTCAGACACACGTGCCGAAGCCACTTCGATACGGTCAACGTTAACGTCAGACAACAGTTTGCGCGCCATTACCAGCTTTTCGTGAGGCAGGAACGATACGCCGTTGGTCTGCTCACCATCGCGCAACGTAGAGTCCATAATCTCCACGAAGGGCAGGATGCGCTTGTACGAATTTATTCCCTCTGCTGTTCCCATCGTTCTATCTTGTCTTTATTGGCCACGAGGAAGTCGATGTCGTCCAATCCATTCATCAGACAATGCTTCTTATAGCCGTTAATATCAAAGTGTTCTGAACGTCCTGTGACTTTGTTGGTTACCGTCTGGTTGGGCAGGTCAACCTCTACCTGTGCTTCAGCATCCTGTTGAATGGTCGAAAACAATTCAGACAAGAAATCCTCGCTTACCTGTACGGGCAGCACGAAGTTGTTCAGTTCGTTGTTCTTATGGATGTCGGCAAAGAACGAGCTGATGACCACACGGAAACCATAGCCCGCAATAGCCCACGCTGCATGTTCGCGACTCGAACCTGAACCGAAGTTCTTACCAGCCACAAGGATGCAGCCTTTGTATTTGGGATTGTTGAGGACAAAATCCTCAACCACGGTGCCATCTGGGTTATAGCGCCAGTCACGAAACAGGTTGTCACCAAAGAACTTCTTTTCCTTGGTGGTAGCCTTCAGGAAACGGGCAGGGATAATCTGGTCCGTATCAACATTCTCCAACGGCAGGGGCACGCAGGTACTTGTTATGATGTCAAATTTCTGTTTCATATCACTCTTCACTTTTCACTCTTCACTTTTCACTTAAATCAACTCTCTTGGGTCGGTTATTACTCCAGTAACAGCGGCAGCAGCAGCCACTAAGGGTGAAGCCAGGATGGTACGACTGCCCGGTCCCTGACGACCTTCAAAGTTACGGTTCGAGGTCGATACGGCATACTTGCCCGCAGGCACCTTGTCGTCGTTCATAGCCAGACAGGCTGAACAACCAGGCTGACGGATTTCAAAGCCTGAAGCTTCAAGCACCTTATCGAGTCCTTCGTCCTCTATCTGCTGGCGTACAGCCCATGAGCCAGGCACCAGCCAAGCCGTCACATTCTCAGCCTTTTTGCGGCCTTTTACCAGCGAGGCAAAAGCACGGAAGTCTTCAATGCGTCCGTTGGTGCAGGCACCCAGGAATACGTAGTCAATTTTCTTGCCCAACAGCTTTTCGCCAGCCTTGAAACCCATATAGCCAAGAGCCTTCTCGAAGTTGGCATCGCCTGAGGCAGGAATACTTTCCGTTATGCCGATGCCCATGCCCGGATTCGTGCCGTAGGTGATGCGTGGCTCTATATCCTTGGCATCGAACACCAGTTCCTTGTCGAACACGGCATTGTCGTCGCTCTTCAGCGTCTTCCAATAGGCAACGGCTCTCTCCCACTCGTCGCCCTTGGGTGCATATTCCCTGCCTTTGACGTACTCAAAGGTCACTTCATCAGGGGCAATGAATCCACCACGCGCACCCATTTCTATCGACAGGTTACAAAGCGTCAGACGACCTTCCATCGAGAGGTTTTTCACCACCTCGCCGGCATACTCCACAAAGTAGCCCGTAGCACCGCTGGTGGTCAGCTGTGCCATCAGATAGAGTGCCACATCCTTGGCGGTCACACCCTTGCCCAGCGTTCCATTGACGGTGATACGCATCGACTTGGGTTTCTGTTGCAGAATGCACTGCGAGGCCATAACCATCTCAACTTCCGACGTACCGATACCAAAAGCCACAGCACCCATTGCGCCATGTGTCGATGTATGAGAGTCGCCACAAACGATGGTCATACCAGGCAGCGACAGCCCCTTCTCAGGACCAACCACGTGGATGATGCCGTTGTCCTTCGAATACATGCCGTAGTGCGTTAGCCCAAAGTCGCGCGCGTTCTTTTCCAACGTGTCCACCTGTGCCTTCGATACCGGGTCTTCGATGGGTTTGTCCTGATCGTGCGTAGGTGTGTTATGGTCGGGCATGCAGACAATCTGCTTAGGACGGAAACACTTCAGTCCCCTATTCCGCATACCCTCGAAGGCTTGCGGCGACGTCACCTCGTGGCAATACAGACGGTCTATATACAGTTGCGTAGGCCCGTCGTCCACCTGCTGCACCACGTGTGCGTCCCATATCTTGTCAAAAAGAGTGGTACCCACCCTCTCCCCTCCCGAACGTGAGGGGCGATTCATTTCTTCATTTCTCATTTCAATTTATCATTACTCATTTTTAAACTTGTTGATACAATCGATATATGCTTCAACAGAGGCCGTCACGATGTCGGTATTGGCACCAAAGCCATAATAGAGACTACCGTCGTACTCTACCTGCATGTGCACCTTACCCACATCGTCGCTTCCTTTCGAGATGGCCTGAATGGTAAACTCCTTCAGCGTCATCTGCTTCATGATAATCTTCTTCAGCGCCTTGATGGCAGCATCCACAGGACCATTACCCGATGCAGCTGCCTCGAACTTCTGACCACTGATGTCCAGTCCTATGCTGGCCACGCTTCTGACGCCCTTGCCCGTCGTAACCTGCAGGAAGTCAAGGCGTACGGCATGTGTATCGGCCACATCGGCTCCAGCCAGCATCATGACGTCGGCATCGCTGATTTCCTTCTTCTTGTCTGCCAGTGCCAGGAACTGCTCGTATATCTTGTCTATCTTCTTCTCGTCGCTCACGTCCACACCGTTTATCATCAGACGATGCTTCAAGGCGGCACGACCTGAGCGGGCTGTCAGCACTATCGAGTCCACGTCGATGCCCACATCCTTGGGGTCGATAATCTCGTACGTGTGTACATTTTTCAATACACCGTCCTGATGGATGCCGCTGCTGTGTGCAAAGGCATTACGACCTACGATGGCCTTGTTGGGCTGCACGGGCATATTCATCAGACTCGACACCATGCGGCTCGTCGGGTATATCTTCGTCGTATTTATGTTGGTCTCGATATCCAGATGCTTATGACACTTCAGAATCATCGCAATCTCCTCCAACGACGTGTTACCGGCACGCTCGCCAATGCCGTTCACGGTCACCTCCACCTGTCGTGCACCAGCCAGCACACCATTCAGCGTATTGGCCGTAGCCATGCCTAAGTCGTTGTGGCAGTGGGTCGATATGATGCAGGCGTCAATGCCGTCCACGTGCTCCTTCAGATACTTGATTTTGTCGTAGTACTCCTGCGGCAGACAGTAGCCCGTCGTGTCAGGAATATTGACAACCGTGGCACCAGCCTTGATGACTGCCTCGACCACCTGTGCCAGGTATTCGTTGTCCGTCCTACCGGCATCCTCACAATAGAACTCCACGTCGTCCACGAAACGCTTAGCATAGCGGGTAGCCTCGACAGCATGCTCCAGTATGCGTTCGCGCGTCGAATTGAACTTGTACTTGATGTGCTCCTCGCTGGTGCCAATGCCCGTGTGGATGCGCTTGTGCTTGGCATACTGCAATGCCTCGACAGCTACGTCTATGTCGTGCTCAACAGCACGTGTCAGCGCACAAATCGTAGGCCACGTAACGGCTTTTGAAATCTCAATCACACTGTGGTAGTCGCCAGGACTCGACACGGGAAATCCTGCTTCAATCACGTCCACGCCCAACTGCTCCAGTGCCTTAGCCACCTGAATCTTCTCTACCGTGTTCAGCTGGCATCCAGGCACCTGCTCACCGTCGCGCAGTGTCGTGTCGAAAATAAACAATCTGTCACTCATCTCTTCATGTTTTTATTCTTAACTATTCACTATTCACTATTCACTAAAAAAAGCCTCTCTGCACCCGGAAGTGAGAAAGGCTCTGTATCGTTCTTAATTTTCAATGTTCAATTGTCAATCACCTGCATACCCCATCACTTCCGGCTACTTTTACGCAGTCGAATAATAATAATGTTGCTAATCAGGTTCAACGACTTCATTTTTCTGTCTTTTTTCGTTTATCGGCTGCAAAAGTACACATTTCTCCAGAAACCACCAAACAATTTGTCACTTTTTTTGCCCTTTTAGTGAAAAACATGCCACGAATAGTCCTCTTCACATCTTGAAATAGATCACGGGACTCTGATCCGTGTTATTAAGAATAAGAGGGCTCTCCTTATTTGGGGGAACCCTCTTTCTGATTAATGCAATGCAATAATGCAATATTGCAATAAGTGAGTGCAAAATGATGCTTACATCAACTTCCGATACTTGCCCTTGTCCTTACCACTGGTAATCTTCTGGGCCAGACCATCGTCCACCAAGCGTTTCAACTTACTGCAGATGCTGCCTGTCTTACCCTCGTAACCAAAGCAGATGTCAACATCCTCCGAGGTGAAAGGATTCGGCAAGCGACGATAACCTATCCACGTCTTCTGCTGATGTGTACGACCTGATGCCTGTTCTGCCTCCTGATTGTCGTAGTACTGTTCGCCAACAGCCAGGAAGAAGTGCTGCTGAAAAGCAAAGTGGGCATTGACAATGAGGAGGGCCAGTTGTTGGTCGTAGCGATCGATTTTAAAGTCGGCAGGACACTTGTATCGACCGCCTTCCTCAATCATCTGATCCCAATGACGACTTATGATGAAAGGTAATGAGTAGTTCATCCCATGCCAATATGGGCGTTTTACCATATCTTCCAGCGCACGGTTACGACCATTCTCTTCCGCATCGGCCATGCGACGTTCTGTCCATTCACAGAGCGTGAGGTCAATATCGTCACAGGGAATCTCTCCCTTGCAGGCATCGAACTTATAAGCCCATTCCAATAATGCAGCCTCGTTTTCGCGGTCTTTATCATCGTACTTATGGCGCTTACGTACCTTAAATTCGGAATCGGCCAGCGGCACTGCCGTGATGCGGAACAAGCGGCCTTTCACAAAGTTCTCCTTTGTAGTCTGCTTACGAAGGGCATCGGGTGTGCCGCTATAGACCGCATTGAAGTGAACGTCATACTCACCAATCATCGAGCTGGATGTTTTCAGGTAAGCTCCATCCGGCTCATTATGGAATCCCTTGAGGAAAAGTTTTTCGATATTCATATAGCCCTTCTTCATCTGGTCAATAAGGTCATCGAGCTCTGAATTGAAATGGCTTACATGCAGCGGCCATTCCTCACCGTCAATCATCTCCTTGGCATTAAACTCAGCCTCACGGATGGCGGCAGCAGAGGTCTCCGAAGGCATACAACGGAAAATGCCTTTCGGGCGTGGTGTCTTGTTCTTTTCGCCGCCGGACTTCTGGTCACGCTCTTCGTTCCAACGGTTCAACGCAGCCGTCTGTGCCTCGTCAGCAAGTTTGACGGGAGTCATCAACAACTTATACAGGCGAACGGCTATAAACTTGCCGCCACCACTACGTCCTATCAGTTCCAAGACACTGTTAAGACGGCACTTTCGACCGGGCTCCATCCCCGACTGATACCAGCAGCGGGTCATCAGGGTCATGCAAAAAGCACCGCCCACAAACAGAGCTACTACGTAGTACTTGCGCTCCAGACGATGGCAAAGCAACTTCAATAACGGATAGCGAGGGAACAACTTCTCAATCTCACAACCGATGCGCTCCAGCATGGCCGTGGTGTTGTTCTGTTCATCATCCCCCATAGCGCCCATGGCTTGCTTCTGAACATCCTTTACCAGTGCCGTGTACTTACGGCCTGTCACCGACTCGATGGCACGGCGCATATCCTTAGAAGGCAGCAGCTCGTAGTAGTTTTCCGACTCACGCTTATGCTTCAGTTTCTGCGCAGCATCCATGATGTCGTCAATCTCCTTCTGGCCACGCTCAGCCACCACGTCCTTCACCCACTGTAGTTGCATCAACAGCGTACGCACTTTCTCGGCATCGCCGTCGCATACCACCAACAGGTCGTAAGCCAACTTAATAGCCGACTTATGGCGCGAGCCTATGGGCGCACCGTTGGGCAATAGCGCATTGGTGAAATCGACAATCGGATAACCGAAAGCCGTCAAATCAAGGTTCCCTGCAGGCTTGGTCATGCTTGCAGCCAGTTCCTGGGCAGCGGCAGGCGTAGCCGTTACGGGCGTTGTTAACTGACCGTCAGCCGTAGTCTTTTCGCTGTCAAACTGATGGTTCTTGTTGGTGGGGTCGCTCAGCTCCTGCTGATACGACCCGAGGAATTTCTCATTGAATTCCTTGCATTTGTTTTCTTCTTTCATATAATATATATAAATTAAGAGTTAAATAAATTATCTTCATCAATATAATAAATATCGCACATACGTGGAGCATAACTAATGCGAGAAGCATCGATGCAGCTGTCGTCGCAGACAGGCTTCCCCGTCGACCCTAACATGCCGAGAAGACCCAGTTCACGACCCAATTCAATCTGGTTGTCGGCTATGTTGCCCACGTCAGGGTTGGCCTCACTTACGAGGCGCAGGCCGTGACCCGATGATGTTACGTGAGCCAGGCGCACCTTCCAGGGAAAGTTAGGACGCAGCGTACGTTCGTAAATCTCGCGAGGGTCACACGTCAGATGGTCGGCATCGAACATAAACAAAGCACTCAACTCTCTGATACTGCTCTGTAAACGACGACGGAAAAGAATCTCCTTTCCCTCAGCGTCGAGCACCGGATTACCCTGTTTGTCGGTCTTGGGAATGGCGGCAAACTCTTTGACTGCAAAGATAAAACAAGGCAGCCACATCTTCTGTGAGTTAGTCCACTGTTGCAGCTTCTGTTCAACAGCCAGTGCAGCAAAAGCCTCACCAGCCCGAGGGCGTGAAGCCTGCTTTTGGCAGAAGTTACGGAAGTTGGCACAGTTAATCCAGTTGTCCAACGGTTGCCCCTCGACGATGGCCTTGTCAATAGCCTGTCGAGTCGTAATGGTGTTATTCACCTTTGCACTGTTGACGGTAGTATAAAACTTGGCCTTTGTGCAAGGCAGGCATTCACCTGTAAACTGATTTTCCTGAGTAGTAAATCTGTATGGTTCCATAATACATTATTTATTATTGTTAACTAAATCCTTACGGTTTCTGCCCACCACGACGTTCATCTGGGCCTCAGCCTGCAACAGCTGTCGCTCGATGTCAGCCGTACATTCCAACTGTGCCATAATGGTCAGCTTGTTATTTTCGCGATCATGCCATATCTGGAGCCCCATGTCGTTGTCTAATAGCATGCGACCCTGCGAACCCTCTGGTAATTTGGGTTTATGCTTTGCCTGCTCAGAAGTCAACACATTAAAAATCTCACGAGCCTCGTTCACAGGGTCAGCCGACGAGCCGTCCACATTGATATGGATACTATAGCTCGACTCTTTCTGTCCTTCGCTCTTATAAAAAGAACTGGGGCCAACAGACTTGAACATAGTGCGATTACTGGGTTTTGAGCCAGCAGGCACGAATTCAAGATAGTCCGAACCTTCCCAACGGTTCAACTTGCCTTTCGTCGAAGAATCTGGCTTACGACGAGGTCTTGACTGATAGGAAGCCGAGTCCCCGCTTGGCAGGGACTGGGCTGTTGTGGATTGTTGCTTACTCATTGTAGTCTAAGTTTTTTGTGTCGTGATCCAAAATGTAAAGAATCTCAATGAGCAGGCGATCTACGTGGAATAGACCAGTCATCTTTGGCTTATCCTTACCGGTGATGCGATAATGCATTTCAGTGATTAAGTAATACGCCATTTCCTCCTGCATCTCTTTGGAGAACCCACGGAAGCAGTTGGTCAAGTGAAACGCAGAGGATTTGTCACAACCCAGTTTCAGGGCATTGATAGCCTCCTGTGCCATCTTACAAATTGGAAAACGCGCGTTAAAATCTTCGCGTGTGATGAACTCTGAGCCAAGACGTACTGAACCTTCAGCCTTGGTGCCGCGTGCTGCGGACTTTCTGTTTTTGTTTACAGCCATAATCTTTACGAAAATGTTTACGATTATGGTAGCACAAAGCACGTGCCATTCGTGATTGTTCTAGCAGCGTTGCAGTAACTGACAGCAGCGTTGCAGTAACTGACAGCAGCGTTGCAGTAACTGGCAACAGCGTTGCAGTAACTGACGGCAGCGTTGCAGTAACTGGCAACAATGTCACAAAAAAAGGCTATCTGCAAAGCAAATAGCCTAAACTTTCTTTATAGGTTATTCAGTTATAAAGTCCCTTTCTGCTTGACTGAGGAGCTTGTTGTATTTTTCTTGAAGTGCCTGATAAACATCATCCAATTCTGTATATAACTGAAGACTTCTTGCATCAGTTATTCCCTCATACGACCATGGATAGGGTGTGTTATAGCGGATATAGTATTCTTTTGTAATATCATTAATGGCATTTTTCGTAAAGGGCATCCGGCAAGGAGGATTAACATCAAGTTGTAATTCCTTAGCCAATTTTTCAAAAACTGCATATTGAGGAGTAGATTTGTCTTGGGGTTCTTTAAGGCTTTTCATGTCGTACATAATTCCACTGTCGACAGCAAAACGATACACAGCCTTCCATTGCGTTGGTTTCTCGAAGAGATATTCTCCATCATGTTTTTTCTTTTCGATTACATGCAACACAGCAGACTTGAAACATTGTTTTCTTTCCGCCCAGGTAATCTCACGTACTGAGTTGTTTGGGGTCTGAGACGGTATTTCTGACGTTTTGTCTTTTGGTGGTTGCTGTGGAGTAACAGAGGGCTTTATTTTATCGACAACGCTCCCTTCTTCTAATTGCTTCAGATATACGCGGCCCTTATCAAGTAGTCTTACTGCTTCGGGGCTATGACCTTCAATCCATGCTACCTGAATGTATCCCTTTCCCTCTAATTTGTCAAGGATGGTGTTAATTTCAAATTCTTCCAGGTCTTCATACTTTGTTTCGTCCCCAGAATCAATTGCACGTAGAACCAACAATTCAGGATTCACCTGGTACCCTTTCTCAGTTCGGATTTTCTTCAGGTACTTAATATAACTATTCATTACCCCACGGACGAGTTCGATGTCAGAATCTGAGATATAATCAAACAAAGCCTCCGATTCTTTGTTGAAGGCTATTTCATGTGGGATTATAGTGTTGACGTAAAATTCGTACTCCCAATCCCAGTCCCATGTTTTTGGGTCATCTCGATGTTCTTGTCTGAACTGTTCAAACCTTATCTGGGTATAGTTGGCAAACTGCTCTCTGATATCTTTTGGAATTTCACAATTGTATTTAGTCAGTCGTTTAATCACAGTATCCATTCTGCTGTTAAACTGCAGCCAATAAGCTACAATACCTTTAGCCACTATCGGATTATCTTCTTCTTTCCTATTGACATCATCCAACATGCCTGTTTTCCCACGTGTCATCTCAACGAATCGGTAGATGCCATTTGATTGACAGATAGAACCATGCTTACCGTTTCGCCATCCCTCATAATAATAGCGTATGTTGTTGGCAGAAATTTTGTCAATCACGTTTTCTGCCATATTTACGCTTTTTGGGTCGCTATGGGTTCCCTCTTCTTTATAATCTTTACCCTGCGTTGGAATATGTTTCAAGAAAGCAACTGCTGTCTTATTGAAATGCTTCATCAGAAAGGTGTCTTTCACAATTTCTGGTTTCAGGCATGTTTGCCGTGCGTATAGTTTATATAGTAACCGTTCTGCACGAATAGCACGTTCCTTGTTGGTATCCAATTCTTTCCTGATATTGCAGTAGAGATATGCAGCCCACAGTATCACTTCTGTTGTAAATATACTCACCTTTCCTAGTATCATATACTCACCATCATATTGAAGATGTGGTTTATCGCCCCATTTCCTGGTTTCAAAATCCTGTAGCAGATTTATGTAGTTCTTGATATTTGGCCCTCCAAAATCCTGAAAAGCCATATAAATGACATCAGTAACCACAGACATGAAGTCATATATCGGCAGAACACCATCCATACAATATAGTATGTTCCTGTCATATTCGGCCTCACTTAAACTATCATCTTCAAATTCGTCATCGTCGTAAAGCCACTGTAACGAAGTAGCAAGAGCCTTTCCCCATGGAAGAATGCCATTGTCGAACTGTGAAGTGTCAGTAAAATTACGTTTTAACCTTACCATATTCCAATACCATTATTGCCCGCAAATTTACAACTTTTTCTTGGATTATCCATCATTCTGTATTGCAAAATTGATGCAAGCATCATTTTGCACTCACTTATTGCAAAATTGCATTGCATTGCATTTTTGCGAAAATTGAAGGAGGTGGAAAATGGGTAAAATAAAGGTAAATATTAATTTAACTATCTAATATATAATAACTTATACTATAATTATACACTTACTATACTCTTACTATCTCTTTCTCCACTTCCTCGGAAAGTAAAAGCAATGCAATAACGCAATATCAATGCCCCTACATACGCTCCAGTACCTGTTCATTCCGGACGAGACGTAATCTCGTCGCTGGTGAGGTTACGGCTCGTGCCCCACGACATTACGGCTCGTCCTTTCAGTAGCAATTTTCACCCAAATGCGTTTTTATTTCCAAAGATTTTACTATCTTTGACTTCGTCTTAGATACTTTCGCTCGAAAATAAAAAGAAAAACAGTTTTTTCTTTTGTATTTTGCTCGCTTATTCGTATCTTTGCAATTCGTTATGGAATTGAATGGCAAATCAGTAGAAGAACTCATTGCTATGGTTCTAAATGATATTAATCAAAAGGGGTATTCATCTGTTCAGCCCTTTAGCATAGGCAAGGTGGAAGAGCGTATGATGTTATATGCACAGGCTAACGCTATTACACTTGCCAGCGATGAACTCTACATGAGTGCCAAACAACTGCAACATTGCATGAGAGCATCAAAGGCAACAAAAGGTTTGGTGGTGGAAAACATAGAACTAATATCTTTTCCCTCTAATCGTTTTCAGATGGACCTATATTATGATGGCGAGTGCTTTATCTATACAAATGCTCAGTCGAAGTTCATAGTGCATCCCAACTACAAAATGAAGATAAGTCGGGAACTAGTGGTACAAGTGAACTTCATTACAGCGACTAAAATAAAAGACCCTGCCGAGTTTACCTTGCCTAAATATAAGAAAATATAAAAGCTGGCCACACGTGACCAGCTATGTTTGAGTGAAGGAAACCAAGCGGCAAGGTCGAATTGCTCATCATCTCTGCATTCCTGCAGCCATGCCACCGTTCCGCACATCGTGGCTCTACTTGGCTTCTCCTTTCACGTTGCAAAGATACGAATAAACGAGCAAACTACAAAATAAATCGCGATATATTTTTAGTTTCGAGTGAAAGTATCTTCGAAATACTATTTCAAAGATAAGCACTTTTTCTGATATTTGCAACTTTTTCGCAGTTTTTTCACCCAAATGCGTTTTTATTTCCAAAGATTTTACTATCTTTGACTTCGTCGATAATGCCAACGCTCGGCATAATTGATGCAAGCATCATTTTGCACTCACTTATTGCATTATTGCATTGGTTTCCAGTTCATCGAGTCGATGATTCGCCCGATGGAATAAACAAAAACAGAATAATAACACAGGCGCTCTTTGACAATTTTTTGGTAGATTTATTTGACCTGCGGTCGAATTTTGTCCCTACTCAACAAAGGAAATGCAAACTTTTCTTTGTATTCGCTGCTCCAAAATTTGGAAGTTTGACGGAAAATACCTATCTTTGCAACTGAAATGATTGACAGAACTGAATGCATACGTAAATTAGAGACCTGTAAGAACGTGGTGGCTGATAAGTTCGGCGTTCGTTCTATGAGGTTGTTTGGATCGGTAGCCCGTAATGAGCAAAACGAATCAAGCGATGTAGATGTATGTGTCGAGATGGAGCCAAGTCTTCTTAGGCGTTCAGGCTTGAAAATCTATCTTGAAGAACTGCTAAATTGTAAGGTGGATGTTTTGCGCATTCATAAGAATATGGATAATTATTTAGTCCAACAGATAGAAAGAGATGGAATCCTTATCTTTAACTGATAGACAGACTGCTCTCCATATTCTTGACCGGATAGAAGAGGCTACTACACAGAATGGTTTCCCGCAGTGGAATTTGCCCTTATTGTATTCGGAATATTATTAACAATATTTAGCGAAAATAATGGCGGGAATGTTTGGTGGTTTCACGGATTTTTCGTACCTTTGCAAATGTAATAGAGATTACAATTGCGACTGTTGGATGCGGCTCAGCATACTTGAACAAGTTCAGTCTGCGTTCGCCTTGCACCACAGTTGTAAGTAAGAAAGGCAGGAAAGTCCTGACCTGGATAATGTTTCACTTAATAATCTAATATCATGAGTAAAATTCTTTACGAAGTTTACAAGAACGACATCAAGGACTCGGAGTCTGTGATGTATGGAAAGTGGTACGCGCGTCTGAAGAGCGTCGAGACGATGTCGATGACGAAGCTGGCCAAGCACATCAGCGAGCACGGCTCGGTATTCACCGAAGACGTGGTGGAGGGTGTGATGAAGAAGTTCAAGACTTGTCTGTTGGAGATGCTGCTGGAGTCGAAGAAGGTGAAGGTGGCCGGACTGGGCACGTTCTACCTGACCTGCGAGTGCCAGAAGGGTGGTGCCGACAAGGAGGAGGACTTCAACGTGAACCAGCACTTGAAGGCGCTGCACATCCGTTTCCTGCCCGACCAGACGCAGGAGGACAACCTCTCAAGCCGCGAGTTCCTGAAGAAGGCGGACTTTGTGAACATCAAGACCTTGCTGTCGAATGGCAGCGAAGAGGCTCAGGCACCCAGCAATCCTTCAACGGGTGGCAGCACGGATGGTAACACTGGCGGCAGCACCGGCGGTAACAACGGTGGTGGTGACAACGGTGGTGGTGGCGGTGATGACGATGCACCGAACGAGAACTGAACGTAAAGAGGAGCGCGTCGGAAAGACACGCCCCTCTTTTTTTTTGTTACCGTTTTATCGTTGCCGGCAATGTTTACAAGCCACGTGCACGAAGGATGGCTGAGGCGTCGGGCTGCTGCATGCCGGTGAAGTCGGCAAACATCTGCATGAGGTCGCCCGTGTTGCCACGACTCAGTATCTTGTCGCGCATAGCCTGACCTGTTTCGGGCTTCAGGGCACCTAACTTGGCAAACGTGTCGGCCACGTTGACAGCCAACACCTCAGTCCACAGATAGCTGTAGTAGCCAGCGGCATAACCCCCACCCCACACATGGTTGAAGTAGCTGGTCTTGTAGCGCGGCGGAATCTGTGCATCGAGGATGCCGTACTGTGTCAGGGCCTTGGTTTCAAACTCAGCACACTTGTCGGGTGCAGGCACGTCCTTCGAGGCCAGCATGTGCCAAGCCATGTCGAGCGACGATGCAGCGAGGTTCTCGCCCAGGGCATAGGCCGACTGGAAATTGATGCTCTTCAGCATGCGCTCCTTCAGTTCGGCTGGCATGGGCTGGTTGGTCTCATAGTGGCGTGCATAGTGGTCGAAGACCTCGGGGATGGATGCAAACGACTCGTTGAACTGCGAGGGCATTTCCACAAAGTCGCGAGCCACGTTGGTGCCCGACAGTTTGTTGTATTCGCAGTTTGACAGCATGCCGTGCAGGGCGTGGCCAAACTCGTGGAACATCGTCGTCACCTCGTCCCACGTCAGCAGCGAAGGCTTGCCGTCAGGGGCTTTGGCATTGTTGCAGACGTTGAAGATGATGGGCTTCTGATTCCAGTGGCGGCTCTGCTCGGCAAAGCCATCCATCCACGCACCACCACGCTTAGACGGGCGACGGTAGTAGTCGCCATAGAAGAGTGCCAGCGACTGGCCGTCCTTGTCGATGACCTCGAAGACGCGCATGTCGGGATGATACGTAGGAATGTCGGTACGCTCCTTGAACGTCAGCCCATAGACGCGGTTGGCGGCATAGAACACGCCGTTCAGCAACACGCTGTCCACGTTGAAATATGGCTTTACCTCGTCCTCGCTGATGTCCAGCATGGCTTTTTTCATCTTAGCCGAATAGTAGAAGCGGTCGTACGGTTCCAACTTGAAGCCGGCACCCTCGGTCTGCTGTGCAAACGCCTCGATGGCCTTCGTTTCAGCATCGGCCTTGGCCTTGTAGGCACTGACCAGCTGTTTCAGGAAATTGTTGACGTTGTCTGGCGTCTTGGCCATGGTGTTGTCCAACGAATAGGCGGCATAGCAGGGATAGCCCATCAGCTCGGCCTGTTCGGCACGCAACTTGGCCATCTCGCTGACAATCTTGAACGTATTGTACTTCGGATTGGTACCGTCGGCACGATGTATCGAGGCCTCATAAACCTTCTTGCGCAGTTCGCGATTGTCAAGCGTGGCCAGCGGAGCCTGCTGCGTGGTGTTCATGATGACAATGGCATACGGTGCCTTGCCACCACGACTCTCTGCATCCTTCTGACACTGAGCCACATCGGCGTCGCTCATACCTGCCAAATCTTCCTTCTTGTCCACCCACACAATGGCGTCGTTGGTGGCAGCCTGCAACAGGTCGCCCCACTGCTGCTGCAGGTCGCTGATGCGCAGGTTGATTTCCTTCATGCGAGCCATCTTGTCGTCAGACAGAAGGGCACCTTTGCGCACAAAGTCCTTGTAGATTTCCTCCAACAGCTTCTGGTCTTCACCCGTCAGCTGGTCGTGCTGTTTATCATACACCTGCTTGATACGCTGGAACAACGGCTTGTTAAACGAAATCTCGTTCTGGAGGTCGGTCAGCATGGGCTGCACTTTCTTCTCAATCTCGCTCAGTTCGTCAGACTTGTCGGCCTCGGTCAGAGCAAAGAAAACGGTGGAGACACGTGCCAGCTGACGACCGCTGTCCTCGAAGGGCAGGATGGTATTCT
This sequence comes from uncultured Prevotella sp., assembly GCA_946188165.1. Taxonomy (GTDB): domain Bacteria; phylum Bacteroidota; class Bacteroidia; order Bacteroidales; family Bacteroidaceae; genus Prevotella. The sequence continues at coordinate 33,934 of CAMHTW010000024.1, forward strand.
CGAACGTTGCCGAGTCCTGACAGTCCACGATGGCCTGAATGTTGTCACGCGTCTGCTGCATAGCCGCCTCGAAGGCTGGCATGTAGTCAGAGGTTTGAATCTTGCTGAAATCAGGCGCACCAAAGGGTAAAGAACTCCCTGCCAGCAGAGGGTTCTCGCGAGAGGTCTGCTGGCAGGCGTTAAATGTTAGCATCATTGTGGAAGCCATTCCAATAGCTAAAATAGTCTTTGGGTTCATTATTCTTTAATTTAATTAACCACAGATTCCGCAGATTATACAGATTTCTATGCGCAGTTATAATCTGTGCAATCTGCGTAATCTGCGGTTATTATTCATCCTACTGGTGCTGGTCGCGCAACAGGTCGTTGACAGTCTTCACAGGATTGAACGTAGAGAGGGGCACCTCGACGAAGATAGTGGACCAGTCGCTCATGGCACCGTTCCACAGTCCTGGCAACTCCAGTGCCAGCAACTCCTTGCCATTCTTAGACTTCTGAGAAATGAAGCCTGTCGTGGGGTCAACATACTTAGGCAGGTCGAAAGCCTGACCCTTGTAGTCCTTCACAGCGCAGACAAGGTCAACGGGATTGAAGTGCGTACCCTTGGTAAACATCTCCATATACTCCTTGTTCGATTTGTCAATCTGCGACGATTCCAGAATCTGCAAGCTAACAGTACCATCCTGATTGTAGGTCAGGAACGGACCACCACCAGGCTCGCCCACATTCTTTACCACGCCACACACGCGCATGGGGCGGTTCAGCTTCTTGCGCAGATAGATGACCAGGTCGGCATCCTCCAGCTCCTTGATGTCAGCCTTACGGCAGCACAGGTCTTGCTGCACGAAGCGAATCATCTTTTCAATCTGCTCGTGTGTGTACTTGCCGGTATCCAAGAGGTTCAGATACTCAAAGGCCTTCTTCTGCAACGTTACCAGCACGCCAGCAATGACCTGCTTCCACTCTACGGTGTCACCCTTTAGGCGGTCGGGCACTACGTTGTCAATATTCTTCACAAAGATGACGTCGGCCTCAATCTCGTTCAGGTTCTCAATCAGCGCACCGTGTCCACCCGGGCGGAACAACAGCGAACCGTCTGAATTGCGGAACAGCGTGCCGTCAGGATTGGCGGCAACGGTGTCCGTCGAGGGTTTCTGCTCGGAGAATGAGATGTCGTACTTGATGCCATACTTCTTGGCATAGATGTCGGCCTTCTGAGCCACCTTCTGCTTGAACAGCTCCATGTGCTCGTGCGACACGGTGAAATGCACGTGGGCCTCGCCGTTCGAGGCAGCATACAAGGCACCTTCCACCAAGTGTTCCTCCATAGGCGTACGAGCACCCTCGGCATAGTTGTGGAACAGCAGCAGTCCCTTGGGCAACTGTCCGTAGTTCAGTCCCTCAGCCTTCAGCATATTGGCTGCAACGGTCTTGTAGTTACCTTCAGCTATGAGCGCCTTGACACCCTTGCCCTGATTCTTCTGGCAGGCAGCATCCAACTCGTCGTAGAAAGCAAACTTCTCGATATTGTCAAAATACTTCTTCTCGAAATCAGTTGTAGGCACATCGTAGTCGGCATCGACAAAGGCAAACATATCCTTGAACATACGACTGGCGGCACCCGATGCGGGCACAAACTTCACCACCTTCTTGCCCTGGGCCTTGTACTGCTGCCAAGCCTCTACATACGCCTTGCGCTCAGCCTCAGAAGGCGCTACGATGCCCTTGCCGATAGCTGCTGCAGCCTCCAACTTCAGGAATGGAAAACCAGTTTTAAACTCGCCTAACTGTCTCTCGATTTGTGCCTCAGAAATTCCCTTCTGAGCCAACTGCTTCAGGTCTTGTTGTGATAACATAATTTCGTTCGTTTTGATTAGTTTGAATATCTATCTTGCAAAGATACGAAAAGCATCTGACACCACCAAACAATTTTAGAAACATTAAGGGTTAAAGACATCTGATGATATCTTATAATGCCGCCGCTTTCTTCAGCTCATTTTTGATGGCACGATTGATGAAATCATTTATCGTAGTACCCGTTGAAGCCACAAAAGCAGCCACACGAGAATGAAGCTCCGATGACATACGCAGATTCAGTTTGCCACTATAAGGCTTTGCCGGCTCTACACCATCAGCCAGACAACCTTCAATATAGCTATCCACGCCATCCTCGAAATCCTTGCGCAGTTCATCAAGCGTCTGACCTTCATACGCTATCAAATCCTTGCCCATGCCCTGAACCTGACCAAACAGGCAATTGTCCTCTTTGCTGTACTCCACGCTACCCTTGTAGCCTTTATACTCCAGATAATCCATAATCGTCCTCCTATTAAATTAATTTATGATTCTTCAAATGCTGATAAATCGTTTTCATCATCCACTCTTTCATAATACTTCCCGGATGTGGCCGATGAATGTCAATATAAGCTCCAGTCGCCTCGTTTTTGAATCTCACGCGCGAGCCCGACGTACTTCCTTTTGTATGCTCCGTATAGCCGAAATATGCCAAAAGACTCAACGTTTCTTCATACGTAAAGTCCTTCGGCTTCTTCTTGAATCTCTCAACTAATTTTTCCTTTGAGCCCATAATTGTTTCAATTTGGGGACAAAGGTACTAATTTTAGTACTAACATCCAAATTATTTTCGAGTTATTTAAGTAATATATAGTTCTGACTCCGATTTTATAGATATCACTTTGGGGTCGTTCCGATAATGGTTTAGAGTCGTTCCGAAGTCATCTTCAACGCTTATAGGTTATGTACGGCCACAGGCACTGGTCGAACAACAGGTAGTTGTCGAGCAGCGTGCCTTGCGCATGGGGGTGTACGGACTTGTTGCGGAGTCCCTGAACGGTGAAATTATAAGTGGCCTGGTTGTTCTGATAGTCGCGCAGGACGAAGGTCAGACGGTAGGGACGCTCTTCATTGAAGTTGACGATGCCACGATGGATGTCGGTATGCAGGATGGGCAGACGCATGCGTGGCTCGCGATAGGCCTTCATATACCAGATGCGGTTTTTGCGCCAATGGTTGTAGTCGCCCCATTCATTGACCTCAGCCTGACAACTAATGGGGATGCTGTCGACATCAGAGCGGAACACTTCGCGACCATCGACCAACAGCTGCATGTGGCGGATGCCGTAGTGATGATACACATCCTGGGCATAGTCGTCGGCCCACAGGGCAAAGCCTACCCTGCCCCATGCTGTGAACTCGCGACGGAGTGTCCACGTGGTGCGTTGCTTCTTGTCATCAGGCTGTCCGAAGCCAAAGGTCTGCTTGTCCTGACTGCCACAGAACACTCCCTCGCCCTGCATTGGCACAGCCATAAACGAGTGGGCCTGTGGTGCTACGCTGTCAGCAATGAGATGACCCAGGAATATCAATGGGTCGCGCATGACCCACGTCTCAGTATCATGAATCTCCAAGTGCAGATGGGGCCCTGTAGAGTGGCCTGTATTGCCACTAATGGCGATGAGGTCGCCAGCCTTGACGGGATATTTTGACTCTGGCAAAACCATCGACAGGGTGTCTTTACCTGTGCGATGAAGCAGGGCTTCGTACTGTGGGGCAAAACGCTGCAAATGGCAATACACGCTGGTATGTCCGTCGGGATGAGCCACATAGATAGCATTGCCAAAGCCATACTTGTTGACTGTCAGACGACTGACGTAGCCATCGGCTATCGAGAATATCTGCTTACCCTCGACATTGCCCGTCTTGACATCGATGCCACCATGAAAGTGCCAGGGACGGGGCTCGCCAAAATTGCCAGCAAGCTGAATATCATAGTCAACGGGACTCTGATATTCAATATGAGTGGTGAAAGATGAGAAGTGAGAGGTATCATTATCTTCGCATTCAAACATGGAAAGCACCACGATGAAACAAAGAATACCGCCTAATAGATATCTCTCATTCCCCATCTGACTTAGCATGCCTTGAACGACATATCAAGTCCCTTCACTGAGTGGGTCAACGCACCCACACTGATGAAGTCGACACCCTGCTCGGCATAGTCGCGAATGGTATCAAACGTAATACCACCACTGGACTCCGTTTCATAGCGTCCGGCTATAATATCCACAGCCTTCTTCGTATCGGGTACGCTGAAGTTGTCGAGCATGATACGGTCCACACCACCATGATCCAGCACCTGCTGCAACTCGTCGAACGAACGTACCTCAATCTCAATCTTCAGGTCGAGACCTTTCTCTTTCAAGTAAGCGTGACAGCGGTCTATAGCGTTCACAATGCCACCAGCAAAATCGACGTGGTTGTCCTTCAGCAGAATCATGTCGAAGAGTCCGATGCGGTGGTTACAGCCACCACCAATCTTCACAGCCTGCTTCTCCAGCATGCGCATGCCAGGTGTGGTCTTGCGGGTATCGAGCACACGGGTCTTGGTACCCTTCAGGCGCTGCACATAACGGTCTGTCATCGTGGCAATACCACTCATGCGCTGCATGATGTTCAGCATCAGGCGCTCGGTCTGCAACAGTGAACGAGTCTTACCAGTCACAACCATCGCAATATCGCCCTTCTTGACACGGGTACCATCCTGCATCAGCACCTCGACCTGCATCTCAGGGTCGAAACGATGGAACACCTCTTTGGCTATCTCTACACCAGCCAAGATGCCGTCTTCCTTGATGAGCAGATGCGACTTGCCCATAGCATCCTCAGGAATACAACACAACGTGGTGTGGTCGCCATCGCCAATATCCTCGGCAAACGAGAGGTCAATGAGCCGGTCTACAAGTTCTTTGACATCCATGCTGTAGTTGGGCCTGTAGAAATCTATACTTAACATAGGCAATTATTATTTGATTTTATACTGATCCTTAAACAGATAGATACCAACACCCAGACGGATACCTGCCGTACTGTAATTGCTGTGGTCCTTGAACGAGTGCTCATAGTAAATCTCAGGTTCGAAGGTCACCGTACGACTGATAAAGAAAGCATAGCCAATCTGGATGCTGGGCATGAAATCGTTGTAGTCGTCAGCATGCTTGAAAAGAGCCGAAGCACCCATATAGAGACCATTCTGCTGGATATAGTAACGAATGCCAGGACCCAAGGTCAGGCTATAAGGCACGTCCTTAGTCTTCTGATAATCCAATTGTCCCGTCAGCATCCAGTCGTCAGCAATCAGATAACCAGCCTTAGCACCCAAGCCAAAATGACCTTTGTTCAAACCATTATAACTCAGATCGACATTGGTGAGCGAAGCGCCCAAATAACCCTTACCTTGTTCAAACTGGGCGTTGGCTGCAACAGACATGACCAGCGCCACGACGAATAGTGCAATTTTCTTCATAGCGATTTAATTCTTATTGATTTTTGTTTCCTTTCTCTTCCATGCAAAGAACCACGCAACAGCCACTATCAGCGCTGCACCACCCACACCGTAGCCTACCATCATGTCCAGTCCGAACGAATTTTTCGACACCATAAGGAACGATGAGCACACCACCGTCATGAACAGGGCTGGCAACAACGTAATCCAATAGGCCTTATGTTGGCGAACCAAATAAACGGTAATAGCCCACAGCGTAAACACGGCCAGCGTCTGGTTGGCCCAGCCAAAATAGCTCCATATAACGTTGAAGCCGTCAGGATTCTCGATATTGTAGAACAGCAGCAAGAACGTAACACCGAACAGGGGAATGCATATCCAGATGCGCTTCATGATGGAGCGTTGTTCCAAGTGAATGAACTCAGCAATAATCAGACGGGCTGAGCGCAGAGCCGTGTCGCCACTGGTAATGGGAGCTGCAACAACACCCAACAAGGCCAGCAGTCCGCCAAAGGTACCCAACCAGCCCTCGCTGACTGTCGTCACCACCTCGGGTGCCTGCAATGTTGCCGGAACACCCAGTTCCTCTGCGGCACCACCATAGAAGAAATACATAGACACCGTTGCCCAGATGAGCGCTACCAGTCCCTCGGTAATCATGGCTCCATAAAACATGGGGCGCCCCATGCGCTCGTTCTTCACACAACGTGCCATAAGCGGGGTCTGTGTAGCATGGAAACCGCTGATGGCTCCGCAAGCAATCGTTATAAACAACGCGGGGAAGATGGGTGTTGTGTAGCCCTCGCCACTCAAACCGTCGTACAGCTCCGGCAACGTCGGCCACTTATAGAACAATACGCCCATCAGAGCTACTGCCATGAAAAGCATGGAAATAGCAAACAACGGATAAATCTTGCCGATAATCTTGTCGATAGGCAGCATCGTGGCAATAATGTAGTAAACGAAAATAATGCCACACCAAATGTAAACCCACATCAGGTCGTCGCTGCACATCTTGCCAAGAATCAGCGCTGGGCTGTATACAAACACCGCGCCAACCATCATCAGCAGGAAAACCGAGAAAACCAGCATCACGTTTTTCGTCGTACCGCCAAGATAACGTCCTATGAGTTCCGGTTGCCCCGCTCCGTCGTTACGCATGGAAAGCATGCCACTCAGATAGTCGTGAACGGCACCGGCAAAGATGCAACCGAACACTATCCACAAATAGGCGGCAGGGCCGAACTTGGCGCCCATAATAGCACCAAAGATAGGTCCGGTGCCTGCAATGTTCAGAAATTGAATCATGAAAATCTTCCACGAAGGAAGCACAATGTAGTCAACGCCATCGGCTTTGGCTACGGCAGGAGTTTCACGATCGTCTGGGCCAAACACGCGCTCTACAAAGCGTCCGTAGAGCATATAACCCAAAACAAGAACCACAAGGCTTACGATAAAAGTAATCATTTTTTTATGTTGTTTTTTAAATTCTTCCTGCAAAGGTAAGAAAAAGTTTGGAGAATTTCGTATCTTTGCAAGCAAAAAGTTGAAAATTGAAGCGATTTCTTTACATATTCATACTATTTTATGCCCTGACAGCCCTTGCTCAACCCAAATTTGAAGTACGAGCCGTATGGCTGGCTACTATCGGAGGCATTGACTGGCCAAGCACCTACGCCAACAACGGAATGGGGATAGAAACCCAGAAAGAACAGTTGTGCCAGATGCTTGACCGGCTGAAACAGGCGGGGGTCAACACCGTTATGTTCCAAACGCGCGTGCGGGCTACCACCATCTATCCTTCTGACTTGGAGCCGTGGGATGGTTGTCTGTCTGGCAAGCCTGGTGTATCGCCTGGCTACGATGCCCTGCAAACGGCTATCGACGAGTGTCATCGTAGGGGAATGGAGCTGCACGCCTGGGTGGTAACCATTCCTGTAGGCAAATGGAACACGTATGGTTGTAAGCGTATTCGTCAGCGCTATCCGTCGCTTATCATGAAGATTGGCGACGAAGGCTATATGAACCCTGAGGCTTATGGAACGATTGATTATCTGACGAATATCTGCCAAGAAATAACGGAGCGTTACGATATTGATGGCATCCATCTGGATTATATCCGCTATCCTGAAACATGGAAGGGCCGTATGTCGGCAGACAATATCACGCGTATCGTGAGGGCTATTAGCTCAAGAGTGAAATCATTCAAGCCATGGGTCAAGATGAGCTGTTCGCCCATTGGCAAATACGACGACCTGTCACGCTACCGCTCCAATGGTTGGAACGCACGTCGCCGTGTGGCTCAGGATGCACAGCTCTGGTTGCGCGACGGACTGATGGACCAACTCTATCCCATGATGTATTTCCAAGGCAACAACTTCTACCCCTTTGCCATTGACTGGCAGGAGAACAGCTACGGACGTACCATCGTATCGGGCTTGGGCATTTATATGCTCGACCCCAAGGAAGGTCGCTTCCAACTACCTGAAATCAAGCGACAACTGAACGTGACGCGACAAATTGGCATAGGTCATTGCTACTTCCGTGCCAAATACCTGTTGGATAACATCAAGGGCGTATTAGACTATGCGACATGGTTTGACCGCTACCCTGCCCTGATTCCGCCTATGACGTGGGCACATAACATCGTGCCTACAGCACCAACCAGTCTACAGATAAAACACACCACGAAAGGCGACCAGTTGAGTTGGAACGGTGCCAAGGACAGAAGTGACGGCCCATACCTTATATATAATATATATGCGTCGAGGGAGAAACCTGTGGACACCAGCAATCCTGCCAACCTCATAGCGACACGTCATCTGTGGCAGAATTTGTATGTCCCGCATGTGGCAACTCAATCGCGACCCCTCCACTATGCCGTTACAGCCATTGACCGCTATGGCAACGAAAGTACGGCAATTCAGGAACCTCAGAAGGTGGTGTCAGTCAATCCAGAACGGCGCCCCCTGACACCCATCACTCAAAGACGAAACCCATGGAGAAAATAATATTAGGCATAGACCCAGGTACGAACATTATGGGTTATGGCGTCATCAAGGTCAAGGACAACAAGGTCGAAATGGTGACGATGGGCGTCATTGACTTACGCAAGTTTGGTGACGGCTATCTGAAACTGGGACATATCTTCGAACGTGTTACTGGCATCATTGACGGCTACCTGCCTGACGAAATGGCCATCGAGGCACCGTTCTTGCAGAAGAATGTGCAGACGACACTAAAGCTGGGACGCGCACAGGGGACGGCGATTGCAGCCGCCATTCATCATGGGGTGCCAGTGCATGAATATGCGCCTATGAAAATCAAGATGGCTATCACAGGCAATGGTGCTGCTTCAAAGGAACAAGTTGCTGGCATGTTGCAGCGCTTGCTGAAATTCGACAAAGAAGCGCTGACGAAATTCATGGATGCAACGGATGCGCTGGGGGCTGCCTACTGTCACTATATGCAAATGAATCGTCCTGAGAGTGATACACACTACAAGGGATGGAAGGATTTTATTATTAAAAATAAGGAACGCGTAAAGAAATAAGCAAATGGGAAAGGTTACTGTCATAGCAGGACGCAACGGAAGCGGAAAGACGCTCTACATAGAACAGCTGCGGCGCCAGCTGGCCTCTGACCGCGTGCGCTATATCGCCTTCACGGATTCGTATGGCGTAAATGTTGACGGACAATACTACCTGCAACTGCGTTGGAACCAGCACGACATCGACCACGAAACGCCTACTGTTGGCGAACTGCTGCAACGTGCCTACCTGTTGGCTGGTGAAGATACAGAGGAACGCCGGCAGATGCAGCAGCAACTGTATAGTCTGTTTCACATGGACGAATTTCTCGACAAATATATTATCACGCTGTCGAGTGGCGAGTTGCGTAAGTTCCAATTGACAAAGACACTATTCGCCAATCCAAGCCTGCTCATCATGGACAATCCATTCATAGGACTGGACGCTGAGACACGCGACCAGCTGAAGGAACTGTTGCAGAAGCTGGCAGACGAACGAGAAATGGAGATTATGCTGGTCATTGCCAAGACGGACGACATACCTGCATTTGCCAACGAAATCAAAGAGACGTCGCCTCTGGAAGCCATTCCTGCACACGTACTGTCAGAAGAGAAGTGTGAAGCGATTTTGTCGCTACCCTATCACGACAACGACTACGACTGCCAACGTGTGGTGGATATGAAGAAGGTAAGCATTCGCTATGGCGAACGTACCATACTGAAAGACGTCGACTGGACCATCATGAATGGCGAACGCTGGGCACTGTCAGGACAAAATGGCAGTGGCAAGTCAACGCTGCTTTCGCTCATCTGTGCTGACAATCCCCAGAGCTATGCCTGTGACATCACGCTGTTCGACCGCCCACGAGGTTCAGGCGAAAGCATCTGGGACATCAAGAAACATATTGGCTACGTATCGCCTGAGATGCATCGTAGCTATAAACGTAACCTGCCAGCCATCCGTATTGTAGCCAGCGGACTGATGGACTCTATCGGACTCTATGCTGTGCCTAACGCACAGGATTACGAAAAGTGTCGTTGGTGGCTCGATATCTTTGGGATTGGCGAATTGGCAGACAGACCATTCCTACAGCTGTCAAGCGGTGAACAGCGACTGGTGCTATTAGCTCGTGCCTTCGTTAAAGACCCACAGCTGTTGATACTCGACGAGCCCCTACACGGACTCGACCTCTGGAACAGGCGACTGGTTAAAGATGTCATCGAGACATTTTGTCAGCGCAGAAACAAAACGATGATTATGGTAACCCATTATCAGACGGAACTGCCGAATAATATTACACACCAGAAGTTTTTGGCACGAAATTTGTAAATCGTTGGTTGTATGACAAGTCAATTTTCACCAAAAGTATCCGAGATTCTCGCCTACTCGCGCGAAGAAGCCGCCCGACTGGCCAGTCAGAGCGTGGCACCAGAGCATCTGCTCTTAGGCATGCTACGTTTGAAGGACGGGCCCGTCATCAAAGTGTTCCAACGCCTGGACATCAATCTGATGAGTGTCAAGACGGAATTGGAAACCCGTGTGCGCGAAGATGAAATAGGACGACCTATCTACACACAACAATTAGTTTTAAATGATAAGGCCAGCAACATTCTGAAACTGGCTGTGCTCGAAGCCCGTCTGCAGCGTACCACACGCGTGGAGGAGCAGCATTTGCTGTTAGCTATTCTGCATGATCAGTCGGACACTGGAGCCAAACAAGTATTAGAGATGAACAACATGAACTACGAAGACGCGCTGACCATGTTCAGCGTGAAGAACGGTATAGGACTGCCTGAAGAAGACTACGAAGAAGAGGAGCAGAACGACACTTCTGGTAATGCGTCCAGCGGTTCAGCCACTGGTAAAACGACCACAGCGACACAGCAGAAAACCAAGTCGAAGACCCCCGTCATCGACAACTTCGGTACCGACCTTACCAAACAGGCACAAGAAGGTAAGCTGGATCCCTGTGTGGGTCGTGAACGCGAAATACAACGTGTCATAGAAATCCTTGGACGTCGCAAGAAGAATAATCCTATTCTGATTGGCGAACCTGGCGTTGGTAAGAGTGCCATCGTTGAAGGACTGGCACAGATGATAGTCAGTCAGCACTGCTCACCCATGCTTTTTAACAAGCGTCTGGTAACGCTGGACATGACTGGCGTGGTAGCTGGTACGAAATATCGCGGACAATTCGAGGAACGTATGAAGATGCTGGTGAAGGAACTGGAACAGAATCCAGACATCATCATCTTTATAGACGAAATTCACACCATGATAGGTGCCGGGGCTGCCGCAGGTACAATGGATGCAGCCAACATCTTGAAACCAGCATTGGCTCGTGGTACCATACAGTGTATTGGTGCTACCACACTGGACGAATATCGTAACTCCATCGAAAAGGATGGTGCCTTGGAACGTCGTTTCCAGAAGGTACAGGTAGAGCCTACCACCAACGAGGAAACGCTACAGATACTGAAGAACGTCAAAGGACGCTACGAATATCATCACCACGTAACCTATACGGATGAAGCACTGGAAGCATGTGTCAAACTGACAGACCGTTACGTGAATGACCGCTTCATGCCCGATAAAGCCATCGATGCACTTGACGAAGTAGGTTCTCGCGTACATCTTCAAAATGCCGACCTGCCACCTGAGATTGCTGAGAGGGAAAAGGAAATCAAGGAAATTAAGGAACGCAAGACCCAAGCTGTAAGCAATCAGAATTTTGAGCTGGCTGCAAGCTATCGTGATCGCCAGACAGAATTGGAACGCCAATTACAGGAAATGAATCGCAAATGGTTGGATGGCGAAATTGACGTGCGTCAGGAGGTGACTGCCGAACAGGTGGCCGATGTGGTTTCGATGATGACGGGTGTGCCTGTACAGCGTATGGCTCAGGAAGAGGGCATCCGCCTGAAAGGTATGGCTCAGGAACTGAAACAACAGGTCATTGCTCAAGATAAGGCTATCGACAAGATGGTGCGTGCCATTCAGCGTAACCGCGTAGGACTGAAAGAACCCAACCATCCTATTGGTGTGTTTATGTTCTTAGGACCTACTGGTGTGGGTAAGACCTATCTGGCTAAGAAACTGGCAGAATTCATGTTTGGTTCGTCTGATGCCCTGATACGTATCGACATGAGCGAATATACCGAGTCGTTCAATGTCAGCCGACTGATTGGTGCACCTCCAGGATACGTAGGTTATGAAGAGGGTGGACAGTTGACTGAACGTGTACGCCGTCATCCCTACTCTATCGTATTACTCGACGAAATTGAGAAAGCGCATGGCAACGTCTTTAACCTGCTGCTGCAGGTATTGGACGAGGGACGACTGACAGATGGCAATGGACGATTTGTGGATTTCCGCAATACCGTTATCATCATGACTTCGAATGCCGGCACACGTCAGCTGAAGGAGTTTGGTCGAGGCGTAGGTTTCAGCGCCACATCGTCATCGGCATTGGCCCTGAACGAACAAGATAAGGAACACGCACGACAGATTGTGCAAAAAGCACTGTCGAAGCAGTTCTCGCCAGAGTTCCTGAACCGATTGGATGAAATCATCACTTTCGACCAGTTGGACCTTGATGCCATCAAGCAGATTATCGACGTAGAACTGAAAGGACTCTATAAACGCATCAACGAGATGGGATTCCATGTAGAACTGAGCGACGAAGCCAAACAGTTTGTAGCAGAAAAGGGTTACGACGTCCAGTTTGGAGCACGTCCACTGAAACGAGCTATCCAGACATATATTGAAGATGGCATTTCAGAACTTATCGTCAATGGCGACCTACAGCCCAACACCACCATTCGAATTGACAAGGCTGAAGGGAAAGACGAGCTGACCTGTACCCCCGCCGTATAAGCAGACCACGTTTTTCTACGCCGCATCCTAAATATTTCCAGGATGCGGTGTAGATTTTTTTAGGATGCGGTCTAGAAAAAAAAGCAATAGAGTACTGTATATAGCCGACTTCGGACGTCGTTATAACCGTATACCAATAGAAGTGTTGACGAACCAGTCGTTCAAATATCCGTTGGTGTTATTGTGATGATAGCGAATATTGTTGAATTGCCCATAGGCATTAAAGAAATACCGCCCAATGTTGTAAGTCAGCGACACACGGCCATCAAAACCTACACTAATACCGCTGTTGAATGTTTTGTCACCCATAGGGGTTATATGCAGATTACCATAGAACCACTTATCCCACTCTTCGTTGGTCGTATTGGGATCCCAGAAGAAAGGGTTTTCCATCAGTTCCTCTACATTAGTAGCATAGCCATACGCTTTAAGTTTATTGACAAAGGTCAGCATAGGCATGGCCATGACGTTGACAAGCAGGCCACGGACCGGTACCCAGTTATATGCATATCCTACTCCCGCACTGCCTTGCCATAACTTCACACGGCCCAGTCCTTCCATCATATATATCAGGTCGCCATTGGAGTCCGAGGCATAATCGATATGCGTATAGTTGTACATGAGTCCAACCATCAGTGAACCTGCCGAACGTTTCTGTATTACAGACTGGTCGTAGGCTGCAGCATACGAGAATTTCTTGCCATTGAACATGTAGTATCCGTCGGCAATAACTGTTCTCACATGTATCGGGTCTGCAAGCTGTACTTCATTCCATGAATCTTTGCCTTCCTCAGGAATAAGGTCGCTGTTAAGATTTAAGTTCGGGTTGCGGTTCTCGAACGAGTGGATGCGAACATTGACGCCATAGGCACCACCAGTGGCACCAAAAGTCAGATAGCTACCCTTGTCGCCACCAACGTTTGCTGTGTAGCCAATACCATAGCCACGATAGCCAGCCCACATACCTAAATATTGTGAAGGTGTAGTCTTCAGATGCGGTCTGGCACTATATTCCAAACCAGCAATATCTCCATGGGTACGCATACTTACGATAGTCTGGCTCACATTGCCCCTTACAATAAGCTGCCAGGGCCTCTTAGGTGCATCTATGTAGTTTCGGTCAACACCCTTAACAGACATGGAGTCAAGCTTAGTTCCCACTTTCTTTAAAAAAGGAACCAGGCTTCCTTGTGCCATCATCTGGCCACAAATGCAAAAACCGATAATCAGTATTAAACACTTCGATGGTTTTATCATACTTCTTGCTTACAATGTGCCAGACACCATGTAATTTGACTTGTCACTATTGTTATTCGGCTTGCAAAAATACATAAATTTCCTGACACAGCAAAATATTGTCTTACTTTTCTTAAGTATTTTGCAACTGCAAATATATCGGAAATCATTCTCTATTATTATCAGAAATAGAAAAGAGCAAATTACTTCCATTACTATATTAAAGAGAATTGGTTCCGCAACTATATTAATGTACGCGTGTAAAGACAACGGTAACGGGTCTTCAGCCATGGAAATGCATGAAAACATTGTTCTCGCGCACACAAGTCGCGCCCACATTTGCCACTTTTCCTTGATTTATATCAATTAAGTAGCAAAACGTAAGCGTTTTCGTGAAAAAAGTGACAAAAAGTTTTGAAATGATGGATTTTTGATATAATTTTGCAACCGCAAACGAGAAAATTTAACTTCAATCATTAGTATAAACTTTAAAAAGTAAAAAGATTATGAATGCAGCACAAGTTGTAGAGAATCTGAAACAGAGATTTCCCAATGAGCCCGAGTACATCCAGGCCGTAAGTCAGGTACTTCCCACCATCGAGGAAGAGTACAACAAGCACCCCGAGTTTGAAAAGGCCAATCTGATTGAGCGCCTTTGCATCCCCGATCGTGTTTGCGAATTCCGCATCACATGGGTTGACGACCAAGGTAAGGTACAGACCAACATGGGTTATCGTATTCAGCACAACAACGCTATCGGCCCGTACAAAGGTGGTCTCCGTTATCACAAGAGTGTAAATCTGGGTATTCTGAAGTTCTTGGCTTTCGAACAGACCTTCAAGAACTCATTGACAACACTTCCTATGGGTGGTGCTAAGGGTGGTTCAGACTTCTCTCCACGTGGCAAGAGCGACGCTGAGGTTATGCGCTTCTGCCAGGCATTCATGAATGAACTGTATCGCGTAATCGGTCCTGATGAGGACGTTCCTGCTGGTGACATCGGTGTTGGTGGTCGTGAGGTTGGCTATCTGTATGGACAGTATAAAAAGCTGACCCACCAGTTCCAGGGTGTGCTGACTGGTAAGGGTATCCCCTTCGGTGGTTCACTGATTCGTCCTGAGGCTACTGGTTACGGTACGGTATACTTCCTCGTTTCTATGCTCGCTACTCGTGGCATCGAACTGAAGGGTAAGAAGGTGCTGATTTCTGGTTCTGGTAATGTTGCTCAGTATGCTACTGAGAAGTGCATCCAGCTCGGTGCTACCGTTCTGACTCTCTCTGACTCAGATGGTTACATCTACGACCCAGATGGTATCGACGAGGCTAAGCTCGCTTATGTTAAGGAGCTGAAGAACGTTGAGCGTGGACGTATCAAGGAGTATGCTGAGGAGTATCCCAATGCAGTATATCACGCTGGTGAGCGTCCCTGGCACGAGAAGGCCGATATCGCTCTGCCTTGCGCTACACAGAACGAAATCAACGGCGAGCAGGCTCAGGCTCTCGTAGATAATGGCGTTATCGCTGTTGCTGAGGGTGCTAACATGCCTTCACTGCCTGAGGCTATCAAGATCTTCCAGGATAACAAGCTGTTGTATGCTCCTGGTAAGGCTTCTAACGCTGGTGGTGTATCAGTTTCTGGTCTTGAGATGTCACAGAACTCTGAGCGTCTGTCTTGGACTGCCAAGGAGGTTGACGACTACCTGAAGCGCATCATGAACGACATTCACGAGAACTGCGTGAAGTACGGTACACAGGCTGATGGTTACATCAACTATGTAAAGGGTGCTAACGTAGCAGGCTTCATGAAGGTTGCATCTGCCATGATGAGTCAGGGCATCGTTTAAGCTCATTTTTTGCACAAAAACTCAATTTATATTAATAAGGTGCGATTTTCTGCTGAGAATCGCATCTTTTTTATAATTTTTTACTACCTTTGCAGGCTGTAAATAGTAAATTGTAAATTGTCAAATTGATATTATGCTTACACTGAAACTCATTACAGAGGAGACTGACCGCGTGATTCGCGGATTGGAGAAGAAACATTTTAAAGGTGCCCGTGAGGCTATTGACGAAGTATTGGCTGTCGACAAAAAGCGTCGTGAAGCCCAGCAGCAATTGGACAAGAACCTGAGCGAAGCCAAGAAGATGGCTGCCCAGATTGGTGGTCTGATGAAAGAGGGCAAGAAAGCCGAGGCTGATGCCATCAAGGCACAGGTTTCTGAAATGAAGGAAACCAATAAGCAGTTGGAGGAAACAATGAATCAGGCTCAGGAGGAGATGACCCGTCTGCTCTGCCAGATTCCTAACATACCTTACGACGAAGTACCTGAGGGTGCTGCCGCCGAGGATAACCGCGTGGTAAAGTCAAATCTGAAAGAGTGTTCAGACAAGGATACCGTTGGCAACTGGGACGTGAATCCCTCACTAGGTATTCCCAATCCCCTGCCCCACTGGGAACTTGCCAAGAAATACAACCTCATCGACTTCGACCTCGGTGTGAAGATTACCGGTGCTGGATTCCCCGTTTATATAGGCAAGGGTGCCCGTCTGCAGCGTGCGCTCATCAACTTCTTCCTTGACGAGGCTCGCAAGAGTGGCTATACGGAGATTATGCCTCCTACAGTCGTCAATGCCGCTTCTGGTTATGGTACTGGTCAGTTGCCTGACAAGGAAGGCCAGATGTACCACTGCGAGGTAGATGATTTCTATCTCATCCCAACCGCTGAGGTTCCTGTAACCAATATTTATCGCGATGTGATTCTTGACGAGGCACAGCTGCCTATCAAGAACTGCGCTTACACAGAGTGTTTCCGTCGCGAGGCTGGTAGCTATGGTAAAGATGTACGCGGCTTGAATCGTCTGCATGAGTTCTCTAAGATTGAGATTGTGCGCATCGACAAGCCCGAGCATTCCAAGGAGAGCCATAAGGAGATGTTGGAACACGTTGAAGGTCTGCTGAAGAAACTCGAACTGCCTTACCGCATTCTGTTGCTCTGTGGTGGTGACCAGTCGTTTACCAGCTCTATCTGCTACGACTTTGAGGTTTACTCAGAGGCTCAGGGTCGTTGGCTCGAGGTTTCGTCTGTATCAAACTTCGACACCTATCAGGCCAACCGTTTGAAGTGCCGCTATCGTAATGCCGAGACCAAGAAGACTGAGCTTTGCCACACGTTGAACGGCTCTGCTTTGGCTCTGCCCCGTATCGTTGCGGCCCTGCTGGAGAACAACCAGACGGAAAACGGTATCAAGATTCCTGCAGCTCTCGTACCATACATGGGCTGCGACATCATCGACTAAACTAAACAAAAACGAATCATGAATAAAATCGTAAGAAAGGAGCAATTTTCTGAAAAGGTTTTCCTTTTCGAGATTGAGGCTCCTCTGATTGCCAAGAGCCGTAAGGCAGGCAACTTTGTTATCGTACGTGTTGACAAGAAAGGCGAGCGTATGCCGCTGACCATTGCTGGTGCCGACATCGAAAAGGGCACTATCACACTGGTTGTGCAGATGGTAGGTCTTTCTTCAAAGAAGCTGTGCGCCCTCAACGTTGGCGAGTTCGTTGCCGACGTCGTTGGACCTTTGGGCAATCCCACCAAGATTGAAAACTATGGCACCGTCGTTTGTGCTGGTGGTGGATTGGGCGTTGCGCCCATGCTGCCCATCATCCAGGCGCTGAAGGCTGCAGGCAATCGTGTGCTCAGCGTGATGGCTGGCCGTTCTAAGGATTTGATTATTCTCGAAGATAAGGTTCGCGAGTCGTCTGACGAAGTCATCATCATGACAGATGATGGTTCTTATGGCGAAAAGGGTGTTGTGACTGTTGGTATCGAGAAGTTTGTCGAGCAGGAACATGTCGACAAGATTTTCGCCATTGGTCCTCCCATTATGATGAAGTTCTCTAACCTCACAGCTCAGAAGCATGGTATTCCTTGCGAAGTATCGCTGAACACCATTATGGTCGATGGTACGGGTATGTGTGGCGCCTGCCGTCTGACGATTGGTGGCAAGACCAAGTTCGTCTGCATCGATGGTCCTGAATTCGATGGCGCCCTCGTCGACTGGGACGAGATGTTCAAGCGCATGGGAACCTTCAAGCGCGAGGAACAGGAGGAACTGGCCCACTACGAAGAGCACCTTGTAAGTGAAGAGTTAAGAGTGAAGAGTGAAGATTCTGCTGCCGCCACAGACGTGGTGATGGACAGCGATCCTACAAATGATACGATTGATGTGCTCACGAACCGCGATGCTGAGTGGCGTAAAGAGTTGCGTGCTTCTATGAAGCCCAAGGAGCGTACAGCCATCGCGCGTGTCGTGATGCCTGAACTTGACCCTGTCTATCGTGCCACCACTCGTACTGAGGAAGTGAACATCGGTCTGACTAAGGAGATGGCTATGACTGAGGCCAAGCGTTGTCTCGACTGCGCCAAGCCAACTTGTGTTGAGGGTTGTCCTGTAAATATCAATATCCCGTCGTTCATCAAGAATATCGAGCGTGGACAGTTCCTGGCTGCTGCCAAGGTGCTGAAGAACACTTCTGCCCTACCCGCTGTCTGTGGTCGTGTTTGTCCGCAGGAGAAACAGTGCGAGAGCAAGTGTATCCACCTGAAGATGAACGAGCCCGCTGTGGCTATTGGTTACCTGGAGCGTTTCGCTGCTGATTTCGAGCGCGAGAGCGGTAATATTTCTCTGCCTGAGATTGCACCGTCTAACGGCATTAAGATTGCTGTCGTTGGTTCTGGTCCTGCAGGTCTGAGCTTTGCTGGCGATATGGTAAAGAAAGGCTACGACGTGTATGTCTTCGAGGCTCTGCACGAGATTGGCGGTGTACTGAAGTATGGTATTCCTGAGTTCCGTCTGCCCAATAAGATTGTGGATGTGGAAATCGAGAACCTCGCCAAGATGGGCGTTCACTTCCAGACCGACGTCA
>CAMHTW010000025.1 GCA_946188165.1 uncultured Prevotella sp.
ATATGCGAGGGCCTTCGCTGCCACTCACAAAACGCCTTCCACTTTTCAACAAGATGACTCATACATCAATGGGTTTAGTTTATAAAGATTGAAAATTGGCGACGTAAGCATAAAAAATATCCATAACGGCTTAAAATTTGCTGCAAATGTACGAATAATAGTTTAAAATATTGCTATTTTACCCTTCCACACTTTCAAAATTAGCAATTTTTGTCTCAATATTAGCAAAAAACGTCTTTTTTGCAGGTTTTGCTATTGGCAAATCAAAAATAATTGTTACCTTTGCATCGGTTGTGTAACGAGAGGAAGTCCTCTACAAACTAAAAATGACTATTGACTAACAAAAATAATTGATGATGAAAAAGAACTTTTATTTCCTGCTCATGGCCGTGCTGGTGTGCGGTTTGAGCCTGAGCGTCACCTCTTGTAAGGATGACGACAAAGACAACAACGGTGGTGGGGAATCAGGTGAAAACCTTGGTCCTCAGAACGAGCAGAACGAGGCTTCGCTGAAGTTCTGGAGCGTTGTGGACCAATTGGTTGACATGGACGAATACACTGAAGACTATCAGAATGCAAAACTCACGCCGGCTATCGGTTTTGAAGACCCCAACAACGCACAGGCACGCATTGTCTATACCAACAGCGCAGAAGCTGCTGCTGAGCGTTTTGCCAACCTGGTTGGTGTGAGCGATGTGGACGAAAACACCACCAGCCGCACATGGAGCGACCCCGATGTAGGCACGTTGACTTATACCAAGGTCACCGACGGCACAGCATGGGCTACGGTCGATGTTAAAATCAAGCAGGTGCCTCAGCTCGAGAAGATTATCTACCGCGAACCGTCGCAGGGCGACGAGAACGGCGGTGTGTCAGGTGGTAAAATTGCCTACTACCGCTTCGGCGATGTGGTCAGCCGCGAGGTGGAGAACAAGAACGGCAGTATAATCACGGAATACTGGATTTGTGTGCGTCCCGCTTTCAACCCAGAAGGCAAGGGCGATAGTCATTGGGTCAATGTCGGCCTCCCCCTGCAGCAGAAGAATTTGTGGTATTGGACGTACAAGCCATTCGAATACACATACGTATTGCCTACCGGTCTTGGCGAGGACAAGGAGCACATGCAGAACCTGGCTGAGATGCTCTACGCCATCGCGAACCCTGATACTTGGTACAATACAGTGAAGGCTAACCTAGATAAGAAAAAGTTCAAGTTCTTCCATGATTTCAAAGGCAAAAACCTGGATTATCACAACCAAAAGTTCTGGCAGAATGTGCAGAACGCCTGGAAAAAAGAAGGCAAATTCGTTTCTGGCGAAAATCTTATGGGTAAACTCTTCGGAAAGCCCGAATTAAATGATTTCAGTGAGATTGTAGGTAACCTTTATCTACTCTACAAAGGCTATTCCTGGAAGACAGGCACTGCCCCCACGTTATTTCAGGCACATTACGAATCAGGTGCTGCAGTAACAGAGGTGAACAACCATCTTGTAAAATATACAGAGGTTAAGAAATCTGTTTACAACCCGAAAGACATCGTGAGCTACATCGACCTTAATTTCAATCCAAAAACTGTTGTTCTTCCTTTTTATCAAAATTCGGCGTTCTTCGGCGACAAAAATCCTCGTTATGTCGTGCGTGTAGCCACTGGTGCCAAGTTGTCGTCAACGGGCAAGTATCCCGACAATGCGAAAGCGATTCCTGGCGTTACGGATGTCTATCGCTATTATCGCGACGTAGAGAAACCTGCTGATGGCAAGCCGGAAAAAACTGAAAATATTATTGACTAACGTAAAAGAATAGATGATGAAAAAGCATTTTTATTTCCTGCTCATGGCCGCGCTGGTGTGCGGTTTGAGCCTGAGCGTCACCTCTTGTAAGGATGACGACAAGAACAACGGACCGAGTGAAGAAGAACAGGATCAGCAAGCCATGGAGGCGCAGGAACTGGCCAATGCCCGCTTTGCCGTGATTGACCAACTGGCTGATGTTGACACTATCGAAGCAAACTTCCTGGCGCAAACCTTCGAGCCTTCTATCGGTGGGCCCGACGGTGACGATGAAAGTGTCCGCATCGTGAACACCAACTCGATGGAGGCTGCTGCCGAGCGCTTTGCCAATCTTATTAATGCGACTGATGTGGACGAAAACACGACCAGCCGCACATGGAGCGACCCCGAGATGGGCACGATGACCTACACCAAGGTCACCGACGGCACAGCATGGGCTACGGTCGATGTCAATATCAAGCAGGTGCCACAACTGCAGAAGATTATCTTCCGTTCACCTGATCAGGGCGACGAAAATGCCGCGTTCAAAGGCCGTGCCTACTACCGTTTCGGCGATGTGGTGCGATTCCCAGTGAAGGGCGTCGATGGTAATAAGTTCTGGCAGTACTGGGTCTGTGTGCGCCCCGCCTTTGGCCCTGAGAAAAAGGATGACAGCCACTGGGTGACCCTTCGTGTCGATCAAAAAGACAAAGTCATGAAGTATGAGAAAGGCCAATCGACATGGTATATCCCCACCGGCCTCGGTACCAATAAGGAGCACATGCAGAATCTGGCTGAAATGCTTTACGCTATGCTCTATCCCGAACAGTGGGAGCAAAACATCTACGAAAACATCGATAAGAAGAAGATGAAGATGTTCCACGACTTCGACAAGAAAAAGGAGCCTTATCACAACAAGTACTTCTGGCAGAACGTCTGCAAGGGATGGGACCAGGAGTATATCATAGATAGCGATGGCAACGCAAGTGATGTATGGCATCTTGTCTTCAACTCCACCAAGAACCAGATGAAGAAATTGGTCAACGACCCCAATCTCGGTCTGAACTTGCTCTACAATGGTTATTCCTGGGTTAAGGAAAAGAACTTAAACATCAAGTTATATCAGGCCACTTACACCAACGGCACGGGTGTCAATTCGAATATGCACGTTGCTAATTACACCGAGCCTAAGGGCATTCTGACGGGGAAAGCTTTCGACTGCCGCCAGATGGGTTATTATCATGAGTATAATTACAAGCAATTTTTCAATTCGGACGGTAAACTGCGCTGGTGTGTGATGCATGCCACAGGTAATGAGCTTCAGAGGATGGCTGCAGGCTGGGCGGCTAAATATTGTGGCCCGAAAGATTCTATGAAGGGCGTTACTCATGTCTATCGCTACTACAAGAATATTGATCCAGAGGGCGGCAAGGATCTGAACAAAGACCCCGAGACTCCTAAGCCCTTATGATATTAACTCAACTTTCGCAAGCTCAGCTTGAGTTTAAGAGGTGAGTGGTGAGAGGTGGTCTTATCTCTTACCTCTGAAAGTTGAGAATGTGAAACATACGAAACTTGAATAATTGATAATTAAAATGATGATGAAAAAGAATTTTTATTTTCTGCTCTTGGCCGCACTGGTGTGCTGCCTAAGCCTGAGCGTCACTTCTTGTAAGGATGACGACAAGAACAACAATAATGAGGAAGAGGAAGACCTTGGCCCTCAGGCTACGCAGAACGAGGCTGCCACGAAGTTCTGGAGCGTCGTAGGCCAGCTGGTCGACATTGACGACGTCACGGAAGACTATAAAAATGGGTCCTTCGAGCCGACCATCGGCGAGGAGGTGGACGGCGAACCGCAGACACGCGTGGTCTATGTCAACGACGCTGCTGCCGCTGCCGAGCGCTTTGCTAACCTGGTAGGCGTTGACAATGTAGACGAAACCACTCCTAGCCGCTCATGGAGCGATCCCGATGTGGGCACGCTGACCTACACCAAGGGCGACGGAGTCACAGCATGGGCTACGGTCGAAGTCAATATCAAGCAGGTGCCACACCTTACTAAAATTATCTACCGTTCACCTGACCAGAACGACGAGAATGCCAAGAAACCTGCCGTAGCTGGCGGAAAGATTGCCTACTATCGCTTCGGCGACGTGGTTAGCCGCTCAGTGAAGAACAAGGATAACACCACCACCTTGGAGTATTGGATTTGCGTGCGTCCCGCTTTCGCCCCCGAGGGTAAACCCGATACCTATTGGGCTTGTGTCAGCCAGCCTTTGCCACTGAAGAATCAGTATATCTGGAAGTACGATAACGTAAACAAGGACAAGGGCTTTGATGTCCATATTACGTACGTACTGCCCACTGGCCTTGGCGAGAACAAGGCGCAGATGCAGAACTTTGCTGAAATGCTTTACGCTATCACCTGCCCTGATAATTGGTATAACGCTCTGGTAAGCCAAATGAATAATAAGAAGGTGAAGATGTTCCAGGATTTCAAAAAAGATTATCTGTATTATCACAACGAAAAATTCTGGAAGAATGTACAGAAAGCATGGAGTATTAATGGCAAATTTTTTGAATATAGAAGCATTGTTAGTGAAATCTTCGGATTCCGGCTTGAGAATGATCCGTACAGTTCATTCGCTAATCTTGTCAGCGGTGGTAGACTCAAGTTGCTCTATAAAGGCTATTCTTGGGTAAGTGGCTCTGCTCCTAAATTATACCAGGCAAGTTACAATACTGGCACTAAAGATGCAGAGTTGAACAACCATTTGGTGAAATATTCAGAGGTCAAAAAATCTGTTTACGACAAGAAAAATCCTAAGAATGACATCGATTTAAATGTCACTGAAGATGTGCTTGGTCGTGGCTATTATTATAATTGGAATTTCTTTGGTGACGATGACCCCCGCTACATCGTGCGTATAGCTACTGGTGCCGAGTTGTCGTCAACAGGCAAGTATCCCGACAACAGGAAGGCTATTCCAGGCGTTACGGATGTCTATCGCTATTATCGTGACGTAGAAAAGCCTGCTGATGAAATGCCAGAGGTAACCCAAAATATAATTCGTTTTAACTGATTCCAAGTAAATAAGAAAACTGGGGACGGTGCTACTTTTCTACAAAAAGCACCGTCCCCTTTATATTTACCCCCTCTTTCCCTCTCCGACTTACAAAATTAGCAATATTTGTTTCAAAATATGCAAAAAGTGTCGTTTTTGTGCATTTTGCTATTGCGAATTAAAAAATAATAATTACCTTTGCAGTGGTTGTGTGAGGGATTAGCCTCCCTTTAACTTGACTAAAAGGAATATATTATATGAACTAACAACAAAACATTAATTACGATGAAAAAGAATTTTTATTTTCTACTCTTGGCCGCATTGGTATTCGGCCTGAGCTTCAGCGTCACCTCTTGTAAGAGCGATGACGACAGTAACAGTAACGGTGGCGACGGCGCGATAACGCCCGATGAAGTCGAAGCCATAGACAACGAAGAGGCACGTACGGCATTCCGCTGGCTGTGCATACTGACCGATGCCGAGAACTTCGAGGAGAAATGGAAGTCGGAGTCGTCCACATGGGAGCCAACCATCGGCGTGGTTTCAACTAAAAGTGACAATACGCGCATTGTTGTGGTGAACGACCTTGACGAAGCCCGTGAGAAATTCGCAAAACTGGCCGACAAGGAGGCTTCAGAGATTGGTAAGACGCTGACCCTCAACGGCGGCAGTCGCGCCGGCACCCTGGAGTGGAAGCAGTCGGACGAGGGTGCAGCGAACATTGCCGTGGTGACGGTTAAATCGAAGATCATTCCCCATCTGGACGAAATTGTGTACTGCACGGAGGAACAGGTTGGCGACAACGCCAAAGCCAGCAGCATGAAGGGCACCGCCTACTATCGTTTTGGCGATGTCATCCGCGATTCGCAAGGCTATTACTGGGTGTGCGTACGTCCTTCGTTTGCCCCCCGCAACAAAAAGGAGTGCTCAGCCAAGGGCGACTCCCATTGGATTAACATCTTCAATGGCTCGGAGAGCGGTGGCGGCAAACCTATGCCTTCTGCCAACGTCAAGACCAAGTGGAACAATCTGAAGAAGTACAATTACCAGACTATCAAACTGCCAACAGCTCTGAAGTACGACATTGATCACATCGGCAACCTGTTGGATCTTATCTGGGCCATGCTCAATCCTAATGACTATAAGGACTGTGTATTTAAAAGAAACTGGCCAGCTCTTGGAAATTTCCCCTACGAGTACAATGGCATTCGGTTTGTAGAGCAAGTGTGCGATCTCTGGGGCGAGCCGTATAATGGCTACACAATCTGGCAGATTCTGTTCAATCATACCTACGATGAGATGAAGGGACTGAAGAAGATCATTTTCTACTATCAGGGATACTCGTGGACATCCGGCCAATCAGGACATGTATGGGGCCGCTCATCTACAAGTTACGGTATGAGGGGTGAATCTGATAAAGAATCTATCAACTTTGTCAAGGATGGCTTTGACGTGACCTATTACGCTCAGTCTAGCAATGATATGGTGTACACCTCACGTTTTAGCAAAGGTGGAGTAGGCCGTTGGGTGGTGCGCTACGCCAAGGGTGAGGACCTGCTGAGCAAAGGACAAAAATATGACTTCTACAAAAACATTGCAGGAACTACCGACGTCTATAACTACAACAAGGAGATGGGCATTACTCCCGGTGCTAACACCCCTGCTCAGATGGAGAATGACTTAGAATAAGGATGAATATTCCCCGCCTTCTCGTGCGAGTAACATAAAAGAATAGATGATGAAAAAGCATTTTTATTTCCTGCTCATGGCCGTGCTGGTGTGCGGTTTGAGCCTGAGCGTCACCTCATGTAAGGATGACGACAAGGACAACAACGATGGAGACGATACCGGATTGGTGGAAGACGGACTGTCCGAAGAGGATGCGCAAGCCTGGTCGTGGGTGAGCGTCATGACCGATGAAGCTGCACAGGAGACTGGCTGGCAGAATAAGAGCTACGACGTCACCATCGGACTGCAGTCAGACAACGACCCAGGGGCACGCCTCATCATCGTCTCCAATCTGGACGATGCCAAGGCCAACTTTTCCTCTATTGCCGGCTGCGCGCCTGAAGAGCTCAATGCCACAAAGACTGTCTCTGCCGGCAACTACGGCTCGATGACCTGGAACATCTCGGAGCCAGGTGCCCCGAACATCGCCACTGTCGAGGTGAAAAGCCCGCTGTTCAAGATGACGAAGCTCATCTACTGCACCGAAGAGCAGTCGCCCGACAATGCCTCTAACATCACTGGCAACTGCTACTACCGCCTGGGCGACGTCATTGAGGACAAGGACGGATTCTACTGGGTATGCGTACAGCCCTCGTTCCTCGGCAAGAAGTTTAATGATAGCTACTGGGTGAACATCTTCAATGCTGCCGAGAGTGGCAGAGGTGTGAATACGGGTAAGCTTCCCGGTATTCCTAAAGGTAATATCTATTCGAGTAGCAATAAAATTAAAAAGTACAATAATAACACCATTCTGCTGCCTACCGGCCTGAAGGAGAACCGACAGCAGACCTTCAACTTTTGCAACCTTCTCTGGGCATTGTTAAACACTAATTATTTCTTTAATGAAGTGGTAGGTTATGGTTCCAATGTCGTGGCTGGTCTTCCCGCCAAGTATCATGGTAGGACATATTTTAGGTTGCTTGGTGAAAAATGGGATAAATACGGCATCTATGAGAAGATCTTCAACCATTCCAAAAAGGAACTGGAGAGGATGGATAGAGTATACTTCTTCTATAACGGCTATCATTGGAAAACGGGTACTACTGCAGGTGTGTGGATTTACGAATCGACTGGAGCTAAACTAAATTATACGGGCAGCATCAAAAATGACGACACCCTGTTTGAGATGGCGAAGGCTGGCTATGGCTTCGATGTCCGTCGCTATGCCAGCGACCCCCTGCAGGACAAAGATTGTGCATCGACTGGCAAGGATGGTATGGCTCCCGCAAAGCAGTTTAATAACCAAGACGATAAGAACGTTTGGGGCATCTGGGTAATGCGTGTGGCTACGGGTAAGCAGCTCGATAAGAAATATAACCATTACAAGCAGATGAGCAATATGCATGATGTCTGCCACTTCAACGAAACAGAATTTGATATCATTTACAAAGCTGGTGAGAAGGCTACGCCGGTGACCGACGAACAGCTCGCCCAAGATGAAGAATTCTATAAAAAAGATGAAGATTAAATTTTTAATGGATAATTGATAATGATGAAAAAGCATTTTTATTTCCTGCTCATGGCCGCGCTGGTGTGCGGTTTGAGCCTGAGCGTCACCTCTTGTAAGGATGACGACAAGAACAATGATGACGAGGGTGAAGTGTTTACTGATGGCCCTCAGGACACGCAGGACGAGACTGTGGCGAAGTTCTGGAACGTCGTGGGAGAACTTGTTGACAAAGACGATATCACCGACGACTACAAGGGCAAGACCTTCGACCCCATCATCGGCGTGGAAGACCCCGACAACCCACAGGCACGCATCGTCTACACCAACAGCCCCGCTATTGCTGCTGAGCGCTTTGCCAATCTCGTCGACCTTGATCCAGAGCAGATGACCGAGGAAACCGAGACCTATCCATGGAACGACCCCGAAGTCGGCACGCTGACTTACAACAAAGTCACCGACGGAACGGCATGGGCAACGGTCGATGTCAAAATCCAGCAGGTGCCTAAACTCGAGAGGATTATCTACCGCTCGCCGTCACAGGGCGACCAGAACGGTGGTGTAACTAACCACGAACGTGCCTTCTACCGTTTCGGCGATATCATTAGCTGTCAAAATTCCGATCCCGAAGGCAATCTTGAGTATTGGATCTGTGTCCGTCCTGCTTTCGACATCGAGGGCAAGGGTGACAGCCACTGGATTTCATTTAGTCCATTACCTAAGAAAAACCTGTATTCTTGGACATACAAGAATGTGAACAAGAAAAAGAAGATTAATGTCCAGAGGACCTACGTGTTGCCCACTGGGCTTGGCACTTCCGAGGAGCACATGCAGAACTTCGCCGAACTACTCTACGCCATCTTCCATCCTAAGACTTGGTGGAACAACATAGGTATGTATTCTGGTTGGGACAAGAGAGACAATCCCACGGGTTTGAGGATGTTCCACGATTTCCACGCCTACAACATGAAATATCACAATATGTGCTTCTGGAAAAATGTGCAGAATCGTTACTTATGGGATTACCTCTTCGAGAACATATTTGGACTGAATTACGACGAAATGCAGAAGATCGTAGACAAAGACGGCCTCTACCTGCTCTATAATGGTAAGACCTGGAAGTCAGGCAATGCCCCCACGCTCTACCAGGCTCACTACTCCAACACTCCTGGTGGCTATAATGCCAACATGCATACTCAGAAACTCTCAAAGGTGACTAAAGCTGTTTACGACAAGAACAACCCCTCAAAGGACATCGAGTTGGACGTCTCTACGTGTACGCTGGAAAAGCCCTATTACATCAACGAAAAGTTCTTTGGCGACTCTCATCCCCGTTTCATTGTACGCCACGCTACTGCAGCAGAGTTGCATATAGGAAAAAATTATGACAATAGAGAAAGAATCAACGGTAGTACTGAGGTATATCGCTACTACAGTTCTTATCAAGTAGACGGAAAGACTCCAGAGGAAACCGAAGGAGATTACGATCTAGAAGACTGATACAAAACCACTAATATAATAAAAACCGCCGAGATTCCACAAGGAGTTTCGGCGGTTTTGTATTATTTCCAGTTCTGAAAAACCTCCGAATCTTGTCATAGGTTGCTCTACCCTTGCTCATGCCGCTCTCATGCCGCTCTCTATACACGCTCTATACCCTCTCTATACGAACTCTAATTCCAGGAAGCCGAGAGCGAACCGAGAACAAACTGAGAAGAATAGGAGGGGAATAGGAGAAGAATAGGAGAAGAATAGGAGAAGAACTTTTTCAGCCTTCGCTTACCCGCGACCTTTCATTTTCAATGAGAGTTCGCTCACGCTCAGCAGACTAAATAACAAGTTTTTTTCTGTCTTCGCTTACCCGCGAACTTGCAAAATCAGCAATAATTGTCTCAAAATTAGCAAAATCTACAATAAATGCTTCTTTTTCTTTGGTAATTTGAAAACTTTAACTAACTTTGCAGCAGTTGTGTAACGAGAGGAAATTCTCTACAAACTAAAAATGATTATTGACTAACATAAAAGAATAGATGATGAAAAATAATTTTTATTTCCTGCTCATGGCCACACTGGTGTGCTGCCTAAGTCTGAGCGTCACCTCTTGTAAGGATGACGATAGTGACAATAACGGCAATGGCGGCGAGGAACAGGAGACCTACGAAGGCCTGTCAACGTTGGAGAACGACCAACTGGCCGACCTCGTTGCGGCATGGACAGATGCCAGCCGTGACGATTTGAACGGCACCGAATGGCTCAACAACACGTACGAGCCTACTGTGGGCCTGGCCTTAGACGAGTCACAGCCCGGCATCCGCTCCATCGCCGCAAGCACCATCGAAGGGGCTGACAGCATTGCCGCAGGCATGCTGGGCACGCTGGGCATCGACTACGAGAAGCCCGCGGGCTTCACCTACAGCAACAGCCAAGTTGGCACTGTAGAATACAGCCACGGCGAAGGTAACACGCTGGGCACCATCAGCGTCAAGATTCGGCAGATACCTGTACTACAGGAAATCCGGCTCGTCAAGGAGCTGGGCGAGAATGCGAAAGGCAAGCCCTACTACAAGTGCGGCGATATTGTGAAGTATAAGGACCGCTTCTACGTCTGCGTGTCGAACCACAAATACGGCCAGGAGGCTCGCTTCGTCACCCTTAACGACCAGGACACTCACACCAAGGGCAAGTTCACATGGAAAGGTGTGGGCAATGACACCGTATATAACGACGATATGGCTAAGGCCGAGGTGCTGGGCGACTGGCTTCAGAACGTGGTGTGCAACGGCACTATGTGGAACAGCGTGGTCAGCAGGATGATTTCCACGAAAAACGTGCAGTCCATCCGTCAGCTGGTGCCCGAGGACAACAACATCCGCGTATCGTTCATCAACACGCTCATTTCTGACGAGTCGTATATTCCTGAATTGCAGAAGCCCAATCCATTAATGAAAGCCACTCTGTTCCAATATTCAAATTTTGCCTGGAAAGATAGAATTGACGACGAAACCGACATCTTAACTGGCACGTTCGCCCCAGTGGGTTTCCTGTTGGCAGACAAGTTGAGATGGACGTTGATTACGGACAAGTGGGTACCCTACATCTACCTGGTCAAGGGGGAAGAAACCTTCAATAAGGTGTACGACCTGGAGCTGCACACGATTAAGTCGCAGTACAAAGACGCCTCGCATTTCAAGTTCAAGGCACTGAACAAATTTAAGATTACCGATAATGACGAACTCATCGGCATGTCATCCCTCCAGGATAAGAATGGAGGTAGCTCTAGTAATTTTATTAAGGCAGACACGTACTACGTGTGCGTCATAGGCATGCACTGGACTCACGAACAATTCTATGATGAAATGAGTAATGCTAAGGTGCTCTTCAACTTCTGCTGCGACTATCTGTATCATCCGGATAAAAAACAGAGGGAGCGTTTCAATCAGTACCCCACTGAATGGGGCTATCGTAACATTACGAGCCGCAGCTTTACCTTCACTGACAAGGGAAGCAAGCAAAAGAGCTACACGGATGTGTCTATCCAGAAATGAACGCTTATCCCGTTCATGAATTGATAATTGATAATTGATAATTAATAATTAATAATTAATAATGATAATGATGAAAAAGCATTTTTATTTTTTGCTCATGGCCGCGCTGGTGTGCGGTTTGAGCCTGAGCGTCACCTCTTGTAAGGATGACGACAAAGACAACAACGGTGGACAAAGTGAAGAACAACAGGAGCAGCAAGCCCTGGAGCAACAGGATCTGGACAACGCCCGTATCGCTGTGCTCGACCATCTGGCTGATATCGACGAAGTTGACATGGCTAACATAGACTCCGTATTGTCGTTGAAGTTTGATGCCAACATCGGCGTAGCCGAAAGCGAGGGGTCAGCTACACGCATCGTGAGCATCAATACGATGGAGGCTGCTGCCGAGCGCTTTGCCAACATGGTGGGGGCTGACATCGACGAGAACACTACGTCTTACACTTGGAAAGATGACAAGATGGGCACGATGACCTACACCAAGGTCACCGACGGCACAGCATGGGCCACGGTGGAGGTCAACATCAAGCAGGTGCCACAACTGCAGAAGATTATCTTCCGTTCACCTGATCAGGGCGACGAAAATGCCGCGTTCAAAGGCCGTGCCTACTACCGCTTCGGCGACGTGGTGCGTCGAAAGGTGAAAGAGAGCAGCTATAAGACAATTGACGAGTACTGGGTTTGCGTGCGTCCAGCCTTTGGCCCCGAGAAAAAACAAGACTCACACTGGGCTTGTATCAACGTCTTGCCCAATAAGAATATCTATACTTATTCTAAGCTTGGTACCATGTATTTCCCTACAGGTCTCGGCGAGAACAAGGAGCACATGCAAAACCTGGCTGAGATGGTTTACGCCATCCTCAATCCCGGAACATGGGAGTCGAACATTAGCAGCAATACTAAGATAAAGATGTTCCACGACTTCAATAAGAAAAATTTGCAGTATCATAACAAGTACTTCTGGCAGAATGTCAACAATGGATGGGATAAGATGGAGATTAAAATAGGTAATAGCACTTATGATATTTGGAATCTTCTCTTTGAAACCGAAAAAAAATATGTGGCTGATGAGGTGAACAACACTGCGCGTGGAATGAAACTGCTCTACAAGGGCTATTCCTGGGTAAAGAAGGAAAAGGTGATTCACCTGTGGCAGGCCAACTATACCAGTGGCCTTGGTGTCAATTGCAACATGCATCAAGCAACCTTCACAGAGCCCCGTTGCGACTTGAGTGCTAAAACTGCCTGGACTTTAGATTTCCGTCAGACTGGTGGTAATCAATATAACTATATGAAATTCTTCAACCCAGATAGTGATAATGGTGACAATATGATGCGCTGGTGTGTCCGTATCGCCACAGGCAAGGAATTGGCGACAGGGAAATGGAATGCTAATGTCAAGCAAGCTATTCCTGGCGTTGATGAGATCTACCGCTACTATAGAGACGTAGATCCTGAGGGTGGCAAGGACTTAAATAAACAACCAGAGGCAGATAAGCTCATCAAGTTGTAATTTGACTAACATAAAAGTCTCCGTAGAGAGCTTATAGTAAAACCGCCGAGATGTAAGTCCCGGCGGTTTTGCTTTAATACAACGGCGCGAGATGTGAAAAAAGTGAAAATAGTTTCAAAAAACACAAAATTTGCCACATGCGCGTATATATATTATGGTTATTTAAAAATTTTAATTAACTTTGCAGGAGTTGTGTGAGGGAAAGTCCCTCCAATAACTTAACGATATGAAATAGTTACTAACAACGAAACAATAGGTAAAGTGTATGAAAGTAAGAATCTGTTTGGTCACGCTGCTGGCTGCAGTACTCTTTGTAGGCTGCAAGAGCGATGACGACAAATCAACACCAGCGCCTCCCGCAAATCGCGTGCAGGTGACGACTGTGTTTGCACCCGGTCAGCTGGGTGACATGGGTTATGCCGACCGCGTCATGAAAGGCGTGAGTGCATTGAACTCCGACGTGGAGGTGCGCATGATTGCCGCCGACAAGGTAGAACTCATCCGCAAGATGCTGGCAGACTGGGCCGCCTCGACATCGAGTTCCATAGACGGTGCTACCTACAGCCGCCGCCTCCTGGTGCTCACCGAACCCTATATGGTGGCTTGGCTGGCAGACGTGAAGAGTCAGCTGAAGACCACTGACGAGGTGCTGCTGCTGAAGGTCAACGAGGCCGATGTGGAGGCTGCCGCCCAGACGCTGGGCATGGGCAACCGCGTATATGGGCTGAACATCTCGGCAGCATCGGCCGTCAAGCATTTCGACGAGGTCCGCAAGCAGTACTGCTCGTGGAATTCGCTGGACCCCGATACGGTGGAAACCGGCATCGTGCGCCTCTATGACGAGGGTGTTGTGGCCTACCGCGACAGCATCAGCGAGACACTCAAGAAGCTGTCAACGAAAGACGAGGATCCGTTCCTGTTCACTCTGATCGACAAGCCTGGCGAGCAATACAGCACCCGTTACGAGGTCACCTCCTTCGAGGCTGCCTACCACGTTTGTGGCCTCTGCTATGCCATGGCCATACAGCGGGCTGACAGTCTGGAAAATGAACGCGCGTTCAAGACGTTTGCCATTACCGACCTCGGTTCAGCCAACAACGGCGCCGATCTGTTCCTTGTGAGCACGAACCAGCGTATAGGCGTCATCATGCTGATGCTCGACGCTGAGTCGAACACCGACATGCTGCGCTTCTCCATTATCCGCCACTTCGACCGCGCCTTAGCCAACTGGACGCAGCAGTGGCTGAAGTTGCCTGCAACATCGATGCCTCGGATGGAGATGCACGGTGGATGGGATGGCTACTGTACTGATGATATTGATGCCAGCGTGCTGAAAGACGTTTAAACATTAAAGATTAAACATTAAACATTAAACATTAAACATTAAACAATAAACGTTGGGCATTAAGCATTTAATTTTAGGCATTAAAATTGAGCATTATGAATAAGATAAAGATTCTATTTGCAGCGATGCTGGCAGCGATACTGTTCGTAGGCTGTAAGAGTGACGACGATAGTTCTTCGACAGACAACACACCCAAGGATGTGATGACGCTGAACGTGGATGTCGTGCTGCCAGCCAGCATCCGTTCACAGTGGCAACCCAGCATCGATTGGGCACTGGAGAACATCAACAAGGCACAGCAGCAACAGAGCCGTCAGGTCAAGCTGAACCTGCGCTACCATGACGAGGATACAGAGAACCTCGACAACCTGGCCTACAAACTGGCTAACCCCGAGGCTGGCGACGATACGTGCCATGCCATTATCGGTCCCTATCATTCGTCTCATGCCAAGGACATCCTGCGCTATGCCGGACGCAACCGCCTGCCGATTATCATGCCGACCTGTACCAGTTCCGAGTTGCAGCGTACCAACGCCCGCAACACGTATGCATGGTTCCTGACCGAGAGCGATGTCACGCAGTGTGAAATCATGGTGACAGGCGTTGCCAAGATGGTTGACGTGGACGTGGCCCTCATCTACAGCGACGACACCTACGGACAGTCGTTCCACGACTGGTTCGGCTACTACGCTACCGAGCGTCAGCTGCACATGGCTGGCGAGGGTATCATCGCCTACGAGAAAGGCATGAACCTGAAGCCTTTCCTCGACGGACTGGCAGCCGACTGCAAGAACGGACGCCTGGTGGTATGTATCGCCCTCAGCGATGCGTCTAACTATAAAGACGCCACCACACAGGTGCACCAGTGGTATGAGAATATCAAGAAGGACGGGAAGATGCTGGCACTGAAGGTCATCCTCTCCGATACCGCGCTCGACGATGAGGTGGTACAGGATAAAGGTATCCACTTTGACTATGGCGTTAGCCCCACAGCATCTTCGAAGTATGGTTTCCCGCAGAGCTACGAGGCGCGTTTCGGACGTGCCCTGAAGTTAGGCGAGGCCCGTATCTATGACGCGCTGACCATGCTTGCCTTAGGTGCTGCCCACCAGCGTGTGAAGGGTGAGAACTGCATGGTGGCTGGCCGCACGGTGAAGTACTATGATAAGCCCTACGGACCCACGCTGACCGACCATATACGCAGCATCGTGGCATCGGAAGCTGGACTGAGCTGTGGCTGGGAACCTGAAGGACTGGCAAGTGCCTTCAGCGAGATTGCCGCCGGTCGCGACATCCGCCTGACGGGTGCCTCGGGCAGTCTGAACTTCGACAAGGAGAGTAATACCAAGGTGCTGGGTACCGACTATATCTTCTGGCGCGTTGAGGATACAGGCAGCCGTGTGGCCAAACCTATCCTGCACATCAGCACGGAGAGCAGCAATACGCAGGCTTCGACGACGTCCCTCTGGGAACTTGACAAGATGTGGGTACCTGAATATGAGGAAGTGTCCGTCCAACACAACCTTCCCGCAGTCACCGACCGCTGGGCAGTGGTCATCAGCCCCTCTACCACATGGAGCAACTACCGCCACCAGGCCGATGCCTTCGCCATGTACCAGTTGTTGCGCCAGCACGGCTATGACGACGACCATATCGTACTCATCGTCGAGGATAATCTTGCCAAAGACAGTCGCAATGTCTTCCCGGGACAGATTTTCGTGGAGCGCAGCAACGACCCTGCCGCAGCCAATGACCAGTTCGTAAACGAGGATGTTCGCAAAGGTGCCAAAGTGGACTACAAGTTCAGCGATCTGCAGATTACTGACATTGCCGACATCATGATGGGTCGCAGCAGCAGCCATCTGCCAGAGGTCATCAAGCCAACGGCTTCCAGCGATATTTTCTTCTTCTGGAGCGGACACGGTGGCAACACTGAGGGACCGCTATGGGGTAACGAGGATGCCGTAGAGGAGTTTGGCAAGGAGCGCATCCTTAACATCGTCAAGGACATGACACAGCCAAGAATGTACCGCCGTATGATGTTTGCCATCGAGACGTGCTTCAGCGGCCATTGGGGCGAAGCCCTCACTGGACAGCCCGACGTGCTGGTGCTGACAGCCGCCAATTCACAGGAGTCGTCGAAGGCCGACATGCACGACCGCGACCTTGGCGTCTATCTCTCTAATGCCTTTGCCCGCACGTTCCGTCGTCAGATTCATGCCCAGAACGACATCAAAATCTACGACCTCTTCCGCGAGCTGTTCAAGACCACGAAGGGATCGCACGTCAGCATCTACAACCAGCAGGAATATGGTTCCGTCTATTCGGAAAGAATGAATGAGTTCCTGCCGAAGTGAAGATGGATGATGTAAGATGTAAGATGTAAGATGTAAGAGGTGAGAGAATAGTTCATTCACCTCTTACTTTTTTTTCGTATTTCGTATTTCGTATTTCGTATTTCATACTTCATACTTCATCCCTCTTTTCCCCCTTTTGACTTTCAAAATATGCAAAAGTTGTTTCAAAATTAGCAAAAATTACATTTGAGAGCCATTTTTATTTGGATATATATATTCTTTTTCTTACCTTTGCATAGTCTAAAAAGAATTCAGACCTGAACATCTGTTATCTTGGAGACTAAAACAAATTTAGTTGTGGTACCTAAAAATTTTTTAATTTAAACAATCTAAAATAGTAAGATTATGAAGAAAATGACGAAACAGTTCTTGATGACTGTAGTGGCTTTAGCAGCCTTTACCGCATGCTCAGACTCTTTATTGCCTGAGCCAGAATTAGTTGTTGACCCTGTATCTGGCCCAACAACTGAGAATTCTTTTGTACTGACTGATGCAAATGGTCAGCAAGTCTCAAAAGTGTCTTCAAAGTTTGGCACTTACTATCTGAACATCAAGACCGACGGCTTCTGGTATATTGAGGGCAGCGACAACATGGAGTTCACGCCTACCAGAATGTATGGAAAGGGCAGTGCTCGCGTACCAGTTCTGATTGGTAACAACTGGGCAACAGCTCGTGAATTGTCTTACAGCGTTAAATTCCTCAACGGAAGTGGCGTAACGCGCGGCCAGGAAAGTGCAGAGGGAAGTACTCAGAAGGTGGAGCAGGAGTCTGCTACAAGTCTTGAAAACTTCAAACAGCTTGTTAACTCAAACATTTTTGTCGGTTATGGTTATAATCCCGCGAAGAATCCAGTTCCAGAACTCTGCACAGGTATTGAGATCTTCAAGATGGATGAGCTTGGCGAGGTAACAGATAATGCTGATAGGGATACCACAGCTACAGATTCCACTGACTCCGTTAAAATCGTACCAAGGAAGCATTATGTCAAGAGCAGTCTGTCACCACAGGCCAAGGAAGTGTATGAATATGCTGACACCGAGGATGACATGGACAAGTTACTTTCTGTTAAAGGTAATACTGGTGGAAACTTCAACGTTGTCAAATTTAGTTTGGATGCCGATGTGAATCTAACCAACCAATCACGCAAGGGTACTATTACCGTGCAGAAAACGTTGGCACGTTCAGTTTACAGCCGTGAGATCTCTTGGGCCAGTGCGATGTTGGACGATGCAAACTTCAGCGATGGCTTCATGTATTACAAAAATCGTTACATCAAAAAGATCAAGAATGCAACTACTGATTCTGCTAAGAAAGAAGCTACCAGGGAATTCTTCAATATCGTAGGTACCCATTTCATTGCAAAAGCCCTGTTAGGCTGCCAGCTCGACTATCGTATGACTGTTGACTCTACCAAGACTAATAAGGCTACGAGCGTGAAGGCTGCGCTTGACTTCAAGTGGCAGCAGCAGGTGAAGGATACTGCCAAGGTTGACAGCTTGGAGGAGGAAGAGGCAGCGAAGACCATTCCTGACAGTCTGAGGAAGAATTTCGTATTTGGTGGAAAGGTTTCCGTGACCGATTCTGTCTATCACGCATCCAGCACTACCAAGGCCGATGTCAAGGCACGCGGTGGTGAAATCGAGCGCGTCAACATCCTGACTACTGGTGGTCAGCTCCTCCGCGACGACCTGGCAACATGGTTGCTCGCTACCGAGCCTGAAAAGGCTGCCATGGTGGGTATTAACACGGTACCTATTTACGTCCTCTTTAAAGATGACGAAGATGGTGACGAGAAGAATGCACACGACTATCTCCAGAAGCTTATAGACGCCCACTACAGTCTCGACTCGTCAAGATATGGGAATTGGCTTGAAAACCAGAGGATAAAGTGATATTTGAAGGGTTGTTCACCCGGATTTGACAGTTAGTTTTAAGTATATTAAATATGTACAGGTACATATCATACTCAATGTTGGTGTTTGTTGCCGCCCTGGCGGCAGCATGCTCCAGCAGTGAGAATATGACTGGCGACGAGATGGCTGGCGGCGCGAACAGCAATGCGCCGCTATCCATTCTCGGAACCCCTGGAGACGGCCTTGTGAATACAGGTTCGTCCTATCGGGAGTACACAGCCTTCATCAATGTGCCGGGCAAGTGGTCTGTAGCAACTTCTAAGGGTCTGGCGAATATCTATCCGTCAGAAGGCGAAGGTCCTACCACGGCTGTCGTTCAGGTGGGTGAGAACTGGGGTGCAGTGCGCGAGAATCTGCTGACACTGACGACTGAGAGCGCAACCAGACGAGCTGGTGGCGAGAATGGGAACAAGTATAATCTGTCTATTGTGCAGTCGAGCAATCCTTCGATGGATTCCATCTCGACGATATTCTCCTCTAATAAAGGTGCTGGCTACAGCTATATGCCTGGTGGCGAATTTTGCAGCGGTGCCATGGTTCCATTGTTCAATCTTTCCACGCTCGACAGCATGCAGCGTGCCACGGGCGTCAAGTTGATTTCCGATGTCGTATTTCCGCAGACCACCCAGTTGGTGATGACTGGCAACAGTGAGGAAGCCATCGTCAAAGGTCTTACCGTCGGTGTCTCGGCTGGCATGAACTTCTCAAGCGTGAAGGATAGCAAGACAAAGTCTGGTGGTGGTAGTGGCAGTGGCAGTATCGGTGTCGGTGTGGGAAAAGGTCATGAGGAAAAGAGTATCAATAAATATGCGCTGAAGCGCATGAAAACCACCCAGTTCACACGCGAGATTCACTACATGAACGTGATGTCGCTGTTGGAACAGACAACCGAGCGTAATTTGAAGGAGAAACTGCTGTCACCAGGGTTCCTCTCCGTTCAGGAGACGTTTGCCAAGGAGATTGATGCTGCGAAGGGTAATACAACGAAACAGTATGCCCTCTGCGACAGGTTCCTGGGCGAGATCGGTCCTTGCTTCATCAGCAAGTCGGCTATGGGTACAGCACTCGACTATCAGATTAGTGTTGACAGCACGCTGCTGCGTGACACACTGAGCGTCAAGGTAGCCCTCGAAGCCAGCTTCCAGACAAAGATAAAGAATAAGCAAGTATCTGGTAGTGGTTCGTTCGATATTGGTGTTTCCAAGGAAGCCACCGATTTGAAGAGCAAGACAACAGCTACTGTTAAGGTGCGTGGCGGCGATGTGAGCAAGGTGTGTATCCTGGTCACTGGCGGTGAGCTGGATGACAGTGATGTTACAGCATGGCAGAATAGTTGCCTTCCCACCCGTGCCGCCATGGTTGATATGGTGCTGATTCCCATCTACGTGCTCATTGTCGATGAGTATGCCCGTGAAGTCCTGACGAACTACTTTAAATTGAAAATGAAGAATTGAAAATATGAACCGATTATATTATTTCCTCCTTCTTGTCAGCCTGCTTGGAATGGTTGCTTGTTCGAGTGATGACCCGACAGAGACATCAGCTCCCAGTAGTGAAGGTACCCTTGGGGACTTCGACGAAGAGAACGAGGAGCCAAAGACGTATCAGTCTCGGCTTCTGGCTCCTCCAGGCTTTGAGCGTGGTGTGGGCTATTGCTATGCCACGGGGGCTGAATATCTGGAAGGTGTGACATTCAATATCTTCAATCTCAACTATCTGGATTCCATCCAGTATGTCAAGGGACTGAACTTCATCAGCGATGATTATACACCATATACTGAGGAACAGATCATCACCGGCGAGACACGCAGTGCCGTGTCCAAGCAGTTGGCCGTGTCGGCAAGCATTGGTGTCAACTTCATCGTTGCTGACATCAAGGTGTCAGGCAATTACACCAAGGGCAGTGTACAGGAGAAACAGTCGGTGTTTGCCATGAAGCGTACCAAGCGCGTGGCCTACAGCCGTGACCTCCAGTACAGGAATGTCATCATGTATTACAAGGAGACTGGCGACAGCATGGTCTTCGCCCCAGGCTTCTTTGCCGACTGGAAGAGACTCGAAGGCAACAATATCGATCAGGCAGACGTGAGCAACCAGGATGTCCTGAACTTCGTCAACAAATGGGGTAGGGGCTTCGTGGCACGCTCGTTCATGGGCGGTGTGCTGGAATATACCATGCAGATCGACAAGTCAGTGCTTAGCGAGAATATGAGTGCCGAGATGGCTATCAATGCCAGCGTAGGACTCCTCGTCGGTGCTGAAATGTCATCAAGTACGAAGACCGAAAATTTCAAGAAGGTGTCCAGCGACCGCTACAGCCTCGACATCCATGTCCGTGGCGGCAATGTCCAGGCTGTGACCGAGGTGTTGGCAGGTACAAGCACGTCGCCCAAGGGTATTCAGGAATGGATGGCGAGTGTCAACTTCCCTCCCTCCCCCGATAGTGAGAAACTGAAACTGTGCGCCCTGACCGATGTGAAGATAGCATCCATTGCATACCTCTTTACGGGTAAGGTGCAAGACAGAGTCAATTATATTTTGCGTACGAACGGACAGTGAAATTAGGAATGAAGTACAACTTATTATATATATATGTAGTAGTGGGCATGCTGACAATGGTCTCATGCAGCAGTGACAGCAGTGACGATGATGTGCCTGTTGTTCCTGAGACAACCCAGCCGGACTCGCCCTCAGACAATGCCAATAAACCCAGCGACAGCAAGCCGGTGTCGTGGATTTCCAATGTCTATACTTCCGAAGAATTGCAGGAAGTGGAGAATGCCATTGGCGCTATTCGTGGTGCAGGCTACACATACAGAGATAATGAGTCATACTGTGTTGGCACCGATATGGAGGTGTTCAACATTCGTCAGTTGCGTGATTTGGAAAAGAAGTACAATACCACCTATCTCGTTGACGACTACAATCCTTTCACCAATCAGAAGTTCTTCTACAGCGAGACCACAAAAGGCTTGAAGGACTCGTTGGGCCTTGACATCGGTATTGGCGTGGGTGCCGGTATGTTCTCCGTGGATGTGGAGGTGGGCTTCAACAAGAAGAACTTCGAGACCACCAAGAACTATTATTCATTGATGAGTCTGAAACAGGGTTACTTCTCCCGCGAACTCAACTACCTGGACCTGCGTGAACAGGTGGCTAATGCCGTGGCCGCCTCTCCGTTGGGTAACACCTATCCCAGCGTCAATGCCGACTCGCTTGGCAAGGTCGTACCGATCTTCAAAGAGGTTTATTCTGCCGGCTTTGCGGATGTGATGCAGAAGTTTGTCCGTAAAATCCATGCCGCTCCCTCGGCATTCGCGGCCAGTGGCATCTG
This sequence comes from uncultured Prevotella sp., assembly GCA_946188165.1. Classification (GTDB taxonomy): domain Bacteria; phylum Bacteroidota; class Bacteroidia; order Bacteroidales; family Bacteroidaceae; genus Prevotella. The sequence continues at coordinate 22,021 of CAMHTW010000025.1, forward strand.
CCGTGAGTTTATCGAAGAGGTTGGTTCTGGTTTCGTGATGCGCTCCGTCTTAGGTTGTTCGCTCGACTACTATAACACCACGCGTATGGACTCTGTCTCTACATTGCTCGACGTGAAAGTGGCTCTTGAGCTGTCTGTCCAGATTAAATTTATCACGATCAGTACCAGTATCGGTGTCGATTATCATGATGCTGCCGAGAAGTGCAGTCGCGGTTCAGAGAGCCATATCATCGCCCGTGGCGGTAACGTGGCACTCGTGACGGCATTTACCACTGGTCAGCAGGCGACGATAGACGTGGAGACCCTGAAAGGTTGGCAGCAGTCGGTCACACCTCGTGATGCTGCCCTCATCGACATCCGTCTGGTGCCTATCTACGAGGTTATCTACGATGCCAAGACGCGCACTATTCTGAGAAACTATATGAATAAGTCATTAGGCAACTTCGAGAATTAGTTAAGAGTGAAGAGTGAAAAATAAAAGACAACCCAAACAACTAAAACAACTCTTCTGAGAATGCAAAAACGTTGTCCATGTTGTACAAGTTGTCTTTAAATATAAAATAATATGAGAACGAATATGATAAAAATGAAGGATGGAAGGTTGAAGCAAGTTGTGAAGTGGCTGTCATGCATAGCACTCTTCACGCTTCACTCTTCACTCTTCACTTTATTGACTTCTTGTTCCGATGACTCTACTGATATAGATGTCGTTGTAGAAGATGAGTCTGTAGACCCTTGGTTGACGAGAGGCTATTCAGACAATCAGATACAGATGCAGCGTCTGGGCTATGCCTACAATGCTGCCGGCAATGTGATGGACGACAGTAGTTTTTCTGTGAAGCCAATCATCAACATGGAACGTCTCCAGGCAGCCGAGAAGAAGTATGGCCTGATCATCAACTCTGAACGCCGCCATTATACGTCCATGGACATCTTCAGCGGCAATACCCTTCAGGAGATGGGTCATGAGGAAACCAAGTACACCCTTAACGACGATGATGACATCGGTAGTGGCAAGTATTACAAAAAGAACAATAAGGTTTATCACAACGAGTGGAAAAACTGTTATAAGGCCCACATGTTCATCAAGCACGTCATGGCTACAAGAACCATCGATGTGGGCATTATGCGCTGCATGAATTTAGATGATTTGGATAATGCTGAAAGCGTGCTGGAAGAAGACTTCCGCAAAGCCCTTGCCGAATTGGTCAAGGGTGGAGAAGGAGGTGTCGATACACTCAAGGCTACCAAATTCTCCGAGAAGTACGGCACGCATATCGTGGTATCTTCAAACCTGGGCGGCATGATAGAGTTGCAGATGGAAATCAACCGCGACTCCTGCGTTGACCGCACCTATACGACGCAGCAAGTCACTGAGATTATCTGTGGCAAGCAATCTACAAAGACTATCAACTCGAAGGTTATCAGTGAAATATCCGACCATCACATTGAGTATCAAGGAGAGATTAAAGTCAAGGGCGGTGCGTCTGAAGATACTGCCAAACTTCACAGGACCTTTGACCACAAGAAGGCTGAGGCCGTGAAAATCGCCGATGGCGACTATTATACATGGGCCAACCATATCAGCATCGAGCCTGAGAATTATAATGCTTCCTTCATCGGTGGCCGTTATGTGCCGTTGTACGAGCTGTTCGAGGAAGCCACTACGCGTAAGATATTGCGCAAGGTTTACGAGATGTACCTAAAGAAAGAGGCGCCCACGCAGGAAGTCTATGAGCCTGACTACGGTGTCATGGCAGTGGCCGGCAATTACGGTCCTGACGTGCGCGTTGCCGTGTCGGGTAATAATAAAGCCTGTATCATCTGTGAGGAATACGTGCCGTCCATCCGTAGCGACAAGCCCTGTATCGTGGCTTACCCCCTGCTCCGCGACATCAATGGCAATCCCCGTCCGTTCCTCTATTCCGGACTATTCGTCGGTGACGAGAGCCATCGTCCCGGACGTGTCATCTGGAAGGGTAGTGCATCGCTGTACACGCCTTCTGACAGCATCTTCTTTGAAAGCGACAGCACTGCTATCCGCAAACTCTTCGATCCGAAAACCCATGCCCTGAAGAATGTGTATTTCTACTGGAATAACGTTCATCCTCAGCCCTGTCCCACGAAGAAGGATTCGCTGAAGACCTATACGACGACCGTTTTTAAGGTAAAGCCTCAGGCGCTTGCCGATTCGATGACTTTTGCCAAGGTTGCCAGCACCTTCTGGTCGGTACGTCCGGTGGCTTTGAAAACCGACAATATCCTGTCTTTCTGGAACAAAAACCAGAGGTTTAAAGAGTTCAAAACTCTCAGATATAAGGAAAATGATGGCGTACTCTATAAAAATGGCAACTATTGGTTCTGTCTGTTTGATGGAGGCGATCTTATCAAATTTGCTGACGATCAAACAGATGACAACAATGCCCATAAGAGGTGGATTGAAGCCGTGAGCATGTCGATGAAAGCCTTAGGCCTGGACAATCATCTGCCCTCTGTGCTGCAGTCGAAGAGCATCACCAAGATGCTGGGCAACCGTATGAGCCTCTTCTACGACAAATCATACGACGGTCGTAATATGCTTGGACTGGACTGGCCTACCGGCTATTATGTCATCTCGCATCCCCTTGAGAGGAGTAAGGCTACCACGCATACGCGAGTCGACGGTCAGGGCATGCCTATCATCACGAACGATGCCGGTCAGGCGCGTATCATGCGTCTGAGCGGTTCGGGAACCGATTTGCTGCTCGAATATCCGGAGTATGTGAGTTCATTCAACTACTCCAATCAGCAATTCTTCAAGTTCTTCCCGATCTATATAACGGTGGACACGTTTTAGAGTGAAGAGTGAATAGTGAAGAGTGAAAAATAAAAGACAACCCAAACAACTAAAACAACTCTTCTGAGAATGCAAAAACGTTGTCCATGTTGTACAAGTTGTCTTTAAATATAAAATAATATGAGAACGAATAAGATAAAAATGAAGGATGGAAGATTGAAGCGAGTGGTGAAGTGGCTGTCATGCGCAGCACTCTTCACGCTTCACGCTTCATTCTTCACTTTATTGACTTCCTGTAGCAGTGAGGACGACATTCTGACGTCAACAGAAATCGTGGAGTACGACCCCGAAGATGCTTACGGCACCTACGATGAGAGCCACTGGAGAAGAGTGCATGCGGCTCAGCGCCAGGAATACATTGGCGACCTGTATCGCAGCTACGGTGTGGGTTACGGCTATAACGGCACGGGAAAGTATAGCAACTACGACGAAGTGCGTGACCGCGTGATTGACCTATCGAAAATTCAGAAGTTCGACCGTGAGCATGGCTCTTCAACGATTGTTGACGACCTCTCTCCCTCTTCCTACCATCATGTGTATAGTGGCACGGATGCCATCACGATATGCCAGAAGCTCACAGAAAAGTCATCAGTGAAGGTCAACGTGGTTCTCTTCCAGGGAGAAGTCTCATCGACATACAGCAAGACCGACTTGTCAAGCAATGAGTATGCTTTCTGCACGATTTACGACGGTCTGACCCTGGCCTCGCGCCATCTGGAGCCTTACGACCTGTATTATATCGCGCGTGAGCATCCTGAAGTACTGTCTCCGGGATTCCTCCGCTATCAGAAACTGGCAGCAGAGGCCCTCAAGAATCAGAATAACACCGAGGCCATCCGCATCGTTCAGAACATGTTCCAGACTTACGGCACCCATATCATCTATCATGCCCAGTTGGGTGGCAAGCTGAAGTTCAGTACAACGATGAAGCGTTCTGTGACGGACACTCGTAACTCGGTCGATGAACAAGCCAGTGTGTCGTTCCTCGGTTGCATCGGCGCCACAAAGGGTACGGAGAAAGAAAAATGGGTCGTCAACACCCAAGAAGACCGCGAAACCCACTTGGAGGCGCTCGGTGGCAACAGTGCCCTCGGTCTGAAGTTGGCAGGTCTGCATGAGAGCGATAACAACGCGCTGAAGAGCCAGGTGCTTGATGAGTGGTTCAAGTCGCTCAAGTTCGACCCCAGTGTACCCAAGGACAGCAATAATGTCGAGCTGATTGAAATTAAGGTGGCACCTATCGCTGACCTGATAATCGATGAAGGCGTAGCTGACCTCTACAATACGCTGGTGGGCAAGCATATTGCCTATGAGACCAATGTCATGCCACGCGTCAGGAATAAGATTTATGCCAAGATACCTACTAACGCGCTGCGACTTGCTGACCGCTCCGTTACCAATCAGGTCGTCATTGACCATGAGGTTATCGGTGAGATTATGAATGAGTATGTCCACAATGTTGAATATACCGTGTTCTATCCTACGTTAGCTGGTAAGGTGGGACGCGAGGGTCTTGGCCGCCGTTGCAGCGACGACAGTCTGTTCACCATCACATGGCAGTATCTCGAAGGTGCCGAGAGCAAGGCGAAGGCATTCGTCACACCGCTCGTCCGACTCAACTACGACGACAACATCTATTATAATAACGGCGATATCGATATTTCACCCGACAGTAGCGTGACTGCCTACAAGACCAACATCAATGTCAAGCAGGGTGCCCTATATATGTGGAACGACACCTGCGTGTCAAACATGAAGATAGGTCCCTACTACCTGCATCAGGGCGTGATGGCCAATACCAGCAAGGACTCGTCGGCCATGAACACCATCCGTACCTTGCTCAAGGATGTTCCTGTGGGCTATGAGGTTGCCGATACCTTTAAGATAAACGAGATACTGCACTTTATGTACAAGTCGGGAGAGGTGTTCGGCCCCAAGCGTATCGACGAGAATGACGTACCTCCATTCTTCAGCTACAAACGGTTTATCCTGTTCGATAACAACTTAAACCAGTATGGTATTTTCAAATTGGATGCTCACAAGACGACTGTCAGTCCGATGAAACTAGAGAACATTGGCCAGGCATTGCTGATTCGCAAGAGGAACTTTAAACACATGTAGTGAATGCGGCCTTCCAGGCCTAAATAAAAAATAAAAAATAAAAAATAAAAAATAAATAAAAAGATAAGATATAAGAGAAATATGAGAAGACTATTTATATTTTATATTTTATATTTTATATTTAGCACCGTAGGTGCGCAGGGCTTGTTGACAGATATAAAGGTCGTGGCCGTTCAGGAGTTTAAAGACCTTGACAACCAAGCTAGTGGCTATAGTGGTACTGGCGATAAAGAGTTGGATTTCCGTAAGGGCCGTGGCGGTGGCTATGTGTTTGTGGTCTTCAAGAACAGTCCTGACACATCCAAATATATCACCGATCTCAAGGTGGAGGCCAGAACCCTCTATGGCGTAGATTTCACTTCTAATGATAAGAAATATACACGAGCTTCCTTCTTTCAGGCTGATGATCACAAAGACGATAAATACAAAGGCGGACTGAATGGCCGTAACTATAGCATTTATGGTGGTGACTATACAGGTCAGCCTCATATCTATGTCAGTCGCACCGGCAACAAAGATTTTAAAAATAAGTTGATCAAGGATGCATACGTCACGACCACCAAGCCCAAGAATTTGCGCTCCGATCAAAGTTATACCGGTGGTCATGCCGGTGGTGGACGCTACATTGTATATAGCTGGCATACTCATGAACCCAAATACAGGCCAAAGATTTCCCAAAATGCTCCTGATGGCGACATTAACGTTCATATCAAGTATTGTGACCGTGACCAGTGTGGCATCGAGGAGGAGGGGCCACATCATTTCCCCCAGTTGGTCATCGAAGGTATTGACACCTGGATGCAATTGGCCAAGTCAGACACATTGAGTAAGAAGTCGCACTACAAGAAATGTTCGGATTGCGGACAGATTGTCTATAACGACCATAGCTGGGCTACCTTCGTGTCCGACAGCACCGGTCATAACAAGATGTGTCTGATTTGTGACTATGTTGTGGAGGCTGACCACAAGAATTTTGGCAAGCAGAAGCTTCCCGTTGACGATAATTATCACATCATCTATTGTGATGACTGCGGATTCATCAAGAAACTCCATCATGACTTCAGCGATAACCGTTTTATCGTGAGTCAAGACTGTGAGCAAACCGTGGTGAAATATGCCTGTAAGCAGTGCTTCCATGAGGCATATTTCGAGGAACCCGGCGTGGGGCACGACTACGACGCTCATGGCATCTGCCGTCGTGAGAACTGTCTCCATCCATACCAACAACCGAGTGTGGAACCTCTTGACACGCTTGGCAAGGACAGCGTCTATGTGATTAAGTCCTACGGCAACCTCTACTGGATAGCTGACTATGTGAACAACCGCCGTCCCAAGGCCAATTTCCGTCTGGTCAACGACCTCACAGCCGACGACTTTATGAAGTTGCCGTGGCAACCTATCGGAGCCACTGACAGCACCGCATTCCAGGGAACCTTCGACGGTGGCGGTCATATCATCTCCATGCTCCAGACGGAAGAGCCCGTTGCAGGCTGTGGCTATCGCGGACTCTTTGGCGTTATTGGTAAGGATGCCACTGTGAAGGGCGTAACGATGACTTCATGCAAGATGCGTGGCTGGGACAATATCGGTGGCGTGGCAGGTGTCAACGAGGGAAAAATCGTGGATTGCCATGTGACACTCTCGCTGATGAAAAGTATCGGTACTGAGAAAAACATCGGTGGTATCTGTGGACTGAACAAAAAGACGGGATCCATCACTGGCTGCACCACAGGTGGTGATGTATGGGTAGGCGGTGTGCGTGACTATGCCGGCGGCATCTGCGGTACCAACGATGGTGGAAAGCTTTTGGGGAATGTCTCCTTAGCTATCTGTGGCAGCGGATCTGATGCCATACTACCAGATACTGCGTCGGAACAGTGAAGAGTGAACAGTGAAGAGTGAAGAGTGAAGAGTGAAGAGTGAAGAATAAAAGACAACCCAAACAACTAAAACAACTCTTCTGAGAATGCAAAAACGTTGTCCATGTTGTACAAGTTGTCTTTAAATATAAAATAATATGAGAACGAATATGATAAAGATGAAAGATAGAGGTATGAAGCAGGTGATGAAGGGATTGCTATTGGTGGCATTCCTTACCTTCTCACCTTCTCACCTTCTCACTTGCTTGGCAGATGACAGTAGCGAGGAGGTTGAGTTTCCTTTCGAGGGCGGTATGACCAGTGACAGTGTTTTAATCGGGAAACCGGTGTTCGAAGCGTTTCAGAAGATGGACAATAAGAACTCCTGTCAGGTTACGAAGAATGTTAAAACCGCTACTATCAAATTCACGGTTACTGTTCCTGAAGGAAAAGAAGCAAACCTTAAATTCAAGTCTTATTTCAAAATAGCTGCTAAGAAAGGTCCTGATGATAATTATCCGAAGACTGCCGTTACTCTTGATGTGAATCGCGGTACTAAGACTGTATATAATCGTAGTGCCAAAAGATCTCTTAGCAGTAAAACAACTAATATCTTTCTTCCTTCTGGAAAGAATGAAATCTATTTTTCAGTCACTTTCGAAGGTGCAAAAGATTTTGATATTACGGGATGTATCGACGATATGTTTGTCCATGTCCATCGTTACACCAAAACGGTTTTAATGAGTGAGCCTATCTGTGGCAAAGTGGGTAAAATCAGGTCCAATTGCGACATCTGTGCCAAGGTGAAACTTTATGATGTTGAACCTGCACATGCGAACCACAGCATGAAAGAGATGCCTCAGAAGAAATTCAGTTGTCTGAGCGATGCGACCGTGGCGTCTGTATGTGAATATTGCCCGTATAAGGAAGTTAGAATCAGCAAAGGTTCTAATCATATGGATCATGATTTCGATGATAACGATGTCTGTAAGAAATGTCATCTGCACTTGCCTAAACACGATGAAAAAATGACAGTGTTCTATGTTTATAATGCCGGCGAGATGCGTGTCCTGTCCGAGATGGTGTCTTTGGGCAGAATATCAGGTAATATTGGCGTTGACATCAGGTCCGACTTGGTGTTCAGCAGAGATACGACCATGTTGCCTTTAGGCACCTTCGACCACCCGTTCCAGGGCGTGCTCAACGGCAATGGCCACCGTATCCGAGGCATTGCTAATGCCTATCAAGGCATCGACTGTCTGGGCTTTGTGGGTGTCGCCAAGGGAACGCTCCTGTCGCATGCTGTCATTGCCAATCTCATCTTTGATACCGGCAACAGCCTGACGGGTATGGCTTGTGTGGGTGGCATTGTAGGCTATGCCACAGATTGCGACATCGTCAACTGTGCTAGTTTCGGTTCATTGGAAGGTACCGACAATATCGGTGGCCTTGTTGGCTATGCCGACCAGCACGTGAACATCCTCAATTGTGCGTCGATGTCCACCATCAGGACAAAAGGCAAGTGGAACACGATGGTGTGTGGCATGCCTCACGGACACATTCTGAATAGTTATGGTGCTGTCGTCAATACCGACACCGGCGTTTTCGACGAACTGCCTACTACCACGTTGCGTCATTGCTTCTCCACTCAAACCAGTGGCGAAGGCCTTAGAAAGGTCACTGAGGATGTGTTGATGTCCTACACGATGGTTGAGTTGCTCAATGAAGAAAGTGAGTCGGAAAACTTTATGATGTCGGCAATCGAACCTTATCCTATTCCTGTTGTCAGCGGCACCGTTGAAGCCAAGTGCAATAGAGCCTTTCCGACAACAGACCGTCGTGCTTTTCAACGTCGTGCCGCAGAGCCAGACCTTGAAGATTATGAACTGTCAGAAAAGGATAGAGAAGAGTTGCAGGTGTTTGGTGGCTATGTCGATGAGTCTGCCATTGAATCATTTGGGCAGACCATGGAGGATGTCATGCACAAAGACTCCGTCGAGTATGCAGATTTCGCACGCGTGTATATTGCCACGCGTACGGCTCCGGAGGATGCAGGGCTCCAGTTCTACGAACCACTCAGTGGAGGCGATCTGACGGCCTTCGAATCCTATATTGTTCCGCTCGATTCGTCATTTACCAGAATGATAGAATACGATGTCATCTCATCCAATCTGGTGATGCCTAAGTCAGAGACGGTCAATTATACTGCCGCAGGTAAGGAACTCGTCGACGAATATGTGATTGATGACGGCGGTGCTTATTCCCTCAAGTCGCGCATTAGTTTTGAGGACGAAAACAACCTCGTCTATTCGGAGAATGTCGATGGTATTATGAAGCCAGTCTGGAGCGTTCGGACAGTTTATGACGAATCGGGCAATGCCGCTTATACCAATGCCTATTCGCATAACTACAAGACTGGCGAAAACAATTTGGAATACAGTTACCATTATAATACTGAAGGTAATAGTGAAGAAGATGACTCTTACGAGGAGTATGTTGATAGTATTCACAATACCATTCATGTCATATTCACCTATAAATACAATACCACTGACAAGGAGCACTACAATGAGCACTACATCCTCCGTGCTTCCGACGGGTACCCACTGGAGGTTCGTACGGAGAAAATTGAGGACGATGAAGCAATTCTGATTGATGGTATGTATTTCGTCTATGATGACAACGATGACTTGGTGCAGTCAGTGGCTTTCGGTCCGGCTGGCGAAGAAGGCGAATTGCGTCCATATCTGTATTATGAGTATATAGGTGCTTGGGAAGCTACACCGCATCCTACGACAACGGCCATCCAGCTGCCCACGAAAAAACGCCCCTCATTGCAGCAGCATAAGGATACCATCGTCTATGACATGTATGGCCGCGTGGTACGCAAGATTACTGATATGAAGGATCCGTTCAGCGGTCTTTCGCGTGGGCTCTATATCTATCAGGGCAAGAAGTATCTGAAGAAGTGAAGAGTGAAGAGTGAAGAGTGAAGAGTGAAGAGTGAAAAATGATGATTGAGATATGAAAAAGACCAAAATATTAATGGCGTTGATGCTGCTCTTTTCTGTCGGTGTATCGGCACAGAAGCATGACGTGAATGGACGTACTAACATAGAAAACGGAGAAATTTTCGTTAAAACGCAGTCTGTTGCAGTAGGAGATTCAGCGGAAGTCGATTGCAAACCGAATCAGGGTTATGGTTTGTCAAAGGGTTTGTTCTATGCTGTCAAAAACGCCAACGGCGAATATTCCAATGGCTTTTTGGCTAAAAATACCAGTAAGTATCCCGAAGATCGTGCCAACCAAACGCAGTCGTTCAAGTTCGAAATGCCAAACGCGGACGTCGAGGTGTGGGCAGAATTCATTCCCTTGCGTACAATGATTGTCCATAAAGCTGTTGCAAGTGGTGGTAAACTCGTACCGTTATATGGCTACACGAATACCGACACAGTGGTACGGAATATACCGTTTAAGCCCATCAAACTCCTCATCAGGCCCGATGAGGGTTATGAACTGGTGGATGTAGAACTCGTAAATCTTGAGCGATCTTACTGCGAAAAAAGCAAAGATACTCTCATTGTTACTATGCCTAACGAGACAGATGTCATACATCTGACACCTGTCTTTGGCAAGGTCAATTATAACGTTAATTTGCCAAAGAAACTTGAAAACATCCAAGTAACGTTGAGCCCCCAAAAACCGAAGGCTCGTCAGGAGGTTACAGCTACTATGGTGTCGAATAATGGCTATATTCCTGTCAATGTTTCCTTCCCAGGCAGCTCGAAATGGTGGCGTGTGGGCAAACCGGAACTGCTGAAGAACGGCGGATGGAAAGTCGTCTATCGTTTCAAGGTCGGTTTTCAGGATGTCGACGTCGCCGTGACACCTCAGCAAGTACATACGTTCAGCGTCATCGACTCAGTGAAATCCGGTCGTGTACAGACCTTTATACCCGAGATTATTCCCGACTTCCCCGGTGTGGCCAGCAAAGGCCAGCAAGTCCCCGTGTTGTTTAAGATGCCAGCCAACTACAGCATCAGTTACACCGACACAGGCCAGCCTTCGGCCAAGGCGGTTTACCACAATGCGCTGGAGAACAGTTTCGCTGACGAGGGCATGTCAGGATGGACAGAGTCCGAGTACGTTGACGAAGACAAGGTGGGTCTTCCCTTCAGGGTGTACACTGATTCCGTTGACAACAAATATTGGCATGCCAGTGTAAAGAACATCATGTCGCAGAGCGTGTCGCTCTCTGATCGTTCTTTCTCTAAGGATGCTATCAATGACGGTAAGCTGCGTGTTGCAGCTATTGCCAGCATCAATCCGTGCCATAGCCGTATTGCAACGGCAAGTCTTGTGGCGACAGGCAGCGGGATACACGACTCCTTAGTAGTGGCTAATTGTAACTATTCTCAGGAAGAAGGCTGGCAAACCGCGTTTATCACTGGTGAGATCCATGCCGATGCCAGTGACATTAAGTTTGTCGTCAAAGCCAAGGCCGACGATACGAATAAGACGAGTAGCTATACCGGTCCGATGTTCGACGACCTCTGTCTGCTGCTGCCCAACGAAGGGTCGTCCATTAGAGACGAAGACGTGCTGATCTTTACGATGGGTGATAATAATGTAACCATTAACTATACACCATTAGCTCATCAGGACACGTTGATGGTCAACCAACAGGAACATGCTACCGTGACCCTCATCAATACCACGACTGGTGAGCAGGGCGATACCATCAAGGCCATCAAGGATGAAGTCATCGTCGTCAAGGGAACGTATGATGAAGGCTATGCCATCTACAATATGAAGCGGGTTAGCCGTAATAAGGACACAGGTACTTCTGGTTCCGGTAGTTCTTCATCTTCTTCTTCTGATGATGATGACGATGAGGAATCAGAGACTTCAGAGGCTTCTGAGATGACAGATATGAATTGGCGTCGTGCGCGGAGAGCGGCTGAGGCAACTGAAGGACATGACCTACAGTTAGACAGTATCAACGAGGCAGCTCGCACGGTTTACTATCACTATGTCAAGATGAATGATAATGAGGACATCATCTTCACACCTGAAGTCGATATCAAGAAAATAAAGATCGCCAATAATATAGGTGGACTGATTACGGTCAATGATACGCTTGCCAAGACGGGCGACAAGGTCCTTGTGACTGTCACAGCTGAAGCGGGTTGCAAGTATAGGCATATCAAGACAATCCCCGCCGATGTCGTAACAATCAAGGCAGAAAAGGTGGATGCCACGACGGGTGCCGGCACCTATTCCTTTACCATGCCGACCTCACACATCACTTTGATTCCCGAGTTTATCATTCCCATCTCGACTGCCAAGGATTTTGCCAAGATTCATAGGCAGTATGGCGAGTTCATACTGACCAAAGACCTTGATTTAGGCGCCAAATGGAATAGCGCCATCTACGTCTATGGCGATTTCAACGGCAACGGACACCGCATCACGTACGGTGGTAAAAACAGTCTCTTTGAGAACGTGTACTCGGGTGGTTCCGTGCGTCATCTGTCTGTCACTGCCAACGTCAAGGGAAAAGATAAGCACATTGGCGGTATCGCTGCCATCAATGGCGGTATCATTGAGGACTGTGTGGTCAGCGGAAAGGTGCGCAACCGCATGATGTATTCCGTTGCCGCTGGTGTCGCAGGCAAGAACGAACGTGATGGCGAAGGCGGTATCATTTCCCACTGCCACGTCCTTTGCGATGTCATTGAGGCGCCGACATCCTGCGGTATAGCCAGCCAGTTGGAGGGCGCTATCATCCGTGACAACGTATTCAACGGACGCTTTGCCAATTTGGACGGTCATTCATATATGATTTGCAACGACGATGTCAAGAGCACCGTTGAAGGCAATTATTATATCAGCAACGACGGCAATTCGAGAGCAAAGGTGGTGAGCGGCGTGACAGTGGGTGACCCTGTCAAACTCGTCGAGGCTGCCAAGGGTATGACCAACGACTATCCCGTCTATGCTGCCAGCATCAGGGAAAAGTATTCCAATGGCTATGCTATCTCTTTAGAGACGTCATCAACAGTCCTCAAGAACAGTCTGTCCGCAGAGATTGCTGCTGCCGGTGTCGTGGTCAACGCTTCCGTGAAAGTCGATGGCAACAACCACTTGGAAAGCATCATCATCTCAGCCCCCGACGGCAGCGACGCCCAGAACTGTCCATTCACGGACAACATGGATAACGTTTATTACTTCTCGTTCGTCATGCCTGCTCATGATGTCACCATCAAATTTGTAACCAAGTCGGGCCAATTCATCTATACCGCCCAGCAGTTTGTCGATATCAACCAGGTAGAGGGCTTGTTCTTCCTGGCCCGCGACATTGACCTGTACCATTGGGAGGAAAGAATGGTAGGTCTGAATGGTAAGTTCTATGGCAACGGCCACACCATCAGGTACCACGGCGAAGGCATCTGCTACGGTCTGTTCCATACCATCAAGCAGGGTGCATTGCTCGAGGGACTACGCGTTGTGGGATTCGTAGAAACCAATGAAGACTGTGGTGGCATAACCCTTTATAACAATGGCACCATCCGCAACTGTCACTTCAGTGGTCGTATCAAGAAACTCACGAGAAAGTCGATTAAGAGCAATAATAAAGCTAACGACCATATAGCGGCTATTGCTTGCGTCGTGGCTAAGACCAATGCCTACATTGACCACTGTTCTGCTACGGGCGAACTGAAATGTGAAAGCAATCAGGAGTTGATCGACAATAATCCGCTATGTTGTAATCAGAATAATGTTCAGTCAACTGGTAAGATGACTAACAGCCATTGGGTCAACCCCACCAAGAACACTGATTATAAGACTTTGTTGGGTTATGCCAATGCTGCAAGCAACGACTATCCTGTCTATGCCCAGGGTATCATCGATCAGATTAACCCCTGTATCGTCGTAGGTGGTAAAACCATCCGTGTGGAAAACGGCAAGACGCTTGACGAGCTGACCATCATTGACGGTGAGCCGTTCAGCTGTACCGCTGACGTCAAAGTCAACAAAATCATCTATAAGCGTCGAGCTATGAATGATCGGGAGCCTTGGGTGCTTCCGTTTGGCTTTAACCGCATAGCCGGTAGCGGCACGTTCGAATATCATAAGACATTACAAGAAAAGAAACTGCCCGACATTCTGGCGGGCAAGACACTGACGCTGGAAGGTACACCTTCGACCCTTGCCTATAAGGCCAACGAGCCTTGGCTGGTCAAGTGTAACAGTGCTGAATACGTGTTGACCAACGACAAAGGTCCTATTACGATTATGGCCACTAACAACAATCGTATCAGCCGCAATGCATCGGTCTTGGATAGAGCCGGTTTCTATGCTACATACGACAGCATACCAGCCTCGACTTCCGAGAATGTCCTGTTGTATGCTTGGGATGAGACCCAACAGAAGACCGTCCTTTCCGGCGACCCAGCCCCATTAGCCATCCAGCCGTTCCGTTTCTATTTGCAGTTCTATAACAATAGCTTCAAGAAATTCGTGAAATACGGTCAGACCAGGTGGGGAAGCAAATCGTCGTCAAAGAGAAGTGCTCCTCAGCGACGCCTCGCTTCGGTTATGGCAGACGGCTGGCAACCCGTCATCCTCGACCCACGCCAACCGCAGAGCGTGACGGCGCGTATGCTTGACTATTACGACGTGGCCTATCTGACAGATATCGACTCTGATGTCGTCGATGAGGATGAAGACTCACCGCTTTCCGTTGTGTCACTCGTCTATCAGAAGGTTGACAGCCGTATGGAACTCCCATCGGCAATCCCGCTGTTGGTACGCGCCAAGCGTGCTGATGCTGAGCCGTTGGTAAATGCTCAGATGGGTGCTGAGATTGACACTCTGTACACCCTGTCGTTGATTCAGATGCTTTTGGAGGACGAGGGATATGATGTTTCCGACTTCCCGGTATTCAACATGCCGCACTATTGGTGTGCCTCGTTCGGCAACCGTCTCGACGTCTGGCCTTTGCCTTCATCTGAGAAATATGGAGATTTGGCGGACTACGGCTGTATGCTGTTCGACGACAACTACTTCGACCAGTCGTTCACCTATGCTGCAGCTAATGACAACCGTACGACGGCACCTATGAGCTATTGTATCACGGTGCTCAACGACGATACCTATGAACTCCTGCCACTGATGGGCAATCGGGTGACTGTAGAATTCCTTGAGGCTGAAGAAACGACAGGTATCAGCCTCACCCCCAGCCCCTCTCCAAAGGGCGAGGGGAGTGGATACACCTACAACCTCAACGGCCAGCGTGTTGGTGCTGGGTATAAGGGTATTATTATACAAAACGGACGAAAAATGTATAAGCGATGAAAAAGATATTTTTAGCATTGGTGATGCTGCTTAGCCTTGGCAGCACGTTATGGATTGAGAAAGCCTCGGCTAAAACCGAATATATTACCATCCGCTCTACTGAGGACTGGAACAAGTTCCGTGATATGGTGGAAGCTGCTAAAGGTCAGTATTGGGTTGACGCCAGTTTGGAGGCCGACATTGACATCGACCAGACCATTGGTTGGGGAGCAAACTCTCTCTACCGAGGCACCTTTGACGGCAACGGACATACACTGAATATCAACGTAGATCTCGGGAACAATGCAGCAATCGCCCCATTCCGCTATGTTGGCGATGCTACTTTCAGAGATGTGCGCATAACAGGCAAAGTCAAGGGTGGTATTCATTCTGCTGGTTTTATTGGCAATATTTTGGGTACTCCCACCGTCAAAGTCGATCGTGTATGGGTTTCCGTAGATGTGACTACAGAGAGTACCCACGCAGGCGGTATCATCGGACACGCAGACCGTTCTGCTCTATATATGAACGATTGCCGTTTCGATGGCAAAGTTATCACTAATAAAGCACCTAACGGTTCTTATGCAGGTGAAATTATCGGATGGTGTAATGGAGGTGGTTGGAGCTTACAGCGTGTCTATGATCAAGGCTCGCCATCTGCCCATTGGATGTATTTCTGCATAGATTATAATCAGGATACAGGTAGTTGGAACACTTGGGGAACCAATGGTAGAAGCTACACCATTACTCAACATGCCTGGAGTAAGGTGGATAAATACAGTTTGACAAACCAGAGTGAGGTCGTTAACCTGATGAACGCTGAACAGCCTGGTTCGTGGGCGATAGTCAACGGTAAGGCCGCACCAGTGATGAATAGGCGTTGGAACAATATAACGCAAGGTTCCTCTTCTGGAAAGACACTGCAGTCAGGAAATTATTATATCACTCAAAATATAGAGTTTAGCAACAGCGCCTGCAATAATGGACTTACGATAGCCGACGGTGCTACGGTACATATTTTTGTACCAAGAGGCGTCACGCTCACTGCCAGGGGCGGAAATGCAAGCGGAAGGTCAGGTGCCGGTGCAGGCATCTACCTGCCTCAAGGAAGCTCGCTCTTCCTTGAGGGCCACGGCAAAGTGGTAGCCTGGGGCGGTAACGCAGCCAACGGCTGCAATGGCAATCGCGGTGGTAATGCTGGTAGGGACGAAAGTCGTGGTATATGGCCAGGTAATGGTGGCAACGGTGGCGACGGCGGTGGCGGCGCAGGAGCTGGCGTCGGCACACGTGGCGCTGACGGCGGCTATGGTGGTTCCGGCGGTTACACATCTACTGTTGACTGGCAAAACCATGACGGTGTTCAAGGTAACAAAGGTAATGAAGGTTATACCGCTGCCACGATGGGCAATCTCTATGTTGACCTGACATCCGGCGTTCAGTTGGATGCCCACGGTGGCAGCCAAGGCGATAGAGGAGGTTACGGTGGCAGTGGCGGTAGCAACTATGTCAGAGAAGGCGGTAACAATTATAGTATGGCCGGTGGCGGCGGTGGCGCTGGCGGCGGCTTCGGCGGCTTTGCGCAAGATATCGGTACCGGTGGCTGCGGCGGTGGCGGTGGCGGCGGCGGTTCAGCTGGTAGCACCCGTTGGTCTCGCTACGGTTATTTCCGTACAGGAGCATACGGTGGCAACCCAGGTGCTAATGGTAATGGCACCTTTACCGTTCCCTCTGGCTATGGTGGCAACACTGAGACAACTGGTTACAGATATGCTGACAATAACAGCTCAGGAGTAAGTGATCGTGGATATGAAGATGGTCATGATAACCGTGCTGGCGGAGGAGGAAGTGGTGACAGAGGTAACTCGACCAGGTCCTATTCTCTCGATAAAGAATTCAGCATCCAGTTTAATGCGGTGAACCAATTTAATGGCGCAGCTACGAAAACAGCTAAAGTCGGCTATAAATCTACAACGGGTAGCGGTAATGTTACCGTCACTATTCCGTCGTTTAATACATTAGGGATTACCGAACGGGACAAATATGTGTCGGAATGGAAAACAGAAAGGAACGGCAGAGGCGAGTCGAAAATGGTCGGCGATGAATACACCATCAATAAAGGAACCACGAATTTCTATGGTAAGTGGAACGACTATAAGGCTATTTTCCCCAAAGGCAATGGAACACAGGGCGATCCGTTCATCATCGAAGAAGGTGATCTGATAGATCTTGCCGACTATGTGAACAAAGGCGCCAACACGCGGAATGTCTATTTCAGGCAGAATGGCGACATCCATGTAACGAATATACTGGGCCAGAATAAAAGGGGCAGTGAATGGACGGCCATTGGTTATAAATACCCCTTTGAGGGCGACTACGATGGTGGGGGCAACCGCATCCACGACGCTCAGATTGCCAACGTCGGCACAGCCGTCGGCATCTTTGGAAAGGTGTCGGGTTCTATCCATAATTTGGGTGCTGAGAAAATAAAGATTGATAACAATAATGAAAATGCACGCTGTGGCGTCATTGCTGGTAAGCTCATGTACGATAGCGAAGAGCAGATGACGGGATGGATGCGCAACTGCTATTCTACCGACAATAATGTCAAGGCTCCCTATGTGGGCTGTGTGGTAGGCGAGATGGAAAAGAATACCAGTATGAGTCGTTGCATTGAGTCCTATAATGCGCTCGGTGGTTCTGTTGCCGGTAGCTTCAGTGGCATCATCCAGGAAAATGCCACGGTTGACATGTGTTACACCACTGGAGGAGGTATTGCTGCCGAAAATCATGGTAAGACCACAAACTGCGAGACGAGCGCCGAAAAAAAGATGCGTAGCGGTGAGTTGACGTGGTTGTTGAACGACAAGACGGCTTTTGGCGTGACGTGGTACCAGAATGTGGACACGCTGGGCGAACACAATGCTCATCCAGTGCTCGATAGCCTTAGTTTCCGTGTGTATTACGATGGATCGAGATACTCCAACAAACCTTCGGGTACCCTCTTTGCACTCTCTGGTAAGGGCGTATGGGATGACCCCTTCCTCATCAAGAGCAAAGCAGACTTCGAGGTGGTGGCTAAATACTGTAATGGTGGCAATAAGTCGAACGGCATCTACTTACGCCAGACTGCCGACATCGACATGAACGGTGGCGGTATGCCAATCAATAATTTCGGTGGCCACTACGACGGTGGCGGACATACCATCCGTAATGCAAAAATTGAAGCCGATGGCATAGCTGGTATCTTCGGTGTTGTCAGTGGTACAGTCACTCGTCTCTGTGTGGAGAATTCGACCTTCAGGTATATGAAAAGAGACGGACGTGTAGGCGGTATCGCTGCACGTATCACTGGCAAAGGTGTAATTTCCAACTGCTTTGTCAAGAATTGCAAGATAATGCATAACGGTAGTACCGGAAATTCTAATGAAGAGCAAAGTAGCAGAATAGGTGTCGCAGGAGGTATTGCTTCCGATATCTTCGATGAGGCTGTCATCAGAAACTGCCTTGTTGTAAATATCTCGATTTCAGCTACCAGAACCGGATACATCACCAGCGATACGAAGAGTGGCACTCGTATCGAGCGATGCTTTACGGACGGAAATGCGCTGACAAGTTGGGATCATCAGGGCTCTACGGACAAATATTCTCTCGTAGGCGTGGATGCAGCCAGCCTTGGAAGAGGAGAGATAACCTACGCACTGAATAATAACTCGGACAAAAATCCTGAGCCTGTGTGGTATCAGAACATCAGCCAAGGCAGTAATAGGGATGCAACGCCCGTGCTGTCGAGCGATCATGCCAGGGTGTTCAAGAAGAACGGTAATTATACCAACGACGGCTATGACATCGGCAAGTTGGGTAAAGGCACGCAGGAGGATCCATATAAGATAGGAACCCCGGCGGATTTGCAGACTCTCATCTACTCCATCGGTGTTATGAAGAGAAGCAATTTCTATATACGGCAAACTGCCGACATCGACCTGAAGGACTCGCAGATGGTGCCCATCGGAACTACTATCGACAGTTTCAAAGGACACTACGACGGCGGCGGTCATGTCATCAAGAATATTGAGATGCTCAACTATCAGGGTGAATCTATGGGACTCTTCAACAACATTACCGGTGTCGTTGAAAACCTCGGCATTGAGAACAGTAAGTTTAAGGCTGAAGCCCCCATCAAACGAGTGGGCGCGTTTGCTGGAAAACTGACGGGTAAGGGCGTATTGCGCAACTGCTATGCCAAAGGCTGCACGATTGACTACCGTAACATGCCGGGGGTCGTGGTGGGTGCCTTGGTGGGCGAGCAGAGAGACACTTCGCGCATCGAAGCCTGTTACGGCTACCAGAACACCGTTGTGGGACAGGACAATGGCGTGAAACACTATGGCCATATCGTGGGCTACATAGGCAGTAACGCCACGGGTGACCGCGTGTTTACGGATGGTCCTAACCTGTGTGCCGACAACCAGGACGGTGACAAGAAAATCAGCCGTTCTGAAGATAACGTTGCTGACCTCCGCTTCAAGACTGGCGAGATATGCTATCTGCTGAACGGTCAGAAGACGAACAATTCGGTAGCATGGCATCAGGCTATCAAGACCGACACTGTGCCTTTGCTCTCTGGTAAGCAACAGGTTTATTGTCATCCACTCAACGACTCACCTTCATCACCAGTCATGTACACCAATACGGACGAGGTGCCTAAGACCGTTTGGGTATCGCTGAACCCCAATCATGACAAGCTGCCATCAAGGACCATCGATATGTTCAAGGCGGACGACAGATATTACGTGCCAAGCTTCAATCTTATATCTTACGCAGAAGAGCGTTTGGATTATGATTTTGCAGGCTGGAACACGCAGAAGGATGGAAAAGGAACGTTCTATCCTTACAATTCTGAGATCGTGCCAACGGAGAATCTTCCTCTCTATGCCATTTGGGATGTCAAGGTACCTTACGAAGGTAGCGGGAATACGATAGTACTTGATTTACTTCGAAAGGACACCATCTACTACAAGGTTTATGACTACGGCGGTCAAAACAATGTTTACGGTTATAACTACAACGGAAAAGTCACGCTGCAGGCACCAGCAGGCTACTTTATACAATTGTCAGGAACCGTCGCTACAGAGTCGGCGGACGGCAACAACAAGCCTCGCGACTATATGACCGTGTATGAAGCCGATGGTGAGGGTGGCTTTATGAAGCTGACCAACGAGATCGGCGACAGCGTCTTCTACAGTACCAAGGATGGTGTCAAGAAGGACATAGGCACGATTATGGGTTCGAAAGAAGAAATGATTATTGAATTTGTGTCCGATGACGAAAACTGCTATGACGGATTGGACCTTCTGGTGACCGTCTTGCCGAAAAAGATACGAAATTTGGGGCTGGGTACAGAGGATGAGCCGTTCCTGGTAGCGAGCGTTGAAGACTTGAGAACGGTTGATGAATATATCAGCTTGATGAAGCACAGCAAGTTCTATATCGAGCAGATTGACAACATCGACATGGAGGACGAGACATACGAACCTTTGACGACCCCCTTGGCTTCCAGTGTGGAGAGCTTTGAAGGTCACTATGACGGTGGCGGTTTCGAAATCCTCAATATGAAGATGGTTGACGAGAAAGGTAATGCCACAGGTCTCTTCCGCAATGTCAGCGGTGTCGTAGAACACCTCGGTATGGTAGATTGCAACGTTGATGGTGCTGCTGACAAGTCGTGTATCGATATCATCGCGGGACGTCTGACCGGTAACGGACAGGTGCGTAACTGTTATGCTATAGGCAATACCGTCTCTTTTGTCGGTCAAGACAAAGTCTTTACCATGGGAGCGGAATACACGAAGGAGCGCTTTGCTTCGGGCGAGATATGCTATCTGCTTAACGGTTCGAAGAGCGATAGCACCATCGTATGGCGTCAGACCTTAGAGACCGACAGCTTGCCGGTATTCGCCAATGATCATGAGGTGGTGTATCGTAATATGGTAAATGATAAAGGTATATTTAGCAATACCTTTGCAACTCCTAAATATTACATCAGCAGTAGGGAAGATTTCGAAGCCTTTATTGAAAAGAAAGCTGATATCTATCTGACTCAGGACATTAATCTTGATAATACAGACTTCTACCTGAGAGGAAACTTTGACGGTGGCGGACATTCCATTAAATATGGAGGTGAGAACGAACAACTCTTTAAAAGGATAGAAGAGGGGGGAACTGTCAGGCATCTACAGGTGTTGGCTAACATACATTCATCGTCTGACTGCGGAGGTATAGCCTACGAAAATCAGGGTACTATCAGCGACTGCCATTTCCACGGAAACATTCGTGGCAATAAAGACCTTTTCCGCAGTGCTCCCGATATTGCCGGCATTGCTGTAAAAGTATCGGATAATGGCACCATCGACCATTGCACATTCACGGGGTATCTCATCAAAGGGGACTATGATGTCCAGACCTATACAATCACGAAAAATACGGATCGCGCAACCTACTGCACTTGGGTTAATCCCAATGACCAGACTCTATATGCTGCCCAACGAGACAGTGCCTTGAATGCACAGGCGGAGTATCCCGTCTATGCCAAGGGCATCCTCGACGCAGTGGGTCCGGAAATCATCTTAGGCAACCAGATTATTAATGCTCCTGGGAAGTATCTGTCATCGCTGACCATCAAAGACGGTGAGCGCTTCAAGTGTTCGGCAGAGGTGAAGGTAGATCAGATTACCTATAAGCGTCGTGGCACGAACGGAGCCTACGAACCCTGGGTGCTGCCTTTCGACTATACGATAGATGCCAGTATGCTGAGTGAAGGTATGGAGTTCTATTGGTTCGAGAAAGACAGCGTGGGTAACATCGTGATGAAGCAAATCGAAAGCGGCGAAACCTATCAGGCAGCTGCCAATGAGCCGCTAGCCTTCCGCTCAACGAATGCTGACGAGATTTCCTTCAAGATGAAGTTGGTCAAAGATGGTAAGAATCAGCCGATGATCATCCAGATGCCACTCGACGGCGTGGCAGCATCGATGTCAAGCACGAAGGATATCGCACGCATGATAGTTACCTATGACAGCATCAGTGCTGACAGGACGGTCAAGGAACTGATGTATCTCTGGAACAACGACAAAGAAGACTTCGTACTCAGCGATAGCACACAGGGATTGCTACCCTTCCGCTACTACCTACAATACACCAACAAGGGTACAGGTAATATTGTAAAGTATGAAGATACCGACTGGGGACGTAGTCAGGCGACAGCTGCTGATAGTACATCACAGGCTAATGCCAAGAGACTGGTAGTACGACGCGCTCCGCTCTCTACGCTGACCGCTGAGGGATGGCAAGCTATCGTTCTCAACCCGCATAGCTCGCAGAAGGTGACGGCAGAAATGTTGGAGGACTACGATATCCTGTGCCTCTGGGATCTGTACGATCAAAAGGCTGCTAACAATCAGTATGCAGTGTCAGTCATCTATGTACCAGTACCGGCAGACTTTGAGCTGCCTCTGCTTGCTCCACTGTTAGTGCGCGCCAAGCATGCTGATGCCAAGCCGTTAGTGACCGAGCAGACGGCCCGTGATGTCGATGCAATGTTGGCAGAGGCCATAGCACAGGTGGGTGAGGAAGAAGTAGGGTCATTATTTGAGGAATTCCACTACTGGTGCTCTACATTCAACGGACGCTACGACATTTGGCCGTTCTCGATGCCGGAGAAGGATAGTGAGTTGAATGAGTATGGCGCATTGGCATTTGCCAATAAGGGTGACGGAAACTATTTCTCTCGTGTTCCGGCTTCCGACAGCTATACCACGCAGCCGATGAGCTACTGCTTCACGGCCTACGATGCCAGAACATTCGAGAACCTACCGTTGGCTAACGACCGCATCGAGATTGTCGTCATGGAACTTCCAAAGGAAGTCTTGGGCGTTGAGACCATCGACACGCGCAACATGCAGGACCGCAGGATGAGTGGAAACACTTATAACCTGAACGGACAGAAAGTGAGCGACAGCTATCGTGGCATCGTCATCAAGAATGGTCGTAAGATACGTAGATGATAAGTTGGATTAAGTTTACAGGGGGGGCTTCAAAATGTGAAGTGCCCCCTTGTTTTTTTCTTTTCTATTCTATGTTTTTTATGTTCATAGTACCATAAACATATATTCATGGTACTATGAATGTTTGTTCGCGGTACTGTAAACATATATTCATGGTACTGAGAACATAATTTTTCACGTCAGAAAGGAACTTTCTTCTTGTAGTATAGAAAGTAATATATGATGTATAAGCGAAATAAAAAACAAAAATTAAGGCTTTTTGTTTTGTAGTATGCGCACTTATTCGTACCTTTGCCGAGATAATAAAACATGCACGATGATGAAAAGAAGTATTTTCCTATTTGCCATGCTGCTGTCGCTGACAGCTGTCGCACAACAACGCCTGAGAATCAGTATCCTGGGCGACTCGTATTCCACCTATCAGAACTATATACCGGAGGGGAACGCCATTTGGTATTTTGAACCTATGGATGCCCGAAACACGGACGTCAACGACGTGCGCCAGACATGGTGGTGGCAGGTCGTGAAGGAAGGCGGCTTCCTGTTGGAGAAGAATGAGTCGTACAGCGGTGCAACCATTTGCTATACGGGCTACAATGACGAGGACTATAGCGACCGCTCGTTTATCACCCGTCTGCCCCGCGTGGGTAGTCCTGACATCCTGCTGATATTCGGTAATACCAATGACAGCTGGTGTGGTGCCAAGGTGGGTGAATACATCTATAAGGACTGGAAGCGTGCCGACCTCTACACCTACCGTCCGGCATTGGCTAAATTG
This sequence comes from uncultured Prevotella sp., assembly GCA_946188165.1. Classification (GTDB taxonomy): domain Bacteria; phylum Bacteroidota; class Bacteroidia; order Bacteroidales; family Bacteroidaceae; genus Prevotella. The sequence goes on from CAMHTW010000025.1 coordinate 46,015, forward strand.
TTGAATGATGCCCTGTCACGTTACCCCAATGCCCGCATCTACTTTATCCAGAACACGGAACTGCGTAAGGATATTACGGAATCGACAAATGTCATCTGTAAGCATTACGGCATTCCTGTCATCCAGTTAAAGGATATCGAGAAGAAGTCTGGACATCCCAATCGGAAGGGTATGAAGGCGATTTGTGAACAAGTATTAGGGGCGCTTCGGTAGTGAAGAGTGAAGAGTGAAGAGTGAAGAATCGGCTTCGCCGGAAGAGTTAAGAGTTAAGAATTAAGAATTAAAGAATATGAAGAAATGGATGTTGATGCTGTTGGCTGCTATGACGCTGACAGCGGGGGCTGCAAAGTTGGAGCCCATGAAGAAAGAGAATGTGACGGTGGTACCTACCGTCTTGAAGGTTGAGCAGGGTAAGGTTAATGTGACCATTGAAGGCGTGATACCTGCCAAGTATATGCAGAAGAAGGCCGTGATGACCATCACACCGGTGTTGCGCTATGTGCAGAATGGCGTACAGCAGTCGGTCAAGGGCCAGCGTATCACCTTGCAGGGTGAGAAGGTGCAGGGCAACGACCAGGTCATCAAGTATAAGGAAGGTGGCAATTTCAGAATAACGACACACTACGACTACGTGCCTGCCATGCATAAGAGTGAGCTGTGGCTGGAGTTCGACGCCAGCATCAGCAACAAGCAGAAGAAGGTGGCACCCCTGAAGCTGGCTGACGGTGTGTTGGCCACAAGCGAGTTGTATCGTATGACGCTGACCTCGGCCCGTCCGGCAACGGCATCCTTTGCCTTCGAGCGTACCATCGCCCAGAAGCAGGAGGCTAATATCCGCTTCCTGATTCAGCAGGCTGAACTGCGTAAGAGCGAATTGAAGAATGGCTCTGTGCAGGAATTCGTGAACCTGTTGCAGCGCATCAGTGCCAACAACCAGAATCTGGCACTGAAGAATGTGCAGGTGTCGGCATACGCGTCGCCTGACGGTGGTGTGGCCCTGAACGAGAAACTGGCTACCAAGCGTCAGCAGAATACGGAGGACTACGTGAAGCAGCAGCTGAAGCAGGCCAAGGTAGACGGTGATGTGGAGTCGAACTATACCGCGCAGGACTGGGAAGGTTTCCAGCAGCTGGTCAAGGCTTCGAACATCCAGGATAAGGACGTCATTCTGCGCGTGCTCTCGATGTATCAGGACCCTGAGGAGCGTGAGCAGCAGATTAAGAATATGAGTCATGGCTTCAAGGAGTTGGCCGATGGTATCCTGCCTGAACTGCGCCGTGCCCGTATGACGATTAACTACGAAACCATGGGACGTAGCGACCAGCAGATTCAGGACCAGTTGAAGAATGATGCCAGCAAGCTGAGCATTGAGGAACTACTGTATGCCGCCTCGATGGCTAAGACGGATGCAGAGAAGGAGAATATCTACAAGACTGCCGTCAAGCAGTATCCTGAGGATGTCCGCGCCTATAATAATTTAGGTGCACAGGCTTTCGACAAGGGTAACTATGTCGAGGCTCAGCAGTGGCTGGAGCAGGCCCGTCAGAAGAATACCAACCATGCTGAGGCGAATGCCAACTTAGGTCTGTTGGCCCTGCAACAGGGTAACCTCAATGCAGCAGAGAACTATATCGGACGTGCAGCGGGTGCCAGCAACCAGAACGAGGTGTTAGGCAACCTGCACCTGGCTCAGGGCAAGTATGCACAGGCCGAGCAGGACTTCGGCAATCTGAAGACCAATAGTGCGGCACTGGCTCAGTTGATGAACAATAACTATGCCAAGGCTGCCCAGACACTGGACGGCATCAGCAAGGCCGATGGTATTACGGATTACCTGAAGGCTATCCTGAATGCCCGTCAGGGTAATGCCTCGGCTGCCCAGCAGTTGAAGAACCAGGCTATCGATAAGTATCCTTGGCTGAAGGATTGGGCCAGTGATGACTTGGAGTTTAGGGAGTGAAGAGTTAAGAGTGAAGAGTGAAGAATCGGCTTCGCCGGAAGAGTTAAGAATTAAGAGTTAAGAGTGAAGAATTATATTGAAACAGTAATAGGTTTTTTACCTTTTTACTTTTTTACTTTTTTACTTTTATCCTGTGGCCCTGGTCGTCACAGTTTCCGCATAGAGGGTCGCCTGCGTCACATGAATCAGGCGGAGTTCTATGTGTATAGTCCTGATGGCGGCATCAAAGGCATTGATACCATTAAGGTTCATGAGGGTCGTTTCGCCTACGAAACCATGTTGCGCGACGAGGCGACATTTGTGTTGATATTCCCGAACTTTTCGGAGCTGGCTGTCTTTGGAGGGCCTGGCGAGAAGGTGGAAATCAAGGGCGATGCCTCGCACATGAAGGAGATGACCGTCGAGGGTAGTGACGACAACGAGGATATGACGAAGTTGCGTATGGAACTGAACCGACTGACACCGCCGGAGATTCCCAAGGTCGTAGAGACCTTCATCAAGGAACACCGTTCGTCACTGGGTAGCGTCTATTTGTTGAAGCGTTATTTCATCACAGACTTGAACCCCGATTTCAGAACTGCGGCCATTCTGACCCAGATGCTGTTGGAGGCTAAACCGGACAACGGACAACTCATAGAACTCAACAAGAAACTCAAGGCGTTGCAAGGGGCTGTGTTGAACCAGTTGCCTAAGTTCACGGCTACCGACGTAAAAGGCCGTCAGATTAGTGAGAAGGATCTGAAGGCAAAGGTCAACGTGGTGACGGCATGGGCTTCGTGGAACTACCAGAGCACTGACATACAGCGCCGGTTGAAGGAGAAGAAAAAAAAGTATGGCGATAAGTTGGCTATTGTCAGCATCTGTCTGGACGGCAGCCCTGCCGACTGCAAGCGTGCGGTGGTTGACCGTGACTCGCTGAAATGGTCAACGGTATGTGATGGCCGTATGTGGGCAACGCCGCTGCTGAGAAAGTTCGGTGTCAGCGACCTACCAGCTAACGTCATTGCCGACAACAAGGGACGCATCGTTGCGCGGAACCTGTCGGCCCAGAAGCTCGATGAGAAGATAGAACAACTCTTGAGAGATGAGAAATGAGAGATGAGAAATGAAATATTGAGTATGAAGAAACTACAATTACTACTGACAGTGCTGATTGCTTACCACTTATCACTTGTCACTTCCTTGGCACAGGACTTTAAGTTTGACGAAGTGACATATACCCCACAGCAGACGACTTTCCGCCTGTTTGCCCCTGCCGATGCCAAGAAGGTGGTGGTACGTATCTATAAGGATGGTCAGGGCGGCAAGGCCCTGAAGACCATCAAGATGACACAGATTGCTACGCCACACTCTGACCAGAGGTCAGAGAAGGACGGCCTATGGACCGCTACGGCTGCCGGTGACCTGATGGACAAGTTCTATACCTTCGACATGGGGCGTGGCGAGTGCCCGGGTGTGTTTGCCAAGGCGGTAGGCGTGAACGGCAAGCGCGGTGCCATCATCGACAAGGAAAAGACGTTCCCCGAACACTGGTGCTGCGACCAGCATCCCGTGATTAAGTCGCCTGCCGACCTCGTCATCTACGAGCTGCATCATCGCGACTTCTCCATTGCACGGCCCGACGCCAAATATCCTGGAAAGTTCATGGCACTGACTGAACCGTGGGCCATCGAACACCTGAAGTCATTAGGTGTCAACGCAGTCCATATCCTGCCCAGCTATGACTATGGCTCGGTCGATGAGACGCGTCTCAGTGACAATAAGTATAACTGGGGCTACGACCCTGTAAACTATAATGTGCCAGAGGGTGGCTATTCCACCAATCCATACGACCCATACTGTCGAATCCGCGAATTCAAGGAGATGGTGAATGCGCTGCATGAGGCGGGTATTGCTGTGATTCTTGACGTGGTGTATAACCATACTTACGACATCGAGCACAGCAACTTCCAGCGTACCTATCCTGACTATTACTATCGCAAGACGGCTGACGGTCAGTACAGCAACGGCTCCGGCTGTGGCAACGAGACGGCATCCGAGCAGCCGATGATGCGGAAGTTTATGATAGAGTCGGTCAAATACTGGTATAACGAATACCGTGTGGACGGCTTCCGTTTCGACCTGATGGGATGTCACGACATCGAGACGATGAAGGCTATCCGTGCCGAACTCGACAAGCTGGACCCCTCTATCCTGATTTACGGCGAGGGGTGGAGCGCAGGGGCTTGTGCCTTGCCCAATGAAAAGCTGGGCATGAAGGCCAATATCCAGCAGATGCCGGGCATTGCCGCCTTCAGCGACGAGATGCGTGACGGACTGCGTGGCCCGTTCAGCGACGACACCGTATCGGGTTGGCTTGGTCGGTTGAAGACTGGTAAGCCCGGACAGTTTACTGGTGATGTGGAAGTGGAAAGCCTGAAGTTCGGCATCGTTGGTGGCATCAGTCATCCGCAGGTGAATATGAAGAAGGTGAACTACAGCCAGAAGCCTTGGGCACTGGAGCCCACGCAGATGCTGGCCTACGTCTCTTGTCATGACGATATGTGTCTGGTGGACCGCTTGAAAGCCAGCATACCGAAGCTGTCGCAGGATGAGCTGATTCGCCTCGACCTGTTGGCACAGACGGCTGTCATGACGTCGCAGGGTGTTCCCTTTATGCTGAGTGGCGAGGAACTGTTACGCACCAAACAGGGCGTTCACAACAGTTTCGAGTCGCCTGACAGCATCAACCGGCTTGACTGGCGCAACAAGGAGCGTTATCCGCAGGTATTCAAGTACTATAGCGACCTGATAGCCCTGCGCCGCAACCATCCGGCCTTCCGTTTGGGCGACGCCAATCTGGTGCGCAAGCATTTGGAGTTCCTCGATGCGCCCTCAGGCGTCGTTGCCTTCATGTTGAAGAACTATGCCGGACGTGACGACTGGCGTAACATCATCGTGATTCTCAATCCCAAGCGCGAGTTGGTAACGGTTGATATCCCCAAGGCCATGTACACCGTAGTGTGCAAGGACTGCGAAATCAATGAGGATTCTACGGAAAAAATCTTTGGCCGCCGTACGACGGTCAGTCCGCAGTCGGCACTGATTCTGCACGATTGAGCGTAGACATTGCTGTAACTTTTTACACGACACAGGTCGCAGTGGTTGGATGATTTGGCTGTTGATTATTCCTGTTGTCAACTTCGTGATGGCTATCGTGATTTTCATCTGGTCGATTATGGACAGCAAGCCCGAGGACAATAAGTACGGTCCTTCGCCCAAGTATGTTGATGCAGCATAGAACAGGCTGGATAGAAGCAAATCCATATAGAATGGGCACTCCTGATACGGAGTGCCTTTTTTGCTGACTGATGACATTCGATGTTGGTCTGCGTCCTATATATACAAACAATACAACTAAAACATTTCAAGATGAAGACAAGTTATCCGAAAATTGGCATACGCCCGACAATTGACGGTCGTCAGGGCGGTATCCGTGAGGGCCTGGAGGAGAAGACGATGAATCTGGCCAAGGCAGTGAAGAACCTGATTGAGCAAAACCTGAAGAATGGCGACGGAAGCCGCGTGGAATGCGTCATCTCAGACACGACAATAGGTCGAGTGGGGGAGAGTGCCGCCTGTGCCGAGAAGTTCGAGCGCGAGGGCGTAGGTTCTACCATCACCGTGACGTCGTGCTGGTGCTACGGCTCTGAGACGATGGATATGAATCCCACCTATCCGAAGGCTGTCTGGGGCTTCAACGGTACGGAGCGCCCAGGTGCCGTGTATCTGGCTGCCGTGCTGGCTGCACATGCCCAGAAGGGGCTGCCCGCCTATGGCATCTATGGTCACGACGTGCAGGACCTGGACGATAACACCATTCCTGAGGATGTGAGTGAGAAAATACTGCGCTTTGCCCGTGCTGCCCAAGCGGTGGCTACGATGCGCGGCAAGAGCTATCTGTCGTTAGGCAATACCTGTATGGGTATCGCCGGAAGTATCGTGAATGCAGACTTCCTGCAGCAATACTTAGGTATGCGTACAGAGTATGTATCGCTGGTAGAGATACTCCGTCGCGTGGACTTCGGCATCTACGACAAGCAGGAGTTCGAGAAGGCCATGGCGTGGGTAGAGAAGTACTGCAAGCCCCAGGAGGGTCACGACTATAACGAGGACCGTCAGCTATTCCCGGGTGTGCCCATGACCACCTTCAACGGCAAGGGTAAGGGCAAGAACCGCCAGGAGAAGGACGAGGACTGGGAGTTTACCGTGAAGTGCATGATGATTATCCGCGACCTGATGCAGGGCAGCGACAAGCTGCTGGAGATGGGCTACAAGGAAGAGGCCATCGGCCACAACGCCATTGCAGCAGGTGTGCAGGGTCAGCGTCAGTGGACGGACTACAAGCCTAACTTCGACTTCCCCGAGTCGATGATGTGTACGTCGTTCGACTGGAACGGACCGCGCGAGGCCTATACGCTGGCTACTGAGAACGACTTCCTGAACGGTATGTCGATGCTGTTCGGACACCTGCTGACGAACAAGGGTGTGATGTTCTCAGACATCCGTACCTACTGGAGTCCCGAAGCTGTAGAGCGCGTGGCTGGCAAGAAGCCCGAGGGGCAGGCCGCCGGTGGTTTTATCCACCTTATCAATAGCGGTGCTACGACACTGGATGCCACTGGTGCTATGACGGATAAGGACGGCAATCCTACCATCAAGAACTTCTGGGAGATGAAGCAAGAGGACGTAGAGGCTTGTCTGA
>CAMHTW010000026.1 GCA_946188165.1 uncultured Prevotella sp.
GCAGGGTGGAGTACATGTCAAGGTCATAGGGATTGCCGAAATTGGCACGGAAGAACTTTCCATTGTCAGAACGCGTACCATTACATGAGTGCCACTGATACTGATAGTTGGCAAACTGCTGGGCGTTCATCAGATCGAGAGTCTTAGAGATATGACTTACGTTCAGGTTTCCGTTGAAAGTTACCTGCACCTTGCCTTCCTTGGCACTCTTGGTGGTTACCACTACAACACCATTACCACCCTTGGCACCGTAAATAGCCGTCAAGGAGGCGTCCTTAAGAACGTCGATAGAAGCGATGTCCGAAGGAGGAATATCATTGATGTTGTCAACCTGGAAACCATCGACAATGAACAGCGGGTGGTTTTCCTGTGTCACGGACGTGCCGCCACGTACGCGGATGTTAACATCGGCACCGGGCTGACCGTCCACGGTCGTTACCTGCACACCGGAAATCTTACCTTGCAGGGCAACGGCTGCTGAGGTCACTGGTACTACAGCCAGTTTTGCACCGCTGATAGAACCGACAGAACCGGTCAGGTCCTTACGAGCCTTGCTGGTGTAACCGACAACAACCACTTCTTCAAGGGCGGCATTGTCGTCTTGCAGTGTGACTTTCATGTTTGGGCCGGCGTTGACTTCTTGCGATACCATACCAATGTAGGATATCACTACAACTTTACCCTTATGAAGCTTCAGTGTGAAATTACCGTCAAAATCGGTCACTGTCGCATTCTTGGGGTCACCCTTCTCTACTACGGTCGCACCAATGACGGCTTCGCCAGTGGCATCTATGACCGTACCCTTAGCGGTAGTCTGGGCCGAAACCTGACCGCACACTAAGAGCAGACACATTAAAAGTGTCGTTCGAAAGATACTCTTGATTTGAACAGACATAAAATTAGTAGTTTTAATAAATTAAACAAAAAATATATTTTTCTGCCTGCAAAGATACGAAGATTTCTTAATACTGCCAAGATTTATGATAGCTTTTTTTCGTAAACGATTACGCTTTTTAACAATTGGTGTTTGTAAGACACGATAGACAAAATTAAGCATAGATGGCAATTCATCAATACAAAATCGATTTTTACCTACTATACCCCCTATGATTGTACTTATATTCCTGATTATTAATGTTTTTATCATAGTGGGATATGCTTTTTACCCCACTATGATCATACTATGTTCCTACTATGATTTGAGTTTCAGGTAGTAGCCGGTCATGCCGTCGATGCCGCCGCGTTCCCAGCGGAGTTTTTTCAGGGTGATACCGAGTGCTCTGAGGCTTGGCATGTCACTGGCATTCAGGTGTTTCGCAAGTTCCTTCTGTATGTCTTGTACCTGCCAGAAATATTCTTTGCGGTGTTGCTTGACAGGCTCGAAGACGCTACCGAGTACCTGTTCTAACGGAGCCTTGTCCTGATACTTTTGGTTGTGTTGCTGGATGGCTTGTTCGTCTTCCGACGTGAACCAGTAGATGCAGTCTGTTTTGCTCAGTTCTTCGACGGCCTGCGCAAACATCTGCTTGTAGGGTATGCGTCCGCTCATATCCACCTGTGCCGTAACCTCCACGCATAGGTAGCGACGCGAGCCGTCGCCAGAGGGCAGTGGGGTGCGGTCGTTGGTGTTGGCGATGAAGGAGCACAGACGCGGGCGTAGGGTGTATTGGTCGGAGCGCATCTTGCGCATCTGGACGTCCTTTTCCGTCAGCAGACGTTTGATCTTGGCTTGTTCGCGGTCGGTCTTGGCATTATACTCGTCGATACACACCAGCCACATGCGTCCAAGGACGCGTTCCACCTGCTCGGCATTGTCCATCTTGATGTCGTCCATGTAGTATTCACGCATGGATGGTGGCAGGATGGCTTTGCAGAAGCTGGACTTCTTGAAGCCTTGATCGCCGATGAGCATGGGAACCATCGAGTTGCCGTAGTCGCGGTTAATGTTGAGTGCCTGTGCCACCATGGCCAGGAACCAGCGATGGAAATAGTGGGGCCAGTCGACAAAGTCAGTGGGCAGACGTCGTGCGAAATCCTCGATGTAGTTATGCTTGTGATCCCATGGCGTGCAGGCAGCAAGGAACTCATGAATGGGGTTGTAATCCTCGATGTGTGCCGACTCGATATAAGTGCGGATGTCGTTCATCCAGCTCTCGCCACCCTCTTTCATCTCTTCAACGACAATGGATTTAAGCTGGCGGTCCATCAGTGGCTGCCAGGGCTTGAAGCGCAGGTCGTTGGGACGGAACTCCGTAATTTGTTTCACGGTGTTGAAACGCAACTGGTAGCGACGTGACAGAAACTCTTCTATCGAACGCATGATGCGCTCTTTCTCGTTCATCTGTGAGACGTGCTTGCCGTTGTACGGCTTCTTATATGTATTGCGGAACGTCTTGCGAATGAGGTCTTCGCCAAGTCCTTTCAGTCTTGGCGTCCATTGTGCCCTGACGGTACATCCTTCCTCTGCCAGGCCCGCCTTGTGACAGTAGTCGGCGAGGTTGTTGAGACAGAGCAGAGCGTCGTTATCGCTGTTCTCGATGGCCTTCGACAGACAGGCCTGGAACTCCAGTTCAGCCCGTTCCATGTCGCTATGGTCAGGATACCAGACCACCTGTCCGTCGTCGTCGGCCTTGGCTCCCTCGTAGGGCTGCAGCGGGTCGTCATCCTGGCGTACTACGGGCATTGTCAAGGCCTTAGGGTTGTAGTACAGTTGCGGGTCGTAGCTCATGCGACAACCGCGTGCAATGTGCTGTTCGCCCACTAACAGGTTGCATTGTGTCAAAGCGGTATACAGCCGTGCGGCACTTTCGTGTGCGTCCTTCAGCCACGACGTGTAATCGTCGGCATCGGGCAGGCTATTGTCGGATGCTTTATAGCCGCAGCGCACTACAACTTTCAGTGTTGAGCCGCTGACACCGGCAAAGGCCAGCAGTGTGTAGTCTATCTGTCGCACGCGAGCCTGCAACTTGCGAATCTGCTGAAGTCCCTCCGGACATGGTATGGTGAGCAGTACGAGTCCTGTTGCCGTGATGGGCTTCTGAATGCCATCCTTGCCGAACGTTGCCGAGAAGATGAGGTAAGGCAGACGGTCAGTATCTCTGATGACGTAGCGAGGCATTCCCTCTGCCATAGCCAGTCGTGAGGCCAGGGCTACACGGGCTATGCGGTCGGCAGCTGCTTTTGTCATGTCGGATTGCATGCGCTCTACGATGGTGTCAAGCTCCACTGATACGGGGGCACCGAGTTCGCCTAATCTGGTCTTTATTTTCGTTATCTTCGTCATGTATTCAGTCTTTTAGTGATTAGCAATCGCAAAGGTACGAAATAATTTTGAGATATGCAAGGAAAACGGCAGGATAGTGTGACTAATTTGTTCTAAAGAGGCTCTACGCGTGCGTATAATGGCCTTGCAGGGGTGAACAAAGGCGCAAACGTATTGTATTAGGGCGTTTGAGAGGGGGCGAGACGGTGTTAAACGAGTTTGTTCCTATAGGCAAAATGTCTTGCGCCTATAGGCAAAATATGTTGTGCCTATAGTCAAAATCAAAAGGTGTATAGGGGGAATATAGTAGGAACATAGTGGGTAAAAAGGCCTATCCAACTATGGATAACTAACTTGCTTTCTGATGTATATAAGATTCAATAGGGGGTATAGTGGGTAAATCATATGTTTATACCTCAGTATAGATGTATGTCGGCCCTTGACGTGTCTTCAGCAGCTTGGGATTTTCACCCTCCGTCCACGTGTTAAGCAGTTTGCGGGCAGAGTGGTAGGTCAGTCTTGTGCTGGCCTTGAAACTGTTGACAGTGACGAAGCCCCGTTGGTCGAGCAGTTCGCGGAGTGTCTGTTCCAACTGGTTCATGTCTGCTAACGGTTCGCTGGTGTAAAGGCGTTCCGACTTATTAAAACCGTCGCGCATCCAGTAGTCAAGGTGTTCGTCCCAGAGTTTGCCAGGGGTGTACTCTACACCGTCGAGTTCGACATCCCTGTCGCTGACCTCGTTGGGGTCGGTTATCTCACGCTTGAGCTTCAGTTTGGGGGCAAATGAACCAAGGGGCGTTTCCACCCTGTAACCTTTGACAATCCATTCGGCAGCCCAGTGCATGAATTCATGCAGCACTAACTGCAGTTCACCGGAGCGCATTGAACTATACTTGGCGCAGTAGGCGTCAATCTGTTCAATAGTCATTTTCATCTGCGGGCCTCCTTCCGGTCTGACATATACTATGTTCCGACCGTCTTTTCCCTTCTTTGGTGAGGTGTAGACCACGTAGGACATCCCTCCAGTCTTTTTCGGCATAGTCTTTTTGTTTGCAAAGATAGTACATATCGTTTGAATTACCAAATATTATTGATGATTTCAGAAAAAAACAGCGGAGAGCCGCATGGACTTTCCGCTGTTTCGATAATAATATCAAGGTGTTGTGTTAATATCCAGGGTTCTGCCAGAAACCATCTGTCGTTTCCGTGTACTGCAATACACCGTTAGCATCCTGTGCGACAGGAGCAGTGACGACATTGGTACAAGAAATCATCTGTGCCTCAGGAATTGGGCGATAATAGTGGATAGCGTTTATATTGCCAGCACCTTGTCCATTGTATTTCTTGACACGGTCGACGAGTGTGTGGGTACGCTTCAGGTCGAACCAGCGCTGCTGTTCACCGCAGAGCTCAAGTGCACGCTCGTCGAGGATGGTATTGATGTCAACAGTGCCAGAGAGTGAATTGTCCTGACCGCTGATGGCACGGGCTGCACGCAGCTGATTCAGCGTGGCCAGTGCGTCGCCGCCATTCTGTAACTGACACTCAGCCTTGATAAGATACATCTCGGCCAGACGGAACACGATAGCGTCGCGACTGGAGATGTCGTGTGTCGGGTACTTGGAGTTGTACTGGTCGTCGAGGAACTTCTTCAGACCGGGGAATGATTTCCAACCACCGATGTTGACATTGTTGTAACGGTCGTCGCCATAGACGTCGGAAGTGGCCTTGGCCTTCTGTGTAGGAACGGCAAGGTCTGTATTGCCGTCAAATACTGGAATGTCGCCACCCGATAGGAACTGGATGCGATAGCGGTTCTTTGCCCAAGCCTGCTTGGCCTGCCCCTCAGGAGAGTCACCGTCCAGCGGACAGTAATAGATAGCTGTATCACCGGCATTGAAGTAGTTGCCGTCAGCAGCATAAGCCACAGCTGGATCGGTCATATACTTACCCATGTTTGGATAGTGCTTGGGACGATTGCCCTGCAAACCATCGGGGATGTTGTAGTGGGTCATCATCGTGGCATCGCAACGCTGGTCGGTAGCACGGACGGCCTCGAGGCTCTTCCAAAGGAATGGGGTGGTGGTATAGCGTGTAAAACCACGTCCGTATGGTGAGTAGTACTTCGCAACCTCGACCTGCTGACCAGTCAGCTTGCTCTTGATGCTGGCTGTGCTGGTACCAAGCACGCGAACGAAGAGGCGGTCGTCGCCGGTACCGTTACCGCCTACGTCACCAGAGTTACCGTTATTCCACATGGGAACGAACATCAGCAGCATGGCAGAGCCGCCACGGCTATAGCCGGTACGGGTGATGAGTGAGTTGAACGACAGGTGGCTGCCGCTGCTGTTGGTCTTGTAGCGGTAGGGAATACAGTTCTCTGTGGTCAAGTCGTTATTGTAGGCTACGCCCCAGATGGCCTCCTTGTTGTTCTGGATGGCCTCATTATTCATGTTCCATGTATCGCTATAGCGACTGTAGAACGATGCACCGCTATTGGCGATGACTTCCTCGGCTGCAGCCTGAGCAATCTGATAGAGGTTGCTGTATCCTTCAACGGCATTGTTGCCCAGCCATGATGCAGCATACAGGGCTACACGAGCTTTCAAGGCGTAAGCTGCATAGAGTGTGGCACGACCCTGTTCGCCACCGTTCTTTGCCTTGTCAGTGAAGTTAGAGGCTTTGAAATGTGCAATGGCCTCATCAATGTCTGTCAGGATATTCTTATAAACTGTTGCCTCAGGGACGCGTACAGGAGTCGTTACCTGTGCTGACATAGGTTCTGTGTTATAGGGAATAGGACCCCATGTTGCCACCATCTGCGAATAGTACAGTGCACGCAAGAACTTGACCTCACCGTAGTATTGCTCTTTCTTGGTATCGGTGATGTTGCTGTTCAGCGGAATGTACTTCAACGCATTGTTACAGACGTCAATGGCATCGTAGAACATCTCCCAGTAGTGGTCGAGTACAGCGTCATCAGCTGTATTGCCATCCAGTGAACGAGCCGAGAGGTTATAACTGGTCAGCGACTTCTGCTTGTTGTCAAAACCAGCCAGGAATAGGTCGCTACCACATTCTGTCAGGCCAAGACCGGCCTCCTTGCCCCACCAGCCACGGGTGTAAGCATAGCACGATTTTACCAGACCCTCGATACCACTTACGGTGTTGTAGGTCAGGTCAGCCGTCATACCAGTCTTATTGTCTTCCTCCAGGAAGTCGGAGCAAGACGTGAAGCCGGTTGTCAGTGAGGCGGCTGCTATGATGATTGCAAATATCTTTTTCATAATTATCAATTATCAATTATCAGTTATCAATTAAAAAGACACGTTCAGGCCTACAATAACCTGTTTGGCAAGAGGCCATGAGATGCTGCCGCCACGTTCGGGATCGTAGTCGTCGACACTTGCGAAGGTGAAGTAGTTCTTCAGTGAACAGTAAATCTTAGCGCTTGACATGTGGATGGGCTTCAGCAGCTTCTTGTCGAAGTTGTAGCTGAGTGTGATGTCCTTAATCTTGAAGAAGTTGTTCTTCTCATAAAGGAGTGTAGAGGCATACTGAGTGTACAGTTTAGACAGGTCGGTATCGTTGGTACCTGGTGAGGGGAACTTGGCACCCGTATTGGTGGGCGTCCAATAGTCAACGTCTGCCCAGTTGGCATCACCGTCGTTCAGACCCAGGGCATTGTTCTTATCAAATGCGAAGTAACCGCCCAGACGTGCCATACACTGGATACTCAGCGCAAAGTTCTTATATGTAAAGGTGTTGGTCAGACCGAGGATATGGTCAGGTGTGCGCTGATAAACGCGCTTGTCGTCATCGTTAATCTTGCCATCACCGTTGCGGTCTACAATTTTTAATGTACCCGGTGTTCCGTATTTAGTAAGGGGAGCTGTGAAGGTAATGCCTCTGTCGGCATAATCCTGTACATACTGCTCGTACTCACCGACATTCCATATACCGTTGGTCTCGTAGTCGTAATAAGCAGACAGTGCCTCGCCGACGATGAGGGCGGTGGTTCCGTCAATGTTACGATCCAGACCGTCTGCCAGTTTCACAATCTCGTCCTTTGAGTGAGTATAGCTGGCATTGATGTCCCATGAGAAGTCTTTTGTCTTAACGGCCAGGGCATTGATGCCGATTTCGATACCGCTACCCTTCGACTCACCGATGTTGGACAGCACAGAGGTGAATACCGATGAAGCGGGAGCACTCTTGTAATAAAGCAGATCCTTGGTCTTGGTGCTGTAGTAGTCGATGGTACCGTTGATGCGACCACCAAGAATACCGAAGTCCAGACCGATGTTAATAGAACTGGTGGTCTCCCATGACAGGTCACTGTTGCTCATTGACATGGGGATGAACGAATCGCTTGAACCCGGTGTCGTGGCGCTTACGGTGGCCAGTGTCTGATAGGGGCTGACGGCAGCGTTACCTGAGATACCCCATGCTACGCGCAGTTTCAGATTGTCGAGCCAAGACTTTGTGCCTTCCATAAATTTCTCTTCAGAAACACGCCAACCAGCACTCAAAGCGGGGAAGTAACCCCATTTCTTGCCCTCAGCAAGTACTGACGAACCGTCGGCACGCAGTGAAGCAGAGAAGAGGTACTTGTCCATCAGCGTGTAATTGACACGACCGAAGAATGACAGCATGGCTTGCTTAGTATAAGAAGATGAGGCATTCTGGTCAGCCGAAATCTTTGTGACGTCGTAGAATTCCTGATTGTAATAGTGCTCCTTACCTGCTGTACCGTTGTAGCTCAGACCTTCGCGGACATCCTGACGCAGTTCGTGACCGAGCAGGAAACTGAAGTCATGGATGTTGTTGAGCTTCATGTTATAATTGGCTGTGTTCTGCCAGGTCAGGATAGTCCAGGCATCCCATGCGTTCGACATGTAAGTTGTAGATGGAGCCTGATAGCGGCCGGCAGACTGGTAGTCGTTATACTGTCCAACGCGACGGTTGCGGCGGTCGACAGCTACCTGAGACTTGAGCGTCAAACCGGTAATAGGAGTTGCCTGCAGATAGGCACTGCCGATAAAGCGGGTGCTTTCGATATGGCTTGAATAGTTATTGCCTTCGTCCATCAGAGGGTTGACGTGGGCAGTATACCATACGTTAGGTGTTTCGTTGATGCTACCGTCTTCCTTGTAAGCCTGTGTAATGCTGGTCATCTTTCTTGCAGCATTGAACACCGATGCGTTACGGGCATTGTGACTACGATATGTGAAAGCAGTAGAACCACCGACCTTGAAGTATTTGTTAATGACGTGGTCAATGTTTAAACGACCGTTGTAGCGGTCCATGGCATCGTGTTTCAACAGACCTTTATCGTACATGGCAGCCAATGATACAGAGAAGTTGGTCTTTTCATTACCACCGCTGACGCTGGCTTCGTAGTTCTGTGAGGTAGAGTTCTGCAGAATGGTGTCGTACCAATCGGTATAGTCACCATTGGCAATCAGGTCCACTACCTTGTAGTTGTCATTGCCGGCAATAGTTGTAGCACCGAAAACGTCGTCCAGAGAGACATTCGATGTACCCCAGTTGCCTGAAGCTAAATCGGCCTTGTAGTTTGCACGGTCAATCCAGCGCTGCACCTCTTTCTGGCCATACATGCCCTTGACGGCAGACGTAGGCGACTTGAATGACAGATATGCAGAGAAGTTGACACGGGTCTTGCCTGCTGAGCCGCGTTTGGTAGTAATGATGATAACACCGTTAGCACCCTTCGTACCATAGATGGCTGTTGATGAGGCATCTTTCAAAATGTCCATCGACTCAATGTCGCTGGCAGGAATGTCAAGCGAACCGGAATATTCCACACCGTCGACGATGATAAGCGGTGAGTTGCTGGCAGTGATAGAACGGTTACCACGCAATGTAATGCTGACGGATGATCCGGCCTGACCATCTCCTGATAGCAAGTCCAGACCAGGTACTTTGGCCTGCATAGCCTGCATAGCATCAGGAGCAGCAACCTGTGCAATGTCGTCCTGCTTGATGCTTGCCACAGAACCTGTCAGGTCTTTCTTCTTCATCGTGCCGTAACCAACGACTACGAGTTCATCAAGACCCAATGCGTCTTCTTCCATGGTAATGTTAAAACTGTTCTTACCGGCAACACTGACCTTTTGGTCTTTGAAGCCAATGTAAGAAATCTTCAGGGTGCCTTTTTCCGGTACACCATTGATTCTGAAGTTACCGTCGAAATCTGTGACGCCACCAATAGTGGTACCATCAACGATAACACTCACACCAATCATTGGTTCGCCGGCCTTATCCTTGACCGTACCAGTGATTGATTTCTGGGCGAAGCCCGTTAGCCACAGCGTGCAAAGCAGCAAGGCTAAGAGAAATCTTCTTTTTTGCATTTTTGATAAATTTAGGTTTGTTTTTTTGTAGGTAGTTTATTAAACTATTGCAAAGGTAAGACATTTTAGACAATCTAACAAATATTATATCTTCTTTTTTTCGTAAACGATTACGAAACCTTACGAAAAAAGAGAGCGGGGATGATTTCTCCGCTCTCTCTCAATATAATAAGGTATAATTACAGACTTGGTGCGTAGGCCGGCTGGTCGGTCACAGTCTCATAGGGATTGTTGACATTCGCTGAGTCTGGGACTATGACTGATGGTTCGGGATTCGGATTGTCCTCTACGCTGCATGCTGTCAGTGCCATGGCGGCAAAAACGGCACAAATCAATATCTTAGCTTTATTCATAACTTATGCTTATTTAATAACTATTTTGCCATTGACGATAAACACACCCTTAGAAGGATTAGCTACACGCTGACCATTCAGGTTGTAGTACTGCTGAACGTTGAACGTTGAACGTTGAACGTCGTTGATGCCTGTTGCCTCACCACTTAAGAGATAGTTGAATGTAGGAGCATTCTGACCACCCTTCGGGATGGCGAGCCATGCGCGATGAGCCTCTATCTCGAAAGCAGCACCGTCGGCAGCTCCCCAGAACCAACCGAAGATGTTGGCGTAATTAGAACCCTTGGCACCGAAGCTGAGCTTGTAGAACCAGCTGTCTTCGTCAGTTGTCGTGGTAGTAGCCTCATCGCTACCCTTCAGCAGGTTAACGGGAATATTGTAGGCTGACTCGTAGTTCACGGACTTGAGGGTAATGTCGCCACCCTTCTTGTCGGCAGACTTCAGCATGACGGCAACACCAGCGGTGACAGCGCTGTTCAGTTCCTCATAAGTCAGGGCCTCGGGTGTAGCAGCTGTGACAATGTATGCCTTCACGCCCTCAGGCAGCTCATAACTGTGCTTTGAGTCGAAGAAGGTGGCATATCCAGCATTCGACAGGGTGACGGTAGCGAAGAATTGAGCATCGACAGCTTCACCCAGACCACCCATTCCGTTGACGGCGCGTACGGCATATTCTGCCTGGGCATCGTCGATGGTATAAGAGTTGTTTCTTGTGAATGCAACAACCTTGCCATTCTTGACAATAGCCCAGAACTGACCGAGCAGCTGAGACTCCCATGATAGGGTGGTGCCGTCGATCTTCACGTTAGAGGCTGCAGGAGCCTGCTTGGCAAGTGCTGCGGGATCCCACTGCTTGTTGGCATTCTCCGAGAACATCTTTTCGTAGCTGTAGTTGGCAGCATCGTCAGCAGAGAGGATGGTCTCGAAGGCACCACCATGTGAATTAATGGTATTGTTGGCAGGTGTGATGTTGTTGCCTGCTTCGTCCATGGTGTTGAACTCGCCGAAGAGCTTCGGGTCTTTGTTGTTCATACCCTTCTCAGTCCAACGGCTGCTGATGATGGTCTTGGCAGCATTGGCGTCGAGCGTCGTGTTCAGATAGACGGTGATAGGCTCGTTCTGCCAGGTACGGCCAAAGTTCCAATCACCCTTACCTTCGGCGAGGTCGACAACCGTACAACCATCGAAGACATAACCGAACTTGGTGTTGGTAGTAGGAGCCACAATGGTACGGCCACCCTTGCCGCTGGTCTGGCGAGGTTCCAGCGAGATGGTGGTGTTCTGGAAACGAATGTCGCCACCGCCGCAGATGAAGTCGACGGTACCGTGGATGTCACAGTTCTCCCAGTAAGCCTGCTGGTTGCTGTTCGAACTATAGTAGGTGTCCTGGTAAGACAACATGCGAACGTTCTTACCGATGGTACGGTTACCAGCGTCCTGAATAACGGCAGCACGACCAGCTGAACCGGCAGCGTAGTAGTCGAGTGCATTCTTCAATGTCAAATCCTGCATATAGAGGTTGGTACCACTGATGTCGAACATGTCGGCCTTGCCCAGACCCTCGATGGACTTGTCGGGTGTGGTTACAATGATAGTGCCGTCCATGGACTCTCCAATCAGTGAGATGTTGTGGCCGCTGATAGTTGTCTTGACAGTAGCGTCGAGGTCGTAGATGCCGTTGGGCACGAAGATGAATGCACGAGGAGCATCCTTGCTGGCATTCTTGCCGTTTACTACGTCGATGACGTCGAGTAGACTACCTGCATCGCCAGCCTTGACATAGTACCAGTCGCCATCGCTGTCGAAGTTAACCTCGGCGGTGTTCACAATCTTCACGCCGTGGATGTACATCTCGCCACTGCACTGCATCTCCAGTGTCAGTGTGCCAGCCTCGCCCTCATAATTATAGACAGCCGTACCACCGTCGCCCTCGGCCTTGCCGTCGAGCGTAGCCAATGTCTGGTCGCCCTTCTTGACGAGGATACCTGTGCCAGAACCATACTGGCAGAGTGTGACGGTAATAGTAGCCTTCGGACCTACAAGCAGGTCAACCGTGTTACCGTTCTTGAAGGCCCAGCCGTGCTGTGCATCGTGCCAGTAGAAGCCATCGCCTGCGGGGTTGAAGGCCTCATGGTCCTCAGCATAGAAGAACTTGTCGGCCAAATCGAAGGCGTACTTCTTATGAGTGCTGGCTTCCTCAATCTCAGTCTGGATAGCGTAAAGCTTGGTGTCGGCAGTGATGACGTCGGCAGTAGTAAACTTCTCGCCCAGGATATTGGCCTTGAACCAACCGCGAGCCTTGTAGCCTTCCTTGGTGGCAGCAGCTTCGTTGATGTTATAGGCAAATGCACCGATGGTGGCGTCTTCCTCGACAGCCTGTGTAGCCAGTATGCTGCCGTCAACACCGATATACTCCAGTTTGTAGTCAGGCTTGAAGATGACGTTCAGCACGTAGTCCATCTTGGTATTGCCAGCGGTCATTGGAATGGTGACGGTGCAGGCTTTGTCCTTCTCTTCGTAGGTGATGGTGCCTACCTCACCAGTGGTGGCGGTGACGTCAGTCAATGGGTTGCTTGCGCCAACCATAGTCTCTTTCTTCGGTAACTTCAGTGTAGCCTCATATTGCTCGCCAAAGACGTCCTCGACAGTGTAGGCGTTGCCGTTGATTTTGAACGATGCCAGTACGGGAACGTCTTTCTCAGTACCATTGAGGGTACCCTCGATGACGATGTCGGCCAGACCCAGCTGCTTGCCTGCCTGCAGTTTGTAGAGGTATAGCTTCAGTCCGCAGACACCTTCGCCTGCTGTAGCACCAGTGACGTCATAGCTCTTGACCGTATTATTGCCAGAGTTGTTACGCTCGGGCGAAATGGCCTTCTCCAGTTCTACTGTTGTGCCGTCAGCATTCAGCCAGTAAACATCAATCAGACCGTTGTCAGTACCGAAACGGTTTGCCTTGAAGCCCACCTTGGTCGGTGTAAAGGTAAAGCCAGGTTTCGGATTGATGAGGAAGCTGACAGCATCGTCATCCGTCAGGTTGTCATTATGCTGGTCAGTTGGCGTCAGACGCGTCTCTTTTGCATCAACATAGGTCTGGCTGTCTTGGATAGTCCAGTTACCACCTACCTTTACATTGCTCGACAGGAAGTAGTCGGCATTGGAGAAAGTTGCTTTCTGGCCCTCAGTACCCTCACCGAATGGGAATGTAGCTGTAGCAGGCTCGTTATTGAGCGTGATCTTCTCCTTCGGTGCATATTGCACTACGGAGAGTGATTTGAAGTAATTGTTGTCGTTGGTGGACTTCACAGCTACATAGCCAGCTTCAACGTCACTGAGCTTAGCCTTGTAGGTGTTCTCGTTATTCAGTTCAGCACCGCCAGCGATGGTGTAGTATGAATAGCCGGGATAGCCAACAACTGTGATGAGGTCGCCGGCATTCTTGACGGGAATCTTGAAGATGGCACCCGTACGTACCTGAATGTTGTCGCCATTATCACGGAACGAAGCACCGTTGGCTTCGACCTTCATCTTCAGACCGTTCTTCTCCACAGCCTCTACTTCGCCAGCCTCATTGCTGCCAGAGAATGCTACCGTAGCATCCATGACATCCTTGTTGGCATAGTTCCAAGTACCAGTTACGTCCTGAGCAACAGGCTCGCCTTTAGGACCATTGGGGTCCTGTGTCACTTCAATAGCAATGAGATACTGCCCCTTGTTGACGATTTCAACAAAGCCTTGAGCCACTTCGTTGGCCGTAGCAGTATGAGAGGTAATGGCATCTGTAGCATCCGTTCCACCAATGGAATAGGCGAAATAGGGAGATGCAAAACCCGTTACCTTCACCACGTCATTGATGCTTAGTACAGGAACCTGGAAAACGACACCATTACCTGTCTGGATGCTGTTTCCATTGTCACGGATTGTCTGTCCGTTGGCGTTTACAGTCAGTAGCACGCCATTCTTCTCAACAGCTGCAATTTTTCCAGCCTCACTTTTACCGGAGAGTGCTGTCACGGCAGCCACCACTTCAGCATTAGTGAAGTCCCATGTGGCAGTAACCGTCTCTGCCTTGCCCACTAACGTCAGCATTAGCAGGAGGCACAGAGTGCCAATTCTTAGTAAGTAATTCTTCATAAATGTTTTGCTTTAAGTTAAAGATTATATGAATTAAATATGTTCGCGTGTAATGGTTTATGCCGCAAAGATAATCATTTTTTTACAAATGTGTTTTTTTTTCTTTGTTTTATCAAATAAAAAAGCCGTAAACGTTTACGCTTTACGGCTATGTTACAGATGGATACTCGTTATAGTGGCATTCCCGCCTCTAAAGATGTTTCTTAAAGAACTCCAATATACGTCTCTGTGCCTTCTTACCACAACTATGCGGCATGTCCCACAGTTCGGTTTCAAGCTTATCGTCAGCATGCTGGCTTTTCCATGTGTCATGCATCGTTTTGAAGGCTTTCTTCACGCCTGATACGGGAAAGAGTTTGTCCTGCGATCCATTGATAAAAAGCATTGGTTTGGGGCAGGCTATGCTGGCTATGTGCGGATAGTCCAGCCAACGGCGTAAGCCTGGAAAGCAATTGGCAAAGCCGCCATTCTCCGTACGACTGTACTTGAATCCCATCTGCTCGTCGGTAGTTACCATCCAGCATACAGCAGTGCCAACCTTAATCCTATCGCTTAGGGCAGATAACATCCAGGCGCGATAGGCACCCATTGACCATCCGGTGCAGCCAATCCGATTGGCATCCACCTCTGGCATTGAAGCCAGATACTCAGTGCCGGAAATATCGTCGTAGGTCATATATGCAGAGAGGTCGATGCCATACATCATCATGTTGCCTGCAATCATATCGTAGCGGTCGCGACGGGCACCCTCCTTCTGTCCGCGCTCGCCCCACATGGGGGCATCAGCAGAAAACACCACGTAGCCGTTCTGAGCCAGATAGTCGCCAAAGAACTGGCCTTCGTAACCCACTGACCATGCCTCGGCATCCTTGATGACTGTAGAATCTTCGCAGGCCAGTGGACGTATCATTTTCTCCTTGCCAATAAAGAGGTGAGCACCATGATCGTGCAGGGCATTGACGGCAGGGAAGGGCCCTTTGCCATCAGGAATCAGCACATAAGCAGGTACGGTGTAGTAACGTGACAGGCGTATCTCAATCTTACGCGCCTTGTAGCCATCGCGCTGTTCTTCGAAAAGTACCTTTACATCATAACCGTTGGCAGGTGCCGGAGGTGGCGTTAACATGCAGTCAAATACTTTTTGACGAGCTGTTCGCTTCCATACTCCAAAATCTTTGATATCGTTATTTCCCCATGCCAAAGGGTAGGTCAAGTCGGCCATCAGCGAGTCGGCATAGACTGGCAAGTTACGCATGAACTCGTACTTTTCGCGCTTCTGTGCCATGATGTTCATGCAGAAGCATATTACACAGATAAAGACCAACATCTGTTTCATATAACTCTTTTACCGTTATCTCTTTACGATTTTCTTTCCTCGTAAAATGACGATACCCTTGTATGAGTCGTTGACGCGTTGCCCTTTTAGATTGTAATAATCATGGTGTATTGTACGTTGTGCATTCTGCACTGTGGCAATGCCTGTTGTGCCACTGGTGTCGGGCACGCGGACATACATATCGTATATGCGGGTACCGCCATTGGCTCCACTTTGTGAGAACGTGATGCTGCGTACCTTCAGACATTCGGTGTCACTGGTCAGACCGGCAAGTGCCAATACATCCATGACATAGGCTCCCTTGCTGTATTTTGAGGTCGTCACGCTTGTCGTGGTTCCGTCAGCCAGGGTATAGGTTATCTGGAACGTACGCCCACCTGTAAAGAAGGTGTTCAGTACTATCTGTAAAGTCCCCTCGTTAAGTGTCAACTTGATGCCTCCGTTGCTTTGTCCCAGATTAACAGCGCCGATACTGTAGCCTGCAGCTTGTGCGTCAGCCTCTGCCTTAGTCGGGTCAATAGTCGTAGCAGCCTTAGTGGCATCAGTGTTGTCACCGTTTATCAGCTGAAGTGACGCTTTCAAATCGGCTGGTAGGTTGTCCTGTGTGTCTTGGAAATGATACCAATCGCCTGTGAGCACGCGGAAGGGTTTCACTAAGGTGATGGTGCCTGTAGAGGTAACAGGTTTTACGCCTTCTTCTGTATTGCCAGACACAGTGACCGTGAACATGCAGCCAGATGTCGGCGTGCCGCTGATGGTGAGTGTATGACCGTTGGTGCTGTAGCTGAGGCCTTCTGCCAAACCCTTGACTATGGCAGTGGTACCAGCCTCATTCCACTCGTAGATGATATCTTCAATTGGTTGTCCTTCTGTGATTTCCTGCATGGAGTTAGCCGTCGTACAAACCAGACTAATCTTTTCGGGGATGGTGAAATCTACAGGTACACCATCGAGTTCAAAAGCACCAAATTCTGGAGCAGCATCGTTGTAGGGAATGTATAAGTCATCGGCGGTGATGTACTCCAATCCTGCGGCAGTACATTCTGCTTCAGTCATCTTACGTGTCGGTGTGAAGCCGATGATGGGTGTGCCTAAATCCTTGAAGATGCTGCCTGGCTTCAGACGGGCGAAGTTGTTGTCAGGTAATGAACCATCGTCCATACGGTCGGCCATAAAGTCGGCCACGCTTAGAGACAGGAACTCGCCAGAGTAGTTCTTGGTGACAGGTTTGCTGCCATTGGCCGCTTTCTGTCCTTCCTTATAGGGATTACAACCGTCGAGTGTTGTCCATGAGTTATAGTCGGTATCGGGAACTTGCGAACCTTCTTTGTCTTCTGACAGGAACTCGTGGTTACCCATACCATTGTTGCCACTTGCTCCCCAGCCGATACAGTTGCGAATGGTCATGCTGCCATATTTGAACAGGGTGGGGAAGCGGTAGTTAAACTCATTACCCCAAGCGGTACAGTTAATGACATACATGCCCTCATAGGCATTGTTCTGGTCAAAGCCCTTGTGCAAATTCTCGAAAGCCACACAGTTGGTGACTACATGGGCACCTGTTGACTGGTCGAAGGCAGCACCACCTGCAGAACCACCGCCACCCAGTTTGAAACCGTTGCCATTGCCGATGGCATCGCCCGAACGTGTGTAGCCAGCATGCCAAGCCCAGCAGTGGTCGATGACCACAGGGTGATAGACCATATAGAGGTCCCAGTTGTCATCGCTGTTGGTCCAGGCACGGCAACCGTGGAACTCGGTGCCGGGACCCGGGAACAATTTGCAGGCAAAACCGTCGGCATCACCACCGTCGTCAGTGCCGTTATAGGTTCGACTGTCGTAGTTCTCGTAAGCATCGCAATTGATAACCTTATTATAACGGCAGTAGGTGTAGCCTGGATTAAATGCGGGTGTGCCAGAGATAGGCAAAGACTTAGTCTCCTCTATCTTCCAATCCTTATACATACCAATTTGCAGACCCGTATCGTTGTTCCAACGGAACACACAGCGTTCGATGATGTTGTATGAACCCTCCACCTTCATGCCGTTGTCTTCGGCATTCTGCAGGACAAGACCATAGAATGTCCAGTAGTTCGCCTCATGGTTCACGTAGATACAACGTCCCATCTTGAAGGCTGACTCTGTGGTATGGTGCATGGCTGAACCGTCGATGATGACTTTACCAACGGCATCATCTGGCCAGGCGCGCAACTCGCAGCGGCGCTCAGCAGTAGTAGGCAAAGCAGGAATCTTGATGCGTTCGCTGATGGTGTAGGTTCCTTCATGAATCAGGATACGGTCGCCAGCTTGGACTATTTCCATGGCTTTATGAATCGTTAATAGCGGCGCATTCTCAGAACCGTCGCTATTGTCGTTACCAGTGGTTGCTACATGGATGTCCTTGGCGGAAATGCTGCCCATACAAAGAATCATTGCCAACACGATGGTCCATAGTCTTTTATTGAGAATTCTCATAATTTATGTTTTAACTATTTCCAGGATGCGTTTTGGCGGAGAATGAATTTAATTTTTGATTTCTTTGGTAGTTGGGGCTTGTCCCACTCGCCTCCCAGAATCTGGATGGTTGCATCGGCTTTGGCATCGGCTTTGGCGGCAGCAAGGGCATCGTCGAGTGTGAAATACTGGCCGCGACCATTGCGATCGACAGTGTAGTCGGCATCACAACGATACTTTTTGAGTACAGGGACTTCCTGACACAGGGCATCAGCCAGCAGACGAGCCACCACATGAGCGCCATAGACGCTATAGTGGGTGTTGTCCTGCTTGCCCTTCGGTTCACTGGGTTCCGTACCTGGCAGGAACCACATGTGGAGTTTCTTGGAGGCCTCGGTACCTAAGCCTTGTTCCAGGTCATGGGTTATCCGGTTGGCATCGACGAAATGGACGTTCATCCGTTGGGCTACGTCGCGTGGTGCCACACGATAGAGGCCGTGGGTGTCGATAAGGGTGTCGCCCTCCACCATCTTCACGCCGTCCTTGAAGGTTTGTGTCCGTAACTTTTCGTCATCGTCAATCTCCGGTGCCTTGACAAAGAAGTTACGGCGTACAACGCAGTTCATCAGTACGGGAATGCCACCATGTTCGCGCGTCTCGCGTACAAACTTGGCCAGATTGTAGTCGAAGGTGGAGCCTGGGTCGGTGTGACGGTCGGCTTTGGGCTTTTCGTCGTTATGACCGAATTGGATGATGACATAGTCGCCTGGCTTCATGCTCTTGAGCACCGCATCCCAACGTCCTTCGTTGATGAACGACAGTGATGAACGACCGTTCAGAGCACGGTTGTCAACACGGATGTTGTCGTCGAAATAACTCTGTAGTACCATGCCCCATCCACGTTCCAGCTTACCTTTGGAGATGTCCTTGTTGGCAGCGGTGGAGTCGCCGATGATAAAGATGGTCGTCGTCTTCTCAGGTATGGCCGACGCAAACAGTAAGAATGCAACTGTTACGAAAAGGTATTTGAATCGCTTCATTTTCTTTTACTTGGTAGTTTTAATATATTCTTTATTTCATTACGACCTTGCGACCATTGGCAATGACAAAACCCTTATAGCTGTTGTCAACCTTCTGGCCAGCCAAATTGTAGCATACGCCGGGTTTGTCTGTGTTAGTCTGAACAGTATGGATAGCCGTTGGCGACTTCCATGTGGGATAATACTCTGTATAGTTGCTATCGCCATCGGCATTGCCGGCCTTCATGATGTCCTCGACTAATGAGTTGGCATAGACTTCGAGATTGGTGTACCAGCCCTTCTCGGTGTCGATAATATACTTGTTGCCATCGCTCTTGTCATTAGGATTCAGACCGTTAGCTATCTCCCATTCATCAGGAATACCGTCTTGGTCTGTGTCGAAACCACTTCCGCGTTGGCCTGTCGGGAAGTTAGCCTCAGTATAGCCATTACAGTCGGCAACGACATCAATAAGTCCTTTTTTCTTGGTAACTGAGCCAGTGTATGTGGCTGTTCCATTCTGAGCTTCATTCATGTAACGCTCATCCACCTCGTCGCGATAAAGTGAGGCACCTGCAAAGCCAAGCACCTTTTCGAAGGCCTTGTCGGCAGTGTGGGTCGTGACTTCGCCTGTTGGCGCAGCTTTGTCAAGTACCATGCAGACATAGTCTGTGCCGCTGACGGTGATATAGTCAGCATCACTGCCATGCATGTGGTTGGGGTCTTGGGCATAGTGCTTGCCATTTTGAGTGATGGTACCACTATCATATATAAACTTGTTCCATCCAGCCTCTACGCCGTCAATAAGGTTGCCGTTTACATAATATCGACTGGCCATGCCATAGATGTTAGGGTGGCCTGAAGAGTTGCCGCTTGCTGCTACTGTGCATTGGGTCAGTTTTGTGACGGTAGCTCCTGGGCCACTCTTCATATAGTTATATGCCATATTGATTTGTCCACCACCAGGACCGCCATAACAACCATTGGTGTTATAGGTAATGCAATTACGGAAGTCAACATTTTCAGCCTGTATGGGATTCTCCCATTTATACTGACTGTAGAGTTTATTGGATGTATAGCCTGTCCATTCATAACGTGCACCATTGAAGCGGGGCGAACGGTTAGCAACGTGACATATCATGTTGTGATGAAAGGAAGCCAGTTTGCCTCCCCAGATACCACCATAGCCGTGGGCGCCCTTATTATGTCCAGCATTCACAAGGCTCTCACCAATCGTGCACCACTGCATGGTAAAGTTGTTATTGTCGTAGAAAGAGGCCACCTCGTCGATGCTCCAAGAGAAGGAGCAATGGTCTAAAATGATGCCCGTTTTGTTTCGTTGCCAAATAGCATCGGCTCCATCGTCGATGTCTTTCTCTTGCCCGCGGCGGAAACGGATAAAACGGATAACGTTGTCGCCACCAGGTTGGACAGTATAGTACCGAACGGTGATGCCTGGGTATGGAGCTGTCTGACCAAGGACTGTGATATGATCCTTGAATTTGAGTACACTTTTAAGCGCAATGACACCTGCTACGTCGAAAACAATGGTACGATATGTTCCGCCTGTTACAGCTGCTCTAAGCGATCCTGTACCAGAGTCATTAAGATTGGTGACATGAACGACTGTGGTGGAACCATCAGTTTTGCGTCCCCCTGTCGTGTAACGTCCGTGACCTTCAGCACCAGGGAAAGCGGGTGCTTCCGTCTGGGCTACAGATAGGATTGTTGTTAAAACTGCAATTAGCGTCATTAAATACTTCTTCATATTTGATACGATTTTATTAGTAGTTTTCGGGTGCAAAGATACATAAAGTTTTCTGACTTTGGACTATTACCTATATAATAATATTACTAAAACGTTTACGGGACTTTAAATGTATGTTTTATTTGCATGATTGATTAGTTATTTGTAATTTTGCAGACAAATCACAACGAACTATGAGACTAATTGCTTTCCTTTCACTATTGGCTATGTCACTGACAATTGCTGCCGCTGACTATGACCAAGACAAGCCATTTGGCTATTGTACGCGCACATCACGCACCGATGCCGCCAGTATTTACCAGATGTATGGTGGTGGGTGCTATACCTATCCCATACCAAAGGACTTTGCTGGCAAGGTGGTTGTCTTGAAGTCGAATGGACAGGATATGAGGAAGGTTATCGAGGCCGCTATTGAGAATAGTGAAAACAACATCATCGTCTTTGATGGCTCTAATGGCGATTTTATAGTTTCGAGTAATGTCGAGATAACTACGAACGACAAAACACTGTTGGGTATAAACAATGCCCGTATACGCACTCATTGGTATGTAACCGATGACATTAGGGAGGCACTCAATACTGCAGGCGTGCCCAACATGAGAACCAATGGCGGTGGTGGAACCCTGCCCAATGGACATGTGGTCAGGGAGGAGGCAGAATACAATACGCGAAAGACGATTATTGAAATGACTGGCGACAATAAAGAGCGTTATCGCAAATCGGGCATACTGAGTCTGAAGGGTTGCAAGAACATCATCATCCGCAATATCGTGTTTGTTGGTCCTGGATCTATTGATGTTGGTGGTAACGACCTCATTTCATGTGTCCATGGAACCAAGAACTGTTGGATAGACCATTGTGAGTTTATGGATGGTATGGACGGTAACTTCGACATTACAAGCATGTCTGACTTCATCACCGTCAGCTGGTGTAAGTTCAGTTATACGGAACACTCTTATATGCATCAGAATACGAACCTTGTGGGCTATAGTGATCGTGAAGTGACAGGATTCTTGAACGTCACTTATGCCTTTAACTGGTGGGGAACGGGTTGTAAGCAGCGCATGCCCATGGTGCGTGCAGGCAGGATACACATGCTGAACAACTACTATAGCAGTACTACTGCCAGCAACTGCATCAATCCACGCAAGAACTCAGAATTCCTGATTGAGGGCAACTACTTCGAAACGGGCGTGAAGCATTACTATAGTCAGAAGGATGCTACGGCAGTGACATGGACGACTGACAACTACATAGCAGAAGCTGCAAATCTGCCTGCCTCTGTTGGCGAAACGGTGACGGTGCCATACGACTATAGCGTAACACCCTATAAAGAAATACCGGCTTTGGTGAAGTCCAAAGCCGGCGCTACGCTTTTTTCCAATCGCTGTAGTTATTGCATACGACGCAGTCCCTCCCAACGGACATTCCATGTGCCATCCTTGGGAAACCCTGGGTTCAGGACTTCCTTGCACCCGTCCCAGCCGGCACACATCATGGCTACGGCAGTGAGCAAGGCACCATTGCCTGGCAGGTAGAGACGTAGTCGGTCGGCTGTCTGGAAGTTATGGCCGTTTTTCAGATAGGTATTTTTCTGAGTATCGATAAGCAGGGCATCAAGGGCCGTCTTAGTGTCACCGATACGGGCGGCAGCCATCGCCATCATGCCATAGTCCCAGCCCCATGTAGTTTGGAAGTTCCAGTTCTTCATAACCCAATCCATGGTCTTTTTGGCAGCGACAGAATCGCTACACACAGGCAGCAGACCGAAGGCACCAACGCAGGCGGGATGGTCGTTGCGGCACTTGTCGGTAAAGGTCTCGGTAGCCAGTACGGGAGCGGCACCGGCAGCCACGGCATCGAAGGGGTCAAAACTCTTTAATCCAGTTGTTTTACCCTTGGGCAGACCGGCAGTGATGATGCCGTCCTTAGTCAGTGGCAGGGGCGCCATATTTTGAGAAATCTTGTCCCATTCTGCATGACGGGGTTTACCCATCCGTTCGCGCCATTGGTTAGCAACCGTCAGACCATATTGCCAATAAGCTAACTCGAAGGGATGGTTGTACGAAAAATCCTTCGACATAGACTCCTGCATGGCTGTGGCACCTTGCAAATAGTATTTGCCAGTCTTCTTATCGTAGCTGACGAAGTCGGCCATGAACTCGGCTGTTGCTTCAATATTGTCGGCATATTTCTTCAAGGTCTCTGATGTGGGATTAGCACGATACACCTCCTCAGCCAGGTAGATGTAGTGAGGCTGTTGCCAGATGAGGAAACTGCCAGTATTCGATGGCGCCTCACCAGCCCATGGGTCGGTCATCTTCATCCAACGCAGACCTTTAAACCCCTGACGCTTTGCAATATTCCTGGCTACAGGAGCAGCCGTTTTGTTGTACCACTGAAGCATCTGAGCAACTACCTGCGGTTGGTTCCACAGGGCGAAGTCGACGGCATGCCACCATGTCATCTCTAAGTGAGGACGACCGAACCACGAGTTGTATGTCAGACCAGTCTCCTGTGGTGGCATATTGTTGGCACAATTGACGCGGGTCAGGTATTGTGAAAGCACGACGCGACGCTCCAACTCCTTGGCACGCGGATCGGTGCACTGACCAAAGTCAACAAAAGCCGTTTCTGTCCAGAAATTGTGCCAGAACTTCTGGGTGGTCTTTTGGGCATCGGCGAAACGGAAGGGAGCCATGATGTGGCGTCCTTGGTGTCCGCCAGTTGTGAGATATTCCACCTCGAAGGCTAAGTTGTCTTCGTTGGTGGTGAGTTGCCATGTGTGTGCAGCGGTTTCGATTATTTTAGCCTGTCCTTCCCATCTTATGTATATATAATAGGTGGTGCTGTCCATACGATGCTCGATTTCGGCATAATTGGCAGATTGTGTGA
The DNA here is from genome assembly GCA_946188165.1 of uncultured Prevotella sp. Taxonomy (GTDB): domain Bacteria; phylum Bacteroidota; class Bacteroidia; order Bacteroidales; family Bacteroidaceae; genus Prevotella. The sequence continues at coordinate 23,599 of CAMHTW010000026.1, forward strand.
AGATACAGCTCTGGTGGCGGTCGGGCTTCGACCAGTCGGCAGCATCATCGGCATGCTTGCCAGTAGGATAGGGCAGACGGATGGTGACACCGGCTTGCCCTTTTTTTAGCAATGGGGTGGTAATGCGGTAGGAGACGGCAGCGAGGTAGGGGTGTCCAAGTGTTACCACATCGACGGGAGAACCGTCGGCAACAAAGTGTGATTCGATCTGGCCGTGCCAAAGTTGTAGCTGCTGATGGATGTCGCTGAGACCTTTCAGGGGAATCGGTTGCCCAGAGGCATCTTTCAGCGATAAACCGACGGCACCGAGGTTCACACGGTGGGGGTTGACGCGGAAGTATTCGGTGGCAGCGATGTTCCGGTCAGCAGCCCGTCCCTTCTTGTATTCTACGGCATACACCTCCTGATGGCCATGTCCCAGGTCGAAGGCTTTTTCGCTGTCAGAAGGCTTCAGGTTCTGGGTGTTGGGAAACGAGTGCCAAAGCAGGTCGCACATGGCTGTCAAAGGAATGCCGTTCTTGTAGTCGTCGACATAGGTCTGCATGCCAGTGACGTCAACCGTTGTGGCAAAACGACCATTGCCAACGGTGAGCGAAGCCAGTGGGTCGGCCTCGGTAATAAGGGGATTGTTGCGAAAAAGAACAGCCTCGCGATCTATCGAGGCTGTTATGTTTTCTGTGGTGTATCCTAACATCTCCATCTCGAGCGATGCCCAGATAAACGGTCCGACACCCTTGGCGTCGTTGTCGCGTATAGGTTCCGAGAGATAGTATTTGTAACCACCATCACGTCGTTTGTTCTCTTTGACAGTACCCTTGGGGTTGACCATCTTCAGGGCAGCTTCCACCTCAGGTGTGGCAGCAGGACCGAGACCGGCTACCTCGCAACAGTTCGTCAGCGAGATGGTCTTGTCGGCATTGACGCGGATGAAATTGTTGATGATGCCCTTATAGGCCTTGATACCAGCATCGCGATATTTGTCACCGACGTAGCCTTTGCGATAGGCTTTCAGCAATACGTAGGTAAACATAGACGAGCAGGTAGCCTCCAGATAGTTGCCCTCACGATTGGGGGCATCCATTACCTGATACCACACGCCGCTTTTCTTGTCTTGCCATTTGATGATGGCATCAAGGTCCTTCTTCAAAAGTTCGACGACCTCCTGTTTACGGGCGTAGTCATCGGGCAGGGCATCAAGAACTTCAATCAGTGCCATCGAGTACCAGCCTTGGGCGCGACCCCAACAGTGCTGTGACAGACCACTCTCCTTGTCGGCCCAGAAGGTCTTACGTGTCTCGTCATAAGCGTGACGATTCAGACCAGTCTTGGGGTCGTAGGTACGCTCGTAAGTTATCTTCAACTGGTTGACAGCGTCGTCATAAATGTCGATGACTGGATCAGTCTTAGCCTTCTTACTCTTTTTGCCCTTTACTTGGGTTGCCTTTTCAGTAATGGGGGCTGTCAGACAGCGATAGGGCAGTCCCATAAAGATGCCGTCGAGCCATACCTGATAAGCGTAGATGGCTTTGTGCCAGAATACCTTGTCGGCAATAGTGCGCGGCTGGTCCTGCAATTGCTTCATCATGGTCTTCATGGCCAACAAGTTCTTGGGCTCAGGCCACTTCTGATACATACGTGTCACAAAGTGACCAGTACGGATGTTGTCGAGGTTGTAGTCAAGGATGTTGTAGCCGGTAATGTTACCCTTCTCGTCAATCATCTTGTCGGTGTACATCTGGCAGTATTTGCGGATGTCCTCACCGCCATAGCGCAGATAAGTGTCAAGCATACCTTCCAACTCAATGCCCATGACATAGCTCCACTTAGGTTTTTTGGCAAAGTCGAGCATGTAGCTCTCTGGTACACGTTTCATTTCTGAATAGGTCAGCCATTCAGAATAGTGCTTGTAAGGTGGATTCTGCAGGACGAGTGAACCATTGATGAAAAGGTTGTCGTAGGTAATGTCCTGAGCCAAACCAATCTGATGGATGGGCTTGTTATAGACACCATTGAACTTACAGTTCTTAACAGTGATATTATTGATGGTGTTAGCATGTTGCGGGTCTTGATAGCCTACAATCATTACGCCGTATTTCGACTTCTGACAGGTAACATTCTCCATCGTCACATTGCGGATGGTGGGGTAGAAACCACGACAGCACACTTCGCGAGGTTCGTAGTCGGTGTTGAGTTTGAGGACAGCCTCGCCACACTGGCCGACAGTAATGTTGCGCATGTTGATATTCTCGATGATACCACCACGGCAACTATTGGTCTTAATACGCAGTACACGGTCAAGACTGGGAGAGTCCATCTGACAGTTTTCTGCATAGACATTCTGACAACCACCGCTGATTTCAGAGCCAATGACTACGCCACCATGACCATTGTTGAATTTACAGTCACGAATGATGATGTTCTTCGATGGACGTCCGGCATACTTGCCCTGACCACCTTCTCGACCGTCGTTATTACGTCCGCTCTTGATGGCGATACAGTCGTCGCCAGTATTGAAATAGCAATTCTCAATGAGCACACGGTCGCATGACTCAGGATCGCAGCCGTCACCGTTAGGACCATCATTGTTGATATGTACGCCACGTACGGTGATGTCTGTTGACAGCAGGGGATGAATGACCCAGAACGGCGAACGTAACAAGGTGATATCTTCAATCAGAATACCATCACACTGGTTCAGGTTAATCATCTGGGGACGCAGACCGTCTTTTGGACCGAATTTACGCTCGTCCATGGGAACACCGTCTTCAGCATATTTCAGCAGACGGGCACGGGCTCCCATATTCTGGGCAATGCCGCCTTCCTTCATGCCAAACTTCTTACTGCCACACCAGGGCCACCATGTCTCGTTGCTTCCACCACCGTCAATGGTACCCTTACCAGTTATAGCGATATCCTTAGCCTGATAAGCATAAATCAGTGGCGAGAGATTCCAGCAGTCCAATCCCTCCCAGCGTGTAGGCACGATGGGGTAGAGCTCAGGTTCGAAAACAAACTCAAGGACGGCACCTTCGTCAATGACGAGGTTAACGCCCGACTTCAGTTGAATGGCTGCAGTCAGGAAACGTTGTCCTGAGGGGATGATGACGCGACCGCCACCCTTTTGTGAACATTTGTCGATGGCTTTCTGAATGGCCTTCTGATTTTTGGCAGCTGTGTTGGTAGCCTTTGCGCCAAACTTGGTAATCACATAGTCTTTGTCCGCAAACTGTGGCATGCGGATACTCTGTTCTATCTGCTTGTACTGCTGCTGGTCCCAGCCTTTAGCATGGACGCCAACAACCACCAGCATGACGAACATCATGGTCTGAATTAATCTTTTCATTTTGTCTGTTTTAGTAAATTTGGCGGCAAAGATACAAAGAAATGGGCAAAAAATCGAAAAAAGTTGTCGGAAAATTTGCATTTTATGTAAATAATCTCTAAATTTGCCCCCGATAAGCTTGACGTAGCCATTGCCACGTGCCTTATCATATTTTTAAAAGTGAGGTTGGTAGCGTCCTGCACCAACCTCTTTTTCTAACATCTCACATCTTACTTCTTACTTCCCACATCTTACTTCTTACTTCCCACATCTTACTTCTTACTTCTCACTTCTTACATCTTCATATTTCCCAACCGATGGCAGAAGCTCCAAGCACAGCAGCCGAAGCACCATCGAGTCCGCTGACCAGGAATTGGGCCTTGCCACGGAATATTTTCATGACATGTTTGTTATAGGCCTCCTTGATAGGATTCATAATCAGGTCGCCTGCCTTTACCATGCCACCGAAGAAGATGAATGCCTCGGGACTTGAGAAGGCTGCAAAATCAGCACATGCCTCTCCTAACATCTTGCCTGTAAAAGCATAGATGTCCTTGGCCAGTTCGTCGCCCTTGCTGGCAGCGATAGATACGTCGAGTGAAGTGATGTCGTCTGGATTCATCTCGCGAAGGATGGATGGACGATTGGTCTTGCTGAGCAGTTCACGGGCTGTGCGTGCAACGCCAGTTGCCGAGCAGTAGGTTTCAAGACAACCCGTACGTCCGCACCCGCAAAGCCGTCCTTCTTCGCCACGAACCATCGTGATGTGGCCGAGCTCGCCCGCAAAGCCGTCGTGACCATAGAGCAGTTGTCCGTTGACGACGATACCGGAACCGACACCTGTTCCCAATGTAATCACGATGAAGTTCTTCATACCGCGTGCCACACCATAAACCATTTCGCCCAGGGCGGCAGCATTGGCATCATTGGTCATGGCCACTGGAATGCCACCAAGTTTCTCGCTGAACATCTTGGCAAGGGGTACGACACCGTCGTGGGCCCAAGGCAGGTTGGGAGCAAATTCGATGGTGCCATTGTAGTAGTTGGCGTTGGGTGCACCAATACCCATGGCTTTAATCTTTTCAATACCACCAACCTGTTCAATGACAGGCTGCAGTGCCTCGACGGCTGCATTGACGTAATCGTCGGCTTTAGTAAAACCGCCAGTTTTGATGGCTGTAGTAGCCTTAATATCGCCGCGTGCATCGACGATGCCGAAGACAGAGTTTGTACCTCCTAAATCTAAGCCGATGACATACGGCTTTAATCCTTGTTGCTCATTCATGCTGTTTTATAGTCTTTAATTTGATATTTCTGCGTACAAAGGTACGAATAAATTGGGAATTAGGTATTAGAAATTGAAAATAATTTTTGCTGTGGTAGTATTTTTTTTTCACTTTTCACTTTTCACTTTTCACTTTTTTTTGTAACTTTGCACTCGATATGGTATTTCCTATACATATTAACATAGTAGATCTGGTGTTCAAAGGCATGCTGATAGGCATGATTGCATCGGCACCGATGGGACCGGTAGGTATCCTTTGTGTACAGCGTACGCTGAACAAAGGACGAAGCTTCGGTTTCGCTACGGGACTGGGTGCTGCCGCCAGCGACATCATCTATGCAGGTGTCACGGGTTTTGGTATGGCCTTTGTGATGGACTTCATCAACAACGACCAAAACAAGTTCTATCTACAGATTATCGGTTCAATACTGTTGCTGGCATTCGGCATCTACACGTGGCGCAGTGACCCAACGAAGAATATGCACCAGTCAGGCCAGCAGAAAGGTACGTTATGGTATAATGCATGGACGGCATTCCTGGTGACATTCTCGAATCCGCTCATCATTTTCCTGTTTATGGCTTTGTTTGCGCAGTTCGCCTTCGTCATTCCTGACCATCCGTTTGAGATGCTGGTGGGCTTTGCCAGTATTGTGGGCGGTGCACTGCTTTGGTGGTATGGACTATCGTGGCTGATAGACAAGGTGCGCACCATCTTCGACAATCGTGGCATTCGTATCATCAATCAGGTCATTGGTGCTGCGGTAACGCTGTTTGCAAGTATTTCGCTGTTTGGAACGGTGACTAACCTTTTCAGATTCTTTTAATGGTAGAAAAGTAAAGGGATAAAAAGATGTTTATAGCACAAGAATTACGCAAAAGCAATATAGCAGAGTACCTACTGTATATGTGGCAGGTTGAGAATATTATCCGTGCCTTTGACTGTTCGTTGTCGAGAATCCGCAAAGAGTATATCGAACGTTTTGATTACGACGAGGAACAAAAGGAGGAACTGACCGACTGGTATGGTAATCTGATTCGTATGATGAATCAGGAGGGCTGTCGTGAACAGGGACATCTGCAAATCAATAAGGTGGTCATGCAGCAACTGCAGGAGTTGCACGCTCAATTGCTGTCGTCACCGAAGTTTCCTTTCTACAATGCAGAGTACTACAAGGTGCTGCCATATATCGTCGAGTTGCGCAACCGTGGTGCCGACAAGGATGAGAACGAGGTGGAGACATGTTTCAACTCGCTCTACGGCGTGATGATGCTGCGCTTGCAGAAGAAGGATATTACCGCCAATACCGATCATGCCATCAAGGAGATTACAACATTCATTGGCATGCTCTCCGACTATTATAAAAAAGATAAGGAAAAACCTCTTGAATTCGAATAAATAGTAAATTGTAAGTCGTCAAATTGTAAAATATCCTCGATGAATATACTGATTACGGGCTGCAATGGCCAACTGGGTAACGAGATGCAATTGCTGGAGAAGGAGAATCCTCAGCATATCTATTTTAATACGGATGTAGCCGAACTGGATATTACCGATCAGCAGGCTGTTGAGCGTTTCGTTGACGAGAACGCTATTGATGGTATCGTGAACTGTGCAGCCTATACGGCAGTGGACAAGGCCGAAGCTAACGAAACCCTTTGCCAACTGCTGAATGCCGAGGCTCCAGCCTATCTGGCTCATGCCGTTGGACGTCGTGGAGGCTGGATGATACAGATATCTACCGACTACGTGTTCGACGGTACCAAGCACACCCCCTACGTGGAGGATGATGACACCTGTCCGAACTCCGTATATGGTCGTACGAAACTCGTGGGCGAGATCAACGTCCAGAAACTATGTGAGCGTTCGATGATTATCCGTACCGCATGGTTGTATTCCACGTTTGGCAACAATTTCGTGAAGACCATGATACGCTTGGGCAACGAGAAGCCTGAGTTAGGCGTCATCTTCGACCAGATTGGTACGCCGACCTATGCCCGCGATTTGGCACGTGTCATCATGACGGCTGTTAATCAAGGTATCCGTCCTGGCATCTACCATTTCTCGAACGAGGGTGTCACGTCGTGGTACGACTTTACGAAAGCCATCCACCGATTGGCAGGCATCACTACGTGTCGTGTCCGTCCGTTGCATACGGCGGAATATCCTACACCAGCAGCCCGTCCGCATTACTCAGTACTTGATAAGACCAAGATAAAACAGACCTACGGCATTGACATTCCATATTGGGAGGAGTCGCTTGGCGATTGCATAAAACACATATAATCTTTATTAACTTAATCAACTTTATCAATTATGAGAACTAAAAAACTATTCATCCTCTTGATGCTTGGCATCGTAAGCTACTGCTGGGCTCAACAACCGCAGTTAGCTTCATCGATTACCTGCCATCCTGATGGCAAGGTAACGTTTACTTACAAGAATGAGACGGCCAAGCAAGTGAAGGTCGATGTGCAGTTTGCTGGCCAGAAGGAGATGACACGCCAGGCCGATGGTACATGGACGGTGACACTTGGCCCCGTTGCGAAAGACATGTATCCATACTGCTTTATCGTTGACGGCGTGAGTGTAATGGACCCTGAGAATCCACAGTATTTCCCCAACGAGGGTTTCAAGAACAGCCTGTTGGAGATTCCAGGTGGCGGTACACTGCCTCATGACATCAAGGACGTGCCTCATGGACGTCTGGAGTATGTGCACTATTATTCCAAGAGCCTGGGTGCAACCAATCAGGCTGTTGTCTATCTGCCACCCACCTATATGCAGGATTACCAGAAAAAGTATCCCGTGTTCTACCTTATCAGCGGTACGACGGATACAGAAGAGGTGTACTATAAAGTGGGACGTGTAAACTACATTATGGATAATCTGCTGGCTGACAAGGCTGCCAAGGAGATGATTGTCGTATTGCCCTACGGTAATCCGTCTAAACTGAAGCCTTTGAAGGCAGACAACGCTTCCGGACAGCCCCAGACACGTTTTGGAGGCGATGTGTTCAGCAAGGATCTGATTGAAGACCTGATGCCGTACATCGAGAAAAACTATCGTACACGTAATGATCGTGACAGTCGTGCTATTGGCGGTTTCTCACGTGGTGGCAATCAGGCACTGTTCAATGGCCTCTCGAATCTCGACAAGTTCTCGTACCTCTGCTCGTACAGTTCTTTCACTTCGACTGATATCCCCAATGTTTACGACAATGCAGATGATACGAATAAGAAGATTCACTTGTTCTGGCTTGGCGTAGGTACTGACGATTTCCTGTATGGCAATGCGCGTGACTATATGGAGTTCCTCGACCAGAAGGGCATTCGCAGCGTCAAGGAGTTCACTACCGACAAGTTTGGTCACACCTGGATGAATGCCAAATACTTTCTCTCGAAGACCCTGCCTTTGCTGTTCAACAAGAAGGCTGCTGAGGCTGCTATGAAGGAGGGAAAGCCTGCTCCCGCCAAGACGGGTCAGGAACAGCAGTTTACACCCAGTGTGATGGCTCGTCTCTTCCCCAGAGCCATTGTGTCGCCTGAGTATTCTCAGGACAGCATCATCTTCCGTATGAAGGCACCTGATGCCCAGAAGGTGGAACTCGAGTGTGAGATCCTGCCTGAGAATCTGGCAATGACCAAGGATGCTGATGGTGTATGGTCAGTGACCATGACCGATTTCGTGACAGAGACCTTCAAGTATTGCTTCATTGTGGACGGCACTCGTGTGGCCGACCCGCAGAATATGTTACTCTCGCCCGATCGTGGTTTCAAGTATAGCATTTCCGACAATCCTTACGGCCCCTTCAATTTCGCACAGATGGGTGACATTCCTCATGGACGCACAGGCTATGATGTAGAACGTCAGGAGGCATGGTATATGTCGCCTTCAATAGGTCAGGGGCAGCCTACTATGCCTGTTATGATACAGCTGGTTCCTGGCGAGAACGACACGATGGAGAGCTGGTTCAAGTTGGGTGGTGCCGATGCTATTGCCGACCGCTTGCTGGCTGACGGACATACCAAGCCTTGTATCTTGACCACAAGCAACCTTGAATTCATGGGACAACAGGGGGGCGGCATGCGTATGCCTGGTTTCCAGACAAGAGTATTGCGCGCTGACGACTATCCCACATGGTCACAGCGTCGACGCGCATTACTTCGTTTGCTCATGAAGATTGGTAGAGAACCCGCTCCTTCATTCCCTGGCTTTGGCGGCGCACCTGGTGGTGGCGGCTTTGGCGGAGGTGGCGGCTTCGGCGGAGGCGGTTTCGGTGGCGGGAACTTCGGTGGTCCTGGCTTCTAAGCCTCTTGACTCCGACGCAGTTCTTCTACGAATTCGCTAATCTTACGTAATTCGCGCGGAATGCGAATACTCTGCGGGCAGTGTGGTTCACATTGCCCGCAACTTATGCAGTGGTCTGCCTGTCGCAGGCGCGGAACGGCACGGTCCAGTCCAATCAGGTAGTTACGGCGCAGTTTGGCATATTCTGCATCAACGTTCTCGCGTGGCAGCGTGCCCTCGTTCTTACATTTATTATAATGTACGAAGATGGCAGGTATGTCGATACCGTAGGGGCAGGGCATGCAGTATTTGCAGTCGTTACAGGGAATGTTCTCAAGTCCTACGATGCGGTCAGCCACTTTCTTATGAAGATATTCCTGTTCCTGTCCGCTCAGCGGTACTAATGGACAGTATGACAACAGATTGTCCTTCAGGTGTTCCATATAGGTCATGCCGCTCAGCACCGTCAGCACGCCTTTTGGTGTTCCTGCATAGCGGAAAGCCCACGAAGCCACGCTGCGCTCAGGTGCATGGCTTTTCAGTTCGGCAGCAAGATAGTTGGGCAGGTTTGCCAAGCGTCCGCCTAACAGCGGTTCCATGACAACAGCGGGAATTCCCTTCTTCTGCAATTCAGCGTATAGATAGCTGGCATCCACATTACTCTTGCTGATTTCGTCGGCGTAGTCCCAATCCAGGTAATTCAGCTCAATCTGCACAAAGTCCCAGTGGTACTTGTCGTGCGTGGCCAGTATTTCGTCAAACACTTCCTTTTTGCCGTGGAACGAGAAACCAAGGTTACGGATGCGACCAGCCTCACGCTCCTTCATCAGATACTCCATCATGCCATTCTCCACATAGCGCTTCTCGAATTCTAACATCGCACCACCTACGGCATGCAGCAGATAGTAGTCTATATAGTCCGTCTGCAACTGCTTCAGTGAATTCTGATACATGGCAATGCTTGCTTCACGACTTTGTGTGTCAGGGTGGAAGTTCGACAGCTTCGTGGCAATGAATATCTTCTTGCGGTCGTGCTTCTTCAGGGCGATACCCGTACAGGCTTCCGACTTGCCCTGACAATAGACGGGGCTCGTGTCGAAGTAGTTCACGCCATGCTCAATGGCATAGTCCACCTGACGGTTAATCATTTCCTGATCGAAGTCATCCTTATTCTCAGTCTTCGATGGCAGACGCATCATGCCGTAGCCAAGAATAGATACTTTGTCTTGATTATTGGGATTCGTACGGTAGGTCATTTTACCCACAGGCGGTTCCACCTGCTGCTTATATTCTTCGACGGCTTTCGACTCCGTCTTCGACTTGCAACCAGTCATCACGGCAGCAGTAGCCACAGCACCGCCACCCAACAGCTTTAAGAAATTACGTCTTGTTATATCTTTCTTCATACTTCTTACATCTTACATCATACATCACACATCACACATCACACATCTCTCCTCACACCTCCTTGTGTTGCTCATGTCCCTCAACATAGATAGCGCTATGCGGACGGGCTGGACACAGGTTCTCGCAGGCACCGCAACCAATACAGCGTGCTTCGTTCACGGCAGGTACGTAGGGCGACTCTTCGTCGTCTGGGTCGCTGGGCACCATTTCGATTGCTCCCACAGGACAATGAGTAGCACAGTTTCCGCACTCCACCTCGTCGGTCAGCACCACGCAGTTCTTCTTAATCCATACGGCATGGCCAATCTGCGTCGATGCCTTGTCCTCTGCTTTTATCGGGAGGATGGCACCAGCGGGACATACCTGCGAGCAGCGGGTGCACTCCGGACGACAGTAGCCACGCTCGTACGACATCACTGGCATCATCAGGTGCATCAGGTCATCGGAAGGACGCAGCACCTCATTGGGACACTCTGATATACACAACTGGCAGCCCGTACAGTGCTGCTCGATGTTTGCTCTTGAGCGCGAACCTGGAGGCGTCAGCGGTGTCTGTCGCTCAGGTGCCACCTTGTCGGCAATCTCGGCCAGTCCACCGTCCATCATCTTTTCCTTTTGCTGGGCGATGGCTGCTGTTGTCAGCATGGCTGAGGCCAGGAGGAACGAGCGACGAGAAGGGTCATTAGTCTCATGAGTCTTATTCGCCTCATGAGCCTTATTAGGCTCATTAACGCCATGAGCATACTTCAGCGCTCCAAACTTACAACTTTCGATACAGTCGCCACACACCACGCAGCGACTATAATCTACGCTATGCGTCTTGAAGTCGATGCAGGAAGCCTTACAGTTCTTCGTACACAGCGAGCAGTTGCGGCACTTCTCTGTGTCGAAATGAATCTTCAGGAACGAGAAGCGGCTGATGAAGCTAAGGACGGTGCCTACAGGGCATATCGTGTTACAATACGTGCGTCCGTTGCGCCAAGCCAATACTCCGAGAGTAACAAATGTTACTCCAGCAATAATGAGCGATACTCCGGAGCGAATCCAGATGTCTGACTGGTAGAACGCGTAGCTGTCGTAATACTCAGCGATGCCGGCCAATATGTTGTTGCCTGCTTGCCAGACGGGTTGAAGCAGATTCGTTGCGATGCGTCCAAAGGCAGAGTAGGGGGCCAGCAACTGAAATAGCGAACCTACACCGGCCAGTAGTGCAATGACGAATAACACTAACACAGGATAGCGCAGCCACTTCATTTCCTTCGAGTACGTGTAGCGGTTCTTCTTCTGCTGCTTGCCCAACCATCCGAAGACGTCCTGCATGATACCTAACGGACAGATGACCGAGCAATAGATACGTCCGAAAACCAATGTCAGCACAACCAGTCCGATGATGACTGCCACGTTAAGTGCCAGCACAGCTTCCAGGAACTGTAGCTTCGGCATCCACGCAAACCAGTGGCGTGCCGTTCCTGTGAAGTCGACAAACAGCCAAGTAATGCATAGAAACATCACTGTAGCCAAAATAATTCTAATTTTCCTTAGCATAAAGTATTTGTTCAGTTTTGTTTAGTTATTCTCACGATTTGTATGCTGAGCTCATAGAGCAGATATATCGGCAGTGCCACGACGAACAGCGTAAACATATCCGTTGTCGGAGTGATGATGGCTGCTACGATGAGAATGGCTACGATGGCGTGCCTGCGATATTCACTCATCATACGATTGTTAATCAGCCCCATGTGTCCCAATAGTCCGCAAACCACAGGCAATTCGAACACTACGCCCATCACTAAGCTCATGCCTATCAGTGTGTCGATGTACGACTGCAATGTCAGCATATTGGCGACGTCTGGAGATACTTGGTATGTTCCTAAGAACCTGACTGTCAACGGGAACACTACGAAGTAGTTCACCAATGTCCCCATCAGGAACATCACATACGCCGCGCCTACTATCCAGACAACGTAATGCCGCTCGTTTTGGTAGAGCCCTGGCGACACAAAGCGGAACAGCTCATATAATATATATGGAGAAGCCACCAACAGTCCCGCATAGATAGCCGTACGCATGTGAATCATGAATTGCTCCGTCAGTCCCGTATTCATCAGGTGGATGGAGAACGGGTCCACACCTAACAGCTTGTACGTCACGAAGTTGCTACTCCGCGGAGCCAATACCACGCTGAACAGTTCGTCCTTCAGACAGAACGCTGCCACAGCGAACACCACAACAGCCACCCCCATCCGTATCAGCGACGAGCGCAATACGTCCAAGTGGTCCCAGAAGGTAAGCGAATTAGTTTTCACTCCTTACTTCCTCATCCGTCATTTCCTTCACTTCCTTGATTTCCTTCACCTCGTCATCAACTTCCTTGATGCCGTCCTTGAAGCTCTTGACGCTCTTGCCCAAGCCTTTCATCAGCTCAGGAATCTTCTTGCCGCCAAACAGCAACAGCACAATCAGTGCGATGACTATGATTTCTTGCATGCCTAATCCAAACAAAAGCAGTTTCATCTTTTTTCTTCTTGTTTTTGGTTATAATCTTTGCAAAGATACACATTTTTTTAATGTTTAATGTTTAATGTTTAATGTTTTTTGTATCTTTGCAGGCAAAATAACAACATTTAACTATGGAGTACGAATTTATTCTACGAATCCTTGTTGCAGCACTGCTTGGTGGTCTCATTGGTCTCGAACGCGAATACCGTGCCAAAGAGGCTGGTTTCCGCACCCATTTCCTCGTTGCCTTGGGCTCAGCATTGTTTATGATAGTGTCAGCCTACGGCTTTGGCGATGTCCAGATGGACGGGATGACGTCACGCTGGGATGTGTCGCGCGTAGCTTCACAAGTCGTCAGCGGTATCGGTTTCATCGGTGCCGGCACCATCATCTTCCGTAAACAGGAGAATATGGTCAGCGGCCTCACCACCGCTGCCGGTCTGTGGGTCACTGCCGCCATAGGTCTGGCCTGTGGCGGAGGCATGTACGTGCTTTCCACAGCCAGTACGTTGCTGGTACTCTTCGGATTGGAAGCCTTCAACTACTTCCTTCGCAAGTTCGACAAGCACCGCAAAGAGTAACACAGTAGGTTCCGCTGTGCATTCCTATCAGACGTCTTCCGTCAGGCCGTGTGAAACATGTACCAGTCCCCCCTTTTTCCGTGACATCGCTCGACGACAGCAGGTACTTCAGCACAATCTGTTGCGAATTGGTCGTATTGTCGAATCGTCGCTGATTCTAATTGCAAAGTTACAATCTACACATCAAGTCAGGACGATTATTTTTTGTAATTCAGGGCAGCACCGATGGCTGTGCAGAATTCGGCATGTTTGGGAATGTGGAAGTGGACGCCATAGAGCTTCTCGAGCATAGGGTAGACGTCCTTGCACTGGGGCAGCAATGTCAGGTTACCGATGAGTACGAAGTCCTTGATGCCGGAATTAAGGGCTGAGAGGATGGCAGCGGAACCGATGGTCTGCAGCACCATGACGATAATGCCTAAGGCCAGGTCTTCCTTGGGGGCGTCGTATTGGGCCTTGGAGAATAGGGAGGCGGTTGCATCCATAGGCAGGCCGGGTAGGGGATGGGTGGAGATGTCGCCAATCTGCAGATTGATGTTATGGATGTTGCCCTGCATGGCCAGACTCTGAATCTGCTTGGGATCGCGCGTGTTCAGCATGACGCGGCTCAATCCCTGCAGTGTGCCGCCGCCAATACCAATACCTCCGATGTGCTTGATGTCGTCGCCGTCGCACTGTACGAAGCTGGTGCCAGTACCCATCGACACCACGATGGCTTTAGACAAGCCGCTCTCGAAGCGTGCGCCAAGGCCGTCGGCCACAAACTCATCGACCTTCTGAGTAGGTATGCCATACAGGTCTTCGTCGATATAGCCAGCACCGACGCCCGTCAGCATGACCTGCTCGACATCGCCCAGCGCAATCTTGTTGTCGTGAAGATACTTGCCAAAGGCACCATAGAGTGAGGTCACCTGGTCGGCAGCCGTAATGCGGATAGGGGAGAGTACCCGTCCATTGCGCAGTCCAACAATCTTCGTGGTCGATATTCCAACGTCTATTCCTATAACAATTCCCATACTCCTATTGTTTCTTAATTAGTATTTATAGAAAAACCCCTGCTAGAGAAATCTCTAAGACAGGGGTTCATAATGAAAGGAGGAAGTGGTACCTCCAGGAATCGAACCGGGGACACACGGATTTTCAGTCCGATGCTCTACCAACTGAGCTAAGGCACCAAAATGTTTGTTAGAACACTGCATCCTTTCGTTTGCGGGTGCAAAGGTACAACAAAAAAAATAATCTGCCAAACTTTTAGCCAATTTTTTTTTATTTTCCCCTCATTTTGTCTTGAAAACCACACTCCACTCCTTCTCCTTATGGCTGCAACTTCCTATTCTCGTGTGCTACATGCTCAAAAATTAACGTACTATTATTCTTGAGGATCCCAGTCAATAGGTATGTTCTTGAAAGTGATTTCGCCACTTTCGTCGCCACACTTAGCAACTAACTTTACAATGTCATGTTATAGCGGATTCCACCCTTGTGCTTTGAGCTCGAACTCCTGGTCGTCGCGGGTGACAAGGATGTGTCCGAGGCTCTGGTTGGTGATGTGGCCAATAAGTTTCACGTCCTCCATGTCCTGAATCTTCTCGTGGTCGCCTATAGGCACGGTGAACAGCAGTTCATAGTCCTCACCGCCATTGAGGGCGCAGGTGGTAACGTTCATGTTCAGTTCTTCGGCCATGACCGCCGTCTGGTAGTCGATGGGTATCTGCTTTTCGAAGATACGACAACCCACCTTGCTCTGCTTGCAGATGTGCATGAGCTCAGAGGACAGACCGTCGCTGATGTCCATCATGGCTGTTGGACGAATACCGGCATCGCGCAGACGTTGGATGATGTCGCCACGCGCCTCGGTCTTCAGCTGGCGCTGCAAGAGGTATTCCTTGCCAGCAAAGTCCGGCTGGAAGTCAGGAACGGGTTTGCCATTCTTCTTGGCTTCATCCACCATCTGATAATAGACAGACTTTTCGCGTTCCAACAGTTGCAGACCCATGTATGCAGCCCCAAGGTCGCCGCTGACACAAATCAGGTCGGTCTCCTTGGCTCCGTTGCGATAGATAATGTCCTCCTTGCGAGCCTCACCGATACAGGTTATCGAGATGGCCAAGCCTGTAAATGACGACGTGGTGTCGCCACCCACGATGTCAACGCCCCATTTGTCGCATGCCATACGCAGTCCGCTGTAGAACTGCTCCATATCCTCGACGGTGAAACGCTTGCTGAGTGCCAGCGATACCGTCATCTGACGAGGTATGCCGTTCATGGCAAAGATGTCGCTGATGTTTACCATTGCCGACTTCCATCCCAAATGCTGCAGGTCGATATACGTCAGGTCGAAGTGGACCCCTTCCATCAGCATGTCGGTGGTGACAAGCACTTCGCTGTCTGGGTAGTGAAGTACGGCGCAGTCATCGCCTACGCCGTACTTTGTTGATTCGTTTTTGGGCTTGATATCCTCTGTGAGGCGGTCTATCAGTCCGAATTCTCCTAATGATGCTATTTCCATTAATTATTGTTTTGGTTGTTGCGACGGAATCGCAACACATATTTTTACGCGGTGCGTTTAATCATTTCGCGCATGATTTCAGTCATCAGTGGCTGAGCCTTGTCGGCAGCTTCCTGAACCTCTTCGTGGCTGACCTCTACAGGATTGTCGAAACCGCCAAGGTCGGTAACGACGCTGATGCCGAAGGTCTTGATGCCGCAGTGATGAGCTACAATAACCTCAGGGACGGTTGACATACCAACGGTGTCACCGCCCAAGGTGCGATACATCCTGTATTCTGCAGGTGTCTCAAAGGTCGGTCCTGTCGTCCCGACATAGACGCCATAGACCAGACGGATGTTCTTTTCCTTGGCAATCTTTGTTGCCAGATTGATGAGCTCGTGGTCGTAAGCCTCGTGCATATCCGGGAAGCGTGGTCCTGTGGGGAAGTTCTTGCCACGTAGCGGATGCTCGGGGAAGAAGTTGATATGGTCAGTAATAACCATCAGGTCGCCAATTTTGAAGGCGGGATTCATGCCACCGGCAGCATTCGAGACGAAGAGCGTCTTGATGCCCAGTTCGTACATGACGCGTACGGGGAAGGTAACTTCCTTCATGTTGTATCCTTCATAGTAGTGGAAACGCCCCTGCATCGCCATGATATCAACGCCACCCAGTTTGCCGAAGATAAGGGCACCGGCATGTCCCTCTACGGTAGAAATGGGGAAGTTGGGAATCTGACTGTAGGGAATTACCAGCTTATCGGTTATCTCGGAAGCTAATTGTCCGAGGCCTGTCCCTAGAATAATTGCTGTTGTTGGACTTGTGGTCATCTTTGCCTTTAGCCAAGATGCTGTTTCTTGAATTTTTTCGTACATAGTTTCTGATTTGTTGGTTAAACGTATCTTCTTGGTCCTGCATGAATCTGATGCGAACAGGCAGGATATACATATTCTTCTTGACCTCGTCGCTCAGTCCCTCGACATGATTCAGGCGTGTGGCATCCTTCTCTGTCGTGATGATGAGTTTGGGAGCGGGCAGTGCAGCAAACGTGTCGTTGATGACCTGAACGTCCTTCTTTGTAAATTGATGATGGTCGGCAAAGGTGAGCGGTGCGAGGTGTGATGTGAACGGAGAGAGGTCGTGCTCCAATTGCTCAGGCGACGCGATACCTGTCAGCAGCAACACATGGGTGTCGTGCAGGCTGTCCATAGGGGGAATGTTTGCCTGACTTGTTTGGAACAAGGGTTGCAAGGCGGCATACTCCAAAGTCGTGAAGTACAGGCGCTGATAGGGATAGAGATTCATGGCCTTGGTAACGACACGATACTCCATCGGTTTCAGATCCTTGGGGCACTTGGTCACAATCACGATGTCGGCACGGTCCTTACCGCTTAATGGTTCGCGCAACCGACCTGCTGGCAACAGCTCGTCGTAGATAATCAGGCGGTGGTAGTCGACCAGCAGGATATTGACACCAGGCTTCACGTAACGGTGCTGGAAAGCGTCGTCAAGCAGGATGACGTCGAGTTTGGAGTCCTGTTCTGTCAGTATGTCAATGCCGTGACAGCGATTCTTGTCGACGGCAATCGTAATACCTGGGAATTTCTGCTTCATCTGATAAGGCTCATCGCCTATCTCCGGCATCGTGGTTTGTCCGTTGGCCTTGATGAATCCCTTGCTTTTGCGCTTGTATCCTCGGCTGAGCACTGCCACATGGAACTGGTCCTTCAGAAGACGTACCAGATATTCCACATGCGGCGTTTTGCCCGTGCCCCCAACCGTAATATTGCCCACGCTGATTACGGGTATTTGGAAAGAACGCATCTTCAGAACCCCCATCTCAAACAGGGTGTTGCGCAGTTTGGAGACTGTGCCATATAACCAACTGAGCGGAAGTAGCCACTTGTTGATTTTTATGAAATCACCTTCTACAATCCTATAACTCTCAGCACCCATGCCCTGTCAGACTTTACTTTCAAATACTCAATTTATTGAATGTTCAGGAAGTAGGGCAGACGAGCCTGGATAGCGCTCTGGCGGTTGATGGTCTTCACCAGTCGCAGCGGCTCATAGTATTCGCCCAGGGCCTGACGCAGTTCACTGTCAAGATAGCTACCGTTGTTACCTTGTTCGAGCAAGTTTTCCCACCAGTCGGTAGGTTCAGGATAGCCCGTTGTGTGATACTCCTTCAGCTTAGCCAATTCGGCAGCCTTCTTGACGGCATCGTCCAGTGAACCAATAGCGTCCACCAGTTTGATGCCCAGTGCATCGTTGCCCAGCCATACACGTCCCTGTGCTATCTCCTCGATTTGTTCAACAGACTGCTTGCGACCATCGGCCACACGCTTGCGGAACAGCTCGTAGCCACGACCGATATACTGGTCGAGCAGTGCCAGTTCCTCGGCATTGAACGGACGTGCTACTGTGCCGAAGGCAGCATGCTTGTTGGTCTTTACCTCGTCGAACTTCACGCCCAGTTTCTCTGTCAGCAGTCCGCTAAAGTCAGGGAACATGCCGAAGATACCGATAGAACCGGTGATGGTCGTGGGTTCAGAGTATATGTAGTTGGCACCACAACTGATGTAGTAACCACCGCTGGCAGCATAGCCGCCCATTGAGACGACCACAGGCTTCTTGGCTTTCAGCTGGGTCACGCTGCGCCAGATTTGTTCTGAGGCGTAAGCCGAGCCACCGGGTGAGTTGACGCGCAATACGACAGCCTTCACGTCATCGTCGTTCATCAGTGACTCCAGGTCCTTGCAGACGGTGTTGGCCACGATGTTATGTCCGTCCTCCAGCAGACTACCCGTCTCTGAATCGACAATTTCGCCGTAGGCATAATAGACGGCAATCTGTTCGCCCTCCTGCTTCTTGCCTTTCACATTCTTCATGTCAGCTAGTGTCAGCTGCGGAATATCATCGTCCTTTTCAAGTTTCAGCAGTTGCTTGATTTCGCCCTTTACCTCGTCGGTATAGATTAGCTTGTCCACCAGCTTCATCTTCACCAACTCATTCTGCTCTTCCAGAGCAACAAAACGATCGGCATAGGCATTCAGAGAATCTACGGAAATCTTTCTGCTATCAGAAACGTCCTTCAACATCACCTTCCAGATACCAGTCATATAGGCTGTTACCTGTTCACGGTTAGGCTCGCTCATCTTGTCGGCAGTCATCATTTCCGGGGCACTCTTGTATTTGCCCACCTTGCAGAGCTGATACTTCACGCCGAACTTAGCCAGCAAATCCTTGACGAAATATGGCGTAGAGGCCAAACCGTGCCAGTCAACCATACCCTGTGGGTTCAGGAAAACCTTGTCGGCTACACTACATATATAATAGGTGGTCTGAGTATATGAATCTGAATAAGCTACAATCCACTTGCCGCTCTTCTTGAAGTCGAGCAGAGCCTCGCGAATGGCGTGGCTTGATGCTGGCGTGTCACTTGAGAACATGCCGGCCTCGATATAGATACCTTTGATGTCCTTGTTGTCTTTGGCTTTTTTGATAGCACAGACAATGTCGTCCAGTCCCAGATTCTCGCTCACCTGTCCTGTCAGCATGCCCAAAGGATCGTCTGCAGTGCGCTCGTCCAGTTGTCCGGAGAGCACCAGTGTGAATACGGAATTCTCAGCTACTTTAGTACTGCCGGCACTCGATGCCACCAGTCCTACCATTGAGACGACGCTGATAATCGCCATGATAATACCCAACAGGATGATGCCAGTAATTGTGGCCAGAACACTTTTCAGAAAGTCTTTCATTTTTACGTTTGTGTTTTATTTTAAGTCAATACTTTGTGCAAAGTTAGTGAAAATATTTTAAAGACATACTTTTTTTAAGTCTTTTTAAGCGCTTTTACCTCATGTAGTCTTCAGAATGATACCGCCGTTGGGTTGTATCACGACCTTAGCCTTGCCTTCCTTGTCGAACTTCAGCTGGCGCAGCTGCGGGCCCTTCTTCGCATCGTCCACGTAGTAGTCAACGGTCTTGCCTGCCCATTCTGTCATCTGAATGGTCAGCGTCTTGGCCTGTAGCTCAGCGTTCAGACCTGCAACGTACCAGTTGGCCTCGTGGCGACGAGCTATCACCACATACTTGCCCGGATAGCCGTCGATGAAACGGGTCTCGTTCCACGTTGTCGGCACCTGCTTCAGGAAGTCCAGCTCGAACTGTGGCAGTTCCTCAAGATTATTGGGCTGCATGGCGATACACTGCACGCGTGTCTGGGTAGTGATGGCCGCAGCCATTTCAAAGATGTCGGTAGTGTAACGGCGATGGCGGCTTTTGTTGTCGCGCGACAAATACTTGTTCATGATGGTTCCGCCCCAGTCCATCGGACCCATGGCGTTGCGGATGAAGGGGTGCATGCATAGTTCGAAAGCCTCGCTCTTGGCGTGATCTTCGCTGAAGAACACATTTTCCGAGGCCAGCACAGCCTCTGAGGCGACGTAGTTGGGATACATCATCTCCCAACCGCGAGGCATGGTGCATCCGTGGAAGATGACCTGCAAACCGTAGCGGTTGGCGTCGAAGAGAATGTCCTCGTAGAGCTGCATGGTACACTGCTTGTCGCCACCGAAGAAATCGACCTTGATGCCCTTCACGCCAATCTTCTGCAACCACGACATCTCCTTGTCGCGTGCAATGGCTGTTGACATGCAGTCGCGTGGTGTCTGTGGCGCATCGTTCTCGTAGCCATTAGAGTTATACCAGAGCATCAGGTTCACACCTTTCGACTGGGCGTATTCCGACAATTCTTCTATCTTATTACGACCTATGCGCTCGTCCCACCAGTTGTCCACAAGACAGTATTCGAAGCCCATTTTGGCAGCGAGGTCAATGAACTGCACCTGATCGTTGTAGTTGATGCTCTCGTCCTGCCAGACGAGCCACGACCACGTATAACGGCCCGGTTTGTACTGTTGTGAGGCGTTGTATTTATACGATAACAAACCAAGACCTACATGATTCTCGACAATAGGTTTCAGCGATGAACCGATGACAATGGTGCGCCAAGGCGTGGTGTAGGGCAGGGGGATGCCGGCAAAAGGCGTGCCGTTGCCGTTGTTCTCGCCAGCCTGCGGAAAGGCGATGGTGTAACCCGTCTCAGCGTTGTAGTCGCTCAGGTGACTGCCGACGTAACTGCCATCGACGCCAATCTCGCTGACCAGCACCCAGGCATTGTTGTTATTCACGGGTACGCGGAACAGGCATGGGAACGTGTAGCCCTGTCCGAAGCGTGAGCGCTCGGTCATCGGGGCGTCGGCTTTGTAGTCCTCCTCGTAGCTGGGCTTTGTGCGTTCCCAACCCGTCATTGGTCCAATCTGCGGACAAAGGAACGTGCTGCTGTTCTCTGGGAAATTGAACGATGAAACCTCACGACGGATGATGCCGCACTTGGGATTTTCGCCTGGACGCGGAATCTCGTAACAATAGGCTACGCTGTTAGCTGTTACTTGGAAGATGACTGACATCTGCTGTCCTTTGGCATTCGTGAACGGCACCGTGTAGCGTACGGCGGCTTCACTCTTCTTCGTTCCGTCAGGTTTCCTGACGCTCATGTCGCGAAACTGCGTCTTGATGTTGCCTATCTTCAGCCCTTTCGTAAAGTCGCCGAAATTGGCCTCGAAGCCTAAGCGCGAGGGTGTCATCACCTGCACACCTTCGTAGGTGACGCTGTAGGTGGCCAGTCCACCGTCATCACTGATTGTCAACTCTGTCTTGTTGCCAACAGCGGGCAATGTTCTCGTCTCTGCCATCATGGTTCCGACGAATAGCAGCATGGCTGCGAAAGCTGAAAGTCTTTTCATAACATATAGTGGTCTTAAGTTTATGCGTACGCGTGCATTTTATTAAAATATGGTGCAAAGATACAAATAATAATCAAAACAACCCGCGTTTATTCGAAAAAAGTACAAAATATGGTTGGTTCTGCCAATATGTCAGTCTTGTCTTGGTTGGCACGATTTTAGCTATGATGAGGTCAGAAAGTTTAAATTCTAACATTAAATAAAATAAAAAGTATTATGAACATTAAACCATTAGGAGACCGCGTGCTGGTAGTGCCCGCACCGGCAGAAGAGAAGATTGGTGGAATTATTATTCCAGACACCGCAAAAGAGAAACCCCTTCACGGAACGATTAAGGCCGTTGGTCAGGGTACCAAGGACGAAGAGATGGTGCTGAAGGCTGGCGACGAAGTACTGTATGGCAAATACTCTGGTACAGAACTGGAGTTCGAGGGCGAGAAGTATCTGATGATGCGTCAGAGCGACGTGCTCGCAGTGATTGAAAAGTAATGACCCACCCCCGTCCCCTCCCGAACAGGAGGGGAGTCTGAATAGACTTGAGGAGGGTCATACTATACGAAAATCTTATTTGAATAATAACAATTTAGCTTGGAACCCCCAAAACTAACCAAGCGCCCCTCCTGCACGGGAGGGGGTGGGGGTGGGTAAATTATGGCAAAAGATATAAAATTCAATATTGAGGCCCGCGACGCTATGAAGCAGGGCGTTGACCAGTTGGCAAACGCAGTAAAGGTGACACTTGGTCCTAAAGGTCGTAACGTAGTGATTGAGAAGAAGTTCGGTGCTCCACAGATTACCAAGGACGGTGTGACCGTTGCCAAGGAAATCGAGTTGGAGGACAAGTTCGAGAACACAGGTGCTCAGCTCGTCAAGAGCGTTGCATCAAAAACTGGTGACGATGCCGGCGACGGTACGACTACTGCAACAATCCTGACACAGGCCATCGTGACCGAGGGCCTGAAGAACGTTACCGCCGGTGCCAATCCTATGGACTTGAAGCGTGGTATCGACAAGGCAGTGAAGAGCGTTGTTGACTTCATCCATAAGAATGCCGAGCGCGTCGATGACAACTACGACAAGATTGAGCAGGTTGCTACCGTTTCTGCCAACAACGACGAGGAAATCGGTAAGCTGCTGGCTGAGGCTTTCCGCAAGGTTTCTAAGGATGGCGTTATCACCATCGAGGAGAGCAAGAGCCGCGACACCCACATTGGTGTTGTCGAGGGTATGCAGTTCGATCGTGGTTACCTGTCAGGCTACTTCGTAACCGATTCAGAGAAGATGGAGTGTGTCATGGAGAATCCTTACATCCTCATCTACGATAAGAAGATTTCAAACATCAAGGACTTCCTGCCTATCCTGCAGCCCGCCGCCGAGAGTGGCCGTCCGCTGCTGGTAATTGCCGAGGATGTTGACTCTGAGGCACTGACCACACTGGTTGTTAACCGTCTGCGTGGTGGCTTGAAGATTTGCGCTGTCAAGGCTCCTGGCTTCGGCGACCGTCGCAAGGCTATGCTCGAGGATATCGCTACGCTGACTGGCGGTGTCGTTATCAGCGAGGAGAAGGGTCTGAAGCTGGATCAGGCTACGCTGGAGATGCTGGGTACTTGCGACAAGGTGACCGTTTCTAAGGACAACACCACTATCGTGAATGGTGCCGGCGACAAGCAGGCCATCCAGGACCGTATCGCCCAGATTAAGAAGGAAATCGAGCTGACCACCTCTTCTTACGACAAGGAGAAGCTGCAGGAGCGTCTTGCCAAATTGGCAGGCGGCGTAGCAGTGCTCTATGTCGGTGCTAACAGCGAGGTTGAGATGAAGGAGAAGAAGGATCGCGTTGACGATGCGCTCTGCGCTACCCGTGCCGCTATCGAGGAGGGTGTCGTTGCCGGTGGTGGTACGACCTACATCCGCGCTCAGCAGGCTTTGGCTGACGTGAAGGGTGACAATGCCGACGAGCAGACAGGTATCAACATCATCTGTCGTGCCATCGAGGAGCCTTTGCGCCAGATTGTCAGCAACGCTGGCGAGGAAGGCGCTGTGGTTGTCCAGAAGGTTCGCGAGGGCAAGGGTGACTTCGGTTACAATGCCCGTCTCGACAAGTACGAGGATCTGCGCGAGGCTGGTGTCATCGATCCCGCTAAGGTAGCCCGTGTCGCTCTGGAGAATGCAGCAAGTATTGCAGGCATGTTCCTGACCACCGAGTGCCTCATCTGCGACAAACCGGAGAAGGAACCCGCTATGCCAATGGGCGGTGCAGCAGGCATGGGCGGTATGATGTAAAGTATTGATTTTGTAAACTATACATAACAAAAAGTGCGGGTGTCGGTCGAAAAACTGACACCCGCATTGATATAAATCAAAATCGTTGTCAGTTTCTTTTAAAAATGTTTGCATAGTGCATAAAAAGTTCATACCTTTGCACCGTCGAAAGGAGAAATCCGAGTAAACTATAGATTGAAGTTTTAATAACAAGCGATATTTTTTTTGATTTGTTTTAGTAGATTAGTTTTTAAGTAGTTTGTTTAAAAAATCGGCTGTCGTGATGACAATCGATTTTTTTTTATTATATTTGCACCCGAAAAGAAACGAAATGATGAACTGCAATATAATAATAAATAAGGTGAAGTGTTGGACGAGGGGTGTATTGCCTTTCTGTTTGCTGACTTTCCTCCCTATTCATCTTGTGTCACAGAACTACCGTCCGTCGGGGCAGGCTTTCGTGTGTTCCAACGGACAGAACCGCTATACGCGTGCCTTGTATGGCAGTCATACCGACTGGCGCGTAGAAACCAGTGACCGTCCTGTGTTTGCAATCTATAAAAAGAACAACAATCGTAATATCCGTTTGCGCGTCAATAACGTCGCACTCGACTCTACCATCCAGTGTGATGCCAGTTACGAGGCTGGCATGCGCAGCTACATTGTTCGTGACAAACGCTGGGGCAATGGCACTATTGTCCGCGTGAAAGTGGTGGCTTCGCTGACCGCAGAGCGTGCTTTGTGGCGCATTCAGGCTACAGGCTTCAAAACCGACCCGCAGTTACAGGTCGTTGTAAGCAATATCAAGAATTCCAGGCTCCACCGCAACGGCGATATCGGTGTGGATGCTGCCGATGCCTTCGAGGCCGACGGCAAGAAACCCGTACAGGTGCTGGGCGAGACGATGACGGACGTCTGTTATGTCGCTGCCGAGGGGCAGACGTTGAAATTATTGGATGATGACGAAGGTGAACGCCTTTTCGAGATTGACGAGAAGGCTATGAAACAGTTGGCCAGTCGTATCACGTTCCATACCCCCGACCCTTATATTAATACGTTAGGCGGTGCGCTGGTGGTTGCTGCCGATGGCGACTGGGACGGCGAGACGTGGTTGCATGGCTGTATTGGCTGGCGTATGCCGCTGGCTGGCTGGCGTGCAGGCTATCTGGGTGATGTGCTGGGCTGGAACGATCGTGCCAAATCCCACTTCAACGCTTACGCCAAGAGTCAGGTGAGGAATGTGTCGGCTGACATTCCGCATCCTACACAGGACCCCAAGCAGCAGATGGCACGTTCGGAGAAACGCTGGCATACGCAGATGTATTCCGACGGCTACATCTGCCGTAATCCAAACCGCAACGACCAGATGCACCACTACGACATGAACCTCAACTACATTGACGAACTGTTGTGGCACTTCCAGTATGATGCCGACAAGGCGTATATGAAAAAGATGTGGCCAGTCCTGAAGAGTCATCTGGCTTGGGAGAAGCGCAACTTCGACCCGGACGGCGACCATCTGTACGATGCCTACTGCTGTATCTGGGCCAGCGATGCGCTGTATTATAGCGGCGGTGCCGTGACGCATTCGTCGGCCTACAACTATCGCGGCAACCGATTGGCAGCCCGGATAGCCCAGCTTATCGGCGAGGACCCACAACCTTATCGGGCGGAGGCCGACGCCATCTTGAAGGCTATGAACGACCGCTTGTGGCTGAAGGACAAAGGCCATTGGGCAGAGTATCAGGACCTGATGGGTTTGAAGCGTGTCCACGAGAGTGCTGCCGTCTGGAGCATCTATACACCGATTGACTGTGGCGCATGCAGCGCCCAACAGGCTTATCAGGCCACCAAGTATGTTGACCGCGACATTCCCCATATTGCCGTAGCCAATACCGGACTCCAAACGATTGCGACGTCGAACTGGCTGCCCTATTCGTGGAGCATCAATAATGTTGCTGCTGCCGAGGTCATGCATACGGCGCTGGCTTATTTCGTGGCAGGACGCTCCGAAGAGGGCTTCCGGCTGATGAAAGCCAACATCCTTGACCAGATGTACTATGGCCGTTCACCAGGCAACTTCGGACAGGTCAGCAAGTACGATGCCGCTCGGGGCGAGTGCTATCGCGATTTTGGCGACTGCATCGGCATCTCAGCCCGCACGCTCGTTCAGGGCTTGTTTGGCATTCAGCCGCGTGCCCTTTTTGGCGACTGCGTGCTGCAGCCCGGTTTCCCTGAGTCGTGGGATTCGGCATCCGTCCATACACCCTATATCGACTACAGTTTCCGCCGTAATGGCGACCAGCTGGTGTTCGATGTCACCCAGCGCTTTCTCCAGCCTTTGAAGATTGTGCTCCGCCTCAATCTTGGCTTAGGCCAGTTCTTGGACGTTCAGGGCAATGCCGATGCGCATCAGGTCATCCGCGTCAAGGCACCTGTCAAGTTGCCCGATGTCCAGATGACTTGGGTTTACGAGATGCCTTCTCGTGAGCCTGCTAACGGACTTGAAGAACCTGTTGCCGGTGCTAAATATAATAAGGTGTCCATTGACAAACTGCTCAATGCCAATGTGGCAGACATCTTTAAAAACGAGTACCGCTCGCCGCGTCCGCCTTACACCACCTTGCAGATTCCGCTGCAGGGAGTAGGCGATTGGTGTCATCCGCAGATGCGTCCGGAGATTGACGACTCCGTGTTCCGCTCGCTCATTGTCAAGGACGAGCTGACGCTTGTCGGCATTCCTTTCCGCTCGCCGGCTTTGGGACAGAACATCGTCTATACCTCGTTGTGGAACAACTACCCAGACTCTGTCCTCATTCCCGTCAACAGCTCGGCTTCCAAGGCGTGGCTCCTGATGGCAGGCTCTACCAACCACATGCAGAGCCGTATTGCCAATGGTATCGTGGTGGCACAGTATAAGGACGGCACGTCCGACACGCTGCAACTGGTCAACCCCGACAACTGGTGTCCTATCGAACAGGATTACTATGTTGATGGTAAAGCTTTCTGCGCCGACGGCCCCCGTCCGTACCGCGTTTCGTTGGGTACGGGTAAGGTCAGCCGCGACCTTGGTCGGCTGTTGGGCATTAAGGGTGTCGAGCCCCGTTTGATTCCTGGTGGTGCAGCCCAGTTGCTATGCCTACCCCTTGACCCGAAGAAGAAGGTCGTTTCGCTCACCTTACGCACCCTGAGCAACGATGTCGTCATCGGTCTGATGGCTGTGACCCTGCAACGTTGAGTGTGAAACGTTAAAAAAAGCTATGCAATCATTTATTTTAATGTGCAATGTTCTTTTGTTTAAGTTTTATTTTGTACTTTTGCATCCGTATCTGACTAAACATTACTTTATATAACATTTATTTATGAACAACGTACCTAAAATTAAGATTGGAATCGTCGCCGTATCTCGCGACTGTTTCCCCGAGTCATTGGCTGTTAACCGTCGTAAGGCCGTTATCGCTGAGTATGAAAAGAAGTTTGGTAAGGATGGCATCTACGAGTGCCCCATCTGCATCGTTGAGAGTGAAATCCACGCTAAGCAGGCTCTTGAGGATATTACGAAGGCTGGTTGTAACGCCCTCGTCGTTTACCTCGGCAACTTCGGTCCAGAGATTTCTGAGACCATGTTGGCCGACTGGTTCCAGGGCCCCGCTATGTTCTGCGCTGCTGCTGAGGAGACTCAGAACGACCTGATTGACGGTCGTGGCGACGCTTACTGCGGCATGCTGAACGCCAGCCAGGCACTGTCATTGCGCAAGACCCGTGCTTACATACCCGAAGAGCCCGTCGGCGACGCTGCTCACTGTGCTGAGCTCATCCACGAGTTCTTCCCCATCGCCCGCGCTATCGTTGGTCTCCGCAACCTGAAGATTATCAGCTTCGGTCCCCGTCCCAACAACTTCCTGGCTTGTAACGCTCCTATCCGTGCCCTCTACGACCTCGATGTCGAGATTGAAGAGAACTCAGAGCTCGACCTGCTCGAAGCTTTCCAGAAGCATCAGGGCGACCCACGCATCGACGATGTCGTGAAGGATATGGCTGCCGAGTTGGGTCACGGCAACAAGATTCCTCAGGTGCTGCCTAAGCTTGCCCAGTACGAGCTGACGCTGACCGACTGGATCGAGGCTCACAAGGGCTCTCGCGAGTTCGTGGCCATGGCCAACAAGTGCTGGCCTGCTTTCCAGACCATGTTCGGTTTCGTTCCCTGCTATGTCAACAGCCGTCTGACCAGCCGCGGTATCCCCGTAGCTTGCGAGGTTGACATCTATGGCGCACTGTCTGAGTACATCGGTACCTGCATCAGTGAGGACGCCGTTACGCTGCTCGACATCAACAACACCGTTCCTCAGGATATGTACGAGGAGAGCATCAAGGGCAAGAAGTTCGCTTGCGACAGCTACACCGAGAAGGAAATCTTCATGGGCTTCCACTGTGGTAACACCGCTTCTTCTAAGGTTTGCAACTGCCAGATGTGCTTCCAGCGCATTATGGCCCGCGCTCTGCCTGTTGAGGTTACAAACGGTACCCTCGAGGGTGACATCCAGCCAGGTCTGGCTACTGTATATCGTCTGCAGTC
>CAMHTW010000027.1 GCA_946188165.1 uncultured Prevotella sp.
ACGACCCTACCGATTTGCTGAAGCGCATCGATAAGCAGCATGGCACACACACTATTGACCATGCAGCCCAGATTGGTCTTGGTTCCAAGAGGTATGAGCTGGTAAATCTGGATTTGTAATTTACAATAACATTATTCAGATGAAGACCCTCATAGACCGCATGAATGCGATGTATGAACAGGACTAAGCGTTTCGTGATGTCTGTCTGCTGACTACAGCTGCAGAGGATGAAGCCGAGACTCCGACGCATGCAGAGACGGGGTTGACGGGCTGGTTAGACTGCTGTCTTCATGTTGTAGAGTTGCTTTGCGGTTGTTCCGAAGTCATGCGTAGGTGTAAAGTGATAAGCTTACAGGGGGGAAATGCCGTTGGGGCAGGGAGTAGAACCCTCTGTTGCGAGAAAGCAGCGGGCGTGTCTTTAATCAGCAGCGACCGCTGCTGATTAAAGCGGCGGGCGCGGATGAAGTCGGCAGCGTTCGCTGCGTACAAGTTTTTTATAGGCGCTTGTCATAGATGCCAAAGACAGTCCCCAGGCATCTTACCAATCGCCTGTCAGGTACTGTTGAATAAAATGTTTTCTTTGGCAAGATGAATCACCTGTCCCTAGTGTTCCTGTGAAGCCTGAAGAACTTTACATGGCAGTACTAATGATGTGTATTCGCTTATAAACTATTTCATCTTTATTATATACTGATGGTGATTGTCTGCCCTTTTTTGACGCTTTCTTCTTCAGTTTTTTGCGTTTCTTTCTCACATTCTTCAATTGTACCATATAGTTATCCAATTCTGCTTTTTTCTCAAACAAATATGGTTTCATGTCTTCATTACTAACATCCATTATTTTAGATAAATCAGTATCGCATATTGGCTGATGCTTACTTTTGAAACAGAGTTCAAACAACTTGTCGATTTTCATTTCGGAATCAAACGGTTTATAATAGTCAAGAAATACTTCTAATTTCATTGAGAAGATGTTTAATACGTTAGACTTCTATTTTCGTTTGTCACTCTACTGTTCCCTATACATCCAAGACGGTCAATTTCGGATTCAAAGGAAGAGGTATCGGCGGAAGGATTGTCCATTTTTTTACAGCAATTGCTTAACAAATACATTTTGAACAGCGTAAATTCTAGAGAACACTGTATTATAGTCTTTGAGGGGTTCTATAGAGTGAATATTATACTGTTCATCTATCCCAATGACAAGCCAATACTCATGAATAGCTTTGTTTCGCGTAAGAACCTTATAATTGGGAAGTTTTGCCTCTTTCGCCTTAATTATGTTAGTAATTGAAGATAAAGGTATAGGCAGAATAGTGTTTATGAAGCAGATTTGAAATTCTGATTTTTCTAATGCAGTTGAAAGTTCTGGTTCTACACGTATAACATTTCCTTGTGTTTCAATATAGTCTGATGACGGGAATAGTAATTTCGTCAAATCTTCAAACAACTCATCTCTATGTTTTCTGACTTTTCTTCCATCGGAAGTATGTGGCTTAAAGCCAGCTTCAAACCACACCTTTATTCTATATGGCTTGTTTTGATATAAAGAACTATTAAGCTTCAACTCATCGAATTTTACGGCATACTCATTTAGTAACTTCTTGTACTCATTTAATACGGAATTTTCTTCATCGCATGTAAGCATAGAAAACTCTACGCCAACAGTTCTGTCACCAAAATGTAAATGAAAGTCTGGTTCTTCCGTACAGCACAAGCCTATTAATCCTTTTCTACATATATTCAACAGAGGAACTATCATATGAAACTCCTCACATTTCTTCTCCCAATATCTTTCCTTACTTTTGGCTGTCATAATATAATATTCTTCTTTTTTTGCATTTAAAACTTTGAAAACAACTCATTACAGATATCCAATGCATCACAGCACATAGAGCGGAAATACTTGAATTGTTCGTTCTGGTATTCGCTTAAAGTCTTTTTGTGCTTATCACTGGATAGAATATCATGTAAAGTGCAATATCCTTGGCATGCTTTTATGTTTAAAAGTCCCAACTCACTCTGCTCTTGATTGATAAGAGCACCATAATACAACCATTTATTACGGTTATCTTGATACGAAAGCAATTTCTGCTCTAAACTGCTTGGCAGATTTTGCTTGATTTTCTCCTCAAGGAGATTGTATAGTATTTCCTTTCCCATAATTAATTATTTTGTGCAAAGATAGAGAATTTATTTGTATTTTCCAAACCGAACTACTAAAAGTCCGTTTACTTTTTCTCTATTATTGCGATTTCTTCGTCCGTCAGGCCATAGAGTTGGTAGACGAGGCGGTCGATTTCGGATTCTAAGGCTGAGGTGTCGGCAGAGGGATTTCTTTGCTTGGCATCTATTATGGCAATAACTCTATCTTCTATTGATTTCATATTTTCTCTATTAGAGATAACGATTGGAAGAGGTTTTAAGTGTTCCAGTTTTACTTGTGGGAAGACTCTTCCCCCTTCTTTAACGTTCTGTTCATACAAATATCTCAGATATTTAGAATTCAACAAACCGCAAAGATACTCATATGATATTATCTTCACATAGTCATTCTTTATTACACCAGCTTGTATACTTCTACCAAACCATATTCCTTTGTAATCAATTGTGCAAATGGGATAGGGAGCGGTTTGGCGCCAAAGCAATTTTGGATGATAAGCAAAATATTCACCGTTTAATATCACTCTTTCGTTATCTGCCAACTTTATATCAGGCCTGCAAAACCTATTTGTTTGACAGCTTATGTAGAACTGGTTAATATCAGTTCCTTTCCAATATTCAATATCTTTTTCTCGCTCTCTTATACCTTCATATAACAATCTCTGACTCAAATTTGACTTTCCTTTTTGTGCAAGACCAACATTAACGCGTTGGTAGTTTATTCCAGCATCTTTAAATGTTAGGATGTTATCTAATAATTGTGTTTCAACGGCATTTTTGATAAGAGACTCCAGAAATATACTATTAGGTGTAGATAGCCAATTTGTCTGTGGAATAATTAGGAAATCAAGAGTTGAAAGCAGAATACTTGCATTGTTGTGTGTTATTTTTTCGCTTAAATCAAGGAAGCAAACTTCTGTATCTATGTTAATATTTCTTAGTATAGATATTGCGACAGTTACAACAGCTTCCTCAAAAATATCTTCCCCCAAATTTAAAATCTGTAGGATTGATTTACTTAGCAGAACATTTCTTAGATCTTTATATCTAGGTTGTCTCAAAAAGGTGTTTGGGCTTATATATGATAACACGCCTTTAGTCTTGCAAATCCTGAGAGCAAAATCGAAGAAGTACTTGTAAATATCCTTAAAGCCATGTGAAGTGTCTGGATATATTTTCTCATAAACTTTAATGTAAGTATCTATATTTGCTCCATATGGAGGATTGCCAATTACAATGTCAAAACCACCTTGTGAGAATACATCAAAGAACCAAGTATGCCAGAGGAAGAATTGGTTATTTTCGCTAAGATTAACGTCTATATTCTTTGGATTAACATGCTGTTCTATCAGTTGATTCTTGACATTTTCCAGAATATTTCTTTTCAACTCTCTTTTCTCTTCATGATTAGTACAATCATAATATTGAGTAATCATTACACGCATCTCGCGACGATAAACATCAAGCATGCTGTCGAAGATAGAAAGTGATTCGTTTGCATTCCATTTTGCACTCGTCATAGTTGACAGGTCAACACCTTTATATTGCTCCAACAGTGAGTTACCTTGCATAATCTTGAAGTCAAGGTTTGGCAGAGCCTGTGGGGTTTCTTCGTCTACAATCAGAGAAAGCCAGAAACGGAGGCGGGCGATATCAACGGCACCACGCTCGATATCTACACCATAGATATTTTGCTGGATGATGTGCTTCTTGATTTCTGCGGCTTTGCTTTGTGTAATTCCTTCAAGGGCTGTGCGGCATTGGAAGAGTTCTTTCAGCAGGCCCATGGGGAAAGCACCTGAGCCAATAGCTGGGTCGCATATTTTAACCCCCACCAACCTCCCCCGAACGGAGGAGGCTAAGCTACCGCTGATGTGCGATGCATCATGAGTGGTTACAAACTGGCGAATGGCTTCTTTAGTGGCTTCGTCTTCAATGTCTGTCTGGAGATAGGCAATGAGGCTTTCGCGACACATATAGCTGACGATTTCCTTTGGTGTGTAGAATGCTCCCTTATCTTTGTTGTCTTCCAGCAAGTTCTCGAAGATACGGCCCAACATCTCTGGGTCAACGCCTACCTCTGCATCGTCAGGATCGTTCTCATCGATGGTGAAGTTATAGGAGGCAAAGAAGTCGAGCAGGCTCTGCATATATTTAGCAGGCAAAGGAAACTCCGTTTCGTCTGTGGCATCACGCTCGAACAAACCTCCGTTGAGATAAGGAATAAGCCTCCCCCTGCCCCCTCCCAAAGAGGGGGTTGCCAAATCACCTTTACGTTCCGTATTGAGGTCGTTGAATAGGACTTCGAGGACATTGTCTATGAAGTGGTCTTTGTCTTGACAATTGGCAAAGAGGGTCTGAATGAACTCTCTGTCGCCAGTACCCCAAGGTTTACCAGCAGGCACACCCAGCCAGCCTTTCTTCTGAAGGAACTGGAGGAAAACCAAACGGCCCATCAGTTTCTTTACATAGTCGCGGACTGCTTTCTCAGGGTTGGGGAAGTGAGCAAACTCCTGCATGATTTCTTCACAGGGATCGTTTTTGATTTGCTCTTCCCACTTGTTGGCCACCTTCACCATCCGCTTACCTGTGATATACTGGATGATGTCCTCGTACTGCTTCTTGTAGCCATCGAAGAACATATCGCTGACTGCATCTACTGAGAAAGCTTTGGTCAGGTCTTTCAGCGTAAGACTGCTGTCACGCAGTTTCTCGAACTGCTGGATGGCCGTGCGGCTACGATGACCTTCACCCAGCAGATAAGTGAAGCGTTTGGCATCGGTGGATTCTTTCTGGTAGCTGCCATCATCGGCAAACGTCCAGGCTTCACTTACGTATGAGAATCGAAGCACGCTCTCGTTCTTGCGATAGCAGAACATGAAGGCTCCAGCATTGCCGTTATTGCGCCAGTCGGTCAGCAGCATATCACGGATGCCTCTGCGGTTACGTTCTATATCAACGCTATCAGAGAGTTCAACTTCGTAGATGCTGATGGTCTGGTTGTCGCTCAATGTGATAGTACCCAACCACAATGCCTGTTTGGCAAACTGACTACTGGTTGGAATTGCTGATGGCGTATTCCAAAATTTTATCTTGTTACCAAAAATGTCGTGTAACAGCAACTGCCAGTTCTGGCGATTATATCTCGATTCAATGACTTCTTTATAGTTCATAGGGCTTAGTTGTTTTGAAATGATTCTGATAATATGATAACAGCAGCCGATTCCTCTTCTGAATGCTGACTCTCTCGATAATAGGTATTGTATTTGTTGGCCATGTCGAGCACTTGCTTTAGCGCATCCTCAAAGGTCAGTTTTGCCTTACTGCCACCTTGACGCTGCAAGTCCTTCTGAATACGTTGCAGACGCTTGGCAATATAGGTAATAGTGCCTCGCTCAGTCAACTCTTTCAGTTGAATAATCTTCAGGCGAGTGTCGCCATCATCTATATGAGGCAACATGCTGTTAAGCAGGCTGACAGCCGTCGTGACTTGGGCACCAAGATTGCTGCGCTGGCTTTGATTCGATTCTTCCTCGTGCAGTTCCTGCTCCTTGGTTTTATTGAATTCCTTCAGGGCTTTCTCTACATGCTCATGATGTTGAGGAATACGAGGTACAGCCTTTTCTTCTGGCTTGGCTTTGAAATAATTGAGTGCATCGAGCACAGAGAGTTCGCGTGTCTGCTGGTCGTTCACCAGATAGAACAGTTTGCGGTAGTTTGTTTTGAGGAAAACCAATGAGTCGCCTGACAAAATTACTCCTTCTAATTCACGAGGTTCACGACCCGTCCGACTTCTCAATGACAACCTTTCAATACGCTTATATTCCTTGCGGTTCTGCTGATAGAGTGCTCGCAATTCTTCATAGAACGGTAGTTCCAGATTGCGGTCTTCCTGTTCGCGCTTGATGCTTTCCTTGAAGAGTTTGTCAAGGTCGCGGTCGATGATTTCTTCAGTAGAATATATCTGATTGTCCTCGCCAAACGTGGTATGGAAGGTCTGAATCTTACTCAACGCTATCTGATTGAGTTTGATCTCCTTGTTACCTTGACGCGACGGGTAGAATACGTAGTTGTAGATGATTCCTGCCGTAGAGCCGATACGATTCACACGACCTATGCGCTGCATCAGACGGGTAGCGTTCCAAGGCGTGTCGTAGTTGATAATAATATTCGAGCGATGCAGGTTGACACCTTCTGCCAACACATCTGTTGTCAGTATGATGTTATAGTCGTCTTTCCTCTGTTTCCAGTTGGCATCAAAGTTCTCGCGGATGGTCTTGAACAGTTGACCGCGGTTTTGGGAAGAAATCACCAATACGTCTGGGCGATTAATGCGTCGCTGCAGGTATTCTACCGTATCAACAGATTCTGAGAATACCACAATCTTTCCTTCTGGATTGTGCTCCTTTTTGAATAGTTCATGCTTCAGCAAGTCTTCGAACTTGGCAAACTTCGAGTCGTCATCGTCATTGATATATTCCCATTCCAGCCACATATCGTCAAGCAATGCTTGGTCGTGTCTCAGTTGCACGATGTAATCCTCATCGAAGTGTTCGCGCTTGAAGGAGGCATTCTTGGGATTCACCTCTGCCTTCTCGTTCATCTTCTGCTCAATCTCTTCCTCGCTGCAGCCTGCCTCTATCAAGGCATTGATATCTAAGTCGGGAGCAATGAAAATCTTGTTATTCTCCCACATGTCTATCATGTTCTCGTTAGCCTGACGGAATGCTTTCAGCGACTTGCAGAAAGCATAGAAGCTACTTTCCAGACGCTTTACCAATCCGTTTTTGCGGATGCCTGCCAAGCTGCGACTGATAACCTCAGCATTGTCGTAAAGTCCAGGGGCAGCATCGGGCTTCAGATAGGCGATGGCCTGATAACGGGCATAGGTCAGTTCTTTGTCGAGGATGTGCATCGCCTTCTCAAAGAGGTTTGCCAAGTGGTCGTTCAATTCGTATTCCTTCTTGATAGGTTTTTCCACTTTGGGGAATCCTTTCACATCTTTATTATATCGCGCGATGTTCTCAATATCGGTTCTGGTACGGCGAACGGTCAGGGGCTTGATGACCCTGTCGCGCACTTTCTCAGCCAGTTTCTTAAACTCCTTCAGGTCGAAGTTCTCCTGCTTTCGGAACTTACGGAACTCCACCACCAAAGGCGAGAAGAATGCTGTCAGGTTGGGTACACCATCGATGGTACAATGGCGCGGATCTTGGAACATTAATATCTGGTAGTAGATATCCGCTGGCGTGTTGTTCATAGGCGTTGCTGAAATCAGCATCACCTTTTTCTTATAGCCTGGAATATAGCCTGTTTCAAGACGAGGCATCTTGCAGATTTCCTGCAACTGATTGAAGGCGCCAGTGGTATGATTGCGGAACTTGTGGGCCTCGTCAACCAGTACCAAGTCATATTCGTCAGCATTCCAGTAGTCGTAGTTGTCTTCGTCAAGCACCTTTGCGAGACTGCCGTTACTGACAAAACGGGTATATTTATCGATACCGAAATCCTTAAACGTCGTCTTCCAGTTTTGTTCAACAGCTGGTGGATAAACCACGAGAATCTTGGTGTGCTCCGGGCCGTTCTCTATTAGGAACTTCTTGGCAATCATCGTAGCGATGACCGTCTTGCCAAGACCCACCACATCAGCCAGGAAGAAACCGTCGTAGCGTATCAGCTTCTGATAGCCTTCTATCACAGCATCTGCCTGATAATCATACTTGCTATAACCCTCAGGCATATCGAAGGGGTCTTCCTGGTCGATGGCCAGCACGCGGTCGCTGAAGTATTCCATCAGCATCTTGATATATAGCTCATAGGGTGTGACATCGCCTTTCAGGTAAGTCTTGTCAAGTGTGGATTGATAGTCCTCAGCATTGATGGGTACATTCTTAGCCTCTTCCCACAACAGTTCAAACTCGTTTTTAGCAAACTGCACATCGTCGAACTGCGTCAGTTTGACGTTGAACTCGTATTGATTCTCTTCACCAATACCCAAGCCGTTGCCACTCAGGTTGCTACTGCCAGTAATCGCAGCACCAAAACAATGCTTGTTATAGTTGTCTGGATAGAGGATGTAAAGCTTGGCGTGAATTTTCTTCGAGGGATGCGCACGCAGTTCCAGTTTACCGTCAATCAAGTCCTGCACCATCTGAAGCATACCGTCTTCCACCTGCTTGGTATAGTGCGACTGTTCGATATCCTCTTTCAGCAGACGCAGGCATTCCTCTTTCACTTCCTCTTCTGCACCAAAGAAGAGCTCGCCTTTCTGATTAGCTTTAGCAATGTACTTGTCAACATCAATACCAATCAGGATGCGCACTTTATTGATGCCATCAAGAAAAGGGCGCAAAGAGAAATAGCCCGACGCCCGAAGGAAGCCCACAACGGCATCAAGGTTTTTCACTTGAGGGTTGTTTGTCAGAATGCCCTCAAACTCTTTCATCAAAGTGTTCCCATCTCTGTTAGTGAAGAAATGGGATAGTTGGGGATTACACATCCCCTCTAACGTGTCTGCCATATCTACGCTATAGTCTTAGGAGCGAAAGGACTATCTCGGAGAAAATGAGTTCTCAACTTAGAACCTCAGGACATGAAAAAGCGCAGATTGGCGCTTATCGATGTCCCAAGGTCCTAGGAAAACCCATTCACACGAAATAAGTCCAGTCCACGCTATTGCGTAGACGTTGGTACTTATTCGCCGTGTGAGTGTCGATTGAATTTCCTAGGTTCAGGGACATCACCGAATATAGCACTAACGCTATAATTATTCCACGAAAATCATACCGCCACCCTGCACTCAGGGAATCGGCCTTAGCTTACACAGTTTACGGCGCGTCGGCGATACTTGTTGCAAAGATAGTGAAAATCGAGTAAAGTGCAAAATAAATTTCGATTTATTTTCTAACTCTTTAGACCGAATAACGTTAATCTTCCAAAATCGCTTCGCTATTACAAGCTTTATTTGTATCTTTGCAAACGCAACGAACGATAGATTATGACAAGGAAGCAACGATATGAATGGATGCTCGACTACTTCAGGAAGAAGATGCCTGAGGTACAAACGGAGCTGGAGTTTGGCAGCGAGTTTCAGCTGTTGGTGGCGGTTATGCTGAGTGCACAATGTACGGACAAGCGCATCAATCAGGTGACACCGGAGTTGTTCCGTAGGTTCCCTGATGCACGGAGCATGGCGCAGGTGGAGACTGACGAGGTTCTGGAGTACATCAAGAGTGTCTCCTACCCTAACGCGAAGGCTGACCATCTGGTAAAGATGGCGCGCATCGTGGTTGAAAGATTTGGGGGCGAGATTCCTCACGATATGGACCAGTTGCTAACGTTGCCTGGCGTAGGACGCAAGACGGCAAATGTGGTACAGAGCGTGGCGTTTGGCAAGGCGACGCTGGCTGTCGATACGCATGTGTATCGCGTGAGTCATCGATTGGGTCTGGTATCGGAGAAGGACAATACGCCATATAAGGTGGAGATGGCGCTGACAAAATATATACCCGAGGAAGATATTCCCCGGGCACATCATTGGTTGTTGCTTCACGGCCGTTATGTCTGTACGGCACGTAAGCCTCATTGTGAGCGGTGTGATCTTAGCGGCGTCTGCCCCTCTGCTGACCGAAAGGATTCTGCCAGCCCTGGAAGCCATTGAAGCCGTTAGGAGCCTGAAAGCCTCCACGCATCATACGGCGATGGAAATTATTTTCGGCCATGATAGCGTCGTAGACTTTCTTGGCGGGTACCGCTTTCATCATCTTCTGGTGATAGCTCTGCTCAATCTGGCGAAGCTCAATGTTCAACTTGTCGCACTCCTTGAGCGTGGTCTCACAAGCCTTGTCGTCGGCAGGCTGTTGCCTGGTGGCCTGACGAATCTTGTGGTAAACGGCACGCTGCTTCTTGTGCATCTCACGGAACAGGGGGAAGAACTTGTCGGCCTCCTGTTGAGTAAGCTTAGCCTGCTCAGTCACAAACTTCTCCATATCAGCATCGAACTTCTCAGGCGAGAACTTCTGATGACCGCCTTGAGCACTCACGGAAACCACCATGAAGAGCTGGAGAATCAAGATGATAACTGTTTGTTTCATAATTTAATAATTTTCTGAGAGACATGCATAAATTTCAGCATTATCCATCATGACATAGTCGGCAACCTCGTCAATATAGCTGTTATCAGGAGCCGGAGCGACATTGGTTGCAGGAGTTACTGCTGCCATAGGAGCAGCATCGGTAGAAGTGGCTGGAGACTGCATGAAGTAGTAGCTCACACCCAACATCATTGCAAGTGCCGTACAAGCTGCAGCATATAGCCAGGGGCGCATCTGCACTTTATGGGCACGAGGCTGGCTATTGGTCTGCGGAGCAATGGACTGCTGCTTGGCAACATGCTGCTCACGCTCAGGCAGCTGCTGCATGACCTGCTGAGTAAGCTGCTCGAAATAGCCTTCAGGAACGCGGAATGGGTTCCTATTGCCTACCATCTTTTTGAGTTCTAATTCATCATTGTGTTCCATCATCGTAGAATTGTTTTTTTCTTTTTGACGCAGCATCGTGAGAAAAGTTTAATCACGACGCTTAAAAAATTCAGTAATTTTTTTCACCGCTATGTGATAAGAGGCTTTCAGGGAGCCTTCACTGGTCTCGAGAAGCTGGCTCATATCGCTATATTTCATGTCGTCGAAATAGCGCAGAGTGAACACACGGCGCTGCACTTCGGGCAACTGGGCAATGGCCTCCTGAAGTTGGGCCTCGGTCTCGTCGCCGTCGAAATAGCGGTCGGCCATCAGTCGGTTTGCAATACTTGAATCAACATCGTCGGTACTGAGGGCCTGGTTCTTCTGGCGGCGCATGAAGTCGAGACTCTCGTTGACGGCAATACGGTAAAGCCACGTATAGAGGCGCGACTCCTGATGGAAGCTGTCGAGATGCGTCCATGCTTTGATAAAGACATTCTGCATGACATCGTTGGCATCCTCGTGAGTCAGCACGATACGACGAACCTGCCAATACAGCTGTTCGCTAAATTCGCGTACCACCTGCTCGAAAGCCCTACGCTGGGTGTCAGGATTGGCAAGTCGCTCCATCAATAGCTGTTCATCGTCTTTACTCATTGCATATAGGGTTGCATTTGTTTCCAAATAACATCGTCGTATCCATAGACATCGGGCCATTCTCTCCAAACGCCATTCTCGTCAGGCCACATCGTATTATATATTATATAAAGAGGTACGTGAGGTTTGACACCCACATAACCTATCAGTTTCTTCAGATCGCCCTTGTCAGGATGGGCACGCAGCCATTGGCGCCCCTGATCAGTTTGTGCCTGTTGTCCCATACCGATACGGATGCGGTCGAGCAACCACTCATCAGGATTGTCGAGCACGAAGTTGGCCAGTTCGAAAGGCTTCGAGACACGCACGCAACCATGCGACAATGAGCGGACGTCGCGTTGAAAGGCGCTGGGTGTCGATGTATCATGAAGGTAAACGGAATAACGGTTCTTAAAGCGGAACACGATACGGCCAAGAGAGTTGCCTGCACCACCCTTCTGAGCTACACGATAATTGCCGCTGAGCAGCATCTGGCGCGAGACATTGGCAGGATTAACCACCTGTTGGGTCTCCTTGTTGACGATGTCGTAGCGATGACGGGCAAAATAGGCCGAGTCGCCAGCCCTGCTGGACACCTCTTTCTTAATGATACTCATGGGGATGACCCACTGGGGATTGACCTCCATCCACTCAATCTTACTGGTTAGCTGAGGAGTCTTGGTGGTGCGGGCACCGCATACCACGCGCATGTCAAGCAACTCGTCTTCGTTATAGGCATAGAGATGAAAAGCAGGGATGTTGACAATGATGCGCTTGCCTGTTGTGGCAATAGGCTCATGACGACGCCAGCGACAACGCTCCATATTCGCAACGATGCGACGGCGATGAGCTAAAGAGGTATCCTTGGGAAGTTGTTGCTTCAAATAAAGATAATTGGCATCAGTGGGCTGAATCTCGTGCAGCAAGGCTGTAAGACTGTCGTTCTTCACCTTGCGCAACACATCAACGGCAAACTGACTGGTAGGCAAGTCCATCGCTATGTCAAACAAGCCGCGGAACTGGGTAATTTTGCGAGCGGAATCCTGCTTCTCAACATCCAAGTGATTAAACACACGGTGCGGATTGACAAAGCCAAAACGCTGACCATAACAATAACGCAGGCAGGCCTTTGTCAGCTGATAGTCGAGACGGGCAATGACAAGATTGATGGGATTAGCATCATCAAAAGCAAGTGTACGCATACGCTCTAAATCCTTTTCTATCTGACTGACACCAAAGGAACGCTCCGTCAGACCAATCTCGCCCACCTTATGCAACCAATTGAGTAGCGTGTCGGCCTTCTCGTCGACACCATACTTATCGACCCACAACAACTGACCATTATAACAAGCACGCATCTGCTTATCGGCTTCAGTCTGCTGACGGTCATTAGCCAACAGCTGACTGAGATTCTGGTCAATCAACTGTGGGTTAATAACAAATGCAGGCGTCTTCATGTCAGAAAACGCCTCCATTGTAATTTGTCTGTTCTTATGTGGGGCATCCGTACTACAATCAATAAAGAGTAGTGCAGATGAGAAAAGTGCTATCAGCGAACAGTAACCTTTCTTGCCACTTTTCCGATTTTCAGAATGTAACAACCTTTGGGAACGTTTAAGTCTATGCGTTGAACAGGACCATCAATCTTAGCAGACATAACGCAGCGTCCTGTGAGCGAAATCACCTCTAACGTCTGTCCTTGAGCCCCAGATACAGTCACTGTCTGGCCACTGACACTGATAACAATATCCTCATTGACCGTCTGCTCTATGGCAGGTGCCTCAGCATCGCTAGCTTTGACGGTCTGAGGGGCCATCAAGGTAAGGGCTGCAATGAATGAAAATATAAGTAATCGTTTCGTCATAAGCTAAATTCGTTATATAGTTTCTGCAAATTTAGGCATTTTCTTCGAAACTTCCAAACTTTTTGATAAAAAAATGCACTTTAAACGTCAAAAATCGCATTTTCGTCCGTTAAACGGGTATTTTCGAACACTTCTTGAGCCTCACGGAGCAACACTTGTTCGTCTTCATAGCGTGACGAATAGTGCCCTAAGAGCAGTTGTCCCACCCCAGCCTCGCGAGCCACCAAAGCAGCCTGTCTGGCAGTAGAGTGATAGTACTTTTGAGCCATCAGCAAGTTGTCCTCGCCATAGGTGCTCTCATGATAAAGCGTCGAGACACCTTTTAATCGTTCATGAAGTGTGGGAATATAGCGTGTATCACTGCAATAGGCATAACTACGGGCTGCATCAGCAGGCTCTACCAAGCGTTCGTTCTTGACGACCTCGCCATCGGGTGTCGTCCAATCGGCACCAGCTTTAATGTTATTAATCTGGCTTGTAGGAATCTCGTAGAAGTCAATCATATCTCGACGGATATGCGGCAGCGAGGGCTTTTCACGGAACAGATAGCCACAGCAGGGCATGCGATGCTCCAAAGGAATTGTCTCGACAGTCAACGAGCGGTCTTCGTAAACAACTTGTTGTTGGGTGGTATCGACGGCATGGAAATCAACCTCATAGTCGAAATCGTGACAGAACAGCTGCATCTGCTGT
The DNA here is from genome assembly GCA_946188165.1 of uncultured Prevotella sp. GTDB lineage: Bacteria > Bacteroidota > Bacteroidia > Bacteroidales > Bacteroidaceae > Prevotella. The sequence goes on from CAMHTW010000027.1 coordinate 13,816, forward strand.
TTCAGCATAGGCTCCAAGGCTGCGGGAGCATAGATCGCCAAACGAGCCGTACGTCCCAACAAGCCAAACGTACTGAGCATACCTATCAGACCAAAACAATGGTCGCCATGCAGATGGGTAATAAAGACAGCGCTAATCTTCGTAAAACGAAGACGCGAACGGCGCAGTTGTACCTGAGTGCCCTCTCCACAATCCACCAAAAACAGCTTGCCCCTGATTTCAACAACTTGTGCAGAGGCATTATGATGCAAGGTCGGTAACGCGCTGCCACAACCCAGGATATGAACTCTAAACGGCTCCAAAACGTTGATATTACTGATTACATAAAGAATTCGTCCTGGGCATCCTCCAATTCAACATCCATGCCATAATTCTCCTTGGGCTTCTGACGAGAATATTCGTAAGTATCATCAGCGTCTTTAAAAACCAAGGAGTCAGGAGTTACCTTGACAATATCGTAGAGATAGGTTTCTTCCTCTTCTGTACCACCTTCACGAACCAATACGATTTCAAGCTTGCCACGAGTCAGTTTCCACGTCTTATAGATGACGGAACTTTGTTCAATACTTTCAGCAATACCGCCCTCTTTAATCGTGATGCCGACCTCATCACTTCCATCGATAGGATTCGGCATGACCCAGTTACCCAACAGGGCAGCCTGATTGACCACCATAGCAGCCTCAGTATGTTCGTTGTTAGCTATGACTGCCATTCGATCGCCAACATGCAAACCACCAAAAATCTGGTCTTTATCGCGTGCAACAGTGAGGTCAAGCATAAGAGTGTCGCCAGTATCGGTAATCAACTGAAGTGTATTCATAGAAGTCTCGACACCACAGACACCAAACAAGGTCGGATCGGCCTTTGCAGAGTAAGCAGAATCGCCATTGTCGAAAGGCACCTTTTGAGACCTATTACCACAACTGCCAAACAGAACGATTAAGGCAGATAGGATACATAAAAACGATAATTTCTTCATATTCTTATTCTTTAGTTTTTGCTTCATTCCATAATTTATCCATTTCCTCCAAAGACATGGTTGTCAATGGTTTACCAGCACGAATAGAATGTTGCTCAATATAACTGAAACGACGGATAAACTTTTGATTAGTCATCTCCAACGCATTGTCAGGATTGAGCTTATAGAGTCGTGCGGCATTGATGACAGAAAACAGAAAATCGCCCAATTCTTCAGTAGAACGCTGTTTGTCTTCACGGCGCAATTCGGCTTCCAATTCTTCGAGTTCTTCATGTACTTTTGCCCACACATCCTGTTTGTCGGCCCAGTCGAAACCAACATTACGAGCCTTATCTTGAATGCGGTAGGCTTTGATGAGCGACGGCAAAGCAGAGGGTACGCCAGACAATACTGTTTTGTTGCCGTCCTTCTCCTTCAACTTGATTTGTTCCCACGACTCCAGTACCTGTTCAGCATCCTTGGCGACTGCATCACCATAGACATGCGGATGACGAAAAATAAGCTTATCGCACAGTTTATTGCAGACATCAGCAATGTCAAATTGTTGATTTTCTTCACCAATTCGACCATAGAAAACTATGTGCAATAAGACATCGCCTAACTCCTTGCAAATCTCGTGCTGATTGTTGCTGATAAGAGCGTCGCACAGCTCGTAGGTTTCCTCAATAGTATTGGGACGTAATGACTCGTTGGTTTGCTTCTTGTCCCAAGGACATTCTTCGCGCAAACGATCCATCACGTCAAGCAATCGCCCGAAAGCTTCCAATTTCTCTTCTCTTGTATGCATTCGTTCCATAGTGCGGACAAAGGTACGAAGAATTTTTGAGTTGACAAAAAAACAAAGAAAAGAAAATACTCTCTTTCGAAAAAATCCAAATAATATTTGGTTTTTTGCTCACTTATTCGTACCTTTGCACGTCATTTTATAAATAAGTATGGAATTAGCAAGTAAATACGACCCAAAAGAGGTCGAAGGCAAATGGTACCAGTATTGGCTGGACCACAAACTTTTTTCAAGTAAACCCGATGGTCGCGAGCCCTATACCATCGTGATTCCACCGCCCAACGTAACCGGTGTGTTGCACATGGGACACATGCTGAACAACACTATTCAGGACATTCTTGTTCGTCGTGCACGCATGGAGGGCAAGAACGCACTTTGGGTACCTGGCACCGACCACGCCTCAATTGCTACTGAGGCCAAGGTGGTCAAGAAGTTGGCTGGCGAGGGTATCAAGAAACGCGACCTGACACGTGAACAGTTCCTGGAGCATGCCTGGGACTGGACCCACGAGCACGGAGGCATCATCCTGAAGCAGTTGCGCCGTCTGGGTGCCAGCTGCGACTGGGACCGCACAGCCTTCACAATGGACGAAACCCGTTCAAAGAGTGTCATTAAAGTATTTGTAGACCTCTATAACAAAGGCCTTATCTATCGTGGCTTACGCATGGTAAACTGGGACCCCAAGGCTCTCACAGCCCTTTCAACAGAAGAGGTTATCTATAAGGAAGAACAGAGCCATCTGTTCCACTTGAAATACTATGTGGATGGTCCCGTATCCGCTGATTCTGTCAGCGGAGAGGGCAACGTAGTCCACAAAGATGAAAAAGGCTACTATGCAGTAGTTGCCACCACCCGTCCTGAGACCATCATGGGCGATACAGCTATGTGTATTAACCCGAAGGACCCCAAAAACCAGTGGCTGAAGGGCCGCAAGGTCATCGTTCCTCTGGTAAACCGCGTGATTCCCGTCATCGAGGACCGTTATGTGGACATCGAGTTTGGTACAGGTTGCTTGAAGGTAACACCTGCCCACGACACCAACGACTACATGCTGGGTAAGACACACAATCTGGAAACCATCGATATCTTCAACCCCGATGGCACCATCAGCGAACAGAGTCCGATTTACGTCGGTATGGACCGCATGGAATGCCGTAAGCAGATTGCCAAGGATTTGCAGGAAGCTGGTCTGATGGAGAAGATTGAGGACTATGTCAACAAGGTAGGCTATTCTGAGCGTAACCCAGATACAGCTATTGAGCCACGTCTGTCTTTGCAGTGGTTCCTGAATATGAAGCACTTTGCCGACATCGCCCTGCCGCCCGTACTCAATGGCGAGATGCACTTCTATCCGCAGAAATACGTCAACACATACAAGAATTGGCTGGAGAACATTCAGGACTGGTGTATCTCGCGTCAGCTGTGGTGGGGACATCGCATTCCTGCATACTATTACAACGAAAACGACGACTACGTAGTAGCCGAGACACGTGAAGAAGCCTTGAAACTGGCTCAGCAGAAGGATTCGAAGGTAACGGATGCCGACCTGCGTCAGGATGAGGATGCCCTGGACACATGGTTCTCCAGTTGGTTGTGGCCTATCTCGCTGTTTGATGGCATCAACAACCCTGGCAACGAGGAGATTAAGTACTACTACCCCACCTCAGACTTGGTCACAGCGCCTGACATCATCTTCTTCTGGGTGGCCCGCATGATTATGGCTGGTGAAGAATATATGGGTACGTTCCCCTTCAAGAATGTCTACTTCACAGGTATCGTTCGCGACAAGCTGGGTCGTAAGATGTCGAAGTCATTAGGCAACAGCCCCGATCCGATTGAACTGATTGAGAAGTTTGGTGCTGACGGTGTGCGTATGGGTATGATGCTCAGTGCACCTGCTGGTAACGATATCCTCTTCGACGAGGCACTTTGTGAACAGGGCCGTAACTTCAACAACAAGATTTGGAATGCCTTCCGTCTGGTTAAGGGTTGGAAGGTTGCAGATATCGAACAGCCTGAGACGGGTAAAATTGCCACCGCATGGTTTGAGGCCAAATTGCGCCAGACTAATGCCGAGGTGGACGACCTGTTCAAGAAGTATCGTATCTCTGAGGCCCTGATGGCTGTCTATAAGCTGTTCTGGGACGAGTTCTCAAGCTGGTATCTGGAGATGGTAAAGCCTGCCTACATCAATGGCGAGCCTCAGCCTATCGACAAGCAAACCTATGAGAAGACGCTTGAGTTCTTCGAGGTTCTGCTGAAGATGCTGCATCCCTTCATGCCATTCATTACTGAGGAACTGTGGCAGCACCTCTACGACCGCAAGGATGGCGAGTCCATCATGCGCGACAAGCTGGAGATTCCCGCTCCTACCGTTGCTGACAACCAGCTGGCTGATGAGATTGAGAATGTGAAGCAGATTGTTTCTGGTGTCCGTATGGTTCGCAGTTCAAAGAATATTGCACCTAAGGAGCAACTGGAGTTGCAGGTGGTGGGCAAAGATGCCTACGAGGCTTATGGCGCAGTCATCAGCAAGATGGCTAACCTGAGTGCTATCAATGTGGTGACTGAGAAAGACGCTACAGCCAGTTCCTTCATGGTAGGTACTGACGAGTTTGCAGTTCCTCTTGGCAACATGATTGACATTGCCGCAGAGATAGAGAAGCAGGAGAAAGAACTTAACCACCTCGAAGGTTTCCTGCAGGGTGTCATGAAGAAACTCTCCAACGAGCGCTTCGTTGCCAATGCTCCTGAAGCCGTGGTAGCGATGGAACGCAAGAAACAGAGTGATGCCGAGGGCAAGATTGCTGCCCTGAAAGAAAGTCTGGCAGCCTTGCGAGCTCAACAATAACAATAAAATAAGGTGTGTCGATTGACACACCTTATTTCTTTTTAATTATCTTCACCTGGCGTGATGAGCTTGTAGCCCTTGCCATGAATATTGATAATCTCAATTTGCGGATCGTCCTTCAGATGCTTACGCAGCTTGGTGATATACACATCCATTGAACGGGCATTGAAGTAGTTGTCGTCAATCCAGATGGTCTTCAGGGCAAAGTCACGCTGCAGAATCTCATTGGCATGCGAACAGAGCAATGCCAGCAGTTCGTTCTCCTTCGTGGTCAGCTTGGTCTGCTTCTGACCAATAGTCAGCAGCTGCTTCTGTGTATCGAAGATGAAGTCGCCAATATGATATACTGAGCTCTCCTTGTTCTTCTTACCACGTACACGACGCAGGATAGCCTCTACACGGAATACGAGCTCCTCCATAGAGAAGGGCTTGGTGATATAGTCGTCGGCACCAATCTTGAAACCTTCCAGTATATCCTCCTTCAACGTCTTGGCAGTCAAGAAGATGATGGGGATGTCGGCATTGGCCTGACGAATTTCCTGAGCCAATGTGAAGCCGTCCTTCTTAGGCATCATCACATCGAGCACGCAGATGTCAAACTTAGTCTTGAGGAAAGCCTTGTAGCCAGCCTCACCATCAGGGCAGAGTTCTGCTGTATAGCCTTTGGCAGCCAGATACTCACGCAACAGCATTCCGAGGTTCTCGTCGTCTTCACAAAGAAGAATTTTCAGTTTTTCGTCCATAAATTTTAAAATTTAGATATTGAGGGAATGAAACTATGAGAAATTGTATTCTCAGACTCATAACTCAATATGGATTAAACAATATATTTTATTTTCTCAATTTCTCATTATCTCAATTTCTCAATCCTCCTTGAGTATAGGAAGTGAGATCGTAAACTTAGTACCCTTACCGTACTCACTCTCGCACTTGATGTCGCCCTGGTGCAGGTCTACCACCTTCTTCACATAAGCCAGTCCCAGTCCGAAGCCCTTCACGTCGTGCTTGTTACCAGTATGCACCCGATAGAACTTGTCGAATATCTTCTTCACGTTCTCTTTCTTGATGCCCTGACCCGTATCACGAATGCTGAGGTGCAACTTCTCGTTGTCGTTCCAAGTGTTGATATAGATATCAAGCGGCTCGTCCTGTTTGCGATACTTCACGGCATTATCCATCAAATTGGTAATGGCGTTCTGGAAGTGTACCTCGTCAACAAAGATAGCCGATTCTACAGCTTCTATCTGCGTATAAATCTTACCACCCGTATGCTCTACACGAAGGTTGAACGACTGGGCAATATTCTCGACCATCTCATTCAGGTCCAGCTCTTTCTTCTTAAACACAATACTCTTCTTATCGAACATAGACATTTGCAACACCTTCTCAACCAGGAAGCGCAGACGCTTCGACTCGTCGGTAATCACACCACTCAGGTGCTTGGTCATCTGTTCCGACTTCGTTATCGAGTCGTCGTTCATCATCTGTGCAGCCAGCGAGATAGAGGCGATAGGCGTCTTCAGCTCGTGGGTCATATTGTTGATGAAGTCGTTCTTGATTTCCGTGTAACGCTTCTGACGGAAGATAACCACAATTGTAAACAAGAACGTAATCAGCAGTACAATGGTAAAGATGATGCTGGGAATCATGAAGCGTACTGACGAGAAGATGTAGCTGCTCATCTCAGGGAAGTGCACCAGCAGGAGTCCCATCTTCGACTGCGGGTCGTTACGGAACAGCACCTGCTGATAGGTATATTCCTTACCTTTATCTTCAAAGTCCGGACAGCGGTACACCTCACGACCGTCTGTAGTCGACACCGTAAAGTGGTACGGAATATTGATGCCGTTGTTGGCCAGCTGCTCACGGATATCATTATCAAGCATGCGGAAGTTGATGCGCTCCTTCAGTGGCTTATCGCTGGCTGTATAGAGAATATTGTAAACCACTTCATCCAGCAATGCACGCTGGTACACGTAACGGTTACGCACGATTTCCTGCATGGTCTTGGCTGCATCGGCCAATGAATTCTTATCCTTATTCAGAATCATGGCCTTAGGTATGGAAGCAGGCTTCATCTCGTAAGTCTTCAGCTGGAACGACGAGTAAACTGTTCCGTCGTCCGCAGAAACAGCAAACTGGTGGCTCTGCTTAATGCCGCCCAAACCGTCAGTATAGATAGAGTCCTGCTTAAAAGCCCGGCGATCAGTTTCGTTAATATCCTTCTCCAGATAGCGCTGTGTCTCGTTCAACTCCAAGTTATGTGCAGCTTGGTACAGTGAACGATTCACACTCTCGTCGAACTGCTCTTTCTTCATCTTTACCATCTCTTCAACATAAGAGAACTGAAGATAGAGCAATGCCAGGAACGAGAATCCCATAATGCAGGCAATCGCCCAAATAGTAGACTTCTTCATAACGCTGGCAAAGATACAAACTTTTGCGTTACGAAGAAGTCTTTTAGTTAATTATTTCCGTTAATTTTAACGTTATTAACCTTTTTATTCCTGTTTAGTTTTTATATTGCAATTATTAAAGGTGAATATTCACATCCATTCCTAACTGAATAGGATTACCACGTTGGGCAAAGCGAAGTGCCTGACCAGCAGCCTTGCTCTCTACGGCAAAGGTGTTATATTTGGTATCAGTCAGGTTGCGCCCCCACAGTTTGACATTGCAGTTCCCGAAGTCGTACCCCACATGAGCACCTAAAAGCACATAGGCTTTCTGTCCGAAGCTGTTGGCTTCGTTCCATTCGGTATAGCCCTGCCCTGTAAGGTCGGCACCCACGAAGAAACGGTTCATACGGTAACTTCCACCCAACGCAAAATTGGTCGAGGGAACAAAAGGAATCGAATTACCATTATAAGTATCGTATTCATCGAACTTCGCATTGACGGCACCAAGATTGAAGAACCAATCCAGTCTGTCGTCGAAGGCCCGGCCACGCAACGACAGTTCCACCCCCATGGTATGGCTCTTGCCTGCATTCACCATGATACGTCCAAAGTTGTTGTCTGGAGTCATCATCGACAGTTGCTGGTTCCGTATCTTCATATAGTAAACAGCAACATCAGCATGCAGTTTACCATCCAGCAGATTCAGATGGGCACCAGCCTCATAGTTCCACGACTCCTCAGGCTTGTAGCTGATGGTCTCATCAACAGCCTCATAGTCCTCATCTGTGTAGTTGATGGTAACATCGCCCTGACTCAGCGACTTGCCTTTGTTCATAAACTCCGACTGATAGATTTCCGAGAACATCTGAATGTTATAGCCGCCAGCACGATAGCCCTTTGATACGGTAGCATAGATGTTCGATCCGCTGTCATCCAAGCGGTAGGTGACGCCCACCTTGGGCAGCAGTTGGTCGAACGAACGCTTGCTACCGCTTTGCAACACAGCAGTCAGCATGCTGGTCTTCTCCAAAGGTGGTATGGCATAGTGCAGTGCCACCAATCCCTCAGTATCGTAGTCAATTTTCATCCGACTGAACTCGTAGCGCAGACCTAAGGTGACATCCAGCCGGTTGGTCAGCGAAATGGTCGATTCGTGGAAGGCGCCCACACTGGCTGATGGCGTGTGGAAGGTCTCTGTCACGTGGAAGTCAGGAATCTCCCAGATGGTAAACATCGATTGAACGTACGCTGGCATCATCGACATGATGCGGGCTGCCGTCATTGCATTCATCGCTGGTCCGAAAGTCACAGGTGCATCAGTACGCAACCACTGGTACGAACCGAAGACGCCAAACGTCCAATGCCACTTGCGCTGTCCGTGGCTGCGCAGTATCAGTTCCTGGGTCAGTGCCTGCTGCTTCTGCAACTGAGACAGGTGCATGAAGTCGTCAGGCAGATAGTCCTGATCCATCTCCATGTGGTCACGCAGATACTGCCATGAGGTAGTGGAGCTCAGCAACCAGTTGTCAGCCTTGTAACCAATGTTCAGACCCGTATTCACCATCTGACGCTTGTAACCGTTCATCTGTGTCGTCGAAGGGTCGGCAACAGTATTTGCGTCGTCATATAGTCCGTAGGGGAACGCATTCTGACGCGTCCATTGGTAGTCAGTCGTCAAGTCCAGCGTCAGCCTGTTGGTCGGTTGATACACAAAGCGCATCTTTCCGCCAGCTTCCTCTAACTTGTCGTTCCACTCGTCCAGCGCCTGGTTCTTGAAGAATCCGCGCTGACCATTCCAGAAGCCTGCAGCGGAGAAGGCGAACTTGTCTGACGGACGATGGAAGTGAGCAATTTCAGCATGCGACGTCAGTCCTGTACCAATACCCATCGAGATATCTGTACCCTGATATGTCATAGGGTTCTTGCTGTAGATGTGCACCAACCCACCCTCTGTGTTCATACCATACAAGGTTCCTTGAGGTCCACGCAACACATCAACACGATCCACATGGTAGAAATGGTGGTTAAAGGCAGCCTTCGACATCAGCGGAATGTTGTCGTAGTAGATGCCCACTGCCGGATTGTTGATGCGTGAGCCTATGCCGCGTATATACATCGATGATGTCAGGCGAGAGCCATACTGAGGCATCGAGAACGATGGCACATATTTCGACAGTTGGGTTAGGTCATGAACACCAAGCACCCGCATCTCACGCTGGGTCACTACTGTCGAACTCAGTGGCTGGTGGCGCAGCAATCGTCCGTCCTTGGGCTGCGATACGACGACAATCTCATCAAGGTCAAACACCTTCGACGTGTCGCTCACCTCTTCAGCTTGAGCCAAGGATGTAGCGAAGAGCAATGCTCCTGAAAACAATACTTTACCTATCATTTATTTTCCTGTGTGTTATTTATCGCTGATAGTACTTCTTTCCACCTTTGATAATAATACCCTTATAGTTGTCTGTCGTGCGCTGTCCGGCAAGGTTATAGGCTGGTGCGGCGTTCCGCTCTACGGCCTTGACGGTCTCTATCGCAGTCACCTCACCCACACCAGGGAATGTGCTGACAATCTGGAATGGCATAGCGCCAGGATGGAAGGCATTGGTCACCTTGATGTTCTTGCCTTCATAGACCAAGAGTATGTTGTTGTCGCCTTGACTCATCAGGTAGTCGTCGTTCATACCCACAACGCCGTCCTTCTCAGACTTGAAATGCATAGTCAGTCCGTCGGTAACATAGTCGCGGTAATATCCACTCTTTTCTGCATCCGTCTTCAGTCCCTTGACCACATAGCTGCCAATGGTCAGATTGCCCAGAGGCGTACCGCTCAACTGATAGCTGGGCACCTGCACGTCCAGCAAGGTATTTTCACCGTCAGGGTAAGTACGAACGCTATAGGTCACGTTGGCTGCAGTATAGTTGAACATGCCTCCAATGCTGACATCCAACTTGTCAGTATAATCCTTAATATAATAGGCGGTAATGCTATAGGTCAGCGGCATAGGCATGGCGCCATACATAAATATTACTTTCAACTTAAACGTATTGAAAGCATCATGGCTGTAACTGCCCGTAAGCGATGAACCAACGATGGTTTTCTGTAAGCCGTCAACGGTAATCTCCTCCATAAACTGCTGGTCAGGGAAAGTAACCGTCATCGTCGGCATGTCCATCGAGAACGTGGTGTTATGAATGGTAAACGATGGGATAACGAAGTTGTTATACCTCATCTCAGGCAACGTAATGTCAGATCCGGAATACATCACGGTGTCCGTTTCAACGGGTATTGTCACACCTGCTGCTTCAATCGTTGCTTTTCCTGAAAACTTCATCGGTGCGTGTCCTCCTTGTGCCGTAGCAGTGAGCACAGCTGTGGTCAAGAATAATAATGCTAAAATCTTTTTCATTGTTCTGTATAATTTAATAATCGGGTGCAAAGGTACACTTTTTCCTTCACACCTGCAATCCACATTTATGGGGATTTAACTGCTCAGAAGATACCAAAATCAGTAAAAATACGCCCGAAATCAAAAAAAGTTCCGAAAAAATTTGGTAGTTACCGAAAAACTCCGTACCTTTGCACCCGCAAATAAGGAACGGAGGTTCCGTAGCTCAACTGAATAGAGCATCTGACTACGGATCAGAAGGTTGTGGGTTTGAATCCCGCCGGAATCACAAAATGCAAGAATAGCGAGCAAAGGTTTATACTTTTGCTCGTTATTTTTTTGGTTTTCTTCTCGCTTATTCGTACCTTTGCATGCAGAAAGTATGAGCGTATGAAAGTTATTGTTTCCCCAGAGATTGGTGCAGTGTGCCCTGAGTTTGTTGGTGTTTGCATTGAAGCATCCGTTGTCAACACCCCATATTGTGAAGCCCTTTGGCAAGAAATAGGACAGTTTGGTGTCCGTTTCCGCCAAGAGCTCACCACAGAGACGTTGAAGGATATGACCAGTATTTCAGCTACGCGCCGTATATACAAGGCTTGCGGGAAAGACCCATCACGCTATCGTCCCGCCTCTGAGGCTCTCATCCGCCGTCTGCTACAAGGAAAGGAGCTTTATCAGCGCGATACACTTGTCGATTTGGTCAACCTGGCATCCATTGCTTACGGTTACAGTATTGGCGGTTTCGATGCCGACAAGTTTGTGGGCGACACGCTGACCTTGGGAATCGGTCGTGAAGGTGAGCCTTATGAAGGTATCGGTCGCGGTGAAATCAACATTCATGGACTGCCAGTCTATCGTGATGCCATAGGTGGTGTTGGCACCCCTACCAGTGACCATGAGCGCACCAAGATGACCATAGATACCCGTCATCTGGTAGTGCTCATCAACGGCTATGATGGTAACGAACAGCGCGTAAAGGAAAATGCAGAGTACATTCAGGAACTATTACGCAAATATGCTCAGAGTGACGGCGGACAATATCACGTTTACAAACTGCTTCTAAACTGCTCCTAGGCTGCTCCTAAGCTGCTTCTAAGCTGCTTCTAAGCATACTATTAAGTATGGCTATTGCCTGCCTGCTCCGGCGCAAGACTCCAGAAACCGTAATTCTGCTTCCAGCATTTCCAGTTTCGGCATAGGACAGCCTGCCTCGCGGGCTATCTCCAAGGGACGGGTGTAGAGATAGTATATCTCCATAGGACGGTGGAAGTCGTAGTCCAGTCGCATAGACGGTGAATAGGGCGTCATGGCATCCGTCATATCTATCATCTTATCAATAAACGTAACGTCAAGGTTCTCTACGCCCAAGTGTTGGGCAGTATTGACAACCTCCATCATCTGCTCGCGAATCAGTTGTCTGGTCGCCTTGTTCTTCAGCAGCAGGTCAGTCTGCGTATGCAGAGCTACGGTCATACCGTTGAACGGCATGTTCCATACGGCTTTCTTCCATCGCGCCTCATGATATTCCACCAGTCCAGTCTCGATGCCCGCCTGACGGAACTCATCGACGACAGCCTGCATCTGTGTCTCGTCGCGACATGAGTAGTTGGCCAGATTGATGCTGCCATAACACTGGTGGCTGACAACACCGGGCTGAGTCTTTGCAGAACAGATAAATGCCAATCCGGCAGCCAGCTGCACTTTGGGGAACATCTTCTGCACATCCTCCTCCACACCGATGCCGTTCTGAATGAGTACCACCAGCGTATGGTCATGGAGCAATGATGGCAGCAACGACTGCAGTTTGCCGTTGTTAACCGATTTCAGACACACAAGCACTACGTCGCACGGCGGCATGTCCTCCGTATGAAGATAGACATTGAGATCAGTCAGATGGAACGAGCCGTCGCAGGAGTCCACCTGCAGGCCATGCTGTCTGACATACTCATAGTCGCTGCGCAGCAGGAAATGGACTTCCTGTCCTGCATGAGCCAATTTGGCTCCATAATATCCGCCAATGGCACCTGCGCCAATAATTCCGTATCTCATATTGATAATTATATTCTCTGTTATATCGTTTGTCGTTTTACAAGAGCATGGTCAAATCAAAGTCATCATTCAGAAAGCCACTGGGCACACATCTCGGCACAGCGTTCGCCATCGACACCGGCAGAGACAATGCCGCCAGCATAGCCAGCACCCTCACCACACGGAAAGAGACCCTGAATGCGTACATGCATCAGCGTTTCGCCGTCTCTGAGAATGCGTACAGGACTGGAGGTGCGCGTCTCGACGCCAATCATCGTGGCTTCGTTGGTCAGAAAGCCATGGCTCATGCGCCCGAATGCCTTAAAGCCTTCCTGCAGGCGATGACTGATGGTCTTGGGCATCCAGAAATGGAGGGGCGACGAAATCAGACCAGGAGCATACGAACTCTTAGGCAGGTCGTAGGACAGACGATTGTTGACGAAGTCGGCCATACGCTGTGCTGGTGCGGTCTGACGGCGATTGCCTTGCTGCCAGCAGTCGCGTTCCAGTTGTTTCTGGAATGCCATCACGCGCAGAGGGTCTTCGCCCTCGACATCCTCAGCACGCAACTCAACCACCATACCGCTGTTCGACCACTGCCCACCACGATTCGAAGGACTCATGCCGTTGACCACTATTTGCTCCTTGTCGGTGGCGGCAGGAATGACAAAACCACCAGGACACATGCAGAAGGAATAGACACCACGACCATCGACCTGCGTCACAAACGCATATTCGGCAGCAGGCAGATACTTGCCACGCCCCTGACGGTTATGATATTGTATCTGGTCTATCAATTCGGAGGGATGCTCCAAGCGCACGCCAACAGCAATACCCTTGGCTTCGATATCTATTTTAGCCTCAGCCAGATAACGATAGACGTCGCGAGCCGAATGGCCAGTGGCAAGAATGACGGGACCTATGAATTCATTGTCAGCTGCTAAACAGCCGACTACACGATTGTCCTTGATGATGAGCTGCGTCATCTTGGTTTGGAAATGCACCTCGCCACCCGAACGGAGAATGGTATTGCGCATGTTCTCGATGACGCGCGGCAGCTTATCCGTTCCGATATGCGGATGGGCATCGGCCAGAATATTGGTCGAGGCACCGTGCTGACAAAAGACGTTCAGAATCTTCTCGATAGAGCCGCGCTTCTTGCTTCGCGTATAGAGCTTGCCGTCGGAGTAGGCACCTGCCCCACCCTCGCCAAAGCAGTAGTTGCTCTCGCCGTCAACCTGTTGTGTCTTGGCTATCTGTGCCAAGTCCTTCTTTCGCTCATGGACATCCTTGCCACGTTCGAGTACGATGGGGCGCAGACCTAACTCGATGAGTCGCAGGGCTGCAAACAAACCGCCAGGACCGGCACCCACAACGATGACCTGAGGACGACCACTGACGTCTGGATAGTCTGTATGCACATACTCATCCTGCTGTGGTTGTTCGTTGATATAGACGCGCACCTTCAGATTGACAAAGATGGTGCGCTGGCGGGCATCGATGCTACGGCGCAGAATGCGCACGGCGGTCACCGTACGGACGTCGAATCCATACTCGTCGGCCAGATAGTTGCGTAATGCCTGCTCGTTGGCTGCCACATGGGGCTGCACACGAATCTGATACTCGTTAGTCATGCGATAGCGATGTCGTCACCTGTTCTCTTTTTACTTTTCACTTTCGAAAAGTTCGTTGATTTCGGCTATCTCGTCCTCGTCGAACCACTTCGAAAGGCGCTTCTTAGCCTTTACCTGAATTTCGGGGTCGACATCAGTCCACACCTTCTTCAAGACAAAGACAAGCACACCCAAGTCGTCGGCCAATCCAGCAATGGGAATAGCATCTGGCACCACATCGAGTGGACTGATGAGATAGCCCAAAGCGGCAATAATCATAGCCTTATTGGTGGCACTGACCTTGTCGCTCTGCAAGGTGTAATACAAGATAAGAGCAGCATAAACCAACTTAGAACCAGCACCCTTGGCGATGCGTGCAATCTTCTCAGCAAAGTCCTTCTTCGAGAACTTGCTGCCATACTTCATAAAATCGGGTAATTCCATATATTTGTCTATTTTTATTATTTCGACTAATCGTTAATTAATTCTGACCACGCGAATGCCCGTATGGGTCTTGTGCTTCTGCATATATTGATAGAGCGTCATGGGTTCCTCGATCACTTTTTTGTGAATCATCGACGCATTGAGCAGATGAAGCCCGTTGCTACGCCATACGGCAAAGCCCAGGTGAGCAATGTCAAGGCCCTTCTTGTTGCAGGTAATAGCCAGTATGTCACCATCCTTTATCACCTTGCGCAGCAAGGCACTGTTGCGGAGCGAACGTTTGGGAATGTAGCGTACTTTCATACCCGTCAGCGACTGCTCGGCAGCACGAATCTCAGGAACCAGTGCAGCATTGGCCTTCAATGCCTTATAGGCTGAAGTGTGCGTTGACATGTAATCGACATTGACGGTCTGCACAGCCGAGAAAGGCGGATTAGGCTGTTGAATATCAGTAACCAGTTGCATCGCGACCTTATCGCGAATCCAGTCAGTGAAATAGTGCAGACGTGAAGGATAGCCGGCCATACGCCCCTGTCGATAACGCAGTTGGCGCAAGGCATTCAGATAGTCGGCAAAGCCATGCTTACCGGCCTGCGTACAAAGTTTCAGTGCTGCCACCGTCTCAACCAGCGTCGTACAATCCAACTGTCGCGTATTGACCACCAGGCGCTCGTCGTCGTTCACTTCGAGGGTATGAGCCACATAGGGCACACCCAGGAACTGACGTGCCAACCAAAGCACCGACGTTTCGCGATTGGCTTGCCGCAACAACTGACATATCTTCAAGCTGTCGGCCTGCTGATACGTGGTCTGAGCCTTCATGCCCTGCACGAGCATTATACCTATTATATATATAATGAGTCGTTTCATCTCTTTTTCTTTTTATATGCCTCGCGAGCTCCAAAATTGTAGCCCACATAGATATTTAACTTGCCAAAGATGTTGTTTGCGGCAAAGCGCGACTTACGATAGTTGTAGGCACGCACAATGGCCGCAGCACCGGCATACCAGCGATTGTTATTATAGACCAAGGCAAAGCGCCCAATGCCGTCGATATTGAAATTTTTAATATCAAAGCCCGTCTTTTCCTCGTTGGCCGTCTCACCTCGTGACTTCTTGTAGGCCAATTCCAGCGAAACGCTGGAGCAGAACAGGCAGTTGCGGGCAAACACCCAGTTGTAGGCATAGCCCACCGAAGCGTTGATGTTATAGTACTTAACGCTGTTGAACATCAGACCGCTGTCCAGCTTTACCTCCTTATTGGTAGCCTTTTGCAAGGTGTTCTGCATCTTTTCATAGTCGAAGTCGAGCGAGTTGCGCATATAGCCCACCCCTGCCATCCACGAGCCGCAACTGATTTTCTGCATGGTGCTCTGCGCGAACGCCGCCGGGTAGGAGAAACGATGGTGATTGAAGATATAATAGACGTTGAAGCCCGTGATGCCCACGCTGAGTCCGTCGAAAGCCAGATCCTCAAAGTGCTCATTTTCCATATCCTTGCCCAGGCTGACATTGCGAATCTTATAGTCGGAACCCGTACGGCGATAATAGATGTCGGCACCCAGCTGAGCCGCATAGATACTGAAATCGAACTCCTGCTTGAGGTCGCTCACGGCAACATTCTTAATATCGAAAGCATAACCTGCAAATATCCAGCGCCAGCCAAAATAGGGTCCGAACTTAAACGTCGGTGACGGTGCGAAACTGACAGACTGCTCATTGCCACCGGTAGAGCTGAGCCGGTAGTAGTCGTAGTTGTATGTACCCTGTAACATGACAGACCAGTTATAGTGCTGTGGCTCGACATAGTTCTCGTCGATATAGCTGAAACCGCGAATAGTGCGACGCAGCCAGCTGAGTTTCTTCTTGGGTTCCTCAACCTGAGTGGAATCAGGAGATTGAGAGAATGAGAAAATGAGAAAATGAGAAAATAAGACTGACGTCATCAATAGTCGGCGCCAACTTGAAAATCCCAATATCTCATTTCCTAAATGTCTCATTATCTCAATTCTTCAGAATTTGCCTAACACCCGGTCAAGCACCCAGTTGACGGGGGTTGCTGATATACTGGTACACTCGCAGATGCCGATGCCTTGCAAATGCTCACACACACTCTTAATCAGTGGGAATTGCACGTAAGGCGGATTGGGCACAGCAAAACTCTCTTCGCCATGAATAGTATGCAGGCGAATGGGCTGATAGTCGAAAACAGAGAACGACACAGAGCCACGATCACCTATCAGGTCGATACGGTCCTCGCGAGCCGACTCATGGGCCACAAAACACCAGGAGCCTGAACCAGGCAAACCGTTCTCGAACTCAAAACAGGCACTGACAGAATCTTCGGCCTTATACAGACCACCACGATTGGCACAGATGCCGCGAGCTTCGATGATGACACCGAAGAAATGCTGCAAGAGGTCGAGCTGGTGGGGTGCCAAATCATAGAAATAGCCACCACCGGCAATATCGGGCTGCAAGCGCCAAGGCAGGTTCTCGGCATGTTCGTAATCCAACTCACGGGGCGGAACGGCAAAACGCACCTGCACATTGACCACCTTGCCAATGATGCCACGGTCCACAATCTCCCTTACCTTCTCAAAATACGGCAAGTAACGGCGATAGTAGGCTACGAAACAAGGTACACCCGTCTGCTCGCTGATACGATTGACACGTGCACAATCTTCATACGAGGCTGCCAAGGGTTTCTCGACATAGACGGGCTTACCGGCTTTCATGGCCATAATAGCGTAAGTGGCATGACTGGAGGGAGGCGTGGCAATATAGACGGCATTGACGTCAGAATCGTCAATCAGTTCCTGGGCATCCGTGTACCAACGAGGAATGCCGTGACGTTCGGCATAGCTACGTGCTTTGCGCTCGTCACGACTCATTACAGCCACTACACTCGACCCCTCAACTTCGGAAAAAGCAGGGCCGCTTTTCTTCTCAGTCACCTCACCACATCCGATGAAGCCCCACTGCAATATTTTCATAATCGCGTGCAAAGATAATAAAATTAAGTGAAATTCCTATAAAGCGGCAGCAAATTTTTCACTTTTCACTTTTCATTTTTCACTTTATTTTGTACCTTTGCAGCGTCTAAAAAAAGAACTCAATGGAAAAGACACATGATTTGACACTGATGAAGGCCCGCAGCTACCGCAGTATTCTGGCTGAGGGCTACCGACTGTATAACGAGAATTTCCGAAAACTTTTTAAGGCTTCATGGATATTGGCAATCGTCTATGCCCTTTGTTGTGGTGCCTTGGGAACGCTGACAGCCATTAAAATCCCTGAGCTGACGTTGGCGCTGATGCATCAGCTGACATCCACGCAGGGCTTTTTCGCCGAGACTGCAAAGACGTATGCCCTCACCATATTCGGCATCATAGGACTACTGCTGCTGGCGATTGCCGCCATGAGCATGGCATCAGCCACAATTCTGAACAAGCTGAAGGAGCACAAGGATACGGGTACAATCAGCACCCCACCCCACTGGCTGACGACATCGCCCGCCATGATGGGACGCTCGCTGAAAGGTGTATTCCTCACCATTCTCGTGCTCATCATCCCTATGGTATTATTCGCCGTATTGATGGCGATTGCTGAGAGTGTGAGTCCGCAGGCCATCATGGGCCACCTGACCACCTTCCTCGCTGCACTATGCGTTGTCTGCATCATCCTCTTCATCCTGGTCCATCCCCTGATGTATGTACTGATGAAATACCTGATGGAGGCACCCTGCAAATATTGGAAGACACTACGTGCGAGCTTTGGTTGCGGCATGCGCCATTGGGGTTCGCTCTTCCTCGTCTTTTTCCTCAGCATGCTGTTTGTCCAGCTCTTAGGTCTCATCATCATGCTGCCTGCGCACATTCTGAACTATGCCAACCAACAGGCTCATACGGGGCTACTCATCGGCGACCCCCTCGGCATGCCATCGTACATGCCGGCGCTTACTTTCGCAACCTTCACCCTCTGCTGCTTCATTGAATTCTACGTCAGCCAGGTGATGCTCGTCCACAACTACTACATATATGGCAGCATTGAGACGAAAGAACTGGAACGCGAACAACAAAAACAAAACATAAGATGAAAAAAATTCTCTTCATTGACCGCGACGGCACTATTATTCAAGAACCTGCCGACGAACAGATAGACGCCTTCGAGAAACTGAAATTCGTGCCTGGCGCCATACGTAACCTGATATTCCTGCGACAGCATACCGACTACGAGTTCGTGATGGTCAGCAATCAAGACGGACTGGGTACCAACGCATTCCCCGAGGATACCTTCTGGCCCGTGCATAACTTCATCCTCGATACGCTGAAGGGTGAAGGTGTTGAGTTCGACGACATTCTCATCGACCCACACTTTCCTGAGGACAATGCGCCTACGCGTAAACCCAATACGGGCTTGGTTGAGAAATATATTAACAATTCCGAATATGACATCAAGCATAGCTACGTCATAGGCGACCGCGACACCGACCGCAAGTTTGCCGAGAACATCGGCTGCGGATTCCTGCAGATTGGCAGTTGGGACAAGGCTGCCGAGATAGCTTTTGGCGGCGAACGGACAGCAGAAGTGCAGCGTACCACCAAGGAGACAGACATATATATTAAGGTAGATTTGGACGGCAACGGACATTGTGACATCCAGACGGGTTTGGGCTTCTTCGACCACATGCTGGAACAGATTGGCAAGCACGGCATGATGGACCTGACCGTGCATTGCAAGGGCGACCTGCACGTTGACGAGCACCACACCATCGAGGATACGGCATTGGCACTGGGCGAATGTCTGCTGAAAGCCCTTGGCAACAAGCGCGGCATAGAGCGCTATGGCTATTGCCTGCCCATGGACGACTGTCTCTGCTCGGTAGCTCTCGACTTTGGAGGACGTCCCTGGCTGGTTTGGAATGCCGAATTCAAACGTGAGAAGATTGGTGAGATGCCCACAGAGATGTTCCTGCACTTCTTCAAGAGCCTCAGCGACGCTGCCAAGATGAATCTGAACATCAAGGCTGAGGGTGACAATGAACACCACAAAATCGAGGGCATCTTCAAGGCCCTGGCCCGTTCGCTGAAGATGGCTGTACGTCGTGACGTCTATCACTACGAGTTGCCATCTACCAAAGGAACGCTATGAACGTTGAACAATAAACAATAAACAATAAACGTTAAACGTTAAGATTAAACGTTAAATCTGATACTTTTTCTTGCGTTCGCGCTTGGCTTTCTGCGGTACTGTGTTGGGAGTAAACCCTGCACGGATGGTCTTGACGCCACGGTAGCCATTCCAGCGTTCATGAATTTTTCGTACATAATCCGTCGTCTCAGAGCCACGCATATAACCGTATTTCACCACTGGATCGTTATAGTATTCCGGACGAGCCAAGCCTAACACATACGCTTCCACATCGCCCCAACGGCGCGGATTACGTCCATTCTTTTTTGCCAAGGCCATTGCGTCGCGGATGTGGAAATGACCACCATTATAGGCTGCCAGCACAAACTTGATGCGCTCGGTACGGTCAGCAATATCGCTGAACGAACGTTCGAGTTCGCCTAAGTAACGCACAGCAGCCTCTATATTCTTCTCCGGGTCGTACATGTCGCTACGAGCCAGTCCCAAATGGTCAGCCGTTCCCGGCATAATCTGCATCAAGCCACAGGCACCAGCCCACGAATGCGCCTGCGGGTCGAAGGTCGATTCCTGATAGCACTGGGCTGCCAGCAATCGCCAATCCCAACGGATAGTCGAAGCATACCGCTGGAAGAAGCCGTCGTAGTGAGAGATGACACCACCGGCACGATTCAGCATCGGTGAGAAAATGCGACGGGTAACGGAACGTGAAGACAACAAGAAGTCCTCTTCCTTCTTGACCTCAGCCAAGAGTGTCGGTTTCCACCATGCTTCCAGTTCGCGCGCCAAATTGTCTTTGTCGTCACCAACTATCCAGCCCGCCCCTTTTTTATTCATCGGATAACAGATAAGGTCGGCCTCGCCGTCAGCCAGACGTTGCAGCATCTCTGCCGTATCGCGGCACACCTCCATACGCAGCATGACACCTAATTTATCTGCAAAGCGCTGAGCCAACAAATATTGGGCACCAAGGTGCTTGCCATGATAGTCATAGTAAGTTTCAGGGCCAGTCAGCGTCAAGGCTATCATCTCACCATTCCGCTGTATTTGCTCCAAATCGAAATTATCGTCCTGAGGTATGCTATCTTGTATCTCACCCCAAGGCGTCACCACAGGCTCCTGCTTCTTCTGTGTACAGGCGCAGGCCATCAGTGCCCCTAAAAATACGACTACTTTAACAATCACGCTGCAAAGGTAAGAAAAAAAACTGATTATTCCATTTATTTCTTGGAAAAAGACTAAGGCTTGCTAGGGAAAACATTAAGGCTTGCAGGGGGAGAAACGGCACTTCTCAACCGTTTGCCTATACGCAAAAGACCTTGCGCCTATACGCAAAAGGTCTTGCGCCTATAGGCAAAAGCAGACGGAAAAAATGACATTGACTCCCGTTTCAAATCTATCAGCAAAAAGCCGCCCAATACGAACGGCTTAATTTAGATGCTTATACAGATAATTACCTTGTTACATTATATCCAGGATTCTGGGTCATGTATGGATTGTTATAGATTTCATTCTGTGGAATAGGGAACAGTAGTTGATAGTCCTCAAGTCCAAGCTTTGATTTTGCAAGTCCTGTACGTTTCAAGAATGCAAAGTAACCACCAAAGTCAATCTGTATCTTGCTACGGACTTCAGAAATAGCAGGAATAACGTCAGTCGCAGTAGTCTCCATGCCTTTAGCCGTTGTTACCTGATTCAGATACTCTTTTGCTTTCGAGTCATTACCCAACTTACTTTCACACTCAGCCAACGAGAGAAGTACGTCAGCGTAAGTCTTTATTATTGTATAAGGCGAATTGTAGTCAATGGCAGCGGCACGTGTTCCACCACCAGAATTAGATGTCGGCATACTCCATATAACTTCTGAGCAGTTTTCACCTAATCCACTCTGTTCTGCCACCAGCGCGTATTTTCCACCCTTTACAATTTCTTCAAGTAAAGTCTTGGCAGCACTATAATTGCCCTGATACATGTAGATGTCAGCAAGAACCATACGCGCAAGGTCTTTCGATGGCAGAGCCAAATCGTCTTCTGAGGAAATATAACCAGTCTTTGTGTCTTGCAGATTATCAATGATTGACATCATGCTCTCAACAAGTTTGCTGAGAATATCTTCCTGCGAAGACCTTGGGATACGATAGTCGTCCATATTATGATTCACATCGATGTATGGAACACCTCCAAACATGACAACAAGTTCGTAGTAGGCCAGTGAATTGGTAAGGATAGCCATTGGCAGCAACGGAAAAGCTTGTGATAAATCAACTCTTCGCAACATTTCATTGTTGTTCCTTATCAGCTGATAGGGATAGCTGAACAGATCGTTGAGGTTGGAGTTGTATGCATCCAATGGAGCTCGGAAATCGTAATTGTCAGTCAACCCGGTGTATTTAGCATCAGCGATTCTATATCGGTCATGGCTCGAAGACAGCAACAGGCAAATATTTCTCACAAATGATTTCCCATAATCAGTAAGGTAAACTCCTTCGGGATTACCTTCCTGAGAGATGGTAACTGTCACGGCAATATTGCCGATGGCATCATACAGGTTTACCTTCGTGTCACTTATATAACGGCATTGAGCAGGATTAACGGTTATACTTAATATCCCGTTTTCATAAGTTTTGGTAAGGCTCATATAGGTTTGTATGAAGGACTTGTATGAGGGATTGACTGTTGCATCCCCACTATTCAGCGGAGACAAATACAGCGGCACGTTACAACTGACATGCACGGTGTAAGTTCCACCAGCCATCGGGGCATTGACGCTTGCAACATCGATAGTCGCTGGCTGGTTTGGGTCGTATATCTCGTTGCCTGCCACGCCGTCGTCGTCCCAGTCATAAAAATAGCGCAAATCCTTCACGCTAATATTCAAACCAAAGTCCTTATACTTATCGATTAGTTTGTTAGCATAGTTTAAAAGGCTGAGTCTGTCCCTGTCCTTTTTATACTGCACCATATTCTGCTCCGTAAACTTTCCGTCATCGGCAAAATCATAGCGCAGTCTAGTCATCCAAGAAATAAGATCAGGACCTTTCCTGTCATAAAGCAATGGCATACTGATGGCCAGCAAGGCTGCAGCATAATCATCGCCGTCAATGATAGAGACTTGTGTGAAATCCTTATCGTTCAACCGTTGCAAGCCAAATACAGAAAGCAGTTCTTCCTGCGCCTGGCTCAAAGCGTCATCGAAATCCACACCACCAATGACAAGATTCAGCACACGTTCCGAAATAAGATGCGTCACTACGTTTACGTTCACCTTGCTGCCCCGCTGCAAGTCTGCATATCCCTGCAATGTCAGCTGAGTGTCCCGCGTCTTATAATCGTCATATTCATTGAAGAATAATCCTGTAGCAGACAAAGAAACATAGGGATATTTGAATAGGGTATTACGGAAAGAATAGTTACCACAGTCATCAAACGTCATCGTAGTCAATGTCGAACCAAGTGCATTAAGTTTCAGGTCAAGTGGCTGCATCGTCACGGTAGAACCGCTTTTAAACGGTCCTTTCTCCGCACGTCCGCTCACTGTGTAATAAGTGTCCTCGAAATGTTTTTCTTCTGTCGTGGTGAAGTAAACCTCCTCCACATCATTGGCTGCCACGCTGAAGAATGAGCCGTCTGTCATCTTCACGTTCATCTTGTAGCTTGGTGACTGCGCCATAACTAACTGAGCAACAGCCACTAACCCAATCATCATTGAAAATACTTTTACCTTCATATTCTATTCTCTATTTATGATTTTTATATTCGTTTTGTTCGAGTGTAGAATCACGATGCCCTTTGGCAATCCCGACAAGTCAACAACTGCGGTTCCTTTCTCGTCGGCAATGAAAGTCTTTGCCTGCCTTCCATCTTGCATGTAAGCAGAAACCGTACTGCCAAATGGAAGTCCTTTAATGATAATGTGGCCATTCTCCATTACCAAGTTCCTATCCTTGTCAACTTCGGCAATGCCAGTTAAAGTCTCTGAGAAAGCATAATTTCTCACGTCGGCAAGGCTCAATGAAAACGTTGTGACTTTGCTGACAATTTCCAATTTGCCTGCCTTACAAGAAACTATCGGCTCGTCAGTCAATGCAAAACTTGTCGTTGTACCGTCCTTGGCATTTACAACAAGATAGCGGATGTCGTCTGCTAACACCTTACAAAAAGGAAGAGTAGCAAACATCATAGTAATAATAAAATGTCTTGTCCTCATATTATCTTTATTTACATTAAATACCAATCCCTTATTTCTCTACACAAAAAAGGCGCAGACATTCGCCATACGCTTCACGGTTCACCACAAACCACAACTATATACGGGAATTCTGCGCCCAAACAGGGGCAGCTCCTATAATAGTTGTTGCTCTTTCGTTCGCGGTGGTGATTGTGAAGCTATAGAGCAATATGTCCTTGCACTCATTGCTGAATGCAGGTGCAAAGATATAAAATATCTTCGAATAATGAAAGAAAAAGTAGAAAAAGATTTATCTATTGTGGATTATTTATCTTTTCAACGAAATGATATACCACAATATTAACAAAAACGAAAAAAACAATAAATCCTTGCTTATTCGGCAGAAAATGTGTAATTTTGCAAGCTGTAACGCCATAAGGTGCGGAACATAACACTAAACAAGATAACAATAGAGAGAAATATATGTTAAGAATTGCTGTACAATCGAAAGGTCGTCTGTTCGACGACACCATGAACCTGCTTGCTGAAGCAGACATCAAGATAAGTGCCTCAAAGCGTACCTTACTGGTGCAGTCAAGTAACTTCCCATTGGAGGTACTATACCTGCGCGACGACGATATTCCACAGAGCGTTGCCAGCGGTGTGGCTGACATCGGTGTGGTAGGCGAAAACGAGTTCATAGAGCGTGGCGAGGATGCCAACATCATTTCACGCCTTGGTTTCTCGCAGTGCCGTCTGTCGCTGGCCATTCCCAAGGAGATTGAGTATCGTGGTGTCAACTGGTTCAATGGCAAGAAGATTGCCACCAGCTATCCTAACATTCTGCGCAACTTCATGAAAGAACAGGGCGTAGATTGCGAGATTCACGTCATTACGGGTTCAGTGGAAATCAGCCCGGGTATCGGACTGGCCGATGGTATCTTCGACATCGTGTCTTCTGGTTCGACATTGGTCAGCAATAACCTGCGCGAGGTTGAGGTGGTGATGAAGAGCGAGGCATTGCTCATTGGCAACAAGAAGCTAAGTGCCGACAAGCGTGCCACACTGGAAGAAATGCTGTTCCGCTTCAAGGCCGTCAAGGATGCCGAAGATAAGAAATATGTACGCATGAATGCCCCCAAGGCTCGTTTGCAGGAGATTATCAATGTGCTGCCTGGCTTGAAGAGTCCCACGATTATTCCCCTGGCCGACGAGGAGTGGTGCTCCGTACATACGGTGCTGGACCAGAAGCGTTTTTGGGAGATTATCGGCAAGCTGAAGGAAATGGGTGCGCAGGGTATTCTTGTGACACCGATTGAAAAAATGATACTTTAGTGTAGAGTGTAGAATGTAGAGTTTGCTACCGCTATTATGAAGATATATAAGAATCCGAAACGCGAAGTGTGGGGTGAGATTGTATCTCGCCCACGTTTGGACCTGACAAAGCTGAACGAGACGGTAAGCACCGTGCTGAACGATATCCGTCAGCGTGGCGACGAGGCCGTGAAGGAGTATGAGCTGAAGTTCGACAAGGCTGAACTCACGAACCTTGCCGTCAGCGAAGCAGAGATGGACGAGGCAGAGAAGTTGGTCAGCAATGAGTTGCGCGACGCCATCATCCTGGCTCACCATAACATCAAGGTGTTCCATATTTCACAGCGCTTCGTCGGCCAGAAGGTGAAGACTCAGGAAGGTGTTACCTGCTGGCAGAAGAGTGTTGCCATTGAGCGTGTCGGTCTTTATATTCCTGGAGGCACTGCCCCACTCTTCTCTACCGTACTGATGCTGGCTACGCCTGCCAAGATAGCCGGTTGTAAGGAGATTGTGCTTTGCACACCTCCCAACAAGGAAGGTAAGGTAAATCCCGCCATACTCGTTGCCGCACGCATTGCCGGTGTTAGCAAGATATACAAGATTGGTGGTGTACAGGCTATCGGAGCAATGGCATACGGTACGGAGTCAGTACCCAAGGTATTCAAGATTTTCGGTCCTGGCAACCAGTATGTAATGGCTGCCAAACAGCATGTCTCGCTCGACGAGGTAGCGATTGACATGCCTGCCGGTCCCAGTGAGGTCTGTGTATTGGCTGACGAGACAGCAAATGCAGAGTTTGTGGCTGCCGACCTGTTGTCACAGGCAGAACACGGCATTGACTCACAGGTACTGTTCATCACGAATAGTGAAGCTAAACTCAACGAAGTGCAGGCTGAAGTCGATAAGCAGTTGCAACAACTGCCACGCAAGGAGATGGCAGCCAAAGCATTGGACAACAGTTGTTACGTGCTTGTCGATTCCGTCAACGAGATGATAGACCTCTCCAACCTCTATGCGCCAGAACACCTTATTCTACAGGTAAAGGACTACGAGCAGTTGGCTGAACGTGTGGTCAATGCAGGCAGCGTGTTCCTGGGTCCGTACGCTTGTGAAAGTGCCGGCGACTATGCCAGCGGTACTAATCACACCCTGCCGACACACGGTTATGCTACGGCATATAACGGTGTCAATCTGGACTCTTACTGCCGTAAGATTACTTTCCAGCACCTGACAGAAGATGGCATTCGCCACATTGGCCGTGCTGTGGAACTGATGGCAGAAGCTGAGCAACTCGATGCCCACAAGAATGCTATGACGGTGCGCATGCATTCATTAAACATTAAAGATTAATCATTATGTTTAGCTTAGAACAATTAGTCAGAAAAAACATATGGAGTTTGGCTCCCTATTCTTCTGCTCGCGATGAATACTCTGGCAAGGAGGCGCACGTTTTCCTCGATGCCAATGAGAATCCGTATAACGGTCCATATAACCGCTATCCTGACCCTTTGCAGCGCGAGGTAAAGCAGATGCTGAAGAAGGTTAAGGGCATGCCTGAAGAGATGATATTCCTCGGCAACGGTAGCGACGAAGCTATTGACTTGGCTTATCGCGTGTTCTGTAATCCTGGTCGTGACAATGTAGTGGCTATCGCACCTACCTACGGCATGTATAAGGTATGTGCCGATATCAACGACGTAGAATATCGTCAAGTTTTGCTTGACGAGGACTTCGACTTCAAAGCAGCCGACTTGTTGGCAGCCTGCAACGAGCATACGAAGATTATCTGGCTGTGCTCACCCAATAATCCCACAGGCAACTCGCTGAATCGCGACGAAATACTGAAAGTCGTCGAGGGGTTCGAGGGCATCGTTATTGTTGATGAGGCCTATATCGACTTCTCGCAACAGATGTCTATGCGCAAGGAACTGCCCAATCATCCTAACCTCATCATCCTTCAGACGATGTCAAAGGCGTGGGGCTCGGCAGCCATCCGTTTGGGTATGGCCTTTGCTTCGAAAGAGATCATTGCTATATATAATAAGGTAAAGTATCCTTATAATGTCAATCAGCTGACACAAGAGCAAGCATTGGCGATGTTGAAAGACCCCTTCGAAGTGGATAAGTGGGTAAAAATACTGATGGCAGAACGTTCACGGCTGATGCAAGCCTTCATGGAATTGCCCATCTGTGAAAAGATATATAAGACGGATGCCAACTTCTTCCTGGCCAAAGTGACGGATGCTAATGCCATATACAACTATCTGGTAGACAAGGGTGTCATTGTGCGTAACCGCAACAAGGTAGAGCTTTGTCAGAACTGCCTGCGCGTCACGATTGGTAATCGTACGGAAAACAACGAGCTGATTAGCGCTCTGCGCCAGTATTAATGGAACGCCTGTGGAACAACAACTATTGTAAGGTGATGATAGCGAACTTTTCGCTATTCACCGCCTTTTATTTGTTGACACCACTGCTCCCACTCTATCTGCACGAAACATTCGGAGCCACCAAGGACGTCATCGGACTTGTGCTTTCCGGCTATACCATTACCGCCTTGCTATTCCGTCCGTTCAGCGGATACTTTGTAGATTCTTTCCCACGAAAGACGGTGCTGATGGTATGTTTTACGGCTTTCGCCATCTTCTTTGCTGGCTATTTGGCAGCATCAACACTACTGCTTTTTACTATTGTAAGAACGCTGCATGGAGGCCCTTTCGGTGCACTTACTGTAGCCAACTCAACCGTAGCTATTGATGTGTTACCCTCTTCACGCCGTAACGAGGGTATCGGCTACTATGGTCTAAGCAACAATCTGGCGATGGCTATTGCGCCTTCATTTGCCATCTTCATCTATTCACAGACACACAATTTCGAACTGTTATTCTGGTTGGCGCTGATAGTGGCAACGTTCGGTCTCATTGTCGACTCAACGGTCAAACTCAATCATAAGCCTTCAGACGTTAGACCTCGCAAGCTATCTCTTGACCGTTTCTTCCTGCAACATGGTTGGCTCATAGGCGTCAACATGGTGTTCTTTGGTTTCTGTTTCGGTGTGCTCAGCAACTATCTGGCCATCTACGGCAAACAAGTGATGGGTATTACAGGAGGTACAGGTACATGGTTTATGCTATGTTCTATTGGTCTGATACTCTCACGTCTGCAAGGAGGAAAAGCATTACGCCAGGGACGTTTGACACAGAATGCTGCTGAGGGTATGGTTATCTCGCTGGTGGGCTATACGCTGTTTATTGCCTGCCCCAACTATATCGGTTATTATGGTTCAGCTATGCTGATTGGACTGGGCAATGGTCACATGTGGCCTGCTTTCCAGAATATGATGATATGCATGGCTCATCATAATGAACGTGGTACCGCCAATTCAACCATTCTCATCTCGTGGGATGTCGGTATGGGATTAGGTATTTTGTTGGGTGGAATAATAGCTGAAGATTTTAGTTATGCCACTGCTTTTTGGACAGTAGCATTTGTCAATCTTGCAGGTGTACTCTTATATTTTGCACGTTCACAGAAGTTCTTTTTGGAACGTCAAATTGAGGCATAAAAAAGGGGGTAAAATAAAGATTAGTTGTCTCACGACAACCAATCTTCAAATTAACCTTAATAATCTAATACCATGAAAAACACACTACAAAGATACGAAGATTTCTCGTATCAGCAATGATTTTCTATCTCTTATGTGTATTATTTAATATATTTTAAACTCTTTATTATTCCATTTAAAAGTATTTAACACTTTTTCTATCTCTTTTTGTTCTTCATTTGCTGGGATATCCAAGCTCGTCTCGCGCTGAATCGTCAACTCAGGAGCCTGCGAACTGAGCATGATATGATGCGTATAAGAAGGCAAAGAAATTCGATCCTCTTTTGGAAGCAGTTGCCACTTGACGGAATAGAAATCAATAGTGCTCTCGCGCATGCCCTCACCAAAGGTTCGAACCAGACAAATAATCTGGCGGGCATCATCTATGGTCTCATTGACATCGAGCAAACGCAACTGAATCTGCGAAGCGGAATTCATTGTAAGCGACGCATAATCATCAGTGAGTTCCGTCAACTGACTCTTGCCTCCCAAATCGTTGCTGACCTCGGCCTTCATACCCGAATCGATGAAATCGATAAAGTCAAGGCGAGCATTCTGGTTGAGATAAGGGAGTAACGAATCAGGCATCTGCTTGATAACGTCACGCATTTTGACCTGTGCCTGTACGGCACAAGTCAGAAGCAAGGATAGTATGATAAAGAATACCTTCATCAATTCTCAATTATCAATTGTCATTTATCCCAAAGGCCGCATCAGCCTCTACCAGGACGGAGATCCTTTACACGAACGGCCTTACCCTCGCTAACGGGCAGAGAACCCTTCTTGACAAGTTTCACATGAGGTGTGAGCAGGATTTCGTCCTTCAAAGCACGCTGTATGTCCTTGGTCATCTTCTGCAACTCGGGATAGACATCGGTGTTCAGTCCGTCCAATTCAACTTCTACGGTCATGATGTCGTTGTCGTCCTCGGTATCGAGCGTAATCAGATAGTTGCTGCCCAAGCCAGGATACTGAACGAGAATCTTCTCGACCTGCATGGGGAACACGTTAACACCCTTGATAATAAACATATCGTCGGTACGTCCCTTAATACGGTCAATGCGACGATGCGTGCGTCCACACTTACACTCACCAGGTAAGATGCGTGTGAGGTCGCGGGTACGATAGCGAAGGATAGGCATCATGGTACGATCCAACGTGGTCAGCACCATCTCACCAATCTCGCCATCTGGCACAGGTTCGAAGGTGTCCGGATCGACAATTTCTACGATGTAGTTGTCTTCCCACAGGTGCATACCACACTGCTCCTTACATTCGAAAGCCACACCAGGGCCATTCATCTCAGTCATGCCGAACGAGTTGTAGGCCTTAACACCTAACATGCGCTCAATGCGGCGACGCTGTTCCTCGGTATGAGGCTCAGCACCAATGCAGAGCGTGCGCAGTTTGGTGGTACGAGGATCGACACCCTCTTCCTGGAACACTTCTGCCAGACGGATGGCGTATGAAGGAATGGCATGCAGACAGGTGGTACCAAAATCCTTGATGAACTTAATCTGACGCTTTGAGTTACCGGCAGCAGCGGGCACCGTCATTGCTCCAAGCCATTCGGCACCATACTGGAAGCCAAGACCGCCAGTGAACATGCCATAACCGCTGGAGTTCTGGAACACATCACTCTTGCGGCAGCCAACCATATAGAGGTTACGGGCTATCATATTGGCCCACGAACAGATATCGTGCTCAGAATAGACAACGACACAGGGGTTACCCGTTGTACCACTGGTAGAATGGATACGCACAGCATCGTCCATATCGGCACCTACGAGTCCAAAGGGATAGTTGTCTCGCAGATCCTGCTTCGTGGTAAAGGGAATCTTGCGCAGGTCATCGAGGCTGTTGATGGAATCAGCCGTGATACCCAACTCCCCTAACCTCTTCTTATAAAAAGGAGACTGGAGGCATACCTTGATAGTATCCTTGAGTTTCTTTACTTGCAGCTCTTCAAGCTGTTTACGGGGCATTCTCTCGAGTTCCGGCTGCCAGCACTCTCCATCGGGTTTGATGGTAGCCATAATTTTTTCATCCGTCATATCTAATTTAATTTATGAATTATCGTTTTACTTCTTATTATTTCTCTTTTGCCAATTGCATCATCATAACTGCCGAAAGACCAGCTGTCTCTGTACGCAGACGGCTCTTACCCAGATGTACTGAAATATAGCCTGCTGCAATGGCCTGGCGAACCTCATCAATAGAGAAGTCGCCTTCAGGGCCAATCAAAACTGTGGCATCGTCGGATGCCGAAGTCTTTTGCAGTTCATCAAAGAGATAAGTACGTGGTACCTCTTCGTAACAATGTGCAATATATTTATGTCCTTCGCGAGGCTGTTTGATGAAGGCATCGAAGGTGACAATCTCGTTCAACTGCGTAACCCATGCCTTATGACTCTGCTTGACGGCAGAAATCATAATCTTCTCCAAACGAGAAATCTTAACCAAGCGACGCTCAGAGAACTTGCAGTTGAGGAATGATATTTCATCAACTCCCACCTCTACTGCCTTCTCAGTCATCCACTCGATACGTTCCATCATCTTCGTAGGCGCAATAGCCAGATGAATATGTCCCTGCCACTGTCGCTGCTGTGGCATCTGTTCTTTAATTTCATACAAGCAATGCTTGGTATGAGCCAAGGTTACTTCAGCACGATAGTAGTTGCCCTGACCGTCCATCAATACCATTTCGTCACCAATCTTCATGCGTAGCACACGCAAAGCATGCATAGCCTCTTCAGGTGGCAACTCGGTAGCCGTCAGTGCATCTGGAACATAGAAGGACCTAACTTCTTTCATCTTTAGTGCTTTATTTCTGTAATAGGTTTCTTTTCAGGTTTAAATACGATGGCAAAGGTAATACCAACTACCAATGCGAAAGCAGCAAATGTAAACCAGCATGACTGCCAGTCGCCCACCAAGTATCCGCCTTCCCAACTGCAATAGGCATTCACAATCTCACCAGCAGCCAATGTTCCGATGGTAGCACCCAAACCATTGGTCATCATCATAAACAAGCCCTGAGCCGAAGCTTTAATATCGGGTGCACACTCCTGATCGACAAAGATACCACCCGACACGTTGAAGAAGTCGAAGGCTACGCCATAGACAATGCAAGAGAGGATGAAGAAGATAACACCAGGCATAGCCGGGTCGCCGATACCGAAGAAGCCGAAACGGAATACCCACGCAAAGAGCGACATCATCATGACCACCTTGATACCAAAACGCTTCAGGAAGAACGGTATCATCAAGATACACAGGGCCTCACTAATCTGCGAGATAGAGGTCAGCATCGTAGCATTATTGGCAGCAAAGGTGTCAGCAAACTCTGGGATGCCCTTGAAACTGGTCAGGAAAGGACCAGCAAAACCGTTGGTCACTTGCAGACACATGCCCAGCAATGCCGAGAAGATAAAGAACAGAGCCATCTGGCGACGCTTGAACAACTTGAAAGCATTGAGTCCGAGGGTCTCCACCAGCGATACTTTGCCTTCCTTCTTCTCCAACTTGCACTCTGGCAAGGTAAAGCAATAGGCAAAAAGCACAAGGCTCAGAACACCAGACACTAAGAACTGTAAATAGGTATACTGGAACTTATGCGCATTCTCACCCAGGGTAAAACCAAAACCGCTGTCATCAATGAAGGCGCAGTTGACAAACCACATGGTAGCGATGAAACCAACAGTTCCCAACACACGGATAGGCGGGAAGTCCTTGACGGTATCCAAGTTGTTATTCTTCAATATGGTGAATGCTGCCGTATTGGTCAGTGCAATGGTAGGCATATAGAATGCCACGCTCAGCGTATAAAGTGCTATGAACAGCGACTTGTCAGTCAACTCATTACCAAAACCAGCCTGTTCGCCCATCCACCAGCAGCCAATCATGAAGCCACCAGCCACTAAATGACAAAGGCCTAACAAGCGCTGTGGCTGGATATACTTGTCGGCCACAATACCCATCAGCGTAGGCATGAAGATACTGACAATACCCTGAATAGCATAGAACCATGAGATATTGTCACCCAATCCGGCTATGCCCAGATAGTTTCCCATACACGTGAGGTAGGCTCCCCAAACGGCGAACTCCAAGAAGTTCATGACCGCTAAACGTACTTTTAAGTTCATAGTTGTCTGTATTTAATTAATTATTGGTTGTTTATTTCACGAGTCTATTATGATAATACACGCGTCTGCACCCGTTCTCGTCTCTAATTTCGAGTCGGCCCTGCATCCATTCGGTGAACGCCATTTCTTGTGTCAATGGGTATAGGTCGCAAACCGTGCTGTCCTCCGCTAATTCTACGACGTAGCGTGTCAGGCATTGGCCCTCGGGCGTTGTCACCGTGTTGGATGCTATCCTTCGCGGGTGCTTCTGTGCTGGATTCATCATTTGTTATTTCTTCGTTTGCTAACATCTTATCATGGAAGCGTATCAGCTGTATCTGACTGACGAACAGCATCTTTTGCGTATTGCTGTCATCATCGCCATCACTCAAATAGATAAAGCCTCGCATTTCCTTCAGCTTTTTCTCACGATAGGCAGGCACGCGAACCTGAGCTGTACCGGCAACAGAGATATGATTGGATGTCTGGATGATACTATCACCCTCATATTTACATACGATACATACCGTCAAATCCTTCGAACCACTCTGCCAGATGTATTCAGACATAAACTGGAACATGAACGAGTCGCCTCTCATGAACGTCGAATCCACTTTCACCGTAAAGTCATAACGGTTCATGGTGGCTCGTGGGATGAGAAGCAGGTCGGTCTGTTGATTCCAGATATTTGCTGTATCGCCAGTGGTGCTGTACTGCGAGTAGCGGTTAATCTCGCCTACGGCCACACCTAAACTGGTAGCCTCGTCACTCAATCGCTGGTTGACCTCAGCATAAATGTCTTTCAAACGATAGACATGCGAATAGTAATAGACAAGTGATGAATCGAAGTCAGCCTCCGTCACGCCATGCTTCTTCAGCACCGACTGGAAATAGAGCGAACGGTTAAAATCCATCTCCGTACCACCCTTTTGTCTTGACATAGCCAGAGCCAAATGATAGTCATACAGGATATCCTCCATATCATCAGGTTGTATATACTCCGATGGTACGGTAGGCTTACATGCCACGACAAGTATCAGCACCAGCAAATATGTCAGACTACGCCTCATCTTTTTTCTTTAATGTTATCTCGCTGATTTCCTTACGATAGAACAGCAACAGCAGCACCACGCCAACAGAGATGCTGGAGTCGGCAAAGTTGAAGATGGGTGAGAAGAACACGTAGGGATTGCCGCCAACGTATGGCACCCAGTTGGGCCATGTGGTGACGATGAGCGGGAAGTAGAACATATCCACCACCTTACCCATCAGGAAGGGTGCATAGCCCGTACCAAACGGCACGAAGTAGCTGGTATAGAACTCTGACGAGGCATTGAAGATGAGTCCGTAGAACATCGAATCGAAGATGTTGCCAGCGGCACCAGCCATTATCATTGCCAGACAGATGATATATCCCCAACGCGCCTGTTTCCTTACTTGTTGTGCTATATACCAACCTAAGAAGGCAATGGCTATAATGCGGAAGATACTCAACACCAGCTTTGAGCCAATCTCCATGCCGTAGGCCATACCGTTGTTCTCAATGAACACGATTTTAAACCACGACAGCACTTCAATCTGCTCGTGCAGCATCATGTGGGTCTTCACCCAAATCTTGATAACCTGGTCGATAACAAGGACGGCCAGCACGATTGCTGCTGCCAGCCATCCCCGTTTAACTATTCCAACGTTGTCTCTCACCTCTTACTTCTTACATCAAACATCATCCATCAGACATCATCCATCAGACATCATACATCAGCCATCATACATCTCACTTCTTGCCTGCCATCTTAGACTCGACGCTCAGCGTAGCGTGAGGCACAGCCTTCAGTCGCTCCTTAGGTATCAGTTTACCGGTAATGCGGTCAATACCGTAAGTCTTATTCTGAATACGTACCAGCGCCGCCTTCAGCCCCTGAATGAACTTCTGCTGACGGGCAGCCAGCGAGATAATCTCTTCTTTCGACTGTGTAGCACTGCCCTCTTCCAAGGCCTTGTACGTTGGCGACGTATCATCTACATCGTTCGAGTCCTTATTCATCAGGGCGTTCATCATCTGATCATAGTCACGCTTGGCTAATACCAACTTCTCTTCAATAATCACGCGGAACTCCTCGAGTTCTTCGTCCGTGTAACGTGTTTTTTCTCCCATAATTGTTAGATTTTTGTTATTTTTATATTCAGATTAAAGTCATCAAATTCTACCGTCTGACCATCATTAGCCTCCAGTTTCAAATCGTCGGCCAGCACCTGACGGGCAATATAGTCGCCAAAGGACTCGACAGCCTTGGCTGATGCCTCGTTAGGTTCAATACTCACACAGATATGGTCGGTAATTTCCAAACCGCTCTTCTTACGGATATTCTGGATGCGATTCACTAATGTGCGAGCCATACCCTCGGCACGCAGTTCGTCGGTCAGGGTGATATCAAGGGCTACTGTCAGGTTGCCATCGTTGCCAACCAGCCATCCAGGAATGTCCTCGCTGATGATTTCAACATCCTCAGCCAGAATCTCGTAGCTGCCCAACAACAGGCGTCCGTTAGCCTCCAATTCGGCTATCTGCTCCTGCGTCATAGCAGCAACGGCAGCAGCCACGGCCTTCATGTCCTTGCCGAACTTCTTACCCATGGTACGGAAGTTGCACTTCACCTTCTTCACCAGGATACCGGCACCTTCAACGAACTTCACCTCCTTGACGTTCACTTCCTGCAGGAAGATGTCCTTCACCGTCTCAATGGCCTCACGCTGCGCATTGTCAACGGGAGGAATCATCAGTGTCTGCAACGGCTGCTTCACGGCAATGCCTTCCTTCTTACGCAATGACAGCACAACGGTGGTAATACGCTGGGCAATGTTCATACGCTCTTCGAGGTCCTTATTGACAAGGGCTGCGTTGAATTCAGGGAATTTGTCCAGATGCACGCTATCCAATGCACCGCCAAGGTCTTTATAAAGTTGGTCGGCAAAGAAGGGTGCAAACGGAGCCAACAGCTTGGCAACGGTCATCAGGCACTCGTACAGCGTCTGATAGGCAGCCAACTTGTCGTTGTCCATCTCCTTACCCCAGAAGCGTTTCTTATTCAGGCGAACATACCAGTTCGAGAGGTCTTCATCCACAAAGGCATCGATGAGGCGGCCTGCACGTGTGGGATCGTAGCCGTCCATCTCTTGCTGAACGCCCTGAACCAGCGAGTTCAGACAAGAGAGAATCCAACGGTCAAACTCAGGACGCTCGCTGACGGGAATCTGCGGTGCCTGCGGGTCAAAGCCGTCAACGTTGGCATACATCGCAAAGAGCGAATAACTATTATATAAGGTGCCAAAGAACTTACGACTGATTTCTGCCACACCTTCGGGGTCGAACTTCAGGTTGTCCCATGGCTCGCTATTGGTCATCATGTAGAGGCGAACGGCATCAGAGCCGTACTTGCCAATCATATCGAACGGATTGACCACGTTACCTACGTGCTTTGACATCTTGTTGCCCTTGGCATCGAGCACCAGTCCCGAAGAGATGACGTTCTTGAAAGCTACACTGTCGAAAATCATCGTGGCAATAGCGTGCAACGTAAAGAACCAGCCACGGGTCTGGTCAACACCCTCGTTGATGAAATCGCAGGGGAAGGCAATACGCTTGTCGATGAGTTCGGCATTTTCGAACGGATAGTGTACCTGTGCGTACGGCATGGAACCAGAGTCGAACCATACATCAATCAGGTCTGATTCGCGCTTCATGGGCTTGCCACTCTCGCTGACCAGCACGATATAATCTACGTACGGGCGGTGCAGATCTATCTTGTCGTAGTTCTCCTTGCTCATATCGCCAGGAACAAAGCCCTGATCCTTCAAAAGGTTCGATTTCATCACACCAGCCTTGACGGCTTTCTCCATCTCGTTATAGAGCTCTTCTACGCTGCCGATGCAGATTTCCTCGCCGTCCTCTGAACGCCAGATAGGCAGCGGTGTACCCCAGAAACGGCTACGGCT
The DNA here is from genome assembly GCA_946188165.1 of uncultured Prevotella sp. Lineage (GTDB taxonomy): Bacteria > Bacteroidota > Bacteroidia > Bacteroidales > Bacteroidaceae > Prevotella. Next base: position 50,657 of record CAMHTW010000027.1, read on the forward strand.
CAAGTTCCAGTCGTTCAGGTTGTCGAGCCAGTTGCCGAAGCGGCCCGTACCTGTTGACTCAGGCTGCCAATTGATGGTCTTGTTCAGTTCTGACATGCGTTCCTTGCAAGCCGACGACTTGATAAACCACGAATCCAACGGATAGTAGAGTACGGGCTTATCGGTACGCCAGCAGTGGGGATAGTTGTGGACGTGCTTCTCAATTTTGAACACCTTGTTCTGAGCCTTCAAGTCCATACAGATACTGATATCCAGCGTCTCGTCTTTGTCGGTCAGTGTATCGTCATAGGCGTTCTTTACATAGCGTCCTGCAAACTTGTTCCATTCCTCCACGTTGACATAGTTCTTTACGAAGTCTGCATCGAGGTCTTCTATCACGAAGTACTTACCCTGCAGGTCAACTACGGGACGCTCAGCACCTTTCTTGTCTATCAGCA
>CAMHTW010000028.1 GCA_946188165.1 uncultured Prevotella sp.
ATGATACCAAAATTGGCACGTTTCGACTTGGTTCGCTCATCGCGTGTCACCTCGTCGATAGGCTTCTTATAGATGTTGGCAGCTGTTGCCGCATGGAGGTCCTTACCTTCGCGGAAAACCTCTATCATCTGTGGGTCTTGCGAGAGGTGAGCCATCACGCGAAGTTCTATCTGGCTATAGTCTGCAGAGAAGAACAGACAACCAGGTTCAGGAATAAACGCCTTACGAATCTCCTTGCCGTCCTCGCCACGAATAGGAATGTTTTGCAGATTCGGATCACTACTTGATAAGCGTCCTGTGGCTGTTATCGTTTGATTGAAAGAGGTATGGATATGTCCTGTACGAGGATTAATCAGCTTGGGAAGGGCTTCGATATAGGTGCCAATGAGCTTTTTCAGTCCTCGGTGCTCCAAGATATCAGCCACGATTTCGTGCTTGTTCTTGAGTTGTTGCAACACTTCCTCAGAGGTGACATATTGCCCTGTCTTGGTCTTCTTGGCCTTCTCGACAATCTTGAGTTTATCGAACAGAATTTCACCCACCTGTTTAGGCGAAGCAATATTGAATTGCTGGCCAGCGAGTTCATAAATACGTTGCTCGATTTCGTTCATACGAGTGGTAAACTGCTTGCTGGTTTCTGCTAATGACTGCGTATCGAGGCAGACACCATTCATCTCCATCTCCGCGAGGACAGGCATCAGGGGCATCTCTATATTATAAAAGAGGTCTTCACACTCCAAGCGCTTCAACTCCGGTTCCAACTTGTTCTTCAACTGAAGGGTAATGTCGGCATCCTCGCAAGCATATTCGTAAACGAGGGTGGGAGAGAGGTCTCGCATGGAGCGCTGGTTCTTTCCCTTTGGACCAATGAGTTCATCAATATGGATGGTTTGGTAGTGCAGATACACCTCAGCCATATAGTCCATGTTGTGACGAAGTTCAGGTTGGATGAGGTAATGGGCAATCATGGTGTCCCACATCGGACCATCCAGATGGACATCATAATTTCTTAACACTTCGAGGTCGTATTTTAAATTCTGCCCCACCTTAAGGATTTTTGGGTCTTCATAGAGCGGTTTAAAGATATTAACAATTCGCAACGCTTCTTCACGATTGGCAGGAATGGGCACATAAAATGCTTTATGTTCCTCGACTGAGAAGCTCAAACCCACCAATTCTGCATCGATGGCAGAGGTTGAAGTGGTTTCCGTGTCTAGAACGAGAAAATCTTTTGTCCTAAAAAAGTCACATAGATTTCTTATATCTTCCTCTTTTTCAACGAGTTTGTATTCATGAGGCACTGTTTTTAGGCTCTCAAAACTCGAAAATTCAGGCTCGCTCGACCCTTCGGGCGCAAATTCTGCAAAGAGATCGAGTTGTTGATTAGCAGGTTTTTGTTTATTTTCAGTTTTTTTAAGAATCTTACTCGCCAGCGTCTTCAACTCCAATTCTTCGAAGAGTTTGGCCAGTTCACTCTCGTTGGGTTGCGAAACCTTCAACTCGTCCATATTGAGTTCGATGGGAACATCCGTCTTGATGGTAGCCAAGAATTTCGAAAGTTTGATATCATCGACATGTTCTTCTACTTTTTTCTGCAGGGCACCCTTGATTTCCGAGCTACGACTTATCAGACTTTCAACAGTTCCAAACTCATTAATCAGTTTGACGGCAGTCTTCTCTCCCACACCAGGACAACCAGGGAAATTATCAGCAGAGTCGCCCATCAATGCCAAGAGATCGATGACAGCTTCTGTCGATGGAATGGCATATTTTGCCTTCACTTCCTCAGGACCCATTACCTCATAGCCGCCTCCATGACGAGGACGGTAGATCTTCACATGGTCGCTTACTAACTGTCCATAGTCCTTATCTGGTGTTAACATGTATGTGTCGATACCTTGCTGGCCAGCTTTAGTAGCCAAGGTACCAATAACATCGTCTGCCTCAAAGCCTTGTGCCTCAAGAATAGGTATGTTCCAAGCCTTTAATATATTTTTGATGATAGGCACGCTCTGCTTGATATCCTCTGGCGTAGCCTCACGCTGAGCTTTATAGGCAGGGTAGGCCTCACTACGGAACGTGGGACCATGAGGATCGAAGGCCACACCAAGATGGGTGGGTTGCTCCTTGGTAAGCACTTCCTGAAGGGTATTCAGAAAGCCCATAATGGCCGATGTATTCAGGCCTTTTGAATTGATACGTGGATTCTTGATGAATGCGTAATACGAACGATAAATGAGCGCGTAGGCGTCTAAAAGGAATAGTTTTTCCATAACCATTTGTGAATTTTCGCGTAAAATTACTAAAAAATTGGCGACTATCCAATTATTTTCATTAATTTTGCAAGAAAATAGTATTTGATATGGATTATTTAAGCATCATTAAGCAACCAATTCAGAAGGATTTGGACGATTTTATCGCTCTTTTCCAAAGTGCCTTGACTCACGACGATGGTATGTTGGGGTCTGCTTTAAGTCATATCCGTCAGCGCGGCGGAAAGCGTATGCGACCTATTTTGATGATGTTGATGGCACGCAATTTTGGTGATATCTGTGATGTTACTCAGCATTCTGCAGTTGGTCTTGAATTGTTGCATACAGCCTCATTGGTACACGACGATGTGGTCGATGAGAGTGGTGAACGCAGAGGACAGGCCTCTGTCAATGCTACTTATAATAATAAGGTAGCAGTGTTGGTGGGTGACTTTATCCTGTCTACAGCCTTGTTACATGTATCATATACAGGTCATCAGCGTATTATTGAATATCTCGCTGAATTGGGCAGAACTTTAGCTGCTGGCGAGATTCTTCAGTTGTCGAATATTCAGAATCAAGCTATATCTGAGGAAGTCTATTACCAGGTTATCAAGCAGAAGACTGCAGCCTTGTTTGAGGCTTGTGCAGCTATTGGTGCTATGTCTGGTGGAGCTACTCAAGAAGAAATGCAAAAGGCTCGTCAGTTTGGTCAAAACCTGGGTATCATGTTCCAGATTCGTGATGATATCTTCGACTATTTCGACTCAAAGGAAATAGGTAAGCCTACTGGCAATGATATGATGGAGGGTAAACTGACTCTGCCTGTCATTTATGCTTTGAATACGACAGATTTTGAGTCTATGCTGACATTAGCAAAGAAAGTAAAAGCTGGCACAGTCAATCAGGATGAAATCGCTGTTTTGGTGGAATTCACCAAACAACAAGGAGGTATAGAGTATGCTGAACAAAAGATGGCTGAATTCAGTCAGGTTTGTAAGCAATATATCGATGAAAACGTAAAAGAAAAGGCTATCAAGGATTCCTTGACAGCCTATGTTGATTACGTTGTACAGCGTAATTACTAAATAGAAAAGCGACCCTTTGAGGTCGCCTTTTTTGTTTAGAAGTCATCGACCTCTGGTCGCTTTTGCTAATTAAAAGAACTTGACTTCCTTGCCAGCCAGATCGCTCAGCACAAGATTGGCCAGACGACTGGTTCCTAAACGGAAATAGTAGTTGTTCATCCATTCACCACCCAGAACTTCCTTGTAGATGGTGTAGTAAGTGAGGGCATCTGTCATGCTGTTGATACCACCAGCAGGCTTGAAACCAATGCGGATACCAGTTTTCTGGAAGTACTCCTTAATAGCTTGGCACATGACGTATGCAGCCTCTGGTGTAGCACTCACTTTCTCTTTACCAGTAGAGGTCTTGATATAGTCAGCACCAGCATACATTGAGAGGATAGAAGCCTTCTTAATGTTAGCGCAAGAACCCAAATCGCCTGTTTCCAGAATAACCTTCATAGGTACCTTTCCACAAGTGGCTTTCTGTTCACGAATCTCGTCGCAAACTGTCTCGTAGTCACCAGCCAGGAATTCTCCTACGTGCATCACGATATCTACATTCTTAGCACCGTCCTTGATAGCCAAAGCTGTCTCTGCTACCTTAATTTCCATCAAAGCCTGAGAAGATGGGAAAGCACCACTGACAACGGTAGGAATGACACCTTCAACCTCGCATGACTCTGCAACGAGTTTTGCGAAACGAGGATAGGTAACAATAGTAGCCACATGAGGCATATCAGGATACTCGTGAGCAAAGTTGTTAACCTTCTCTACCAGTTTCAGCACGCTCTCGTCAGAATCCTGCGTTGTCAGAGTGGTCAGCTCGATAGAGCCAAACATAAACTTCTTCACTTCTGGTGTGTTGTTCTCAGGCACCTTCTCAGCAATTATCTTCTGTACAGCCTCTTTTACATCCTCGTCCTTAATGTCGAAGTTGTAAAGGTTCAGAGCCTGCTGATACATGTCTTCAAAATGCTGTGCATCGTCGTGATGATGATGCTCGTGTCCGCAATTGCAATGTTCGCTCATAGTTTCTCAAATTTTTAGTTAATAATATGTTGTCTATACTTTAAGTTTCTCGTTGTTAATATGACGTTTAGCGTCACGTTTTGTCTTCTTTTCTATTGACTTTTTCAGCTCTTCTGTCAGGTCGACGCCTGTCTGATTTGCCAGACATAGTAGCACCCATAGTACGTCGGCCATCTCTTCTCCCAGGTTCTCTTTTTCGCTTTCCTTAAAGCTCTGATCGCCATATTTACGAGCTATTACACGTGCCAGTTCGCCAACCTCCTCAGTGAGTACTGCCATATTGGTCAACTCAGAGAAGTAGCGTACTCCGTACGTTTTAATCCATTGGTCTACAGCCTGTTGTGCCTCCTTTATGGTCATAGTCTAAGAATCATTTGAGCAATGAGTATAATGATGGCTAAAAGCAGAATCATGATATTCTGACGATTTTCACGTTCGTACTCTTTCCAATGGAAGGCTTTATAGAGAAACGTGATAAGCCATAGAAATAGTCCAGTCAGACAGGGCCACATACCAAACGAACTACCACAAATCCATGAGCATATAATGCCTATGATGACCAGTATTAGTCCTGAAACCTCCAGTTCCCTTAGATATCGTTTCATGTTTTTATTCTTTATTCTTTGTATCCATACAGATGGTAACAGGTCCATCATTCAACAATTCAATCTTCATGTCAGCCCCAAATTCTCCTGTGCCAACAGGTCTTGCCAGCTGGTCACTAAGTTGCTTACAAAACGCCTCATAGAGTGGGATAGAGTGCTCATGAGAACCTGCACGGAACCATGAGGGACGGTTTCCCTTTTTATAGCTGGCGAACAGTGTAAACTGACTGACTACCAAACAGTTACCATCAACATCGAGTATTGAGCGGTTCATGACATCATTTTCGTCGCCGAATACACGCAAATTTGCTATCTTCTTGACCAGCCATTCTACATCCTCCATTGTATCCTCATTACATACCCCCAGCAGGATAAGGAAACCCTGCTGAATGCTGGCCTTCACCTTGCCTTCGATGGTGACGCTGGCGTGACTGACCCGTTGAATAACTGCTCTCATGTCTGCAAAGTTACAAACAATTTTTCAATCTACCAAATGTTTTTGATGTCTTCTTTAGAGAAACGGCCTTTCTCAACAAGAGAAACGGTGTTTCTCTCACAGCGTTTGATAGTTTCTCTTGTACAGATACATTGTTTCTCTATTCACGGACGCATTTATCTATTGTTCTTCAGAATGAAAATACTGGTAAACAATATTGGCTTTAGACACCCCTATAATTTCTGCTAATTTCTCTTGTGCTGCCTCCTTGATTTTCTTGACGGTTTTTAGGGCATTTAGAAGCTCGTCACGCGTTTTTGGCCCTATGCCCTTGATATCATCCAGCTCGGAGTGTAAAGCATGCTTAGAACGCTTGTCTCGATGGAAAGTGATAGCAAAACGGTGAACTTCATCTTGCAATTGCGTCAGCACTCTGAAAAGTTCTGAAGTGTCCTTCATGCCTATAACTCTTGGTGGAAAACCATAGAGCAATTCGTTTGTTCTATGACGATCGTTTTTAGCTAATCCAGCTATAGGAATATCAAGGCCTAATTCGTCTTGGACAGCCTGACGAATGACCTCCATCTGTCCTTTTCCACCATCTGCCACAATAAGGTCGGGTAGGGGTTGTTCTTCGTCTAGTAAACGTTTATATCGCCTGTAAACAACCTCTTTCATAGATGCATAATCGTCTGGTCCTACAACAGTTTTGATGTTGTATTTTCGATAATCTTGTTTCGAAGGCTTCATCTTCTTGAAGACTACGCAAGCGGCAACAGCATCTGAACCAGAGATGTTTGAGTTGTCGAAACACTCTATCTGATATGGCATTTTTGATAAGTGTAACAGGTCCTGTAACTCCTTCATCAGACGTACTTGTTTCTGTTCAGGATTCAGCTTTTCTGCTTGTTTCAGACGATCGAATTTGTACTGTTTTCCATTCATTAGCGACAGGTCGAGCAAGGTCTTTTTATCGCCTCGTTGGGGCACAGTGATGGTCACTCCGTCCAGGTTAATATCTATCTCCTGAGGCAGGATAATCTCTTTTGCTTTGCTTTTGAAGCGTTCACGCATCTCTACAATGGCCAACTGTAATAGTTCTGAATCCGTTTCTTCTAAGCGCTTTTTGTATTCAAAGGTAAAACTTTGATTGATTTGTCCGTTAGAGACATGAATATAATTGATGAAAGCCACCTTTTCGTCGTTAGTAATCGACAAGACGTCGACGTTATCTATCGTATGGCTAACCACCTCACTTTTGGCTACAAATTGCTCTATTAACAGGTATCTGCGCTTGATTTCTTCAGCCTCTTCGAAGCGTAAATTCTCTGCTAATCGCATCATTTCGTCCTTCATGTCCCGTAACACCTCACGCGTGTTGCCTTTTAGTATTTCGCGAGCTTGAGCTATGTTCTTTTGGTAGTCTTCTAATGATTGTTTTCCAATGCATGGACCAGCACAATTCTTGATGTGATATTCCAAACAAACTTGGTATTTTCCGCTTTCAACACCCTCTTTTAGTATAGGTTGTTTACACGTTCGTGGATGATATAATTTCTTGATGAGTTCAAGTACTCCATGCATGGCACCAACATGCGAATAAGGACCAAAATATGTGCCGTTTTTCTTGTTGATAGTACGAGTTGGAAAGATTCGTGGTAGATATTCTTTTGTGATACAGATGCTGGGGTAGGTTTTACCGTCTTTTAATAGCACATTGTAACGAGGATTATACTTCTTGATGAGTGCATTTTCCAGTAATAATGCATCCTCTTCCGTGTTCACGACCGTATAACTGATATCGTGAATCTTAGATACCAGTACTTTGGTCTTAAAACGGTCAACTTCAGTATGGAAGTAGGACGAAACACGTGCCTTCAGGTTCTTTGCCTTGCCTACATATATGATTGTTCCATCAGCATCGTAATACTGATAGCTACCAGGTTTATCAGGTAGGGTACTGACTATTGCCTTTAGTTTCTCTAACCGTGTCTCGTTCTCTTCTTTTGTCATCCCATTTGTTTCACGTGAAACATTAGACAACCATCAGCGTTGTTACATCAACGATGCCGTCAAACAAGTCGCGACCATGAAGACCCTCGTCTCTGATTTCTACGATGAAGTTCATATAAATTTCTTTGGGGTTCATGTGCTTTACCAATTTGTATGCAGCTTTAGCTGTTCCACCAGTAGCCAATAAGTCATCATGTATCAAAACCACATCATTTTCGTTGATAGAGTCAAGATGCATTTCAATGGTGTCTACACCATATTCTTTTGAAAACGATTCCTTAATAACGGTAGCTGGCAGTTTTCCCGGTTTGCGTGCTAACACAACACCAGCCTTCAATCTACCAGCCAATGCTGCTGCCATCACAAATCCACGACTTTCAATACCTACAATTTTGGTGATTCCTTTGTCTTTGTACAATTCGTACAACTCATCCAGCATGATTTGCATACACTCTGCATTTTTGTACAAGGTTGTCACATCGCGGAAGTTAATTCCCTTTTTCGGAAAATCAGGAATGCAACGCAGATTTTCCAATAGCTTCTTGTTGTTCATATCCTTTGGTTTTAACGTGTTTATAATAATCGTTTAGCATCTTATGTTTCACGTGAAACTTATCTTCCTAATAAAACAAGCATCGCATTAATATCACTGGGACTTACACCAGGAATCCTACTGGCTTGTGCTAATGTTTCTGGTTGAATCTTCTCCAGTTTTTGACGAGCCTCCGTAGAAATGGCCGTTAGATTAGGATAATCGAATTTACCTTTTATCTTGATATTTTCTAAACGGTGCATTTTATCTGCTACCATTCGTTCACGTTCAATATAACCCTTATACTTTATTTGTATTTCTGCTGCTTCCGCTATTTCTTCTTTTCTGTTTGGAAGTTTGTCAATGAGTTCACGGAATTCAGGCACAATTGTTTGTAGTTTCTCAAAATTGAGTTCAGGACGTGCCACCAAATCTTCCAACCTACATCCATAGACGAGTGGTGTAGAGCCCATCGTTTCTAAGGCACCATTTACAATCTTTGGCTTAATGGCATAGGTTTGACAGAACGCTTCTATTCTTTCGATAGCTTCTTTCTTTTCTATCCACCAGTCATATCGATCTCGTTTGGCTATTCCTAATTCGTAGGCTTTCTCTGTTAGTCGGGCGTCAGCATCGTCTTGCCGTAATAAGATTCTGAATTCAGCACGTGATGTAAACATACGGTAAGGTTCATCAACGCCTTTCGTAACTAAGTCGTCAATAAGTACGCCAATATACGCCTCATCGCGTTTCAGTTCAAACCTCGTAGTTGTAGCGACAGAACTGCTACATATACTACCAGCTTTTAGGGCTGCATTGATACCGGCCAGCGTACCTTGTCCACCAGCTTCTTCATAACCTGTGGTGCCGTTTACCTGACCAGCCATAAATAATCCCTCAATCACTTTTGATTCCAGTGTGTGTTTTAACTGTGTAGGATCGAAGAAATCGTACTCTATAGCATAACCAGCTCTATAGACTTTCAAGTCTCTCAGCGCAGGAATCTTCTTCAGCGCTTCTATCTGAACGTCCATAGGCAGGCTTGATGAGAAGCCATTTAGGTACATTTCATTAGTGTCTTCCCCCTCTGGTTCTAAGAACAACAAGTGTTGCGGACGATCAGGAAAAGTAACGAGTTTCGTTTCTATTGATGGACAGTAACGTGGCCCTATTGACTTGATCTGTCCGTTATAGAGTGGGGAATCTTCCAATCCGCCTAATAGAGTTTGATGTACTTCCGGATTGGTGTAGCATACCCAACAGGGTAACTGTTGTAGTGAGCGAGGCTCTCCTAAATACGAGAATTTATAATATCCGTTCTCTCCATCTTGTCGTTCCATATCTTCGAAATGAACGCTTCGTTTATCTATACGAACGGGTGTACCAGTTTTCATGCGTGCAGAACGGATGCCATGACGAGTGATGCTCTCTGTGAAATGGGGTACAGCAGGTTCAGCGATACGTCCGCCAGGAACCATCTTTCGTCCGATATGCATCAAACCATTCAAGAAGGTGCCTGCAGTAATAATAACTGCTTTAGCTCTGATCTCTGCCCCCCAGATGGTCTTGACACCAATTGCCCGTTTTCCGATGGCTGAACCATCAGACCCAGTTTCCACCAACAGTTCGTCTGCTTGGTCTTGCCAAACGTCAAGGTTTGGCGTAGCGTCCAGCATAGAGCGCCATTTCCAGATAAACTTTCCTCTGTCACACTGAGCACGAGGACTCCATACGGCAGGTCCTTTCGAACGGTTCAACATACGGAACTGGATAGCCGTAGCATCAGTAACCAAGCCCATCTGACCACCCAGCGCATCAATCTCACGAACAATCTGTCCTTTTGCAATACCACCAACAGCAGGATTACACGACATTTGTGCAATCTTGTTCATATCCATTGTGACCAGTAGTGTCTTTGCACCCATATTGGCAGAAGCCGTTGCGGCTTCGCAACCAGCATGTCCACCACCAATCACAATCACGTCATACTTTAGAATCATGCTGCAAAGTTACACAATGTCGAGCACAAAACAAAGAAATGCAGCAAGAAAGTTATCAGAAATCAGCGTAAAGATGGCAATTCTTGTATTAAAAAAGAGACTCAAGAAGCCAAATATTCGAATGGATTTTGTATAAATAAAATATATTTTTACGGAAACGTTTGCGTGATTCATCTTTTTTTAGTACCTTTGTACCCTAAAATGTGCGCGTGTTACCTAATACATAGTATATTTAATTCAAATTATTAATAATTTAATTTCAATTTATGTGGTTAATTAATTCATCAATTGGTCGAAAGGTTGTAATGTCCGTTACGGGTATTGCGCTGATTCTGTTCTTGACCTTCCATGGTTGTATGAACGTTGTAGCGCTGTTCTCTGGCGAGGCTTACAACATGATTTGCGAATTGCTGGGTGCCAACTGGTATGCTGTTGTAGCAACGCTCGGTCTGGCTGCTCTGGCTGTGATTCACATTGTGTTTGCGTTCATCCTGACCGCACAGAACCGTACCGCTCGTGGTAACAGTCGCTACGATGTAGCTACGACGGTGAATGCTGGCAAGGTGGAGTGGGCATCAAAGAACATGCTCGTGCTGGGTATTATTATCTGCTTGGGCTTGTTGTTGCACCTGTTCAATTTCTGGTACAACATGATGTTTGCTGAGCTCGTTGGTATGGAGACGACTCTGAGTCCTTCTGATGGTTTTGGTTGGATTAAGGAGACTTTTGCCAATCCTCTGTTCGTAGTGCTTTATGTCATCTGGCTTGTTGCCATTTGGTTCCACCTGACTCACGGCTTCTGGAGTGCTATGCAGACACTTGGTTGGAGTGGTAAGACTTGGCTCTGCCGTTGGAAGATGATAGGCTTCGTCTATGTAACCCTGCTGATGTTAGGCTTCCTCGTTGTGGTGCTGGCTTTCGCATTCGGTTGCGCTCCTTCGCTCTGCTGTGATGGTGCTGCTGACTGCTGCAAAGAGGCTGCTGCCGCTTGCTGTCAGTAGTTTTTTATTTTTAATCTTTTAATTTTATAATTTAGGAAAAGATTATGGCAAAAGTAATTGATTCAAAGATTCCCGCAGGTCCAGTACCTGAGAAATGGAAGGAATATAAGGCTCACCAGCGTCTCGTAAACCCTAAGAACAAGCTGAAGCTCGACGTTATTGTAGTTGGTACCGGTTTGGCTGGTGCTTCTGCAGCTGCTTCACTTGGTGAGATGGGCTTCAACGTCATCAACCTGTGTATTCAGGACTCTCCACGTCGTGCTCACTCTATCGCTGCTCAGGGTGGTATCAACGCCGCTAAGTGCTATCAGAACGATGGTGACTCTGTCTATCGTCTGTTCTACGATACCGTAAAGGGTGGTGACTATCGTGCTCGCGAGGCCAACGTTTATCGTCTGGCTGAGGTATCAAACAATATTATCGACCAGTGCGTGGCTCAGGGTGTTCCCTTTGCCCGTGAGTATGGTGGCATGCTGGCTAACCGTTCATTCGGTGGAGCTCAGGTAAGCCGTACATTCTACGCTAAGGGTCAGACTGGTCAGCAGCTGCTGCTGGGTGCCTACAGCTCACTGAGTTGTCAGGTCAATGCCGGTAAGGTAAAGCTCTACACCCGTTACGAGATGGAAGATGTGGTCATCGTTGACGGTCGTGCTCGTGGCATCATCGCCAAGAACCTTGTTACCGGTAAACTGGAGCGTTTCAGCGCCAACGCCGTAGTCATTGCTACTGGTGGATATGGTAACACCTACTTCCTCTCTACCAACGCTATGGGATGTAACTGTACAGCCGCTGTTCAGTGCTACCGTAAGGGTGCTTATTTTGCAAACCCATCATACGTTCAGATTCACCCCACCTGTATCCCCGTTCACGGCGACAAGCAGTCAAAGCTGACACTGATGTCTGAGTCACTGCGTAACGACGGTCGTATCTGGGTTCCTAAGAAGATTGAGGACGCTAAGGCTCTGCAGGCTGGTACCAAGCAGGGTTGGGAGATTCCTGAGGAGGATCGCGACTACTATCTGGAGCGCCGTTATCCTGCATTTGGTAACCTTGTTCCACGTGACGTTGCCTCTCGTGCCGCTAAGGAGCGCTGCGACAAGGGCTTTGGCGTAAACAACACCGGTCTGGCTGTGTTCCTCGACTTCTCTGAGTCTATCAACCGCCTGGGCCTTGATGTTATCATGCAGCGTTATGGCAACCTCTTCGAGATGTACGAGGAGATTACCGATGTATTCCCTGGCGACGTAGCCAACGAGATTAATGGCGTGAAGTACTACAAGCCGATGATGATCTATCCTGCTATCCACTACACGATGGGTGGTATCTGGGTTGACTATGAGTTGCAGACAAGCATCCCTGGTTTGTTTGCTATCGGTGAGTGTAATTTCTCTGACCATGGTGCTAACCGTCTGGGTGCTTCTGCTCTGATGCAGGGTCTGGCCGATGGTTATTTCGTGCTGCCTTACACTATCCAGAACTATCTGGCCGATCAGGCTGTATGGCCGAAGGTAAGCACAGATCGTCCTGAGTTCGACGAGGCTGAGAAAGCTGTCAATGCTGAACTTGATCGTCTGCTGAATATTAAGGGTAAGCGTTCAGTTGACTCTATCCACAAGGAACTGGGCCACATCATGTGGGAGTATGTAGGTATGGGTCGCACCGCTGAGGGCCTGAAGACTGGTCTGAAGAAGATGCACGAGCTCGAGAAGGAGTTCGACACCAACCTCTTCGTTCCTGGTTCTAAGGAAGGTCTGAACATCGAGCTCGACAAGGCTATCCACCTGCGTGACTTCTTCACCATGGGTCAGCTCGTAGCCTTCGACGCCCTCTCTCGTAACGAGTCTTGCGGTGGTCACTTCCGCGAGGAGTATCAGACCGAGGAAGGCGAGGCCAAGCGCGACGATGAGAACTACTTCTACGTAGGCTGCTGGGAGTACAAAGGCAAGGGCAACGAGCCTGAGCTCATCAAGGAGCCACTGGAGTACGAGGCTATTAAGGTTCAAACCAGAAATTATAAGAATTAATAATAGTACGCAGAGACGTAGAGGCATAGAGAAAAAAGACCTCCGCGTTCTCAGTGTCTCTGCATACAAAAACATATTCAATTATGGCTAAAAATATCAGCTTTACAATAAAGTTCTGGCGCCAGAACGGCCCCAAGGACGAGGGACATTTCGACACCCACGAGATGCACGATATTCCCGACGACACCTCGTTCCTCGAGATGCTTGACATCCTGAACGAGGAGCTTATCAACGAAGGCAAGGAGCCATTCGTATTCGATCACGACTGCCGCGAGGGTATCTGCGGTATGTGCTCACTCTACATCAACGGTACGCCTCACGGCAAGACCGAGCGTGGTGCTACCACTTGTCAGCTCTACATGCGCCGCTTCAACGATGGCGATGTTATCACCGTCGAGCCTTGGCGCTCAGCAGCCTTCCCTGTCATCAAGGACTGTATGGTAGACCGCAATGCCTTCGATAAGATTATCCAGGCTGGTGGCTACACCACCATCCGCACCGGTCAGGCTCAGGATGCCAACGCTATCCTGATTCCTAAGGAGGATGCCGACGAGGCTATGGACTGCGCATCTTGCATCGGCTGTGGCGCTTGCGTAGCTGCTTGTAAGAACGGTTCTGCCATGCTCTTCGTATCCAGCAAGGTTTCTCAGCTCGCCCTGCTTCCCCAGGGCCGCGTAGAGGCTGCCCGTCGTGTGAAGAACATGATTGCCAAGATGGACGAGCTCGGCTTTGGTAACTGCACCAACACTCGTGCCTGTGAGGCCGTTTGTCCTAAGAACGAGACTATTGCCAACATCGCCCGCTTGAACCGCGAGATGATCAAGGCTAAGCTCGCTGATTAATGTCATTACACATTATTTATTATTATAAGCGCCGCAGCGAATAAACTGCGGCGCTTTTGTAAGACAACAAAACGATAGCTGTATTAACCGGAATTGCGAGAAGTGGATTTAATTATAAACGCTTTTGGGAACGTTAAGGAAATAACAATGGAAAAGTTGAAAGACAGATACAGTCGATTTCAGGATTGGAAACTCCAGCCCCACCAGGTGGCACCACTCTCAGAGCAGCAGCATGAGTGTGCAACCTGTGGTACACACTACGAGGGCAACTACTGTCCACGTTGTGGACAATCAGCCAAAATAGGCCGCTATTCTTTCAAGAATGCTTTTCTTTTGTATCTTGATGTCTGGGGTTTAGGCAATCGTGGCATGTTTCGCAGCATCCGCGACCTCCTGTTGCGCCCTGGCTACATGATACGCGACTATCTCAGAGGCATGCAGATGGCCTATTTCCCGCCTTTCAAGATGTTCTTCTTGCTCATTGCTTTGTCGTTGCTGGTAAATACGGGCTTTAACATTCAGGGCATCAATCGTATGGAACAGCAGAAAAAGGCAACTACGGAACGGGTTGAGGATGCTAAGGCTGAGGCCCCATCGGTAAAGGTTCCACAACCATTGGGTAAGGCTCTCACCAACGAGCAAAAGAAAGAGCTGGCCAAAATAGAGTCTGACAGGATTATGGATAGAAGTTTCGAATGGGCTGATAAACACATTTCAGAGGTGACGCTTTTTTTCCTGTTGCTCTTCTCCTGTCCACTCTGGCTCTTGATTCGTCGCTGCCCTGCCATGTCAGACATCCGTCTGTCAGAGTGCTTCGTGGCTATGGTGTATATCTGCAATATGCTCTATATCTATAACATCATCCCTTCGTTGCTGTGTTTCAGCGATAAGGTAGAAAACATCTATAATTTGTTGTCATTGCTACTGATCATCATACCTATCAAGCAGTTGTCGGGCTACAACTATTGGAGCACTACCTGGCGAGTAGTCTTAGCTACTATGACCCTTATTGTTATAGTCTTATCGCTGTATATTGCTGGCATAATGATATATGTATCAAATTATATCATAACGTGAGATGATGTCCCTATAGGTAAACTCCGAGAGTAAACAAAATTACTTTCGGAGTATTTGTTATTACTTTCATAGTAATTGTACGGCAAAGATGCAATAAATTTCGATACTTTATTCGTTTATTCGGAAATTATTCGTATATTTGCACAGAAAAGCGTGCGAAACAATTAAAGCAGATATCTATGGGAGACGACAAACGAGCACAAATCATCAGTCTGATTCGTGATACAATTTGAGCATCAGAGCCCACAGCGCAAATCATTCTCTATGGTTCGCGCGCGCGAGGTGACCAACAATGTTCAAGTATAACGTAAAAGAAGAGGGTATCGCAATATGAGCCTAAGTTCGGAGAGAACATTGAAGAACTTACTCCACGAGTAAAAGAACTCATAAAGAAACTGAAGAATCTTATAGTGAAGTGATAAATGCTTACTTAGTCCACCCCTCTTTGTGACGTTATAATATGAGGTATTATAGATTTATTGTTAAAGGGAACGATAAAGTAGGCGGAGTGTTGTATTCCCCCAAAAATTGGCCTTATCCGATAGCAAGAGATGCGGAAGAGGTAAAGAACTGGCAGTCGCTCGTTGTTGAACTAAAACATGGAGTGTATAGACCGTTCCATTCATGTACAGGTGGGGCTAACTTAGTCAGTCAAGAGTTAAAAGACTTACTTTCTCAGTTTTGCAAAGACGACACAAATTTGGAATTCATTCCTGTCAAAGCAACGAGTAAAGAGTATGGTGATAAAATATACTACATCATGCACTTTAAAATTATTTACGACGTCATTGATAAGCAAAAGACAGTATACGTTGAAGGAACAGATTCTATTATTAAATTGAGACTAGATAGCAACAAAGTACAAGGCTTGAAAATATTCAATTCACGTCCTGCTGTGAATGACATTATTGTTTCTGAAGATGTATACAAAGCTATCAAAATGAAGAAACTGGACTTGGGATTAGATTTTATGCAAATATACTGTGGTAATTCTATATGAAAAAGCAAATAGAGAACTGGTTGCAAAAACTCAGTCAAGACAATATAGACGACAACGGAATTGTAGCATTGTATTTCGGCATATATGAAACGGAAACAGGATTTTGTCTATATTTGACAGGATCTAAGGAATATGATGCAGATGATGACGATTGGGCATGTTCTGTCGATTTTGAGCCCCAAGGAAATTATCTATCCATAGATAGTACTATGGATTGGGAACAATTTCTCAACACGGTCTCAGTCATAATTGAAGAGTGTGTTAATGAGCTTCTAATCAGTAGGCCAAAACTGTTCAGTAATAAAATAATAGCTGTTGGCTTCGATGATGGACAATTATTAAGAATTAAGTAAATCAGTAGCTCCTGCCTTCGGGAAATTGGGCTATGGTATTCAATATAAGACACCAGTAGATGTAAACTCATTAATAGAATTTAAGTTTACGTACACAAAAGGGACTCCTTTTGTGTATTGGAATAGTAACTATCAAAAGAGCATATACATGAACATTCTGACAGCTTACTCATACTAAAACAACATATCAACACCAATAACATCAGACAAATTGCACATGACAAGATGGCGTTCACAACTCCAATCCCAAAAAGTTCTTTAAGCTGGCACACCTTCGTCGGCGTGCCAGCAATAAGATCTTCATATATTCTTTTCTCGTCCATAACTTTGTGGGTTATTTGTTGAAATCAGAATAGTCTACTTTCTCACACTTGCCAGCATCGCGCCACGTTCCTTTATAGATGGTAGGCGGACGGGATTCGATGCGCTTTGGGGTAGCAGACTGCCGCTGTTTTTGCAATCTGGGTACCGCACTTTTCTGTTTATAGGCTTCACGAATTGGGGCATCGAATGACACAAAGGTCTCATAATCGTATGTCCATGAGTCACCCTCAGATAGTTTCATCACCCGTTTGTATATTGCCTCACGGCTGGGCGCATTGAAACGATAATCATCAGTATTCATGACACTGTTTTCACTCGAGCGCCATAAATCATAAGGCCACATCCAGGCGCCTTTGTAAATGCCGATTTCGTTCTTATAGCGTTCGTCTGTCAGCATGTGAGCCCATGGCACTAGTGTTGGGTCGTTTGTCGCAGAAACATTGGTGTACATACCCCGAGCATGACAGTCATCCATCCATTGTCTAAAGCTTGTAAGTTCTTCTTCAGGACAACGATTATCGCCATAGCCTCCCAAAATGTATTCATCGGCGAGTTTGGCAAAGGCGTGTCCTCCTGCCTCGTGTATAATTAGTTCTGTAGGTCCTCCAGTTTCGATGTGTGCGACACCGTTGCCCTCATACATACTCGCATGCCCCTTGAGCATACCGGGGTTATCGTCATTGACAATATTGATTATTGTTACATGCTCCATGTCGATACCATCGATACGTTGTGCATACTCGAAGCATATGCTGTCATCATAGTTTAATCTCCACTTCCCTTCATTGCTTGTAGTGCGGTTTGGAGACACCACGGTGACGGCATAGACATTGAAGCGCTCTCGCAGGGCTGCATACACCTCGTCGGCGAAGAACTGCTCCATGCCCTGGCGCATGTCCTGCTCATACTTGCCGCTGGCGATGTCCTCATCCACATAGGCATCGCCCATGAGCACAATGTCGATGCCTCTGCCCACCGTGGCCGTCTGCAGGGTTGTCACCTCACCGTCGCGCGTGTAGTCCGTCGAGGTGTAGAGGTCGCCATAAGGCTCGTGTTGTTCCGGCTCTCCCAGACGGGCACGGCACACGCTGTCAATCCTGCTGATGTACCACTGCTCCGGTATGGCACCGTCGCCTCCGAAGAACTGTATCAGACGACCTTCCTTGTCAAGCAGATACATCGAGCCCACCTGTGCTATTCTGAAGTTTCCGAACGGTTCCTCTGCCCATACGATGCCTGCGGGCAGTCCTTTCTCCGTCTGCAGTTTCCTGACATAGTCACGGTCAGCAACGTCGTCTTGCCCGCAAATGATTGTTGAAATGAGCCCGAACCCCTTGTTACAGTAGTCGAGGTACAGGTTGACGAACTCGTCGCCCGGCTTGCCCGGGCTAAAGCCCCATCCCCTGTTATAGACCAGCGTCACCTCATTCCGGCTGATGATGTCGGCTACTGTCGTCTCACTTTCATCCGCGAAGAGTTTCACCTTGCCGTCTGAGATCTTCAGTCCGAAGTCGTCATAGTCGAAAGTCTTCCCGGTGAAGTACGGGTTCTGACCTATCATCTCGAAGCCTATCTCTCCCCACCTCGGGTGTTTCTTCACGGCATCGGGTATCTTCCCGTAGAAACCGTTGCCCTCAATCTGAAAGCGCGGTGCCCACATCAGAGTGGCAGTCTCCTCGGGCATCTGTCCCACTATCTCATTGCCATACAGTCCGAAGTAGAAGACGTATTTTCCCACGATTGTGTCATTCACATCGCCAGCAAAGTTGGTGTTGTTCACCCCATGCCACAGGTTGACCGGCTTGTCGCTCAGCCAGTTGTCATGGTTCTTCCATCTCTCTGTCTTAGTGTAGAATGCCTTCAGCGCCTCTACCTGCTCGGCATAGGAGGGTGCCCCCCGCGGAGGCTGGTAGAAATAGAATCCCGTTGTGCAGTCGCCCACAGTCACTTGGAATTTGTCTGCATAGTCGTTCAGTTGCCTTGGCTCGTCTGCGTCGTTCGCCTCCACTTCGATTCTTATATACCTGTTGCCGTCGCGCACCTCGTCGGGCAGCCGGTGCATGTAGTCCGGCAGACTGCTCACCTCCGTGGCTATCTGCTTGTCGCCGATGCCGAAGACGGGTATCTCCATGATGTCGCCCTGAGGCTGGCATACAGCATTGTTCTCCATCGACCTGTAAGCCAGCTGGGCGGCGTAGTGGGTCACGCGGATGGTGTCGCTTACTTCGTGCCGCTTACTGTAGATGACAATGTCGATGTGCTTGTCTTCACCACTGTTGTTAAAGTTGTAGGGGACTGTGACGTGATAACTACCCTGCGAGCCCCAGAAGGTCATGTTCTGGTTGAAGGGGTCCTCGCGCACCCAGTTGTCAGCGCCCACCACCTTGATGGCCAGGTTGTCCTCATCGTAGTAACTGTCCACCCAGTTGTCGAAGGGCTCTATCACGTTGGTACTGATTACGATGTCAAGCGACCTGTCCAGCTGTGTGGTGTTCAGTATCACGTAGTTTTTCTTCTCCGCACGTATAAAATTGTTACCCACAGATACAACCTTAACAGTATCGGCAAGATTATACTTTTCATTCTTGAATATAACCATTTCCTCACGGTCTGTACCTGTATAATTCATGTCACATTCGAACGTGAAGATGCGACTGGTTTCATCACCTTTTTCACTGACACATCTTAGCCATTCTCCCCCATTGCCGCCAATCTCATAAGTGCTACCTGCTAATACTTCACTAACATTACCGTTCAGCGTAACTGTAAATTGACGAGAGTCTTGGTTATTGTTAACCGTTATTTCTTTAGGCGATGCTTCAAAAAGCGGTTTCCCACCTAAAGATACAACTTTAACCGTATCGGCAAGATTATATTGTTCATTCTTGAAAATGGCCAAAGCCTCACGGTCTAATCCAGTATAGTTAAGGTCGTAATAGAATGTGAAAGTGCGTTGCGTTTCATTGTCCTCATCAACGACACATCTGAGCCATTCGGTATCATCGCCAACAATACTATATGTGCTTCCAATTAATACATCACTGACATTACAGCTTAATGTAACCGTAAACTGACGAGGGTCTTGGTTATTAGTAACCGTTATTTCTTTAGGCGATGCTTCAAAAAGCGGTTTCCCACCTAAAGATACAACTTTAACCGTATCGGCAAGATTATATTGTTCATTCTTGAAAATAACCAACACCTCACGGTCTAATCCAGTATAGTTTTGGTCGTAATTGAATGTGAACGAGCGACCTATATCACTACTGCCATCATTCACACACCTGAGCCATTCTATGTCATCACCGACAATCTCGTATGTGCTACCATACAACACCTCGCTGACATTACTGCTCAGCGTAACCGTAAACTGGCGAGGGTCTTGGTTATTAGTAACCGTTATTTCTTTGGGTGAAACTTCAAAAGTTGCCGTTTCTCCTATGGAAAAAACAGTGACAACATCAGAAAGTTCTTGATGACTGAAGTTTATCTGAGTTTCTCGTGATTCACCTGTATAATTTGCGTCGTATTCAAAATTGTAAGTTATGACAGGGAAATGCCTTCCATTAACATCGACTATCCTCACCCAATCTGCTTGAGGTTGACAAATTATAGAAGACCAGTCGCTAATGTTTGTTTTAAGGCGGACTTCAAATTGTCGATTCCCTTCGTTTATCACTTCAATGTTCTTTTTCTCCACCTGTAAAAACGGTGTATCGGCAAACATGATGCCATCGCCCGTTTCAATCGGCATTCGGATGATATCAAGATTTCCTGTCTTGATATTCTGCCAGAAGAATCCTGCAGGGTCCTTCTCGAAGGTGACGGTCATATCCTGTGTGGGTTGCCAACTGATGCTGTCGCCTCGATTGAACATCCAAGCGCTCTGCGCTGTCATTGTGAGCGAACAGAGTAATATACTGAATAAAAAGAATATACGTTTCATCACTTTGCAATTTTAAGGGTTCTACCATCTACCTTTATTATATATACACCCTGAGAAAGACCATTCAACACATTGTCAAGTGTGGTGCGTTCTGAGGCAACCTTACGACCACCGAGGGTATAGACCTCAATGTCAGCCATACTTTTCAAGGAGATGACATCAATACCCAAGGTGCTCAGGTCATGATACTCATAGGCAATGCTTTTCACGTCAGAGAGAGTAAACGTCTGATTGTTTTCGGCTGTAGACACTTTCACTTGATTGGTTGTGGGCAGCAGTTGCAAAGTGGTGTTCTCAAGGGCAAAGCCAACGGTACTACCATTGGTTAGTTGCACCATCATGGCATTAGGATACTCTCCTTCAGCCATCATGCCTATTGGCATAAGGACTGTCATTAGCAGTAATAATAGTTTCTTCATATTTCTTCTTTTTGCGACACAAGGCAAAAAGAAAGGTGTGAATCAACTCTGTTGCCACATCTCGGTATCGCCAAACACCTGTATCCATACAACAGCGAAGCCCACCCCCAAAGGTGTAAGCATTCGCTTTCCACTGTTGATGGATACATACAGATTTTGGCGATTTCAGATGTGCATCCAAGCAGAAGCAAACACTTCCTTTATCCTAATGTCAAGTTAAACGTTTTATGTCATGTCTTAATTCTTTTATTTGTTCTTATTTTGGCTCGCATAGGGAATGCGTCCCTGTGTAAGTGTAACTTCTGTCTGATAATATTATGGATTGGGATATTCCTTGTCAATACCTCTAGGAAGGAAATAGCCCTTGATACAGTTCGGGTTGCAGACACATATCTGGATATGGTTCTTCTCGGCAAACCCGGCATTGGGGTAAAGCGGTTTACCCTCCCAGAACACACCACGCACAGAGTCATAGGGATGCTTGTTCGCATCACGGTTCAACTTATGGGCAGTCTGGATAACGGCACAATCCAACTTGCGAATTAACTTGTCCGTTGAATTGCCAATATCGGTATTCTGTGGGAGTGGTTGACCTGTCTTGATATAGAGGTCAGAGAATACGTCGTATGCGTTCCTTAATTCATTTAGATAAATGCTATCTGTGAGGTCAAAACAATAGCCTAAATCGATGATGGCTCCTATCACAGCGGGATTCTTAACGGGAGAACTCTTGCGATTGGCCAAATCCTGAGCCCATTGCAAAGCACGTGTCTCATTGTTCTCCCAAAAATAGATGCCATTACCCAGCCAGTCGTAATCATTTGTGCTGGCAAGCAGATTCTCCTCACCAGCCAACACCTTGTTTACGACGGTCTGGTCGCATCCGTGGAAACCAATTATCAGGTTTGAACGCCTTGAGTAAAGAGATTCCTTCATCTCAGATGTGGTGCTAATTCCCCTGAAGGCTCCAAGATACCAGCCTCAATCAAAAACTTGATGGCACTTTCCTTTGATGCTGCAGCCTTTTTGGCCACAGCCTTCATTCTTTCTTCCCTTCCTGTATACAAGTCAAACTCTGGCATAATCACCTCACTTCCTTTGTTGGTTTGTATCTTCTTTGTTGAAAGATGGCTCGTCGCCACCTTTTCGCACTCTTCGAGTGCAAAATTAGTTCTTTTTTCTCAAATAGCAATGGATTTATGCAAAAAACAGCCAAAAGTTTGCCCATTTCATATTATATGTGTACCTTTGCCCCCGACAATGAGCTATTGAAACAGGCTGGTGGCTCTGAGTCGGGAGTTCTTTGATAAGCAAATCATGTACACAAAAGGGACTCCTTTTGTGTATAAATGCACTTAACGGAGGTGGTTTTGGAAGTGGATTTGCATCTGGCTTCATTTCGTCTGGCATAGGCTCTTTTGCTCAAGGCATTAATATGAATCCAGCATTAATGATAACTTCTACATCTGCAATGGGTGGCATGGGAGCATGGATGACAGGTGGAGATTTCTTGCAAGGTTCAATGCAGGGTTTGAAAATTGGACTGCTGAATCATGCTATGCATGGCAATGGTGATATAGTGTATAAGAAGGATGCCAATGGCAATTGGATTGGCGAAATACCTGAAGTTGTCATAACTCCACACAGTAACGACTTCTTATTAGCCGCAGGAATGGGTATTGATGCTTTGGGCTTCGCTATGGGAGCTTATGCATCAACTCGCTATTACAAATCTGCTTGTGGGTATGAGACTTGGCGTACTAGCTCAGGAAAGGTATATGATTCCAACATCTTACAGCGGCAAGCTAATGGCAAATATGTCCGTGGTGTGCAGGGTATAAGAATATCTCGCGAAAATGCTATGAAGTATGTAAAATTACCGAACATAATAGGTAAAACAATGGGGAGGTTAGGTGTCGGGGTTAATGCTATAAATGTCTATAATAATCCAACCCCCGATAACATTTTTAACTTGGCGCGTTCTGTTGGTAGTTATATCAGTCTTCCTTATTGCGCTTTGGATATTTATGCCACATGCGATTATTATAACATACAAAACGCAATTTTTTATAGGCATGGTTTTGCGGGAACATATGCTGGGGCTGTATCAGGGGCTTATGCAATTCCGTGGTAAATCTTTATTTTTTGCAAAAGTCAAATCAGAGTAGAAATATTGTATAATAAATTTGGTTAGAATTGGATTTTTTTATTTTTTTGCATGTAAAACAATTTGTAATCTTGTCAATTCGTTATGTACATTATAGATTTTGTTTGCTGTAGTTGTTATATGATGCTGCGTAAGTTTCATTATGCAGATTGGGATGCCAAATATACGGCGGTCTTGAATACCAGTGTGGTAGTCGGAATGCTTGTTTATGCAATGATGGACATTTTATTGTTATTAGCGTTCCCTGGGTTGTTACAGGATATTTATAACTATCCTAAAGTGAGAATTGTAATATCTGATATTGTCGTTCTTATGTTGTTGATTCTCAGATATTATTTTTGCAAAATAAATATTCTACATGCGATGAGTCGACATTTCAAAAAATCTCGTATTAATAATGGATACATTTTAACTTTAATTACGGTTGCCTTTTTAATAGGAGCATTTGTTATTCCCTTTTTTATATTTCAATACATAAAAGCGCAAGGAATAATTTAGCTCAGAGAACTGACTTTTTGAAGAAATTATGGTTTTGTTTATGAACTGCATCCGAAAGTATCTGGTATGTATAAAAATGTTAGGACTGGATTAATGGAACAATTGGGGCCTAACGATATTTGGAAAATAGGTCAAACTACACATGGAACAAACCGATATCCCAAAGGGTCATATGAAGATGATAACTTTCGAATGGTTCCTATTTTCTGGGGAAATACCACAGAATTACTTATTATGGAAAAATTTCATATATACTCATATTGGCAGAAGTATGGTCATTTGCCTCCAGGTAATAGGATTTTTAGATGAAAACATTAGCAACTAATGTCCGTTAAACATTTATCATAAGATATTTATATTATAATACAATTATTTTAAGGGAAAAACGTTAATTATATATGGATATAGTAATAGGTGATTTTCAGTTTGGTATTGAATTTAACAAGACCACAAAGCGTGAGGAGATAGTACGTTTACAAGCAAGTATGGAGGAGTTCTTTGCAAAAAAGAATTATTCACCAATGGTGGAGTTTGTAACTATTAAATTATTCTGCTTACCGTTTTGCTTTAAGCCTCACAAGCGTCCAATGTACTATGAAGTTCTACCATTAAAATTGTTATCTGGAGAAATAATAGAGTATCGTCATTTATATCTGTGCACAGACATCACAATCGAGAACGCAGAAGAGTATTTGAATTCTAACGAAGTAGATGGATACAGAATAGTCGAAAAAACGATTATTGATTATTTTCAGAATAATCCTCTTCCTGTGAAAATCAGGAAATCGTTTAATCTCAATGCCTTTTTGGATGATTTAAAAACATTTTTTGATGAATTTATAAAGACAAGAGAGAATACTGTCTATAAATGATGAAGTCCGGGACTTATAATAATGCGAGTTTTATTTTAGTTTGTACTATCAACCCTCTTCGGCGATGACCTTGGGCTTGGGCGGCCTGCCCGGCCTCTTGGCCTTCACCTTCCTTGCCTTGTACTTAGGTGCGCAGTTATCTGGCACAGGGAAGCCAAAGGCTTCGCAGACTTCAAGCTGCCGTCCGACAAATGGAGTGATATGCTTGGCCTTCCATTTGTTCTCAACAATCCTGATGGAACGCATCTCGTCCAGTATCTCCAATGACGAGCAAAAGGACTTTTTCTGCGCAGTCGACTTCCAAATGTATTTTAAGGAATCATTGGGGTCGGAGAGGTTATTATTTTCTCTGACTCCAACTTTTTAACCTTGAGAATAGAGGAGTGATCAGGGTTCCGCTGATTATTTCTTTACCTCTATTTACTCCTCACCCAAACTTTATGCGAGCCGGCGCCTTTGGTTTTGATGTCTGAATTGGGGTCGGCGACGAGTTTGGAGAGTTCCCTGGAGGCTTCGCTGCGACTGAGGCGGTTGAGGTTGGCGTATTCTTGTAGGGTGATGAAACCGTGCTTGTCGATATGGGTTAGGGCGCGTTGCAGACGCTCCTCATGAGAATAAGGCGAGGGAGAGGTTGTATTGCCTGTTATGCGCTCGAAGGAATTCTCCTTGTTGATGTCGTCGACCAGCTTCTTGTCAACCTTGAAATTCACGCCTTTGACCCTCACATGATGGTATTTCTTCTGGGACGTTGGCTCTTGGGTCGCCTGTGGGGTAGTGCTTTCCGTCTCATTATCGGCAAATTCTAGCGACAGCGAGAATACACCCAGATTGTCGATTTTCATCGTGTGGCCCATTGGAAGATAGTTCTTCATGACAACTGCCAAAGTATCCAGCACGCCTCGAACGGTAGCCTGGCTGAAAGCTGGCGAATTGGTGTGAACAAGCTCAACCACCTTGTCGTAGTCGAACTCTGTATAAACCTGCATCTTGGGGAAGATTCTTCCTTTTTTGCCGTTGCCCATACCTGCGGGCATTTCCTTTACTACATAATTTGCCATACTATTCTTATCTTTTTTCGTTTTAAACTTTGAAATCTCTATCCCAAACTTTGGGATATATATTCCAAACTTTGAAATGTGTATCCCAAACTTTGGAATTGAAATTAGTTGCAAAGGTAATACTTTTTTCTTAAACTGCCAAGTTCTAATTAATAAATAGTATGCGGAATAGCGATCAAACATAATAATCAGGAGGAAATACAAAAAAAATCCGCAGGCATCACGTCTGCGGATTTAAATTATTCTACACTAATCTCTTTTTACTTTGTAAGTACCTTTGCATTCTTGCAAATGTACATAGCCTCAAGGGCTGCTACAGCCTCAACGGCCAGTGAAAACATTGTTAACATCATAATCATTTCCTTTCTCTAATTAAATTTGTTATCCTGTTAATTATCTCTGTCCTTTCTTTGACCTCTGTCATTCTTTTAAGGACGCTTGTTTTTTTATTTCTGCTGCAAAGGTACGACACTTTGGGAGATGTTGGTTATATTCAGTACTTATTTTGAAAGAAATTAGGCCATTCTTTGACGTGAATCAAATAAAAAGCGTATCTTTGCACCATAAATATGGAATTGTAAACAATAACGAAGAGACACGATGTTATACAGAAAAGTTCTTTCTACCTTATTATTAGGATTGTGCTGGACATTGACAGCCAATGGCCAAAATACTGTTGAAAGCATCCGCAAGGCGTATCATAGTGTGAAGGCAGAAATAGCAAAAATGAACGAGAACTTTCCTTCAGACGGCATACCCCCAGAGTATTACCATTTGCGTGTGATGCAGTACCTGCCAGCCACAGGGGGGCATGAGGAAAATATTCGTATGTACTATGGTGAGCTGGAACCAGAGGAAGAGGGTGATCCCTATCCGCCACACTACCTGCACTTTGCTACGTCTAAGTATAACTATGCTGCCCGTGAGTTTTACGAGGAGTATCTCTACGATGACAAAGGGCAAGTAATGTTCATTTATGTGCTGACACCCGATGTGGATTTGGCTGAATTGATGCCCTACGAACTGCGTATGTGGTTCGACGGCAAGCGTCTGCTGCGCTTTAATGCCAAGAAGTTCGATTCTACACAGACTTACTTCGACATTAAAACCCTGAAGCAGGATTCTTTTAAAGACGAGTACACAGGAAAGACCATCCCTGAGAAGTTCAGCGATGAGGTGAATCGATGCAAGCAGAGTGCCCAAAGCAAACTCAAGTTGTTTAAGGCCATAGAAAACAGATAATACAAGAATTATGAGGTTCTGCGTTAAACCTCTTTCCACTAATAACGTCCAGAATATATAAGGTATGAATATAAACGAGTTGATAACAACTGTCAATGATGCGGTATGGGGCTATGTACTCATCTTCGCATTGGTTGGTTGTGGCTTATGGTTTACGATAAAGACACGCTTCGTGCAGTTCCGCATGGTTGGCGAGATGTTACGGCTGCTGACGGACTCGGCGGTCAGCACGGTTGAAGAGCAGGTAAAGGAACAGAAGGCAGGCGTCAACAGCAAGCATATTTCGTCGTTCCAGGCCTTTGCCGTGTCGGTAGCCACTCGTGTGGGTACGGGTAATCTGGCAGGTGTGGCGTCTGCCATAGCCATCGGTGGCCCTGGTGCCGTGTTCTGGATGTGGGTTATTGCGTTGATGGGGTCGGCAACGGCATTTGTCGAATCGACGCTGGCGCAGTTGTTCAAAAAGAAACATAAGGATTCATTCATCGGTGGTCCGGCTTACTATATACAGCAGGGTTTAAAGCAGCGTTGGATGGCCATCACGTTTGCTGTGCTCATTACTTGTCAGTTTGGACTTTCTAACAACTCCATTCAGTCCAATACCATTTGCAGTGCCATGCAGGAAGCCTTTGGTTGGGATCCGTTATGGGTGGGATGCGTTATTGCGGCTGTCTCGTTGTTCATTGTTTTCGGTGGCATCCAACGCATTGCTCAGGTCAGTGCCGTCTTAGTACCCGTGATGGCGATTAGTTATGTTGTATTGGCTTTGGTGATTATCGTCATGAATATTGGCCTGATACCCCACGTCTTCCGGCTGATAGTTCTCGACGCTTTTGGCATTGAGCAGATAGCAGGCGGTGGCATTGGTGTGACCATCATGAACGGTGTGAAGCGAGGCCTCTTCTCTAACGAGGCGGGTGAGGGTAGTGCACCTAATGTGGCAGCAACAGCATCAGTCACCCATCCTGTGAAACAGGGTCTCATTCAGGCTTTAGGCGTTTTTACTGACACACTGATTGTTTGTTCGTGTACAGCCTTTATCATTCTTATCAGTGGTCTGTTTCGAGTACCACAACTGAACGGTATTGCTTTGACGCAGTCGGCTTTGCAGTCGGAAATAGGCTCTATTGGCCCTGTTTTTATAGCTGTCGCTATTTTCCTTTTTGCTTTCTCTACTATTATTGGTAATTATTATTATGGTGAGGCCAATATCCGCTTCATTACACCTAATACAAAGGTAATGACTATTTACCGCATCTGTTCGGCTGGTGTGATGGTCATTTTCGGTTCCTTGGCCAGTTTCGAACTCGTCTGGAACATCGTCGACTTCTTCATGGCCTTCCTGACAGCTTGTAACCTCATTGCCATCGTGCTGTTGGGCCGCTTTGTCTTCCGCCTGCTTGAAGATTATCGGAAACAAAAGAAGCAGGGCATCAGGGAACCAACCTTCCATCGCAGTCAGTTGCCCGAGTTGGAGAATGAATTAGAGTGTTGGGAGTGATAATAATTGATAATTGATAAATTGATAATTGATAATGAAGAAATGGTTGTTGATGATGATGTCTGCGTGGTGCGTGGCAATGACGGCTACGGCACGTGCATTTGATGATGACTTTCAAGACAGCACCCTGCGACTAAACTATGTACTGGCAGGCAATGCCAAGCAGCAGCACATCTATTACTGCAATGCCAGTAAACAGGCTCGCTGGGCAGGCCGTAAGGCACGGTTGGCTGAGATTCCACTACGTGGAAACGGACAAATTATGCTGATAGACCACGAAACGGGTCGTCAGCTCTATGTACATACCTTCTCAACACTGTTTCAGGAATGGCAAGCAGAAGAAGAAGCCACACGCGTTGATCGTGCCTTCCAAGCGTCTTTTAATGTCCCTATGCCCAAACGTCCTGTTGACGTCAAGGTAACGCTGACGGATTTCCATGCTCAAGTAAAGGGCTTGTTGCAGCATACGATAAATCCTGCCGATATTCTGATTCGCAGGATTGACGAGCCACAGGAAACGTTTCGTTATGTCTGGACGGGAAAGACGTTGCCTAATGGGCAACCGGATATTACGTCATGTATTGATTTAGCCATTATAGCTGAAGGTTATTCCCATGAAGAGATGGAGAAATTCTATACGGATAGCCGTCGTGTGGTTGATGCTTTGTTTGCCCATGAGCCGTTTACATCCATGAAATCGCGCTTTAATGTGGTGGCAGTGGCTACAGAGTCACCTAAGAGTGGTCCTTCCATTCCTCATGTGGGTCTATGGCGACAGACACCTGCCGGCACCCATTATGACACGTTTTATTCTAATCGTTATCTGATGACCAGCGAGATGCACCGCATATACGACCTGCTTAGCGGCATTCCTTTCGAGCATATCATCGTGCTAGTCAATAGCAGCACGTATGGCGGAGGCGGCATCTATAACCAACTTACCGTGACTACCAGCGACCATCCGACATTCCGTCCTGTACTGGTGCATGAATTTGGTCATGCCTATGGTGGCTTGGGTGACGAGTACTTCTACGATGATGGCTACGAGACCATGTATCCTGATGACACAGAACCCTGGGAACCTAACCTGACAACACTTGTCGACTTCCAGTCGAAGTGGGCTGACATGGTGCCCAAAGGAACACCGATACCCACACCACCAGCCAAAACGCCCGAAAAGAAACGTGGCAAAAAACTGTCTGAGCGTGAGCAACTAAACGCTCTGACACAGCGCGTTGGCGTCTTCGAAGGTGGTGGCTATCAGTCGAAAGGTGTTTTCCGTCCAGCTCAAGAGTGCCGTATGAAAATCAACGAAGTAGAGAACTTCTGCCCAGTATGTGCACGGGCCCTGGTTCGTATTACCGATTTTTATACAAGTCAATAGACAAATTAAACATTAAACATTAAACATTAAACATTAAACATTAAACATTAAATAAACCAACACAATGAAAAAGATGAAGAATCTATTGTTCATGTTGCTTGCCGCTTTTGCGGTGAACGTGTCTGCTGATGCAGCAAAGTATCGTAACGTATTTGTTGAAATGGGCTATCAGCCAGCTCAGGTTGATGCCAAGTTGAAGGAGGTCTTTAACGACGTATTTCGTGGTCCCAACAAGGTCTACTTTGAGGTGGGCGATACGATGGGCTACGTATCAGACATCAAGAACCACGATGCACGTACCGAAGGTATGTCGTATGGCATGATGGTTGCCGTACAGTTTGGCGAAAAGGACATCTTCGACCGTTTGTGGCGATGGAGCAAGAAGTACATGCAGCATCAAAGCGGTACGCGCGAAGGCTACTTTGCGTGGAGTTGCAGGGTTGATGGTACGCAAAACTCACCAGGTGCTGCTAGCGATGGCGAGCTGTATTTTATTACCGCCCTGCTCTTTGCCTCCAACCGCTGGGGCGACAACACAGGCATTAACTACAAAGCTGAGGCTCAGCGCATTCTTAACTGTGTCCAGCCTAAGGAGTACACGCCCGAACCCCGTCAGGGTGGTTTTGGTGGCTTCGGTGGTTTTGGTGGTGGTCAGCAGCAAGGTCCTCAGAAAATGTATTTGATTGATCCTGAGACCAAGCTGATTACCTTTACCCCTGATGGCTTTGGACAGCGTCATACTGATCCCTCTTATCATATTCCTGCCTTCTACGAGGTGTGGGCTAAGTATGCTGATGACGGACGTGCCGACCATTGGAAAGCATGTGCTAAAGCTTCGCGTGAGTTCCTGCACAAGTGCATTGACGAGAAGACAGGCTTGAATGGTGACCAGTGCCAGTTTGATGGTAGTGAGATGCAAGGTTTCCGCTTTCCTGGTCGTCCACAGGGTCAGCAAAATGGGGCACCCCAGACTCCTCCTCGCAATGGCAACAACAATTTCCGCTACGACTCATGGCGTGTGCCTATGAACATTACCCTCGACTACGAATGGAGCGGTGCTGATGCCAAGTGGCAGCAAAAGTATGGCGAGACCATTCAGAACTTCTTCTACTCGCAGGGCATTGACAAGTATGTCGATCAGTATCGCAAGGACGGCACACTGCCTGAAGGTAACGAGATTCTGGGTGCTGGCGGTTTCCGTAAACTACGTCACAGCATTGGCTTGATGAGCACGCTGGCTGCTGCATCTATCCTGTGTAAGCACGACAAAAAGAAAGAGTTCGTCGACGCTCTTTGGAATGCGCGCCACGAACCCTTCGAGGATGGTTATTTCGATGCCTACTACGATGGATTGCTGCGCCTGTTTGCCTTTATGCACCTCAGTGGCAACTATCGCATTATCGAGAAAAAGTAAGCTGTCGGGGGAGTTAATTCCCTTTGACTGCACGGATGCAGCGACCACTGAAGCGATTGCTGGAAAGGTTTCCGTAATGCACTTCTATATTGGAGAAATTGAATTCTAGACACCATGCTTTGTTAGGATTTGTTGTGTAGAGCGATGATGTCCAGTAGATGCCACTGATGGCACGGAACTGAGTGTTTGCATAGTAGCGGAACCCTGTGATAGGCAGGAAGATGGATTTGCCAGTTTTCTTACCCGTCACCTTATAACCGTTGACACCATCCTGCGTCATCCATTCCCAGTTACAGTTATCAGGGTTTATCAACTCCTCGAACTCATCTACGGTAGGCATGCGCCATTCGCTGCCCCAATTGGCGCGGGCGGCATCGTCTGCGGGAGTCAGCTGAATCTTTCTATCAGTAGTCGAATACTTTGTTAAGAACTGAGAGTCCCCTCTGCTCCATACATAGGTGTTCCATGAGTAATATTCTTTCGGTTGGGTTTCACCCCAAGCAAAGTACGAGCCAAAACCCGAAGCCTTCTTGGCACCCACATTCATGTTAGCCCATTTCACACTAAGTCCTAAATCAACAGCCTCCACTTCGTCTGCAGATTTAGACTTGTCTTCACTCCCACTACCTTTTGCATAGCACACTGTCCCTAACAACATAACGGCCAGCATTATCAGAAAAACCTTCTTCATTTGTTTGTTTTTGTTGGCAAAGTTACGAAAAGTCGAGCGCAAAACAAAATAAATCATTCTTTTTTTTGTCGAGACGGAGTAACTTTATGTGTCTTCTCACTCGATGCCCGTTATCGTTATGGCATTGCTATTGGTGTCGTGTCATCAGCTGTCTGTGCTCTTTATGCCATCTTATCTTGCAATCGATGAAAGTATGGACTGTTCATCACGAATAGTCCCCTTTTTAGTACATTCTTTGACAACGGCACAATAATAATAAAGGTGAGAGCCTGCTGTGACTCTCACCTTCTAATATTAATAATAATTTGACTTGCTTTTTACAGCAGGTTCATCGTATCGGTAGCAATCATCAGCTCCTCGTCGGTAGGAATGACAACCACCTTTACCCTTGAGTCGTCTGCAGAGATAATAGCCTCCTCGCCGCGAACATTGTTCTTGGATTCATCGAACTTGATGCCCAGGAACTCCATGTCCTTGCAGACGGCAGAGCGCATACCAATCTGGTTCTCACCAACACCTGCAGTGAAGACGACAACGTCGAGGCCACCCATAGCGGCAGCATAGGCACCGATATACTTCTTGATGCGGTAGAAGTACATGTCCTGAGCCAGCTGAGCGCGCTTGTCGCCAGCCTTGGCGGCATTCTCCACGTCGCGCATGTCACTCGAACCACCCGTGATACCGGCCACACCGCTCTTCTTGTTCAGCAGATTCGACATACCATCGGCATCCAGACCCAGCTTCTTCTCGATGAACGTCACTGCACCACCGTCGATGTCACCGGCACGAGTACCCATGACAAGACCTTCCAGTGGGGTAAGACCCATTGAGGTGTCGATACACTTGCCATCAACGACAGCAGCGATAGAGCCACCGTTACCTATGTGACAGGTTACCATTTTTGTACCTTGGGCAGGAATGCCTAAGAACTCGCAGGCACGTGCACTGACATAACGGTGAGAGGTGCCGTGGAAACCATAACGGCGAATGCCGTACTTCTCATACAACTCGTAAGGAATGGCATACATGAATGCCTTGGGAGGCATGGTCTGATGGAAAGCGGTATCGAACACGCCGACCTGAGGCAGACCTGGCATCAGTTCCTTGACAGCATTGACACCCTTCAGGTTGGCTGGGTTGTGCAGAGGAGCCAGGTCAGAGCACTCTTCGAAGGCCTTCAGCACCTCGTCAGTGAGGATAACGCTCTTATTGAACTTCTCACCGCCGTGCACCATACGGTGACCTACGGCGTCAATCTCGTCAAGACTCTTGATGACACCAATCTCAGGGTCGGTCAACAGTGAGAAAATGAACTTCACACCCTCTGTATGTTCAGGGATGTCATGCATAATCTGCTTCTTCTCGCCATTGGCCAGCTTTACCTTGACAAATGCACCGTCCAAGCCCACACGCTCAGCACCACCGCTGGTCATCACACTTTTGTCGTCCATATTGTACAGTGCGTACTTGATTGAGGACGAGCCACAGTTTAATACTAATATCTTCATGTCTTCTTCTAACTTCTTTTATCTTCTTCTAACTTCTTAACTACTTTTTCGCGTCCATTGCCTGACAAGCAGTGATGGCAATCATGTAGTAGATGTCATCGATAGAGCAACCACGAGAGAGGTCGTTGACAGGACGTGCGATACCCTGAAGGATCGGACCGATAGCAATGGCGTCGCCAAGACGCTGTACCATCTTATAGCCGATGTTACCTACCTCCAGGTTGGGGAATACGAGCACATTGGCCTTACCTGCGATATCAGAGCCGGGAGCCTTCTTGGCACCTACAGAGGGAACCAAAGCAGCATCTGCCTGCAGCTCACCGTCAATCTTCAGTGTAGGATCAAGCTCCTTAGCCAGACGGGTAGCTTCAATGACCTTGTCGCAAACCTCGTGCTTGGCAGAGCCCTTCGTCGAGAAGCTCAGCATAGCTACGCGAGGATCAGCGAAACCTGCAACACTCTTAGCGGTCTGAGCGGTGCAAACGGCAATCTGAGACAGTTGGGCAGCATCGGGCATCGGTGTTACGGCAACGTCACCCACTACGAGCACGCCATCTTCACCATACTGCTTCTGCTTCGAGATCAGCAGCAGACCACCGCTGACGCAAGTAATGCCAGGCTGGCACTTGATAATTTGCAGGGCAGGACGCAGCGTGTCGCCAGTAGTTGACAGTGCACCGGAAATCTGACCATCGGCACCCTCGGTCTTGATAATCATACAACCTAGGTACAGGGGGTTCTTAATGAGTTTGCGGGCCTCCTCAATGGTCATACCCTTTGACTTACGAATCTCGGCCAGCTTCTCAGCCAGTTCCTCGCTCTTGTCATAGTTCTCAGGGTCAATCAGGGTGGCCTTACCGATGTTTGTCAGGCCCTTCTCCTTAGCCAGAGCCTCAACCTTGGCGGGGTTACCAATCAGGATGATGTCTGCAAGTTCATCACCCAGTGCCTTGTCGGCTGCACACAGTGTACGCTCCTCTTCTGCTTCAGGGAGCACGATGCGCTGCTTGTTACTCTTAGCGCGCGCTACGATTTGACTTAATAAATCCATTGTTGTTTGTATTTAAAAAAATAATATTATTCTCTTGTTTGCAAAGGTACAAAATAATTATGAATTACTAATGACGAATGATGAATTATTGAACGTTTACGTTTACGAAAGCTCCTGCGTCAGGATGCTTTCCAACTTTTCTGCCGTCAGTCGTAACTGGAATTCGTTGCGGATGGCAATCGAGATACCACCGGTCTCTTCCGATACCACGATGGCTATACAGTCGCTTTCGTGTGTGATGCCCAATGCAGCACGATGGCGCAGACCCAGTTCCTTGGGAATATGCAGATCGTGGCTTACAGGCAGAATACAGCCTGCAGCACGGATACGGTCGTGGACAATAACCATGGCTCCGTCGTGGAGGGGTGAGTTCTTGAAGAAAATGTTTTCAATGAGTCGCTGATTGATGCTGGCATCAAGACGTTCGCCCGTTGCCACGATGTCGTCGAGTGGGGTGCCACGCTGAATGACAATGAGTGCACCAACCTTCTTTTTGCTCATACTGAGACACGACATCACGATGGGCATAATGGTTTGCTTAATCTGTTCTTGGTTTTGCTTGTCGTTGTTGATAAAGAGACGACGGAGCGTCTGTACGCGCTGGTGGGCACCGAGGTTATATAGGAATTTCCGGATGTCTTCCTGGAAGAGGATGATGAGGGCAATGACTCCCACAGAAACCAACTTATCCATGATGGAGCCTAACAACTTCATCTCAAGAACTTGCGACACCACCAGCCATAACACCACAAAGATTAAGATGCCCATGAAGACATTCAGTGAGCGTGACTCCTTCATCAGCCTGTAGATGTAGAACAGCATCAAGGCCACGAGGACGATGTCGATAATATCCTTTATTCCAAATTCGAAGAACACCTTACTAATTGACTATTTTACTGTTTGACAATTTACTATTTCTTATACACTGTTATTCCATCGCCGCCCAAAGCAGCCACTATTTTCACGCATTCCACAGCTTCGCGAACATCATGCACCCTCAAGATGTCAGCACCTTTTATCAGTGCAATGGTATTTAGAGCTATTGTGCCTGTGAGGGCCTCTTCCTGTGAAGTTCCCAATAGGCGATAGATCATTGACTTGCGTGACAGGGCCACCAAGATAGGAAGGTGCAACATCTGTAGGCGCTCCATCCCGTTCATCACCTCATAATTTTCCTCCACCGTCTTGCCAAAGCCAAAGCCTGGGTCGATAATGATATCCTTTTGTCCCATAGAGCATAACACGTCAACAACCTCAGCACTATCGAGCAGGATGTCCTTGATGTTGCTCTTGCGTGACATATATATATAAGGTACGCGAAAACGACTTACCATACGGAACATGTCTTTCTGGCTATCGACAGTCATTTCGGGGCTGTTCACTGGGGCACCAACATCATTGATGATGGCTGCACCATATTCCTCGACAGCCATACGTGCCAGTTGTGGACGAAACGTGTCAACGCTGACAATGGCATGGGGAGCCACATTGCGGATGGTCTTCAGGGCCAGTTGCAGTCGTTCTGCCTCTTCTGCCTCTGTGGCTGTCATGCTGTCAGGACGCGTTGAACAGGCACCCACGTCGATAATCGTGCCCCCTTGTTGCAGTATCTCTTCTGCACGCAGGGCTATCTCGCGCTCCGTCTGTGTGCGACTGGCAGCATAAAAGGAATCGGGCGTAGCATTCAGGATACCCATCACCTGCGGAGTGCTGAGATCCAGTAATTGTCCGTTGCAATTCAGCGTATAATGCATATTCGTTTGCAAAGATAGTAAATATTTCTCATTTCTCATTTCTCATTTCTCATTTATTTTGTACCTTTGCACAAAATTAGCTTTTTTATGGATATTAAAGAATTATACAAGCTGTATCAGCAGCACCCACAAATTACAACAGACTCGCGTGACTGTCCTGAAGGTAGCATCTTTTTGGCATTAAAAGGAGAATCGTTCAATGGTAATATATTTGCGGAATCAGCTATAGAGAAAGGCTGTGCCTACGCTATTATCGACGAGCCTGAATACAAAAAGGATGATCGCTTTATCCTCGTAGATAATTGCCTGCAGACCTTCAAGGACTTGGCTCGCGAGCATCGTCGCCAGTTCGATATCCCCATCATCGGCATTACGGGCACCAATGGTAAGACGACGACAAAAGAGCTCATTCGTGCCGTACTCTCTGAGTGCTATAACGTGATGGCCACTGAGGGTAACTTCAACAACGATGTGGGTGTGCCCAAGACGTTGTTCCGTCTGAATAAAGACCACGATATAGCAGTGGTTGAGATGGGTGCTTCGCATCCTGGTGACATCAAAACGCTAGTAGAGGCGGCTGAACCCAACTGTGGACTCATTACCAACGTGGGACGTGCCCATCTGCAGGGCTTTGGCTCGTTCGAAGGTGTCTGCAAGACGAAGGGTGAGCTGTACGACTTTTTGTGTGCTCATGAGTGTCCCGTTTTTGTCAACCGTGACAATGAACATCTCATGCAGATGATTAATGAGCGGAGGAAGCCTGAAACGGACATTTATTATTATGGTCAGAGCGACAACTCAGATATCCTGATTCGTGGCGAGGTCATCTCCTGTGCGCCCTTCCTGAAGTTCCGCTGGCGTGAGCAGGATGCCGATGCTGGCTACACATCTGAATGGCTTACCGTTCAGACTCATTTGATTGGTGCCTATAATTTGGATAACATGTTGGCAGCCATCACGATAGGCTACGTCAACAACATCCCCTTCGATAAGATCAATCATGCCCTCGAGAACTATGTACCTACCAATAACCGTTCACAATTGACGGAAACGGAGCATAACCACCTCATCGTTGATGCCTATAATGCCAACCCTACCTCGATGAAGGCAGCCATTGACAACTTCCGCCTGATGGAGGTTTCACCCAAAATGGCTATCTTAGGAATGATGGGCGAACTGGGCGACGTGTCTCAAGAAGAGCATCAGAAGATTATCACTCTCCTTGAAGAAGCCCATTTCAACGAGGTATGGCTCGTAGGCTCTGAATTCCAAAAAGCAAACAGTTCCTTCCGTACCTTCGCTAATGTTGACGAAGTAAAAGCCACCATTGCTCAGCAGCAGCCCACAGGTCGCTACATCCTCATCAAAGGCTCGAATAGCACCAAACTCTTCCAACTACCAGAGTTGTTGTAATTCATAAGCTCGTCAGCAGGAGTTGATCAAGATACCATTGTAACATCAGTCATTCCATAACTCCTGAAGGACGCTGAGGCTTTTGAGTTCAGGGAATTGGGGGATGTGCAGGCGATAGTAGTGGAGCAGAACGTCGACGATGCGGTTGCGATCCATGCGGTTGAGGTGGTAGAGGTGCATCGTGGGGAAGTCCATGCGCATCAGCGTGTGAATGCGACGTGCGTCGCCTGTTTGCAGGAAGTCACGGTGGGTAGGTACAACTAATGAGAAGGTTGCCGCACGCAGGTCGAAGACGCATCCATCCACATAGTTGTCAAGGTTAGGATAAAAGCCTAAGAATCGACTCATTCTCATCAGGAAAGTAAGGTGGAAGTTGGCATAGCCCTTGTCTGCAATATCAAGCCATTGCATAGAGTCGCACAGATACGCAAACAACGGTTCGTTATGCTGTTCAGACCGCAGGGCATGGTACAGGAACTCGGCAATGAATAGCGAGAGGGCCAACTTCTCGGGCGAGAAAGGAATAGAGGCGTAGGCAGACAACAGGCGAGCGTCCTTTAGTTTTTGCAGTTGCAGACGCTGACGCACATCTACCTCTATTTCGAGTAGCGTCATGGGTTGGAAGTATTGCTTCTTCAATCGCGACTTGGGCGTCTTTGGAAGTGGTATGATACACGACAATCGACCCACCTCTCGTGTAAACAAATCTACGATAAGGCGCGTCTCTCCATATTTTAAAGAATGGAGCACAATAGCTTCCGTTTTTATTAACATCGCCTACAAAATTACAAAAAAAGAGGAAATTATGCATTTTTTCTTAAGAAAATTTGTCTATTTAAGAAAAAAGTAGTACCTTTGCAGCCACATTTTTAGAATGCGTCTGCGAAAATAGGCTGCACCTCAGCATAAGAGCACGCTCTTCTGCATTCAGTTTGCACTGTTTTTGACATCTTGGTCCCTTCGTCTATCGGTTAGGACGAGAGATTTTCATTCTCTAAAGAGGAGTTCGACTCTCCTAGGGACTACCAAAATTAAATCTGTCATCTGCACAGCCAAGTGCTACTCGCAAGGGGAACGGTGGCAGGGGGTTCGTA
Organism: uncultured Prevotella sp.; assembly: GCA_946188165.1. GTDB lineage: Bacteria > Bacteroidota > Bacteroidia > Bacteroidales > Bacteroidaceae > Prevotella. The sequence goes on from CAMHTW010000028.1 coordinate 38,568, forward strand.
AGAATCCGCCCAGGGCAGCCATGAAGACGTAAGACCCATAAGCTTTAAGTTAAACAAGTAAAAAACAAAAATTAAAAAATGGCAAATCACAAATCATCCCTGAAGAGAATTCGTCAGGACAAGAAGAAGGCGCTGCACAACCACTACTACGCAAAGACTATGCGTAACGCTGTTCGCAAGCTGCGCGCTATGACTAACAAGGATGAGGCTACAGCCCTCTATCCAAAGGTGCAGAAGATGCTTGACAAGCTGGCTAAGACCAACATCATCCACAAGAACAAGGCTGCCAACCTGAAGTCAAGTCTCTCTCAGCACATTAACAAGCTCGGATAAGTTTTTATACCAAGCATACGAAGGCCGTATTCCCTAAGGAGTACGGCTTTTTGTTTTCTTATGACGAACCCTTTTATTTTTATAAAAAATAAACACTTTTCTTTCGTTTATGTCTAGTATTTTTTGTAATTTTGCAACCAAAATTGTGAAGACAACAAACAATGACAGAAGAACAACTGAATCAAGAACAGAATTATTCCGCGAGTAACATTCAAGTACTCGAGGGATTGGAGGCCGTACGCAAGCGTCCGGCCATGTATATTGGAGACATCAGCGAGAAGGGTCTCCACCACCTCGTAAACGAGACCGTCGATAACTCTATTGACGAAGCTATGGCGGGCTATTGCACGCATATTGAGGTAACCATTAACGAAGATGGCTCTATTACCGTTCAGGACAACGGACGTGGTATTCCTGTCGATGAACACGAAAAGATGCACAAGTCGGCCCTTGAGGTCGTTATGACGGTGCTGCATGCTGGTGGTAAGTTCGACAAGGGTTCGTACAAGGTGTCTGGTGGTCTGCATGGTGTGGGTGTAAGCTGTGTGAACGCCTTGTCATCCCACATGATGTCGCAGGTTTTCCGCAACGGACACATCTATCAGCAGGAGTATGAGAAGGGTAAGCCCCTCTACGATGTGAAGATAGTTGGTGACACCGACCTGACAGGTACACGTCAGCAGTTCTGGCCTGATGGCAGCATCTTTACGACGACAGAGTTTAAGTACGACATCATTGCCCGTCGTATGCGCGAGCTGGCCTATCTGAATGCTGGCATTACCATTACGCTGACCGACTTGCGTCCTGACGAGGAAGGTAATCTGAGACAGCCAGAGGTGTTCCACGCCAAGGAGGGTCTGAAGGAGTTTGTGCGTTACGTAGACCGTCACCGCACCTCTATCATTGGCGATCCCATTTGTCTGAAGACAGAGAAGGACGGTGTACCCATTGAGGTTGCACTGCTCTACAATAGCGACTATAGCGAGAATATCCACTCGTATGTCAACAATATCAACACCATCGAGGGTGGTACCCACCTTACCGGTTTCCGCATTGCCTTGGCTCGTACGCTGAAGAAATATGCCGATGAAGACGACCAATTGCGCAAGCAGATAGAGAAGGCCAAGATCGAAGTGGCTCAGGACGACTTCCGTGAGGGTCTGACGGCCATCATCTCTGTAAAGGTTGCTGAGCCTCAGTTCGAGGGTCAGACAAAGACCAAGCTGGGCAACTCGGAGGTAAATGGTGCCGTGCAGAAGGCTGTAGGTGAGGCTATGACCAACTATCTGGAGGAGAATCCCAAGGAGGCTCATACCATCTGTGAGAAGGTCATTCTGGCTGCTACAGCGCGTATCGCTGCCCGTAAGGCCCGTGAGAGTGTGCAGCGTAAGAGTCCTATGACTGGTGGCGGTTTGCCAGGTAAGTTGGCAGACTGTTCAGAGAAAGATCCAAAGCTTTGTGAAATCTTCCTCGTTGAGGGTGACTCCGCTGGTGGTTCGGCTAAGCAGGGTCGTGATCGTCACTTCCAAGCTATCCTTCCGCTGCGTGGTAAGATTCTGAACGTCGAGAAGGTTCAATGGCACCGTGTGTTCGAAGCAGAGTCCGTCATGAACATCATTCAGTCTATTGGTGTCCGCTTTGGTGTAGAAGGAGAAGACTCTAAGGAGGCTAATGTCGACAAGCTGCGTTACGATAAGATTATCATCATGACCGATGCCGACGTCGATGGTTCTCACATCGACACACTGATTATGACACTGTTCTATCGCTTTATGCCAAAGGTCATTCAGGAGGGACACCTTTATATCGCTACACCACCTCTTTATAAATGTACATATAAGAAGTTCTCTGAGTACTGCTATACCGACCAGCAGCGTCAGGCTTTCATCGACAAGTACGTGGATGGTGACGAGAATGCCTCGGCACTCCATACACAGCGCTACAAAGGTCTTGGTGAGATGAATCCAGAGCAGTTGTGGGAGACCACGATGAATCCTGAGAATCGTCTGCTGAAGCAAGTGACTATCGAGAATGCTGCTGAGGCTGACGAGATTTTCTCCATGCTGATGGGCGACGATGTGGAGCCACGTCGTCAGTTCATTGAAAAGAACGCTACTTATGCGAACATCGACGCATAACATCTGTCTCGACGAGGCCCGAAAATGGGGTGATGCCGAGTATATGACCGATGGGCTTATACTGACAAACAGTATAACCCATTCGCTTTTGTTGGATGGTCCTGTCCGTTTGAACTTCATTGTGATGGGGTTATGCAAAAAGGGGGAAGCCACTTATTCTGTCGATACCTGCCAGCACAAGGTTAAGGCAGGCGACTTGATGTTTATCTCAGATGGACATATCTTGGATGCTTACGAGCCTTCGTCCAACTATGAGTGTCATTATATCTTGGTGTCTACCGAGTTCTACCACAGCTTCGTGATGAACGTGAAGAATGTGTCGTCGTTGCTGCTCTTCTCGATGAACAATCCCGTGGTACCTTTGACGTCTCATGAGGTTCAGGTGTATACCAACTACTATCTGACCATCCGTAGGAAGATGGCTGATACAAGACATCATTTCCGCACTAACCTTGTGAAAGCACTCTTGTTGGCTATGTTCTACGATATGAGTAACGTCATCTGGCGTGTGGAGCGCAACGATATTAAGAATAGGACACGTAAGCGTGCTAATGCTTTGTTTACACAGTTCATTGGTCTGTTGGAAGACAATTTCCGTATGGAACGACGCGTCAGCTGGTATGCCGAACAGCTGGGCATCACTCCTAAATACCTGTCCGAGCTAGTGAAGCAGGTGTCGAAACGTACCCCCAACGAATGGATTGACAGCTATGTCCTGTTGGAAATACGTGTAATGCTGAAGAATACCACTAAGAGTATCGGGGAGATAGCCAATGCGCTCCACTTCCCAAATCAATCGTTCTTTGGCAAGTTCTTCAAGGAACACATGGGTATGAGTCCCACGGCGTATCGCAAGAACTGATAGTAGTTAGCTATTAGCTTTTAGCTGTTCAGCAACCTCGCAAAGTTCTTGATACCACGCCTCGCCAAAACGACGGATGAGTGGTTCTTTTAGAAACTGATATACGGGAAGGCCAAGTGCCTTCCCTTTTTCTACGGCATCTTTGCAGACGCTCCACCTATGATAGTTAAGACCTATTAGCCCATTACCGAAATTCTTCTCGCGGATAGGGTAGAGGGCACAACTGATGGGTTTGCAGAACTGCGTCTTTCCTTCTCGATATGCCTTTTCCAATGCACAGAGACAATTATCGCCATCATAACAGGTAAATACACAATCTTTACCCCTCACAATACTCGTCACTAAGTCACCATCTTTATCACTATAGGCAACACCCTGTTTGTCGATGACGCTTTGTGCCGATGCAGACAGCATGGGCCACACTGTATCGAGCGCGTCTTCAATACCGGCAATTTCGTCCATCGTCACAGGAGCACCATCACTGCCTTCCACACAGCAGATGCCTTTACACTTCTCGTAGTCACAGCAAAAGCATTCAGTTATGATTTCTGAGGAAATCAGGATGCCACCGATTTCGAGTATTGGGGGAACTTTCATTAATTAGTAATGAGAATTAGTAATTAGTAATTATGATTACCATACGATGGGGGCCATGCCGTTGGCCTCTAGATAAGCATTACACCGCGAGAACTGGTGCTGGCCAAACCAGCCGCCTCTATTTGCTGAGAGAGGAGAGGGGTGTACGGATTCCAATACCAGATTCTTCGTCTTGTCAATCATATATGCTTTTGAACGTGCATAACCGCCCCACAGCATATATACGATATGTTCGCGATGTGATGCCAACGCTCGGATGGCAGCATCGGTAAATGTCTGCCAGCCTAACGTGGAATGACTATTGGCTTGATGGGCACGAACGGTTAACGTAGCATTGAGCAGTAAGACACCTTGTTCTGCCCAGCGTGTCAGATTACCACTTGTGGGAATGGGTGTACCCAAATCCTGCTGAATCTCCTTGAAGATGTTTTGCAGCGAGGGAGGAAACAGCACACCGTCCTGTACAGAGAAACTCAATCCGTGAGCCTGTCCTGGCTCATGGTAAGGGTCTTGTCCAATGATAACCACTTTAACCTGATTAAAGGGACACAGGTTAAAGGCATTGAATATCAATTTGCCAGGAGGATAGCAGGTTGTAGTGCCATACTCTTGCCTGACGACACTCGTCAATTGTTCAAAGTAGGGCTTCTCAAACTCTCCCTGCAAATGATCTTTCCATGTAGCTTCTATCTGTACATTCATAGCTTTTTGCCATTTTGTTTGCAAAATTAATAATTATTTTGTACTTTTGCAAGCAATAATACTTCTTTTAGCCGTAGATGTTATGAATATTTTTTTCTGGAAGAAAAAAAATCAGAACCCTTATCCCCGTTCGTTTGCCAAACGGCTTACTTGGCGTATCATGCTTACCCTATTTATTGTGATGGGTATTATTTCTGCTATTATCGTGTGCATTTGTTGGGCAATCACATTAACCAGTGTGTCAGGTATCACGGACAGACAGTTGGAATATAAAACCAAGACCGTGGAGCAGATTCTGACAGAGGTGTATGTGGCCACAGTCAATACCGTGCCTGATATAGAGGACAATTTGCATCGTCCTGACCGTATGCAGGGTGTTATGAAACGTATTGTAGAGCTGAACCCTCACATCCGCAGTTGTGGCATCAGCTTCCGCGAGAACTATTATCCGCAAAAGGGTCGCTGGTTCTGCCCCTATGCCCAGCGGCGCGACAGCGATAGCATTGTCATCTTGCAAACCATTGGTGGACTAAAACAGGACTACCTGAATGAAGCCTGGTTCCAAGAGGCTATGAAGGCCAAGGAAGGATACTGGTCGAAGCCTTTCTTTGATGGTACTGACCAAAAGACGCCACTGGTAGCCTATTTGGTGCCTATTCGAGACGAGCGCGACAGCACTGTGGCAGTGTTAGGGGTTGATTTGTCACTGGACTATTTGGCAGATGACATTTCAAATGAATTCTTTAGTTTCAACAGCCGTAAGGATGGTTGGTCGGCTGAGAAGAATATTTATTACTTCGTCTCCGACTCGACAGGAACCTATTTGGTGCATCCTGACAAGAATCGTATTGTTAACCAAAACTACAACGATATCGCTAAGTTGACGGATAGTCCTTCTGATGACTATTTGGGTCAGATACTGATGAAGCATGAGTCGGGTCATCTGATGACTGACGGTCGAGGGAATGACCTTGTGATAGATGGTGAGAAGGTTATGGTTAATTTCAAATCCCTGGAACATACACCTTGGACGATGTTCATGGTGCTTCCCACTTTCTTCGTCGATGTGATTTTTTATATCTTAGGCGGCCTATTGCTGTTCTTCATACTGATAGGACTCATTGTGGTTTTCTTTGCAGGTCGTAGGGGCATCAAGAAAAGTTCTGAGCCACTGAGACAGCTGGCTTTGTCAGCCAATGAAGTGGCTAAAGGAAACTTCGATACGCATCTGCCAAAAATTAAGAGTCGTGACGAGATTCACCAGTTGCGCGACTCGTTTGAGAACATGCAGCAATCTCTGACTCTCTATGTCAACGAGTTACGTGACACGACAGCCCAGAAGGCTGCTATGGAGAGTGAGCTGAAGATTGCCCACGACATCCAGATGTCGATGTTGCCTAAGACTTTCCCGCCCTATCCTGAACGCGATGATATTGATATCTATGGCATGCTGACACCTGCCAAGGCGGTAGGTGGCGACCTCTTTGATTTCTATATTCGCGACGAGAAGCTCTTCTTCTGCATTGGCGACGTGTCCGGCAAAGGTATTCCTGCCTCAATGTTTATGGCTGTCACACGTTCGCTGTTCCGCAATATTTCGGCCCATGTGGTTTTGCCCGAGCATATTGCCTATGCCCTCAATAATGCACTGACAGAGGGCAACGAGACCAACATGTTTGTTACCCTTTTTACGGGTGTGCTCGACTTGGCTACAGGTCATCTGCACTATTGCAATGCCGGTCATAATGCACCGCTTTTGGTTGGGTGTGATGTGGAAGATAGCGTGCCACACGCTGACCCTCAGGTCAGAGAATTGCCTTGTCTGCCCAATCTGCCCTTAGGTATTATGGGCGAATTCCAGTTTGAAGCCCAAGAGGTTGATTTGGATCCCGACACCACTATTTTCCTCTTTACCGATGGTTTGAACGAGGCTGAGAATGCTTTCCACGAACAGTTTGGTGATGAACGTATTATGGAAGTAGCCAACCGACTCCTGGCACAGCGTGAGCATCAGCCCATCAACATCACTTATGAGATGTTCCAAGCCGTTCACAATTTTGTCAATGGTGCCGAACAGAGCGACGACCTCACGATGCTTGCTATTCAATACACCAGCAAACAATAATACTTGACGATGGAGCCGATTATTGAATTCTTCCAACTGCTCAGCACCTTTCTGTGGGGCTGGCCTATGATCATATTACTGTTAGGTACGCATATATTCCTGACCTTCCGTTTGCGCATCCCTCAGCGTAAACTCTTTACAGGCATCCGCCTGTCCATCAAGAAAGACCCTGAGGCAGCAGGCGATGTCAGCCAGTTTGGAGCTTTGGCTACCGCTTTGGCAGCAACGATAGGAACGGGTAATATCGTGGGTGTAGCCACTGCAGTGGCCTTAGGTGGTCCTGGTGCTGTGCTGTGGTGTTGGTTGACGGGTATCTTCGGTATGTCGACGAAGTATGCCGAAGGCTTGTTGGCCGTCAAGTACCGTGTGCGTGATAAGGACGGACATACCTATGGTGGACCGATGTATGTTTTGGAGCGTGGATTGGGTATGAAGTGGCTGGCCATCCTGTTTGCTGTCTTTACGGCTTTGGCATCGTTTGGTATTGGTTGTACGGTGCAAGCCAATTCTATCGCTTTGTTGGCCAACGAAACCTTTGGCATTCCTACGTGGATAGTGGGTATCTTCGTTTGTATTTTGGCGGCATGCGTCATTTTAGGTGGTGTTAAGACCATAGCCCGTGTGTGTACCATTTTTGTACCTTTTATGGCACTGCTCTATGTTGTGGGATGTATTGTCATTCTCTGTATGAACAGCGCCTACGTGTGGCCAGCCATCCAACTCATCGTGCATGCAGCCTTCAATCCTGAGGCAGCAGGTGGTGGCTTTGTGGGTGCAACGGTGATGATGGCAGCACGCTATGGCATTGCCCGAGGTCTGTTCTCTAACGAGAGTGGTATGGGTTCTGCACCCATCGTGGCTGCTGCAGCTCAGACGCGCAACCCTGTTCGTCAAGCTCTGGTCAGCAGTACAGGCACCTTTTGGGATACCGTTGTTATTTGTGCCTTGACGGGTATCGTATTGGTAAGTAGTATTATTGCCTATCCTGACATTACCTCCGCTGACGGAGCAGCCCTTACCAAGGTGGCCTTCTCTAAGATTCCATACGTGGGTGCTCCATTGCTTACCTTTGGTATCTTGACCTTTGCCTTCAGCACCATCTTGGGTTGGAGCTACTATGGTGAGAGTGCTGTCAACTACATCGAACATCGTATGGCTAACCGCTTCTATCGTATCCTGTATATTGTGGCTCTGTTCTTTGGCAGCATCATCAATCTCGATATTATTTGGAACATTGCCGACTGCATGAATGCGTTGATGACAATTCCTAACCTCATAGCCCTGTTGCTGCTCAGTGGCGTTGCTGCCCAAGAGACGAAGAAGTATCTTTGGAACAATCGTTTGGACGATGAGATGGAGGAAAGTTCGACATGATGATCACATGTAATCACGGAGTCTTCTGATCTTTTAGTGATTCTTTATTTCCACCAGCTATCTTTCGACTTACATATTGCCTGAGCAATACAATTCATGGTTTTGCATTCAGCCACTGTAATCATCTCATCAGCTGCTCTATAATGGTACAGCCAAGGGGAAACCAATAAGAGATGACCTTCTGCGCACATTTGTATGCGAACTTCCGAAGGGTGATAAATATCTGGAAAGCCGTTGTCAGCAATGAGGGTCACGGGGTAAGACTGGGCGATAACATCATCCATAATCCTCTGCTCACCTTTGGCAATACGTGCAGATACCAGTACGGTCCCTTCTGCTGCTTTCTCCATGCATCGTTGTAGCTGATGACTGTGTAACAAAGTGTCCTTCCTGTGGCAAACTACGGGTAGAATAGGACAATTAAGCATCTCGCAGTTACCATAGCTGTCACAGTAGACATGTCCATCCTTAACTATCAATAGCTTCTCGATACGTCGCCATATATCTTCATTGAACTGTGTTGGTGAGCATTCTTTTTGCAGATAGCTCTTCAAGGCTCGTGGTGACAGATGAGTATCAATGCTCTTACGCTGGCATTGCAACCATAATCGATGTGAATTTCGGAGCAATCGGCTGCGTGGGTTGTTATGAATATAGTGTCGCTGCGTCTCCAGTTGCTCAGCACTCAGCGGTATCACGTCTACAAAGCCAAGGGAAAACAGCGGAGCACGTCCTGTCGTTCCGCGCGATGGCACCTTATATCCTTGCGGGTAAACCGCAGGACACTGGCTCCCCACACCTCCCGTGTTTGTCTGACTACCACCTGCGCCCATGCTTGCTTCGTTACTCTTTTCTCCAGTGTTTGCGGCTTTTCTATTATCGCCAGTGCTTGCTTCGTTACGATTTTCTCCAACGTTTGTGGCTTTTCTATTTTCGCCAGTGCTTGCTTCGTTACGATTTTCTCCAACGTTTGTGGCTTTTCTATTTTCGCCAGTGCTTGCGGGTTTACCCCGCAAATCTAGCATCTCCCAGAACCGACGGTTGCAGCCCTTTTTGAAGCCAGCAATCACCTGCCCCAGATGCGTCGCTACCCCGTTTTTACTAAAGATATCCCGATGCACCACCACGATACAATGCAAATGATCAGGCATCACCACATGATCCTGTATCTCTATCATCGGATAGTGGGCCGTAATGCTGGTCGTCAGCTCCTGTTCCACCATCCTGCCCGCTTCGTTCAGTTCCACGTGGGGCGCCTGCGGACTGCCATCAGCAGCATTGATATCACCTACCACTCTACCCAATGCCTGTCGATAGACCATATTCACCTTGATAGTGACATGATAAGTTCCTGGCAAGCCATATCGCTTATGCTTGCTCCTCCTGTCCATGCGATGATTGTAATTCTCCATATCTCTTGCAAAGGTACACATTTTTTTCCAGAAATAGCACCTGCCTATACATTTCTTCCTTATAAAAACTGGTACGCAGCGAACGCTGCCGACTTTAGTCACGGCCGCCGCCGATATCAGCAGCGGCCGCTGCTGATTAAAGACACGGCCGCTGCTGACTCGCGAGAGATTGTCTCTCTCCCTGCTCAAACGTCATTTACACCCTGTATGCGAGTCACTTTCCCCCTGCAAGTGACGTCCAAACAACTCTAAGTCAACATTCTTTTCACGATGATGTTATTGTCCAAAAAGAATCGCTACCAATGGATGATAGCGATTCTTGAGTTTGGACGTTGATCTCATAGAGGGTCTGTCTCCGTGAGTCAATCTGTCCCACTATGCCACTTATCGAACAGCAGTATGATAAGGAAATGATGTTCCCTGTCTTTGATGGTCTGATATGCATTGCAAAAACTTTTCTCTCATAGACACAGGGAATGAAGAGTATGTTCTGTCACCTGCCTATGATTTGTTGGCAGTATTGTTAGCTGACCCTGGTGATACAGAGGAAATGGCTATGAGTTTTTCGGTGGGAGGTAAAAAAAGTGGCTTTGATCGAAATACTTTCATGACAGCTTTCGTCGAAAGCGGTATTTCTGTTGTTTGGATGTTATCAAATAAGAAATAAGCGAAGTAGCATTTAAGTTACTTCGCTTATTATTTAATACTCATCTTCGTTGAAAACTTGGTTTCCGACGATTCTATACTGATTTTCAATTAGTTGCATCATAATTAACTATTTTTAGCCAAACAAACCGCGCGGTCTGAGACTATCAAAGGCGATTCGCTGGCGAGTTCGACAAACTTATTATCTATTCTCATTTGCTTCTTTGCGCTGGCAAAGATACTAACTTTTTGGGGAAAAACAACAATTTTCGGCCATAAATCTGCAATTTATATATTATTAGATAGGTAAAAATGAAAAAAATACGAAATTTCCGCGTTCTAATTCACGAGAAATGAGTACCTTTGTCGCTGGATTTCGCATTCGTGTGATACCCAAAGACATTGTGGACAAGAGAAATGGCGTTCGCTATCTCATTCAAAGACCTCGAAATGTAGGAAGTTTCAAGGAATAATTGTCAGAGAATGGATAAGGTGAGCGTTCACGTTATAGCGTGGACGAAACTTATCTGACAATTATGGCACTTCCTACAGCCACGAGGGAAAGATATGGGTTGTTCACGCTTTCTTTATGCTCAGTGTATTAGGAAAGTTTAACGCCCCGCAGCGTCATATTTCCACGATTACGGCGTATATATAATAAAAGGTA
>CAMHTW010000029.1 GCA_946188165.1 uncultured Prevotella sp.
TCATACTATCCTTACCGACTGTCTGCACCATCTCATAGTTGTACATCTGCAGTCGAGAATGAAGAATATCAATTTTATACTCCTTTTCACGCTTATACTGATAGACGCTAAAACATATAGCAAAGAGCAGGAACACACCGCCGATGCTCAGCAGTAAATTACGTTGAAAGGATTTACTTTTCAAAGCAATAGCCATATCCCACACGTGTTTTTATCAGTTTACCATAATGGCCTATCTTCTTACGTAATCTGGTAATGTTCACGTCAACCGTACGATCAAGCACCAGCACATCATGTGGCCAACAATACTTCAATAAGTCTTCCCTGGAAAACACCGTGTTAGGATGTTGGAGGAAAAAAGACAATAATTCAAATTCCAGTTTGGTGAATTCCAGCTCCTTTCCGTCGCACATAACAGTCTTGGCATTCAAATCAACCATAATGCCTTCGTAAGCAATACAATTATCTACAGCAGCTGAAACCGTTTGCTGCAATTGAGTACGTCTGAGCACAGCCTTAACCCTGGCCTTCACTTCTTTCATACCCAGTGGCTTGGCAATATAGTCGTCAGCGCCGATATTCAATCCTTTTACCAAATTGTCCTCACTGTCGAGTGCCGTAATGAAGATAATGGGAATCTGTGCTGTAGCAGGATTGTTCTTGAGTATGCGCGCCATCTGGAACCCAGACATATCTCCCATCATAACATCCAGCAGAATAAGCGAATAATCCCGTAGAGGTAGTTTTAGTGCCTCCTCTGCTGAATAGGCAGTTGCTACCTCAAAACCTTCGTTCTCGAGGTTATATTGCAGTATCTCGCAGATATCCTGCTCATCATCCACAACAAGTATCTTCATGATTCTTCTGAATATCAAGGCACAAAGTTACAGATTATTTCCGAAAAAAAGATAGGATTTATATTACAATGTTATTAAAAGACTGTAGAGAGGCCCGGCATGACACCGAGAACGGTACCTTGCGACGTGCCTAAGTGCTCGGCTACTTCTTTCATGATTTCACGACTACTGACCTCGCCATTGTGAATGGCCTTTGCCTTGTACTTGCCAAAAGTCTTAAGCGTTGGCTTGGTTTCTTTAACGATTTTATATTTCATATTATTACCTGTTAACAACCTTTCCTGCAATGGGATGCTTATACCAGTCCTGACATTTGGTACGGTCGCTCGCCCATGTAACGAATTCGGGATAGGCATCCTTGATGCAGGTTGTCTCCGTAGGCCACTGCCATTTGCCTGGTATGACGATGCCGTGAGGGTCTTGTCCTGCGGTAGCGATATGGATGTGATAGTAGTCATTCTCATAGATGCCTTTCTGGTCGTCCATGAACATGGCACCCAGCACGAATGAGCAGGTCTGGAAGTCAAAGCCTTCTGGCTTGGGGCCGTCATAGACGACAACGGGATTGGCCTTGGCGCGTCCTGTGTTGACCAGCGTACCGAGGGGCACACCCAGCACAGCATGCAACTCTTTATCGACGACGGGCTTATGGTCCAAATACGACTCGGCAGTCTTTGAGTCGAAGCCTAACCACAGTTTACGGGCACCACCCAGTGCCACCAGCGTCACGGTAATCTGGCTGGCATCGTCAGCATGCTCCTGTACCTCAATCACACAGTCGTTCATATCGTAGTCACCGAAATCCTTGTCCTCCCATACGTAGGTCCATATTTGTGGTGTGGGGACGATGGGCTTAACATCTGCTTTGGGGGCTGGTTTGCCACTTCCCGTAATCAGGAACACGCGGTCGAAATAGTCCCATTGGTTGCCTGTATCGAACGCCAGATAGCTGTTGTCGTTGACTGAGAAGCATGTGGCATGGTTCACGTCGTCGCTCAGGTCGCTGTTGCCATGTACCACAAAGAAGTCGATTTTCGAGTTTGCCGGCAGTTTGTATTCATATTCTTCGGGGTCGAAGTTCCAAGGAATCGTTGCACCCCACAACATGAAGAGCGGAGTCTCATAGCGATAGTATTCCCCTCGGGAAATGCCGTCCTTCAGCACGTATGTCTGCACGCCCGTTCCCGACTGTCCGGGGTCGATACGACAACCGATGTTGACATTGTCCACGCCAGGACGGGAATAGACGCACTGCAGCGTAATGTTACTTTCGCTGTCGCTGCTGATGACGAACGAATGGTTACCGAAGGCTTCCACTTTCGCGCGGTTGTTCTGGTTGGCGGGAATAAAGCAGTTGACCTCGGCCACCAGGTCGCGCAAGTTTGTCACACCATAGTTGACGTTCCAGCAGTTGCCGACTTCTACCTTTGTGGCACCGTCTGCCAAGCCTCTGGTCATGGCCATCGCAGAAGCCACTTGTTTGCCTGGAGCCTTAAACGATACGGCAGCATCCTTACCAGGCAGGAAGGGGCGTGCAATATACTGCTGGTTACTGGTGATGCAGGCAGCATACAGCAGACTGTCAGCCTTTGGCGCCTTGAATGTCAGGTCTATCGTTTCATTCTTCTTGGCAGACACCTTCAGCAGCATGCTTGTAGCCCCAATGAATGGGTTGCCGTCCAGAATGGCTATCTCTTTGATACCTTCGAGGTCAGCATCGGCTGTCACCTTGACGTTATATTGGTTGGTCAGCACCCAGTTCTGCTGTTTGTCGAGTGTAGTCCCCAGCGTCTTTTCAGCATAACTCACCCGCTCACTGTCACTGACCGTGTAGGGCTTCTTGACGTAGTCGCTCATATCGTGCTTACACGATGTTGTTACCATCAGGCCACACATCATCATGGTAGCCCACATACACAAATACTTTCTCATATTCCTTTCCTATTTTATTATTTGACAAAATCTGGTTGATAGATACCACCCTGTCCCGTCGGTGTCACAGTGGCATCGAATCTGGTCCACTGGATGGTAAAGATACGATGTAGCTTGTCGCAGTAGTACGACAGGCCGACGTTAACACCAACATCATTGCTGCCTATGACCAGAGAGAACAGCCACTGATCCTCTATCTGCTGGGCTTCGGCCACACCACGCACCTCATTGCCGATAGTGGCACAGATCAGGTCCTGTTCCGAGGCATACTTGGCCAGTTCGTCCTGCAGCTGCACCTCAACAATCATCGTTTGTTCATACAGGTCGTAGTTAGGCGACTGCCATGTAGGACGCACATCCGTACCCGCAGAAATATCCGTTGGCGTCGGTGTTGGAGGCGTTGGTTGCGTTGATGTTCCGTCACCGTCCGAGGAGCAGCCCCACGCCATGAAGGCGAAGGCTGCCAATGCTAATATACTCTTTTTCATCATCATTCCTAATTTCTCATTATCTCATTTTCTCAATTTCTCAATCACTTCACTACCACGGCCTTACCGTTGTAGATATATACACCACTCTGTGTCGGCTTCTTACCAATCAGCACACCGCCCACGTTATACCATTGTCCGTCGTGCGGCATCTGGTCGAGAGCCGTGAAGTTGATGGTCGTAGGCTGTTCAGGCGTACCAAGCACCTGGTCCGGCACGTAGTTGATGTGGCTGCCCGTCATGGCAACCGTCTCGCCGTCGCGCTCCAGAACGAAGGTCAGCGCCTCATTGTTGTTAGCATCGCTGCCTATATTCAAGTAGAACAGGTGTTGAGTCTCGTCGTCAATGGTCAACTCGGCTTCTGCCATGCGGTCACCATCTCTGAATACCACCAGCTTGTCGCCGGCCTCAGTCTCTACGCCCTCTACGGCAGCCACGATGTTCATCGTTGTAGCTGTGCTGACGGCTGAGCGCTTCGGTGCGGCAGCCTCACTGGTGCTGCTGTAGCGTGAGTCGTTGAAGTAGAGCGGATACAGGAACTTCACCTCGCTGTCGGCCAGTCGCTTCATCATGTAGCCCTTGCCGGCCTCCATATACTGCAGCGAGCCCTTCCATGCCAGTCCGGTAGCCGTCTGGCTGACAATGGCAAACTGGTCTTGCGACTTCACCACGTCACCCACCTGAGCCTGTTCCAAGTAGTCGGCCAGTGCCTGTGCGATAGGCAGATTAATAGTCGAATTGTAGCCAATGCGGTTCCAATTCTTATGAACAGTGATGTATTCGCGGTCTAACTCACCTTCCAGATAGATGGTCTTGTCGCTCTTCGAGAAGATGCTGTACATCTGCGCGGGATTGATGGCAACCACCTCATCCCCCTGATCCCACTTCTGGCCAATGGCATTCTTCTTGGTTGCACGGCATGTGTATTTCTCCGACTTGGTGCCATTGACTGTCGAAATCATGTCTTCGTTGTCCCATTTCGATATACTGTTCAGGAACTGCCCCAGCGTCGTACCTTTTTTCGGAATCACGTTGAAGCTTACCCAGTTCCAGCCCTTCTTCAGTTTGATGGCCTGTACGTAGTCATAGCTGTTCTGCAGGATGACGGGGTTGACATCCGTGCCGATGATGGCATCCTTCTCGAAGGTGTACTCCTTGCCGTCGGCAGGCTTCACACTATAGACCTTACCTTCTGAGGCATTGAAGAAGCGGAAGGTCATCTTGGGTAGTGAGGCATCGGCTTCGTGGTCGCTATAGATGGTCAGGTAGGCCAGTGCCTCGTTGGCATTGGCATTGTCGTTGACCTCGATATGGGCCACGCCCAGCGGCCGGTAGTTATCGTCGAATGCCGCCAGGATGTCCTCCTTCGAGCTGGCCACCACACCGTCTATCTTGACACGGGCCACCATCATCATTGTCTGGTTTTTCTGTATCAGGCTGTCGCCGACAACCCAATCAGGCTCGTCGCCACGTACACGCAGCGTGATAGGCAGCGGCTCCGACATCTTGTTGTCGCCCACCAGTGCTATCTGCTCGTTATACGTACCTATATTAATATACGGCGAGATGGTGAATGTAATCTTCTGTTCATCCAGTGCGTCGAGCACGCCCTCTGTCTGTGAAACGTTGATCCACAGTGGCAGGTCTTCCAGTGCGTAGTTCTGCGACACACCGCTCAGGTTCTTCACGGTTGCCTCGAACGTCACTCCCTCGCCGTACTTGAGATCTTTCTCGATGCGTTTCACATCCCAGCGCAATGGGTTGCGATAGACGAAGAGGTTCAGCGTGATGGGCGATGCCATCAGGTTGCCCTGCAGGTCGGGAACTTCCTTCACGGTGACGTAGACATTGGTCTTCTCAATCATGAAGTCAGGTTCGTTGATATCGATGTACAGCTCGTTGTCGTTAGCCACGAAGCCGTATCTCAGGTTGCTCAGCTGAGCGTTGCTGACCATCGGGGCATATGTGCTGCGATCTGCCAGTTTTTCCACCTCGGCTGTTGCCACCAGTGTGTCGCGACGTGCCAGTATGTTGCCTAAATCGTCTGTATAGCGTTTCACGCTGATACCTGTTGGCATGAGGAGCTGTGTATTGTCATCTTGTCTCTCCGAACGGCCGAAGTCCAAGTAAGCCATCAGCGCAGTCATCGTACCGATTGGCGTATGGTTCGAATACTCCTTGATGAGGTTCACGGGCAGTACGCTTGAGAACATACCCACCTCGTCAATGTTGCCCTTCATCGCATTCACGACGGTATTCTTGTCCTTATAGGTGGCACCCAGAGCAATATCCTGATCGCTTGCAATACCGCTCAGGCTGTCGGCAGCAAACGACTCACGGAGTTTCTTGTCCACATAGATGTTGGCCACGTTCTGTGAACGGTTCACTGTCATGGCGAAGTGGTGCCAGCTACCTTCTGATACGAAGGCCGATGTCTCCTTCTCAAAGCCTGACGAGCGCACGTAGAGCTTACGGTCTTTCACACCGATGTTAATCTGGTTCTCCTGTCCGCGTTCAGCCTCACCGTTAGAGAACAGCGTAGCATTCTCGTCATTCGTGCGGAACCAGAAGGTCAGTGTGTAGTCATGCTTATTGGTACGCACGAACTTGTTCTTGTCCAACAGCAGTCCCTTGCTGCCGTCAAACTTCATAGAAATACCTGCGGGGCGTTTCCAGCTGGTGCCCAGTAACATGAGATCCATGCTACCAGAAGCCTTGTCGTAACATAATTCACCCTCACCTTCATTCATCGGGTAGTAGTCCAGCAGTCCGCTTTCATAGCCAGTCAGCTTCTTATTGCTATAGCTGGACAGCTCGCCGCCTTCCATGGCGCGGTTCCACAGACGGAATTCAAGCATCTCGCCCTTGTACATCGTTTCGCCCTTACTGTCAGCGCCTAACAACATGAGCGATGAGCCCTCATACTTATCGGAGAGAGGCTTGCTGCCGATAGGTGTGCTGCCGTCGAAGAAGTTGACCTTCATGTCGTCACCTCTTTGGTCGAGGGCGTATGCCACCTCATGCAAGGTGTTATTAAAGTCGATGCTCTTGTCTGACGTCACGGTATTTCCGTTGATGGTAGCCGTCAGTTTGCGGTCGGCAGTCAGTCCGAAGCGCAGACCTTTCTCCTCGCCACCATGTGCGAAGACGGTCATGGGCACTGCATCGGTTGCAGGATTCAGCATCAAGTTCACCGTAAAGCTCTTGCCCGACAGGTTGCGGTTGCCCTGTGTACAAGCAACAGCTTTACCGTCGAAGCTCAGTGATGTCGATATCGAGAGATCATTGCTGTTCGGCGTGCCTAACATTTCGAAGTTGTTAATCTTGCTCAGGTAGTTGCCGGCAATGGGTTCAGAGAACTGTATCTTGATGTCATCGCCGATACCCAGGATGCCATCGGTAGGCTTTGGTGTGCCGAAGGCTACTGGCCTGCGCGTATCCTTAATACCTGTCAGGATTGGCGAGCTGCCTGTCAGGAATCCGTTGCCGTGACGACAGTAGTTCACGGCCCTCAGATCGTAGCGCTGCTCGATTTCGTGAGGATTGGTCTCACCATAGAACCTGGCCACGATGATGCCGTCACTCGGTATGGTGTCGGTGACACCGCTGGCCTTAGCCATCAGTTCCTTGTCGGCATAGTACGAGCAGACGTTCACCCAGTCCTTGTCGCCCTGCGTCGTCAGCTTATACTGCAACTCGATATGGTCGAAGCCGCGATAGTTGGTGTCGAAGCCGTCAATACGTACGGGCATGTACCATGACTCTTGTTTGCCGTCGTACGGACTCTCGGTGTTTATCACCCAGTTATAGCTGGGCGAGCTCACATTCACTAGACCTGCCGTAGGCACGAAGTGTGCCGAGAACTTGCATTCGAATACGCGGTTGGCATCTTCAGGATCGTACAGACATAGCGTCAGGTCGTTATAGTCGAACTCCTTGCCGGCCCATACCTCAATCTGTTTGGTGAATACCGTCACCTCGTTGTTTTTGTCGCGACAGGGGTACATAATGATGTTCACACCCTGCGAGTTCATTGGGGTACCGTCTATCAGCACCTTGGCACCATTGGGGTTGCTGCTCCCCAACAGGTAGTAGTTGAAGATGAGCGAAGCTCGCTCCGGATAATCACTCTCGTTAGCCATGTGCAGCGTGAAGCGGGCAGGCTGGTCAAACGGCACGTTGCTCACCACCGGCTCGTCAATCCATATTCTGGGCTTGTCGGCAGCGATAGTGGCTGCATCCAGCACGGTACCCGGCTGATACCACTTCGTCACGCGCTCACCCTCGTAGGGTTCGCAAGTGACGCCGGCACGGGTGCGGAATACAAAGTTAGAATAGACTGCCGTCGTATCCTGTACCCAGCTCAAGCCGCCTGTGCTGCCCAGACGTCCGTTGCGCACGTCGTCGAGCACCTCTTCAGTCAACTTGTAGAACTGGTTTTGGTCTTTGTTATATGTGTATTGCGTCTCCGTACGATAGACATCCACCATCAGGCTCGACTTGCTCGATGCCGACAGCGTGAAGCCCGTCTTCTTGGAGTAAGTCTCAGAGGTCGTGAACTTGTCGTTGAAGTTGACCGAAATGATAGGCAGGAAGGAAATCTGAGTGGTAGTCTCTCCGAAACTAATCGATACACTTGTTACATTATTATCCTTATCGACTGAAACTGCACCTTCCGTTGATGTAGTGGCTTTACCACTTGTCAACGCAGCCTCTATAGTCTTCATCAGCGGTTCGAAGACTCCACCTAAAACGCCAAGGTTTCCAAAGCCGGACAATAGCGGGTAGCGTAAATAGCGCGTGCCATTCGTGACAGTGCTGAAGTTCTCGCTGTACTGGATATTGGCAGCACCGTCAAAGTCGTAGCGCTTCACCAGATTTCTATCCAGAACGCTGAGCTTTTCCTGCTCGTTCTTGGCCAGCATGCTAATCCAGGCATACATCTCCTGGTTGAGGGCGCTGATGCTGTCGTTTTTCAGGGTCTGTCCCTCAGGATAGAAAGGTTTGTAAGAGCCCTTCAAACCATAGTTCTCATCGTTGGCATCCACCGTGCTGACGTAAGTCGTATAGCCACGCTGGTTGGCAAGCGCCTGGGCATAGCTGTCGGCAGTGCCCTTGGGCAGCAGCAGCGAGTTGCGAATCTTCATCAAGTCGGGCAGCAGCTCGTTCTCAATGTAGTGCTGGGTATGGATGAAGGTCGACTTCACCTTTGGATAGACCTGCATCACCTCGTCGCGCACCAGATAGACAGGCTTGCCATTATTGTCAGTGCCTGTGGCAAGCACCTTGGTCGTACCGTCGGGCACCTTAATCTTAGCCGTGTTGCCGTCCTTGTCGGTCATCTCGTACGTACCGCCGCCATGCTGCTTCACAATCTGGTACATGCTTTCGGGAATGACGCGCACGGCCATGGCGTCTTCGAAGACCACATTCTCCGTCGTACCGATGAAGATGTCGGCCTTGCCACCAATCCACTTCTTGCCGCTTGATGTCTGGATGCGCTCGGTGACGTCCATATTGTAGTTATAGGTCCACGACATGTTGAAGTTGGTCTGAAGTTTAAGGTTAAGACCATTCTCAACCTTGCTGGTTTCTATCGTTCCGGCAGTGGTACCGCTTCCTTCAGGTGCAGCAACCATACCATTATAGATGGTCATGGCCTTACCCGTCTTCGATGTGAGGGAGAATCCCAATGTGGCACCTAACTCCCAGTTGTAGCCATAGCTCAGCTTGGTGCCGGCCTCAATGTAGGCAGAACTGCCGCCGCCTGGCGGGTCGCGCAGGATGTCGAAGAGTTGGGGTGTTCCTGCCACGACTGCCTTACGGCCCTGTGCCTTGGCTCTGGTAGCCATCACATAGCCTTGCAGAATCTTGCCGTTGAAGGGCTTAATGTCGTAGAACGAGTTGTCGTACTCCAGCGTGATGCTGACGCTCTTCAGCGCATGGTCACCCTCCATGGTGAAGGTGGTGTTGTCGGGCGTGAAGATATAAGACGCACCGCCCTGCTCGTCGAGATCACACTCCCATTGTGCCGTCTTCGACTCGGTGGTCAGCGCATTCTGAATCTTGACCTTACCGCCACTGAGGTTCACGATGTCCGCCTCGCCGTTTATCTTGTTGTTCCAATAGTATTTCTCACAGGCCTGCAAGATCCATCCGTAGGGTGAGCCAGCCATGAAGACAGGATAGCCGAAGGCATAGATATCGTCCACTCTTGTGGTGTCCACCTTGTTCTTCTGCTGGTACCAGATGGTCATCTCAGCCTTGTTGCCGATATTGTCGTTGGCCGTCAGTTTCTTCACACCGTAGTATTTCTCGCCGCCCGGATTATACTGGGTGACTTCCACCGTAGGCGCGGCATGATAGATGCGGCTGTACTCGCAGGTGTCGCCCATGACGTTGAACGACAGGTCGACGGTCTCACCCACCTTGCCTTGCTGGAACAGGGTGGCATAGCCTTCGCCAGACACTTCTATCACCTTGTACTTGGCGGGGTGAAGCATGACTTGGTATTCACCCGTCTTGGCGTCGGGACGGATGGTCAGCATGTGGCGGGTGACATCCACCCGTGTCGTGTCCCCTTCGGCAGCACCGAAGACATTCTTGTAAGAGGCACTCTTCACCGTCTCGTCATCCTGCTTGCGGATGAGGTAAGAGACGTTGTCGCCCTCCAACTGCATCACAATCTTGATAGAGTCGCCCAGATTGTTCTTCGACAGGCTCTTGCCCAGGGGCTTGCTGCCCTGCACGTCGCCACCCACCACGCGACCGCGCAGCATGACGGTGGTAGAGTCCCAGAAGTACACGCCTGCTACATTCTTATTGAAATTGTATTCAAAGCGATGCTTTGGATCTGTGGCATTATGGTTCTCTAAGAAACCGTCGTTGGCAAACTTATGACCATTCTTCACCACCTGCACTTTGTGGTTACCCTTGGGTATGCTCAGCGAGAAGGCGCCCTGCGTGTCGGTCGTGATGAGATGCTGGCTGGCATCGTGAATCAACTGTCCGTCCAGCTTGAACGATGCACCAGACACAGGCATCGAGGTGTCGCGGTAATAGACATTGCCTGACAGCACATAGTAGGTGTCCATGTGGAAATTGAAGTTCTTCGCCCAGTTGGAATTCTGTCCGAAGGTAACTAAGCCCACGTCCTGTCCGCTGGGACTGGTATAAGAACCCCGGTCGCCCGACGTAGCTACCCATACACGGTAGTTGCCGTTGGTGTTACCGTTCGCATCAACCTGGAAGGGCAGTCCGCGGAACACATAGTAACCCGTAGCGTCGGATATAGTCATATAGTAAGCATCGGCTCCAGGTATCGTTCCCACAGGCTCACAATAGACGGTGTCTCCTGCAAGAGCTGTGCCATCGGCCAGTCGCAGGTAACCTTCAATCATACCTGTGGTCTCACAGGCACCCGTACAGGTCATGCTCTCGATGTTGGTGCCCTCACACTGGTAGACGCTCTCTACGCGGTAGTCGTACACCTGCTGCACGAGCACAGTCTTGTCCTCATAGGACAGCAAATTCAGGTTGGTGGCGATGGTGTCGGTCCAAGCGGCATTGGAATTGTCGGTATGGTTACGACGAAGAATGCGGAAGAAGTCGTGGTCGCCACCGGTCGTCGACCATTTCAGCTCTACGCTGCTCTGCTTCTTCGTGGCTTCGAGCGTGGTGATGCGGTTGCCGTTCTGGAAACGGTAGTTAGCCAGGTCGCCAGTCTCTTTCTTGCTGACAGCATAGACGGCTGTATCCTTCTCAAAGCCCGCAATCTTCAGAGGTGACTTGGCGCGAATAATCATCAGGTCGAAGGAGTAGTCCACGCACTTGCGCGTCAGCTCCTGCCTGAACTGATGCTTCTCCAGGGCTTCTTTGTTGTCTGACAAGTCCACGATTTTGCTTTCCACGCCCTTCTCACCGTGCATGTTGATGCGCAACTGCATCTTGGCACGCTTGTCCCAGACAGTGCTACAGTAGATGCTACCCTCAGTACGTTCGAATTGGGGTACAAGGGTGTTGCCTGCTATCTGCCACTTGTCGCCTAACTTCGAGAGCAGGTCGGCATCGGTGAGCTTATATGTAATTATACCCTGACCAATGGACTTGGCTTCCATCTTCGGAACCACCATGCCGCCTTCCTCAGTCCAATTACCACCTAACTTCGCTATCAGCGTTTGGTTCGACAATTTACCGGCATTGCGGTTGCCGCTGTACACACTCGCCCAGTCATGCGTGCTATAGTTCGTGTTGTCACAATTATATGGAGTTAAGTAATTATATGCAGGACTCATTGGGTGTTCAATTATTCTGAAGCACATAGCGAGGTTTATTATATTGGAGTAGGAACCATTCTCGTAGCAATTGTAAATAGTCCAATTGACAGAGCCAATGTCGGAATAACAAATGAAGGGAGCGGCGTAGGAGTCATTCGAATTGGAGGCTGTAATGGTACCGTCAAACAGGCAGTTAGACATGTAAGCATTGGAGCGTCCTGCATTCTGGATAAACCCAGAGGCTTTGCAGTCTTTGGAAGTATCTGTAATGTCGGCAGATACGCGGACATGCATCACATTGAAGTTTCCCGAAGTGCGAACATTCTTCACCAAACCTGCCGGATCATCACCACGAATAGTACCCGAGATATGGAGATCGTAGATCGACGATGAGCCAGCATAAGCGAACGGGGCAGCTGAGCCTTTCTCAGAAGCATCGATATTGCAATTGATGGTGTGACCATTGCCATTGAAGAAGCCGGAATAGGGGTGTGCTTCCGTGCCTATTGACTCAGTGATGGTGATGTCGGCATTCAAGATGGCGTTGACATCGCCGTTGCTTGCCTCCACCTTGTTTTTGAAGGTTTTCCAGTCGTCAGAGTTGCGAATGATAAAGAATTCCTTGCCATCGATGGTTGATGTCTCACTGCCGTCGTAGAGCTCGGAATAGTAGCAATTAATTAAATCCAACTCTATCTTATCCGTATTATAGCGGGCAAAGGTCCGACAGTTATCCAGCTTGGTGCTTATCTGCGCAGGGTTGAAGTAACAATTGTAAAAACTTGGGTTGTTAATTGCATAATCTATCCAACCAACGAAACCACCATTGCTGTGGCATTTGTCGCCTGTAAAGCTGCCATCAAAAAGGCAATTATCAAAAGATATATAGCCTCTTTTAATCACGTGGGCAACAAAACCACCATTGGTGGCATCGCCATCGACAGAACTTTCAAGGGTAACAGAAGATTGACAGTTGTGGAACTCAATATCATATTCAGAATACAAATCGGCGCCTGCTACACCTACTATACCGCCACAGAATTTCGCGCTCGAACTGATCGTACCGGCGACTCTCAGGTTTTTGAACTTTGCTCTTTGAGCATAGCGGAAGGGAGCCGTATATTCTTGTGTACTCTTGTAATTGACGGTCAGCGTGTGGCCATTGCCATCGAAGGTGCCTCTGTAGGGATTGTCCGAGGTTCCTACCATGGTCTGACTCTCGTCGAGGTAGATGTCGGCGCCAAGGATGGCATTGAGATTATTCCGTCCGCTACCTTTCACCATAGCGGCAAAACGCTCCCAGTCGGCAGCAGTACGGATGATGAAACGGTTGTCGTTATCATATTCCGGACCGCTCAAGTTGAACGAGAAGTCCACATGGTGCTCATCGTCGTTCCAGATGCTGCTGCGAGTAACCGTGGCATTGTTGATGCCATAGAGCGCAATATAGGCAGGTATCTGCACCTGCGTATATTTGGCGGCATCCACCCATCCCCACACCGACGTGCACTGACGGCGCACGCGATAAGTAACAGGCTTGCCTTCATAGCGGTCCAGCATGAAGGAGTCGATGACTTCGTAGTATCCCTTCGTACGCTCATACTGCTCCAAGGCAATCGTCGTCCATGCGGCATCGTCGGGGTCGGTGCTGCCCGTCATGTTACGCTGCACTTCAAACAGGTCGTTGTCCATGATGTCGTAGGTGTTGGGCAAATCAATCCTCCACCCTACCACCACCTTGCCGTCAGGCTTCATACTTGCCGTCATGCCTGTAGGCGTATGGAGCATGGGGACTTCTATGGAGTTGGATTCCAGCCTGCCGGGAATGACTTTGCCGTTCGTGGCAACTGCCTCACCGCTCATGACCACGCTCGAATAGGGTCGGTCCATCGGAATGTGGACATAGCCTGACAGATTCTTACTGGATTCTACTTTGCTAATGGAGACATGATCGGTTTCGGCATCCACCATACGCAGCTTGGTATCGCTCAGTGACTTCACCTGTGCATACCAGGGTATCATGATATAACCGGCACTCGACTTGTCGAAAGCCAGCACGGGATCGCTCAGTGTGATGGAGGCTTGCGAGGAATTCGGACAATCATAGGAACTGAGCTGATACTCTAACTCTCCGCCATTATAACGGCTGTCCCAACGGAACTTAACGCGGAATTTAAGCGTCTTGCCACACCACTGGTAAGGCACTTTCCAGCGAATCTTCGCCGTTTGGTGGTCATCGTCGTCAACATCGCGTTTCAGCGTCCACGACCTGCCTCCATCGTTGCGCGTAAAGCTGACAGTACCGCTGGTGGTGTTAGTTACACTGAATTCGCCGTCAGCCTTCGCCTGGAAGGTGGTTGGCTTGTCCTTTTCGCGCGAACTGTCGTAGTAATAATACAGCAGTTGTGTCTCGCTCTCACCCTCAGGCGTGACATAGATGTAACCCCACGTGACAGCATCGTTCGACGATGTGTCCCAGATAAACACGGGGATGGAAAACTCAATCTCGGCATCGCCGCAGACCATCCACGAGAAGTTCGACGCATTCCTGAAATAGTCGGCACTGCCGTCAGCCTTCGTATTCAGACTTACTGCCAATAGGCAGGCCAGCAGGAACAGGCGCCCAAGTACACAACTTAGATAGTTTTTCATTCTCTTCATAATCTTATCGTTTTATATGATTGTAGCCGCCGAGGGAGTCGAACCCTCGGCGGCATAAGGGGGATAATAGTATAGCGCCCCGGGCGCTTTTTAGAGGGCGAACTTGTAGCCGACAGTGATCTGGATGACACTATTCTTGTTGCTGTCATCACCGTTCTTATTAACCTTGGTCAGGCCGAGGTTATAGCGGCCATCAATCACAATGTTGTTAAACTCGTAAGAGAGACCGAGGGGAATAGACAGGTCGAAAGTCTTGCTGGCATCCTTGTAGTCAATGTCATAGCTCTCAGTTGCACCAATACCGTCAACCTTATGCTTGGCACTCAGCAGGAAACCTGGCTGGATACCGGCCTTGATAGCCCAACCCTTAGCAAAGTAGAGATTTGCTACAACGGGGATATTCAGATAAGCAAGGTTGTACTGGTTCTTGTCCCAACCTTCGCTTGCTGAGCCGCCAGGACCACCATAAATCTTTAATGTGCCAAAATCAGTACCCTGACGTGAATAGAGAATACCGGCAGCAACAGAGAATTTCTCGGTTATTCCATATTCGGCCTCAACACCAAAAGCAAAATCTCCCTTCATGTTACCACTCTCGGTTTCATGGGTGAAGCTATTGGATATTACTTCCACATTGGTAAGGTTTGCAAGGTTCAAACCGATTTTGGGTTGCAAAGTCAGCTGACCAACTTCGTTCTGTGCACTTGCTGTCAGGGCAGCAGTTGCCATGACCAGCATCATCATCATTTTTTTCATTGTTGTTAATTGTTTTAATTAATAAAGGGGTGTTCTATAAATTAAATAGATATTACCTAAACTAATTAATTGTCTATTTTAATATTATCCTCTATGACATAGATGGTCTTTTGGTAAACCTGACTGTTAGAGGCATCGAACAGTTTAAAATAAACCTTATATTCACAGCCTTTAGCATATATCTTATTAGTGGCAATACCTGTCAGGGCTTCATTGACGCTATTGTCTGTAGCTGTCCTGGCATCCAAAAAACTTATGAACTTGTTTTTTATCTCTTTGTCTTTGAAATTCCTGTTCAGGTAGTCCAATTGGGTGCTTGTAAGTTCACCTTGTTCAATCACCTGCACAGACATCTTGAGAGTGTAATCCTTGTTAACAACTGTGTTGTCGTCATCACTACCACAAGAAGAAAATACCATACTTGTCATAATCATGCAGATTAAGGCAACTGCGGCCATCATGATTTTTTTCATTCTAATTGTTTAAAAAATTAATATTGATTATTTACTTGATGTCCTTGAATTGACATTATTATTTTGCCACAAAGATACTCAATAAATCCAAAGCACGCAAGGTCAAAATCGCCGCGAGCGAAGAATTTGCATTAGCTGTAACTTTTTTGCATTAGCTGAGAGTTGATACGCCCCGCAGATTCGCTCATTAACGAAATTCCAACCTCAATTCACGATTTTTTAACATCGGCAACCAGTGATGAACCGCCGATGAAATGCTGATTAAATGCCGATGAAATGGGGAAAAACAAAACTTTTTTTTAAAACTCGCCCGATTTCACTGAAAAAGTAGTAATTTTGCAGTCTAAATGCCGCAATAATAAAAACGATATGCCTGAACAGATAACTCCATTGTCGATACTGTATTTCCTGCTCCACGGTGCAGGAATAGGGGTGGCGGTCGTGTTGTTCCTCTACCTGCTGATGTGTCGGGGCAAGGCTATCGCACCCGACATCACGCCGCCCGCACGACTGCGCTGCTGGGCTGCGGCATTATTCGGCATCATGGCCATGGCTCACATCTGGTGGATACTGTTCTACACATACTCGAACGATACCAGCTCGGTCATTTACGGGCTGCTCGTTGCTATGGACTGCATGGTACTGCCCCCCGTATTCGTCGGTACACTGCTGGCCATGCTGCAGGACCGCCGCCGGCCGCTGTGGCCCATTTTCGTTGTCATGACGCCCTGCGCGGTGATCGCAGTGCTGCAAATCGCCCTGCCATCCATCGACCTCACGACCCCGAACAAGGTCTATGGGCTGGTTCTCGCCGTGGCCTTCATTATATATATGGTGGTGGCCGTGAGACAATATGGGCGGTGGCTGCGCGACAACTATGCCGACCTGGAGCACAAGGAGGTGTGGCTCAGCCTGACGCTGCTCATCGCCCTCATGATACTGATCACGAGCTTTGAATACACCGACAACTACGTGATGAACACCATCGTCCACCTCATCGGATTCCCGCTGGCGGGCCTCCTGCTGTGGCGCGTGGAGACATTGAAAGACCTGAGCACCGACAACCTCACCCCTCACTCGGCCCAAAGGGACGCTTGCCTCAGCAACGACCCCTCCCCCAAGGGCGAGGTTTCCCATATCGGCCAACTGCTGGCGAAGCACTGCGAGGACACGCAGCTCTACCTGCAGACAGACCTAACCTTGTCGCAACTCTCAGCAGCCATCGGCGTAAACCGCTACTATCTCAGCCAGTATTTCGCCAGTCAGGACACAAGCTACTATGCATACATACACGACCTTCGCATCCGTTACTTCATAGCCCGCTACCGCGAACTTGCCGCTGCACAGGAGCCCATCGTCGCTCAGCAGCTGGCCCGGGAGAGCGGCTACCACAGCTACAGCACCTTCAGCACCGCCTTCAAGCAGCGCATGCACAAGAGCGTCACCGCCTGGATACGCGAAGAGGTATTTAGTCCGTCCCCACGGACTGCCAGTCCGAACGGCTCGGACTGAGCGTCCGAAGCCTACGGACTAATTGTTACTATTAATACCCAAGATTACATTTGGGGAATAAAGGCAAAAAAGATAGTTTTTTAGTCTTTTTTTCTGATAAATTGACAAATATATAGGAAATTATCATTACCTTTGCAAACTAGAACAATTCAAACTACTAAAATAATAATGAAATTGAAGAAAAGGACTACATGCTGGCTCATGGCTATACTTATGAGCATGGCAGCAACGGCACAGACAGAGAAACAAATTGCTTTCCCTGGTGCTGAGGGATTCGGACGCTACACGACAGGTGGACGCGGCGGAAAGGTTTATCACGTAACGAATCTAAATGATGCGGGTAACGGTTCACTACGTTGGGCCAACTCACAGCCTGGACCTCGAACCATCGTCTTTGATGTATCAGGAACCATCTTTTTAAAGTCAGCGCTGAAAATTGCCAACAACACGACCATTGCAGGACAAACAGCTCCTGGCGACGGAATCTGTATAGCAGACTATCCGGTGACATTAGGTTCAAATGTCATCTGCCGATTTATGCGATTCAGATTAGGTAACCGTCAGGTAGCCTATCACGAAGGCGACGGACTGGGTTCGATGGACGAAAACAACATTATTGTCGATCATTGCTCTGTCAGCTGGAGTATCGACGAATGTCTTTCTATATATGGCGGACGAAACCTCACAGTTCAGTGGTGTATATCGTCGCAGAGTCTGGTGAACAGTGGACACTCCAAGGGTGCCCACGGCTATGGTGGCAACTGGGGAGGTGCAGGCAGTTCATTCCACCACAACCTGATAGCCCACCACACCAGCCGGACACCACGACTTGGCCCGCGCCCAGGCACACAGACTGACGAACGTATGGACATGCGCAACAACGTCATCTACAACTGGGGAGGCAATGGCTGTTACGGCGGTGAAGGCATGAAGGTGAATATCGTAAACAACTACTACAAGCCAGGCCCTGCCACCAACAACCGCAATACAACCATTCAACAGCGCATAGCGGCTATTGGCATCCGCACATCGGAATATACCAATCATAATGGTACTCCCAACGGTTGGGATGTGATGTGGCATGTCTGGGGCAAATATTATGTGACAGGCAACAAGAACACCAAGCACAGTAATGTCACCAACGACAATTGGACCTACGGCATGTGGAATCAAGTGGATGCCAACGGCAATGACGGCACTTACACCCAGACCACAAAGGACACCATGCGCATCAATGAGCCAATTCCCTTTGTAGCCGTTACAACGCATACGGCAGATCAGGCTTACGACAAGGTGCTGAAGTATGTCGGGGCATCGCTACACCGTGATGCCCTTGACAACATGATCATCAGCGATGTTCAAAACGGAGAAGCAACTTGTACGGGCAGTGGTAACGACAAGGGATTCATCAATTCCCAAGAAGATGTCAAGTCGGTCATTCCTACCCTTTGGCCTGAACTCAACAGCACCACAGCACCTACAGATACCGATGGTGACGGTATGCCTGACGAATGGGAGACTGCACACGGGCTGAATGCCAGTGATACCAACGATGGGAATACAATAGGTAAAGACGGCTACACCAACCTCGAAATCTATATGAACTCTCTTGTAGCTGACATCACCACAGCACAAATTGAAGGGGGCGAGCAAATGGGATATATTGAAGAGGTCTATGTTCCTGGTGGCAACAGTGAGTCTGGTAGGACTACTATCGGGACGGGTGCCATCAACTGGAAAATGGACACTGGAAATGCAGGACAGACTGCCACCTACGACGAATCCGTTAGCAGGCACATCAGTGGCAACAGCATTACGCTGGGAAGCAACATCAGCTATGGTGGAAAGCAATCAATAACTGGCGCTGGAAGCATAACAAAGTTCACATCGGCAGTTCAGAATGAGGCTTCAGCCAATGACGACAATGCTGTATCATTTAATATAAACATGGCCAGCGGTCTCTATTTTCGTCCTACAAAGGTTGCCTTCTATGCTTGTAAATGTGGTACCAATGGCGGTAAGTTGGATATCTATTGGAAGAACGAAAATGGGAAAAAAGAAATTGAACTGGCCTTAGGTCCTGAACGAAACAATAATTTCACAGCATACGAAAAGGACATCTATGATGTGCCATCTGCTTCCGGTACCAGCAGTCTGACGTTTCACATCATGAGCCTCGGAACAGGAAAAGCCTTGGCTATTGGTAATGTCAGCATAACCGGTGAAGTAAAGAGCGAAACCAGTGATATCAGCGAGACACGAATTGTGACGTTTGATGGCAGCAAGTTCTACAACTTACAAGGCATAGGAACAAGCTATCCGTCGAAAGGCATATATATACAACGTGGCAAGAAAGTATTCATTAAATAAACTCATTCAATAACAATGAAGAAACTAATCTTAACTACACTCATTGCATTAACGACATCTGCATTGATGGCCCAGACGTTGCCGTACCAGAATGCGAGCCTGACAGCAGAACAACGTGCCGACGACCTGCTGTCGAGATTGACTCTCGACGAGAAGGTGAAGCTGATGATGGATACATCGCCCGCCATACCACGATTAGGCATCCCCGCATTCCAATGGTGGAACGAAGCCCTGCACGGCATCGGACGTAACGGATTTGTGACGGTATTCCCCATCACAACCATGATGGCAGCCTCGTGGGACGACGAACTGGTGTACAACATCTTCACGGCTGTCAGCGACGAGGCGCGTGCCAAGAACCAGCTGGCCAAGAAGTCGGGACGCGTACAGCGCTATCAGGGCTTGTCGTTCTGGACACCGAACATCAACATCTTCCGTGACCCACGATGGGGACGCGGACAGGAGACCTACGGCGAGGATCCATACCTGACAGAACGTATGGGACTGGCCGTGGTGAACGGACTGCAGGGACAGAGCCTGACCGGCGAACCCAGTCAGTACAAGTATAAAAAGCTCCTGGCCTGCGCCAAGCACTTTGCCGTACATAGCGGTCCGGAGTGGAACCGCCACACGTTCGACATCCAGCAGCTGCCTGAACGCGACCTGTGGGAAACCTACCTGCCTGCCTTCAAGGCACTGGTACAGAAGGGCAACGTAGCAGAGGTGATGTGCGCCTACCAGCGCATCGACGGTGATCCCTGCTGTGGCAATGCCCGCTACGAGCAGCATATACTGCGCGACGACTGGGGCTTCAAGGGACTCATCACAAGCGACTGCGGTGCCATTCGCGACTTTCTGCCCCGTTGGCATAATGTGTCGAAGGACGGCCTGGCCGCTTCTGCCAAAGCCGTGATGAGCGGTACCGACCTGGAGTGCGGTTCGGAATACAAGAATCTGCCTGCCGCCGTCAAACGCGGCGATATATCGGAGGCCCAAATCAACACCAGTCTGAGACGCCTGCTGACGGCCCGCTTCGAACTGGGTGACTTCGATAAGGACGAACTGGTAGAGTGGACTAAGATTCCCTCGTCGGTCATTGCCTCGAAGGAGCACAAGCAACTGGCACTGCAGATGGCCCGCGAGGGTGTGGTGCTGCTGAAGAACAACGGGTGCCTGCCCCTGTCCCCCACAAAAGGGAAGGGGAACATCATCGTGATGGGCCCGAATGCCAACGACAGCATTATGCAGTGGGGCAACTATAGCGGTTATGCCACCCAAACCGTCACCGTGCTGGAAGGACTGCGCCAGCAGTTGGGCAACGTGCCCTACATCCAGGGGTGTGCACTGACGCGCAACGAGGTATTAGAAAGTCGTTTCGACAAGATGCAGACACCAGAGGGCGGCAAAGGCATCAGAGCCTATTATTGGAACAATACGGAAATGAAGGGGGACCCTGTGACAAGTGTTGTCATTACCGAGCCCATCAATCTGAGCAATGGCGGCAATACCGTGTTTGCACCTGGCGTCAACCTCGAAAACTTCTCGGGCCGCTATCTGGGCACGCTGATTCCGACAGAAGACGAGGCGCTCATACTGAAAGTGGGGGCTGACGACAAGGTTCGCGTCATTGTGAACGGCGACACACTGGTGGACATCTGGAAGGTGCGCCAACGCATTCAGGAAGCCCAGCCCACGCTGAACGTCAAGAAAGGCGAAAGCTATCGCATCCAGATAGACTATGTACAGGAAGGCGGTATGGCTGCCATGCAGTTTGATGTCTGCAAGAAGCAGAACCCCACTCGTCAGCAGTTGTTAGCCCAGATTGGACAGGCTGAAACCGTTGTCTTTGTAGGTGGAATCTCGCCCCGTGTAGAGGGTGAGGAGATGAAAGTCAGCGACCCTGGCTTCAAGGGTGGCGACCGTACTGACATCGAACTGCCACAGGTTCAGCGCGACATGCTGCGCATGCTGCATGAAGCGGGTAAGAAGGTGGTATTCGTCAACTGTTCAGGCGGTGCAATGGCTATGGTGCCAGAACTGGAGACGTGCGATGCCATCATCCAGGGCTGGTATGGCGGTGAGCGTGGCGGTCAGGCCATTGCCGAAGTCATCATGGGCAAGGTGAACCCCAGCGGAAAGTTGCCCATGACATTCTACAAGAGCGTGAGCGACCTGCCAGACTTCCTCGACTACACGATGAAGAACCGTACCTACCGCTACTTCAAGGGCGAGGCATTGTTCCCCTTTGGTTACGGACTGAGCTATACGACCTTCGACATCAGCAAACCCGTATATAAAAATAATAAGGTGCAGTTCACTATCAAGAACACGGGTACTATGGACGGCACGGAGGTGGTGCAGGTATATGTGCGTAATACTGCAGACAAAGAAGGTCCGCTGAAGACGCTGCGTGCCTACCAGCGCGTAACGCTGAAAGCTGGCGAGGCAAGAATGATGTCTATCGACTTCCCTCACGAACGCTTTGAAGGTTGGGATGCCAAGACTAACACCATGCGTGTAGTGCCAGGCAAATATGAAATCATGTTGGGTTCGTCGAGTGCTGACAAGGACTTAAAACGAATCACTGTCAACATCAAATAGGAACTCGTCGAGGGCGCGGCGCTCCTTCTTGGTGGGGCGTCCCGTACCTCGCTGACGGTCCACAAAACCGCTGATGCGATTCATTTCCAGCAACTCGTACTGATCGGGGGGCGTAACATTCTCGTAAATCTCGGGCAACAATTTGGCCCCTACCCTCTGCTCGATGGTCTTCAGAATCTTGAACGAATAGGTAACGGGTGGTTTGCGGACGTTGACCACCTCGCCTTCCTTTACCATACGTGAGGGCTTGACGTTGACACCCTGTATAGTGACACGACCATTCTTAATCGCGTCAACCGCTATCGAGCGCGTCTTGAAGATACGCGCTGCCCATAGCCATTTATCGATGCGGGCTTCGTTCATTTGCCTTTACCCAATTTATTGTACTGATTCATGGTAATATCGATACCTGCCAAAACAAAACTCTTGATGATATCGACACCCAAGTTGATGGCGGGCTGCAATGCCTCTAATTCCTCAGAGGCAAAACGTCCGAGCACATGGTCAATCTGTGAGCCCACAGGATAATCGTTGCCGATACCCATGCGCAGACGGGCATACTGCTGACCAATGAGCTGCTGGATATGCCCCAAACCATTATGGCCACCGTTAGAGCCATTGGCCTTCAGACGGAACTGACCAACGGGAATGGCCACATCGTCGCTGACTACCAGCAGACGACTCTGGTCAATATTCTCCTTGTTCAGCCAATAGCGCACAGCATTACCACTTAGGTTCATGTACGTGGTAGGCTTGAGCAAGAACACCTTTCTACCCTTCAATGAGGTCTCAGCCACGAAACCGTAGCGCTTATCCTCAAAAACGATATTGGACGCCTTAGCAAAAGCGTCCAACACCATAAATCCTGTATTGTGGCGGGTCTCGGCGTACTCGTCGCCAGGATTGCCCAAACCAACAATTAAGTACTTGTCCATAATTACTCAGCGGCAGCCTCAGCAGCAGCAGAACGTGATGCACGAGTAGCCTTAACAGAGCAAACGATAACCTCCTTAGAAGTAGCAATCTCAAGACCCTCGAAGCTCAGTGAGCCAACCTTGATGGCCTTACCCAGCTGCAGATCAGTAACATCGATGTCAAGCTTCTCAGGAATCTGCTTGTAGGGAGCAGTTACGTTGATGAGACGGATAGACTGACTCAGACGACCACCATCACGAACACCCTGAGCGTGACCAGTGAGGTTCACGGGGATACCAACAGTGATAGCCTTGGTCTCGTTGATCTCGAAGAAGTCAGCGTGCAGCAGAGCATCAGTTGTGGGGTGGAACTGCAGCTCCTTGATGATAGCCTTGTGTTCCTTACCTTCGATGTTCAGGTTCACTACATATACGTGTGGAGTGTAGACAGCCTTGCGGAGCTCAGCAGCAGAAGCAGCAAAAGCAAATGCCTCGGGCAGACCGTTCTCACCCTTCTTTTCACCATACAGATTACAGGGTACCATACCCTCCTTACGAAGCAACTTAGAGGCCTTCTTGCCTGTGTCGGTGCGCTTCTGACCGTTTACGTTAATCTCTTTCATAATTAATAAATGTGTTACTCTAAAATTAAGTATTTTTGCTTAATCCACCATCACACGATGCGAAAAGCGGCTGCAAAGGTACAAAAAAAAGTGAAAAGAGAAAAGTGAAAAGTGAAAAAAATGCATCTGCGCCCACTATTTTATCTTTTTTTTTGGTTTTTTGCGTATAAATACTTACCTTTGCAGCTGATAAGAGTATCAAAAAGAGCTATTTAAGATTAGAAAAAGAATTATGATCAACAGAGAACTCATTAGGATCAAAACAGTACAGTTAACCTATGCGTACTATCAGAACGGCAGTAAGAACATTGACACGGCTGAAAAGGAACTTTTGTTCAGTCTTTCAAAAGCCTACGATCTCTACAATTACCTGTTAGCACTTATTGTGGGCATTACCCACGAGTCGCGCCGTCATTTGGAGGTGGCTCAGGCACGTGCCCAGCGTGAAGGAACAGAGATGCCTTCACAGAAGTTTGCCTACAACCGCTTTGCATTGCAGTTGGAGGGAAACCACATGCTAAACGAATTTTTGGAAAGTCAGAAGAAGAACTGGGATCAGGAGCAGCCTGAATTCCTGAAGAAAATCTATACCCAGATTACAGAAAGCCAAATTTACAAAGACTATATGACCAGCAGTGACGACAGCTATGATGCCGACCGCGAGTTATGGCGCAAGCTGTATCGCACCCTCATCCAGAACAATGCCGACCTGGATGCCCTGCTTGAAGAGCAGAGCCTCTACTGGAACGATGACAAGGATGTGGTGGACACCTTTGTGATAAAGACCATCAAGCGCTTTGATGAGAAAAATCAGAGCCACCAGGAACTGTTGCCCGAATACGACTCGGAAGAGGACAAGGAATATGCCCGCAAACTGTTCCGTGCCACCATCATGAACGCTGACCAGTATCAGCGTTACATGAGTGAGGCTTCACGCAACTGGGACTTCGACCGTCTGGCCTATATGGACATCATCATCATGCAAATTGCCATTGCCGAGATGATGACATTCCCATCGATTCCCATCAATGTAACCATCAACGAGTATGTGGAGATGGCCAAGCTCTACTCTACCCCACGCAGTGCAGGCTACATCAACGGAATGCTTGATGCCATTGCCCACCATCTGGTAAGGAGCGGACAGTTGCTGAAACACATCGAGAAGAAGAATAACGTTAAAGATTAAACGTTAAAGAATAAACATTAAAGATTAAACATTAAAGAATAAACGTTAAACAATAAACATAAAAATAAGATTTAATTTAAAGTATGACACAGTTTTTTTTAGCCGCACAGGCCGGTCAAGGCGGTGGCGGCATGACCAGTTTCCTGATTATGATGGTAGCCATTTTTGCCATCATGTATTTCTTTATGATTAAACCCCAGCAGAAGCGTCAGAAGGAGATTCAGAATTTCCAGAACTCGCTGCAGGAAGGCACA
This sequence comes from uncultured Prevotella sp., assembly GCA_946188165.1. GTDB lineage: Bacteria > Bacteroidota > Bacteroidia > Bacteroidales > Bacteroidaceae > Prevotella. Next base: position 24,904 of record CAMHTW010000029.1, read on the forward strand.
CAGGTTGTCACAGGTGGTGGCATCTATGGCACCGTGAAAAAGATTGACCTAGCTACAGGTATCGTCGAGGTCAAGATTGCCGACGGTGTCGTCATCAAGGTTGACAAGGGCTACGTCTATAAAGATACTGCCAGTACGCCTGTTCAAAAATAAAAGGTAAGAAGTAAGAAACAAGAGGTAAGAAGTAAGACACTTTGAGTTTCAAGAGCCTATATAAGACTATCAGGGACTTCTTGTTCAGTAATGTGAACAAGCAGTTCCTGACATTTTTGTTCTTTTTGCTGCTCTCGGGCATCTTTTGGCTCACGATAACGCTAAACGAGACCTACGAACGCGAAGTAAAAGTGCCTGTAGAGGTGGTGGGTATTCCCAAGAACGTAGTGCTAACCTCACCAGCTGTCGATACCGTGCGGGCTACGCTTCGCGATAAGGGGTGGATGATTGTGGCTTACCTGTACGGTCATCGCCTGCCTACGATTAACCTGAATTACAAAAACTACGACCGAGGTAACGGTGGTGGCATTGTATCGGCCTCTGACATCAAACGTCTGCTGGAGCAGCAATTGGAGATTTCGACCACAGTCACTGCCGTCAAACCAGACCGTCTGGAGTTTTTCTATAACAATGGGGAACGTAAGCGTGTACCTATCCGTTGGACGGGACGCGTCATCCCCGAACAGCTCTACTTCATCTCGCAGGTCAACTACATGCCTGACAGCGTGGACGTATATGCTTCACCTGATAAGTTAGACAGCATCCGTGCCGTATATACCGAACCGCTTAACTATGCCGGATTCAGAGATACGCTGGCTGTCAGTTGCCGACTCAGTCATGCCCACGATGTCAAGGTCGTGCCAGAACGTATACACATTGAGTTCTTCACGGACGTATTGACAGAGGAACACATTGACGGTGTACCCATCCAATGTCTGAATCTGCCCGAAGGCAAAGTGTTGCGCACGTTCCCTGCCAAAATGAAAGTACACTTCGTGGCTGGTGCCAGTCAGATTAAATATCTGCGTCCTGAAGACTTCATTATTGTTGCCGACTATCGCGAAATAGTCCAGAATCCCTCCGAGAAATGTAATCTCTACCTGCAAAGCGTACCACATGGCATCAGCCGTGCCACGTTAGATACCAAACAGGTGGACTATCTCATAGAAGAAGACTAAAATGAAGATTGGGATTACGGGTGGTATAGGCTCGGGAAAGAGCTACGTATGCAAGCGACTGCAACAGCATGGCATTATGGTTTATGACTGCGATGCAGCAGCCAAGCGTCTCATTCGCACATCCCCAGACCTCCAGCAACAGATTATCGGTCTGGTAGGTTCGCTCGACAAAGCAGCCATGAGCCGATTCCTGTTAGCCAGCGATGCCAACCAGCAGGCCATGAACGCCATTATCCATCCCGCCGTGTTCCATGACTTCGAAACCAGTGGTATGCAATGGATGGAGAGCGCCATCCTGTTTGAGTCAGGTGCATGCCAACTGGTGGACAAGGCTGTAGTAGTCACGGCTCCTTTGGAAGTCCGCATCCAGCGCGTCATGCAGCGCGATGGCATTACCCGCGAAAAAGCTATGCAATGGATTTCGTGTCAGTGGTCGCAGGACGAAGTCAAGGCACATGCCGACTACGAAATCGTCAATGACGGGCAGGCAGATATAGACCGTCAAATCGAAGAATTATTAAAAAAACTCGAAATAACGAAATATTAAAAAGGAAAAACAATGAAACAAACCATTTTAGCTATCTCGGGCAAACCGGGACTTTACAAATTAGTATCACGTGCCAAGAACAGCCTCATTGTCGAGGCACTGGACGACACCCACAAGCGTATCCCCGCTTTTGGCACCGACCGTATCACCTCACTGGCCGACATCGCCATGTTTACCGAAACCGAGGATATTCCTCTGATGAAGGTACTGGCCTCTATGCGCGATTTGGAAGGTGGCAAGAAATCGAGCGTCGACTTCCGCAAGGCTTCTCCTAAGGAGTTACACGACTACTTTACTAAAGTGCTGCCCGACTGGGATCAGGAGCGCGTACAAAACAGCCATATCAAGAAGCTTATCCAGTGGTACGACATCCTCGTTGCTGCCGGCATTACTGACTTCGAGGAGGAGATGGCTCCCACTGAGGGCGACAACATAGACGACCGCAAGGAAGACAAATAAAACAAAAACAATTGTTATCAATAAAGTAAAAGGGTGCTCATTGATTTGAGCACCCTTTCTTTGGATGATTATCCGATTATGATCTAGTTTAGATTATGATCATTTTATGATTCTTACCTCATAGGACGGCCACCACCGAAGCCACCGCCGCCGAAGCCACCGCCGAAGCCACCGCCGCCACGGCCACCACGACCACCACCGGGCATACCACCAGGACCCATGCCTTGGCCACGGCCACCACGGCCACCACGGCCACCGAAGAAGCCATTCTGACCACCTCCGAAGATGTTCATACGATAGATGACGTGTAGCATAGCGTAGTTGGTGATAGCGTTGTACTCCGTATCGCTACGCTGCATAGCACTGAGCATGCTGCTAACAGTAGACTGCTGGTGCAGGATGTCGTAGAACTGGAGAGAAACGGTAAGGGCATTGCCACGCAGGAACGACTGCGACAGCTGTGCATTCCATATCAACTCGTTGGTATTCATTGATGCATCGGCATAACCACGACGGCTCTGCATACCCATATTCGTTGACAGGGCTGTGCCCCACGGACACGTGATACCGAGCATACCGCCATAGGTAAACTGCCAAGTGTCGAGATTATTGTTAGTCTGCAACTCGCTACGGTTTCTCTGATAGTTCAACGAACCATTCAGTTCAACCTCCAACCAGTCGTTACGATAGCTAAGTGCCAAGCGCTCACCAACACCCATGGCTGTGGTAACACTCTTCTGAGATTCCAAATCGCCAGCAACCTGAACGTAACCTACATTATGATTATAGCTGAGGTTCGTCGTTGTATTCAGGTTGAAATAAGCAGCTGAGTCAAGAGCTGAACTAAACATCAAGAAAAGGCTGCTGTTCCAGTTACCATTGATATTCTCAGGCTTTGTCTCAGTCTGGCCTGTTGTAGGATCAATCAAGGTAGTCTTGCTGCTAACCGAGTTGTCAGTCATCGAGAAGTTCAGGAAGGCACCGATAGACTGCTGATGCTTCTGGAAATAGTCGTTATAGTTCAAACGGAAGTTCTGAGTGAACGAAGGCTTCAAGCCAGGATTACCCCTGCGGATAGCCAATGGGTTGCTGTCATCGTAGATATCCAACAGGTCGCTGATAGACGGCTGACGGGTGTTAGCACGATAGTTGAAACGCAACTGGCTGGTCTGAGACTTTCTCCAACGGAAGTCAAGTGTTGGCGAAAAGTTCGTCACAGTACGGGTTGTATCAGCTCTCAGACGCACGGTCTGTCCCTGAACCTTCTGCGTGTAGTCCTGAATATAGTGTGACTTCTGAGGAACAACCTGGAAACCTATATTGAACTGATAAGAGTTACGGATAAGACGCAGCGTCACATCTGCCGTATGCGTATAGTTCTTATATTCTGAGAAACGGCTCTGTGTATCGTCCTTCTCAAGTGTGGCACGATCCAGATAGCTGTCCCAGCCACGATACGAAGGAGACAAATCGCTGAAATCAGCACCTAACATATTAAAGGTCTCGCGGTCGCTCTTCTGATAGCTGTAACCGTAAGTATAGCTGAACTGCAGGTAGGTACGACGCCAGATTGGCTCGCTATAGCTCAAACGCGCACTATAGCTGTAGTTCTCGGACGGCGTGATGTTCCAACGGTTGGTCTGATAACTGGAGTCAGAAGCTATCAAATCTACAATATTGTTCGAGAGTGACTTGCTGTCGCCCTTACTATAGCTACCGTTGAATACCAAGGTAAGGTTACGACCTGTACTGTTCAGCTTTCTGTTAATCTGCAACATACCGCCTACATTCTTTGTATCGCTGTAGCTGATGCTGTTCTGTCTCTGATAGTTCTTGATCAGACTCGGACTAAGCTGTTTTATCAAATCAATCTGAGCCAGTGGGTCAGTAACAAGACCTATTGAAGGAAGATTAATCTCATAAGGATTGTCAGAGAATGAGGCGCTCAAATTTCCTGTAGTTCCATCATTGCTGTTATAGCGGAAATTGGGACGGAACATGATATTCGTCATGGAGTCAGGTGTCCATTCCATACGCATCTGGGCATCCCAAGCATTCGAACGAGAATAATTCTGGTTCTTGCTATTACCAAACTGCGAGACTGAAGAACTGAAGAATGTCTCAGAGTTGCCCTTTGAGAAAGCATCACCATCGTTATGGTTCCAGCGAACACTACCATCGAGGGTCAGTTTACCAGTCTTCTCGTAGTTCATGTTCACGCCGACCATTTTCGTAGCGGTCAGTCCCTGACGACCCATGCCGAAACGGCCACCACCGCCGCCAAAGCCCATGTCGTTAACGTTATTTGCACTGGCCATCATCATCATAGTCATATCCTGCTTCATCAGGCCATTGAACGTACGACCAGAATATCTGCTACGTGTACCGACACCAACATCATTGTTAGTCATGAAGCCTCTGTTCATACCTGGCTTAATACCGAAGTCAAGCACAGTCTGCTCTTCGCCGTCCTCAATACCACTGATACGGGCCAAATCACTCTGCTGGTCGTAGGCCTTGATACGGTCGATAATGTTCGTAGGCAGGTTCTTCATGGCCGTCTTCGTATCACCAGTCATAAACTCCTTACCATCAACGAGGATTTTCTTCACTTCCTTACCATTGATCTTGATACTACCGTCGTCGCCGACCTCAGCACCAGGAAGTCGCTTAACCAGTTCCTCGACCACCGAACCTTCTGGGGTACGGAAGGCAGCAGCGTTATAGACGAAGGTGTCTGCCTTCAGCGTTACCTTAGCTGCATGTCCTGTAACGGTAGCACCCTTCAGCATGATAGCATCGGGCTGCAGGGAAATGGTGCCCAGCTTCACATCCTTATCGGCCTGTGCGCTGACACGCTTGGTGTAAGCCTTGAAGCCCACACACGTCACCTGTACGATATAAGTTCCTGCACTTGGAGCCTTTACACTAAAACTACCGTCAAGTTTGGTCAGCACACCTGCTGCCAAAGTACTGTCAGTCTTCAACAATTTTACCGTGGTTTGAGCGACAGGCTCCTGTGAGTCACTCTCAATCACTTTACCCGTAACATGGAGCTGGGCCATACTTGTCAATGCAGTCAAAACTGACACAATGAGTAATAAAATACGTCTCATGAATTAAGCAATGTTTATGTATTTATGGTTTTTTGACGCTAAAAGAATAGGAAAGTTTAAAAAATAATTGTAAATTTGCACCAAAAATATGGAAAAACAAAAAATTATCATATCCAAAGACCTCTGCCAGAGCCTGACACAGGCTATTGATGAGGTCAAGCACGACCTTTTGTTTGTGCTGTGTGACGAGACTACCGAGCGTTTGTGTCTGCCTGTAATCAGTGATTTCGAGTGTATGAGAGGTGCGCAGCTTATTACCATCCCTGCTACCGACACCCACAAAACGCTGGAATCGCTGAGCCATGTGTGGAGCGAACTGCAACGCATGGGCGCCACCCGCCACTCGTTGATGGTAAACCTGGGCGGTGGCATGGTAACGGACTTGGGCGGTTTTGCAGCCTCTACCTTCAAGCGCGGCATACCTTATATAAATATACCCACTACCCTGCTCTCGATGGTCGATGCATCGGTAGGTGGCAAGACGGGCATCAACTTCGGAGGACTGAAGAACGAGATTGGCGTCTTCAACAATGCCCGTTCGGTCATTCTCGACACCACCTTTCTACGCACCATGGATCATGAGAACATCTGCTCGGGCTATGCTGAGATGCTGAAACACGGCCTCATCAACAACGAGAAGATGTGGGCAGAACTCTTAAACTTTAATCTAGAATCTCTAGATAATCTAGAACATCTAGATATACTAGGTAGAATGGTTGCCGAGAGTGTTGCCGTGAAGCAGCGTATCGTCACTGAAGACCCAACTGAGCAAGGCATCCGCAAAGCTCTCAATTTGGGCCATACCGCAGGACACGCTTTTGAGTCGCTGGCCTTAGAGCGCAAGCCTGTGCTTCACGGCTATGCGGTGGCCTGGGGAATGATTGTCGAACTATATCTCTGTTGCGTCAAAACCAACTTCCCACAAGATAAGATGCGTCAGACAGTAGCTTTCATTAAGGAAAACTATGGACGCATGGCCATCACTTGCGACGACTATCCCCACTTGATAGAACTGATGCACCACGACAAGAAGAATCAGGGCAACAGCATCAACTTCACGTTATTAGGCGGCATTGGCGACATCCGTATCAACCAAACCGCTACGGAAGAAGAAATCAAGGATGCCCTCGACTTCTACAGAGAATGTTGAAGCAAGAAGCAATAACGATAAACTATAACTTTAAACTCTAAACTAATATGCTACAAATCCGCTGTAAGAACAACAATGTGACCAAGAGCTTCCCGGAAGGCTGCTCATTGTTGGACGTCTATCAGGAGTTTCAAGACGACATCAAACTGCCCTACCCTGTAGTATCGGCCAAGGTCAACAATGCCTCACAAGGCTTGAAGTTCCGACTGTATCAGAATCGCGACGTCGAATTTCTGGATGCCCGCGAGGGTTCAGGTCATCGCGTCTATGTACGTTCGCTCAGTTTCGTACTCTATAAAGCCACTCAGGATGTCTTCCCTGGTTCGAAACTCTTCATCGAGCACTCGTTGTGTCGCGGCTATTACTGTAACTTCAAGAAAAAGAATGCCGAGCCACTGACCGACGAGGATGTAGCACTTATCAGTCAACGCATGCAGGAGATTATCAATCTCGACATGCCGTTCCGTCGCACGGAAGCTACCAACGAAGAGGCTATCCGTGTGTTTGCTGAACGCGGTTTCTCTGATAAAGTCAAACTCTTAGAGACCAGCGGACAAATCTATAGCGACTATTACACGTTGGGCGACACCGTCGATTACTATTACGGTCCACTCGTACCATCGGCAGGCTATCTGAAGGTATGGGGACTGGAGCGTTACGAGCAGGGATTACTGCTGCGTGTGCCCGACTGGAACAACCCCAATCAACTGGCAGAAAAGGTTGACCAGCCCAAGACGTTCGAGATGTTTGCCGAAAAAACCAAATGGGACATCATTATGCGTCTGTCGAATGCTGGTGACGTGAACAAAGCCATTATGCGCGGCCACGCTTCTGAGTTGATTCAGGTCAGCGAGGCTCTGCAGGAAAAGAAGATTGTGCAGATTGCCGAGGATATTGAAAGCCGTTTCCATCGCGAGCAGGACCCTGTACGCATCGTGCTCATCACAGGTCCCTCATCGTCAGGCAAGACCACGTTCTGTAAACGTCTGTCCGTACAGTTGTTGGCTTGTGGCCTGCGTCCCGTCTCGTTCTCAACCGACGACTACTTTGTGAATCGTGTGGACACGCCCAAGTTACCCAATGGCGACTATGACTTCGACAATATAGAAGCCGTAGAATATTCGTTATTGGAAGACCACCTGCTACGACTGATGCAGGGCGAGCGCGTGGAAATTCCTGAGTATAACTTCGTAACTGGCAAGCGCGAATGGAATGGCAAGAAGTTAAAGCTGGGCAGTGACACCGTACTGATTATCGAAGGTATTCATGCCTTAAATCCGCTGCTGACAAAAAAGCTTCCTGACACACTGAAATACAAGATCTATATATCTGCACTGACCAGTATCTCCCTCGACGACCACAACTGGATTCCCGTTCGCGACAACCGCTTGCTGCGTCGCATTATACGCGACTACAATAAGGGAGCCTTTACCGCTCAGCAGACCATTGCCCAGTGGAAGAATGTCATGGAGGCTGAGAACCAGTGGATATTCCCTTATCAGGAGAGTGCCGACGTCATGTTCAACTCTGCCCTCAATATCGAGTTCGCCGTATTGCGCACCCATGCAGAGATTATTCTTTCCAGCGTTCCCAAGAACTGTCCTGAGTACTCTGAGGCCCATCGCCTGCTGAAATTCATACACTTTTTCTTGCCCGTCAGCGACAAAGAAATACCGCCCACGAGCATCATGCGTGAGTTCGTAGGCGGCAGTAGCTTTAAATATTAATATAAATATATTAAGGTACGGGTACTATATAAATAAAGAGTACTCCTTTACCATCCATGCCAATACTGAAGCACCCAGCACTTCGCGCTCTGAGTCCTTCAGGTTGGTTACGAGTATTTTGGTTTGTCCCTTGATGTTATGGAACACATGCTTTTCGAACGACTGTTCCGTGGGCTCCAACAACCACTTGCCAGCATGCGGGATACCACCTGTCAGGATGATAGCTTCTGGATTGGTGATAGAGGCATAGTTGGCTAGTCCACGACCTAAGATGTCACCTGTACGGCGGTAGGTCTCGATGGCCAGTGCATCGCCCATCTCACAGAATTCAGCAATCAGCTTTGGATTCAACTTCTCCACTTGTCTCATCTTACTAGGTTCCTGACTCTCTGCCAATAGTTCTTGGGCAGTCAGAATGATACCCTTATGGGCACAATATGCTTCCAGACAACCGATATTGCCACAGGCACACTGACGTCCGTTAGGTTCCACACAGGTATGACCGACCTCACCGGCAAAGCCTTTAGTTCCCAAGTGCATCCTACCATTTGAGAAGAGACAGCTACCCAAACCATAGCCTAACGTGATGACTACAAAGTCCTTCATGCCATGAGCCGAACCAAAGGCCTGTTCTCCTAACGCCACACATTGCGGATTATTGCCTAATGCCACAGCCAGACCCAGACGGTCGCGCATCATGGCTGCCAGCGGAATAATGCCTTTCCATTGCAGGTTGGGGGCATTCTCAATACAGCCTGTCAGATAGTTACTACTGGGACAGCACACACCTACAGAGCGCATAGCCTCGTAGCCACCATTCGCCTCAACCAAATTCAGTACCCTCTCACACAACACAGCCAGATAACTCTCTACATTGGGATAATCAAGCGTACTAAAACTTTCATGGGCTATGATTTCACCACGCAAGTCAACCACTGCATAATTCGTGATGGCAACGCCAATGTCGATGCCCACCACTCTGTTTTTCACATTTGTCACTTCCATAGTTAGTTGGTATTATTCATTTTTAAGTCTTCATTCATCACTTAAACAGCGAGTACTCCTGTACTGTCCATGCCAAAGCTGCGGCGCCCAAGACGTCACGCTCATTGTTATTCAAGCCAGCAAGCACCAGTCTCACTTTATCCTTAATATTACGGAACACATATCTGTCGAAGGCTTCCTTCGTAGGTTCTATCAGATTGCGGAACACCTCATCAGGCAAATCTGCCAAAATAATAGCTTCCGGGTCCAGAATAGAAGCAATATTAGCCAAGCCAAGGCCCAGATAATCACCCGTTTTACGGAACACCTCCATTGCCAGTTCGTCACCCTGCTCACAACACTGGGCAATAGCAATGGATGTTACCTCCTGTAACGAACGCATCAAACTGGGCTTTGTACTTTCTTGCATCAGTTCCTTAGCCGTCTGAACCATTCCGCGATCAGTCACATAAGTCTCCAGACACCCCTGGCGTCCGCAGCCACACAGGCGTCCACCAGCCTCCACACAGGTATGTCCCATCTCGCCAGCCGAACCGCCGGTGCCCAGATATGGCAGTCCGTTGCTATAGATACAACTGCCTAAGCCGCCATGTCCGAATGACACAACGACAAAGTTCTGCATGCCGTGAGCTGCACCATACACATGCTCGCCTAATGCCGTAATGTGAGCATCGTTGCCCACTGCCACAGCCAGCCCGATTCTGTCGCGCAACATAGCGGCCAGAGGTATCACGCCCTTCCAAGGCATATTGGCGGCATTCTCTATACACCCAGTCAGACAGTTAGAGCTGGGTGCACTGATACCTACCGAACGGATATTCTCAAATCCGCCATTAGCTTCTGCAGTCGTCACGATACGTTCGCTGAGCATAGTCAGGAAATTGTTCACGTCAGGATAGTCTGTCGTTAAAAAACTGTCGGTACCCAAAATATTGCCACGCTGGTCAACAACAGCTATTGTAGTATGATCCACGCGTATGTCAACACCTATTACTCTGTTCTTTACGGTATTACTCATAGTATGATTGTTTTTCGCTATTCACTTTTCACTTCTCACTATTCACTTAAACAGCGAGTATTCCTTTACCTCCCAAGCCAGTACACTGGCACCCAACAAGTTGCGTACTTCGTCGTCAATCGTCGAGGGTATCAGTTTCACCTTGCCTTGAAGGTTATGGAACACATGCTTCTCGAACGATTCGCTGGCAGGCTCCAGCAACCAGTGGCCAGCCTTCGGAACCCTGCCGGTAAAGACGAATGCTTCTGGATTGACTACCGAGGCATAGTTGGCCAAGCCCATTCCCAGAATATAGCCTACACGACGGTAGGTTTCGATGGCCAAGGCGTCGCCCCGCTCGCACAACTCGGTGATAATGGCTGGCGTCAACTGCTCTACTTGTCTCATCAAGCTGGGTTCTGACGATTCTTCCATCAGCTCCTTGGCGGTCTGCACAACACCCGAGGCAGCCGTATATGCTTCCAGACAACCTTGTTTGCCACAGCCGCACACGCGTCCGTTAGGTACAATACATGAGTGGCCTATCTCGCCTGCAAAACCGTTGGCGCCAAGATGGGGAACACCATTACAATAGATACAACTGCCCAAGCCGCTACCCAGCGATATGACCACGAAGTCGCGCATACCATGGGCGGCACCGAAAGCCTGTTCACCCAGTGCTATCACGTGGGCATTATTAGCCAACGCAACAGCAATTCCCAACTGGTCGCGCAGCATGGCAGCCAAGGGTATGACGCCCTTCCACGGCAGACTGGGTGAATTTTCGATGCATCCAGTCTTGAAATTACCACTAGGAATACTGATTCCCACCGAACGAATGCTCTCATAGCCGCCGTTAGCTTCTGCCAGCTGCATGATATGCTCAGTAAGCACTGCGACGTAATCGCTTATAAACGGATAGTCGCTGGTCACGAAACTGCACTGCCCAAGGATATTACCACGAACATCCACAACGGCACACGTTGTATCGTGTACATTGACATTGATACCCACCACTTGGGTCTTCAGCTCATTGTGTATCATAGTTTTTCTTAAAGTTTGCAATTAAACGAAAGGTTTACAACTCTGCATCAGAGCACTGGAAGGTCGTTCCCTTCGAGATGTCGCCCGTTTCCAGTCCCAGTTTGAACCACTTCATACGCTGTTTCGACGTACCGTGATTGAACGATTCCGGAACGGCATAGCCACGTGCCTTCTTCTGCAGATAGTCGTCGCCTATCACTTCGGCACAGTTGATGGCCTCCTCGATATCGCCGTCTTCCAGCGAACGGAACATCTTATTGTCGTGGTGCGCCCATACGCCGGCATAGAAGTCTGCCAGCAGTTCCAGTCGGACCGACAACTTGTTAGCCTCAGCCTGCGACAGACGGGCCATTTGCTCATGCACCTTCTGCAGTGTACCCGTCAGATACTCCACATGGTGTCCTACCTCGTGAGCTATCACGTATGCATAGGCAAAATCGCCGTCAGCACCCAATTGTTTCTTCATTGTCGTAAAGAACGAGAGGTCGATATACAGTTTTTGGTCGCCTGAGCAGTAGAAGGGCCCCATAGCAGCAGAGCCTTGTCCGCAGGCCGTTGCCGTCCCATCGGTGTACAGCACCATCGTCGGCACCTGATAGGTAGCCCCCTGTTCCTTAAAGATTTTTGTCCATACGTCTTCTGTTCCTGCCAGAATCTGTGTTGAGAATTTTGCCAAGGCTTGTTCTTCTTCGGTGAATTCGCGCTGTTGCCCTTCACTCACTTCCGTGTTCTGTCCCATTGACTGCTGGGCTGCCTGCATGCCAGCCTCCAGCGGATTACCACCTGTAAAGTAGGCAATCGCCATGGCAATAATAATACCGCCAATACCCAGCCCGGCCTTCTTGCCACCGCTCATTCCGCGGCGGTCTTCTACATTCGAACTTTCTCTTCTTCCGTCCAGTCTCATAATGTTATTACGTTTTAGGATTTATTATTCCGCTACAAAGTTAATAAAAAATCATGAAACAACGCTAAAAATATAGCCTTTTTTTTCATTTATAACGGTTTTAGCATCTTTTAAAACATTTAAGACATGCTTTAAGTCGTTTCTGATGCCCTCGCCCGAGTGTTTCAGTACGGCTTCTTTCAGCGTCCACAGCCGGATGAACTCCACATCGGGCCGTTCGGCGTGTTCTATCCTTTCCATTTCTGCCTCACTCATCGTGTAGCGGGCCAAGCTGTCCGAATAGCGACGAATGCTCTCAATGTCCACACCGACAGGTTTGTCGCTCAGCACACAGATGGCCGCCTCCCGACAATGGCTCATATTGAAGCATATCTCCGGATGGCCCATGATGGCGGGCTTACCATGCTCACCATATTCGAACACGGGCGGCTGCTCGATACCATATTCTTTGCGCAGTCCCTCGCACAACAGCAGATAGGCTGCTGCACAAGTTTTGCGCCCCAGTTCGTGTTTGAACTTCAGGCACTGTTCACGTCGCTGTTCACTCAACAGTGGCAGCGCAGCCTCCCAGTCAAAGTGTTCTATATCGTCATTCAAATAAATCATTCTTCAATTTTTACCGGCGAAGCCGATTCTTCACTCTTCATTCTTCACTCTTCACTTATCTGTGTTTTGGGCCAATTGACCAAATAGAGTTGTTCGGTAGCACGTGTGAAGGCCGTATAGAGCCAATGCAGGTAGTCGGGCGTCAGCATGTCGTCCGTCATGTAGCCCTGATCTACATACACATGCGCCCACTGTCCACCCTGCGCCTTATGGCAGGTGGCTGCGTAGGCAAACTTCACCTGCAGGGCATTAAAGTATTTGTCTTCCCTGACCTTCTTGAAGCGTTCCTGTTTCTGCGGAATGTCGGCATAGTCCGCCATTACCTTATTATATAACTGGTCCTGCTGTTCACGCGTCAGGGCGGGTGCTTCCGATGTCAGCGTGTCCAACAACACGGTAGCCGTCAGCTCGTAATCGTCGTAGTCGGGGAAGGTCATCGTAACGTCGGCGAAGCGGAAACCGTGCTGTTCGTGCACATGGCGCACCCGTCGTACCACAGCCCTGTCGCCATTGGCAATAAAAGTCATAGGCGGCGTACCACTCCCCGCGCCCTTCGAATCGGGGTTGGGGGTCAGGCTATAGTTGTTCTTGACTATCATTATCTGGTCACCGCTACATAGTTCATCCTCACGGTCCAGTACCATATTGCGAATGCCCTGGTTATAGATGTTGGCACGTTTGTTGCTTCGCGTCACCACAATGGTATCGTCCATTCCTACCCTACTATAACTGCTTGCCAACTGTTCGACAAGCTCGCCACCCGGCACATTCCTGATATCCGCAAAACCCTGGAACCGAATCTTTGGCAGCACACATCTTTCCCCTTCCATCATCCTTCTTATCTCTGTCGCATTCCACAGGATGCCTGACGTCTGGCTCTGGCGCAGCACCTCGCTCAGGCTGCATTCGAAGACGTGCAACCCATAGCCGCGCAACACATCGGCCATCAGTGCCGGACTCTCCGTCTCGCCAACGGGTGGTAACTGGGCTGTGTCGCCTATCAGCATCAGACGGCAGTTTCTGTCGTTATACACAAAGCGTATCAGGTCATCCATCAACTGCCCGCCAGCAAAGATACTGTCGCCGTAGTTCGAGGCATTGGCTATCATCGACGCCTCGTCCACCATAAACAGCGTGTCCTGAGCCGAATTGTAGTTCAGGTCGAAATTGCTGTCCATCGACTTCTGCCTATAGATGCGCCGATGAATGGTGTAGGCTGGTTGTTGGGCAAACAGCGAGAACACCTTGGCCGCACGACCCGTTGGTGCCAACAGCACCATCTTCTGTTGCAACGACACCAGCGCCTGCACGATGGCAGCCGACAGCGATGTCTTTCCCGTACCGGCAGCACCCCTCAACACCATAACAGCCCGCTCGTGGCGGTCGGTCATGAAGCGTGCAAAACAGTCGATGGCCACCTCCTGCTCCTTGGTAGGCACGTGACCAAACGCACTGTGTATCCGGTATTTCAGTTCGTCGGTTATCATTTCTGCGTGTAAAGGTACAAAAAAGAGAGCGAACCACCAAAGATTCGCCCTCTTTTTTCACTTTACATTATTCACTATTCACTAGTGCATTATCCCGTTAATGCACGAACTGGTTCCCATTGCGGTCAGTGCCGCTGTCAAGATGGATATCACCATCTGAATCACCGTCTTCCAAGTTTCCTTCTTCATAATTCTTCATTCCTTAATTTGTCAATTTGTACACAGAGACACAAAGACGTGTTTATTTACCGCAGATTACGCAGATTTCACAGATTTTTTATTTATAGGTGCAGGGTGTGGCGCAGCTATAATCTGTATAATCTGCGAAATCTGCGGTTAATTTAACTTCAGCCCTCGTTTAGTTCTCGTTGGGCTCATCGTCACCACCGCCTTCGCCGTTGTTGCCACCGGTATTACCGCCAGTGTTCGAACCGCTGCCACCACCGCTGGGTGCATTGCTGTTCTCGTTGTCCTCCACGGTGCCGTCGTCAGCCGAGGTCACGCGCTTTACTTCCTTGCCGTCCTTGTCGTAGCAGGTAATCTGCACGGCGGTCGATGCCAGCTCGTCCTTCAGGTCGGTGGTGGGCGTGAAGATGATGCGGCGCGTGGTAATCAGGTTCGCCTTCACCTCGTTCACGTTGGCCACACTCTTGGCTCGCAACCCGAATCGCATGGTGCCCAGTCCAGGCAGCGCCACGCTGTGGCCCTCGGTCGCCCATGCCTTGATCACCTCGCCAGCAGCATCCCAGCAGGCCTGCATCACGCCTCGGCTTACACCGCTGCGGAGGGCTGCCTCTTTGATGACTTTCTCCTGCGAGAGACCCGTGTACAGCTCGGGCATCATCACGTAGCGGTACGTGTCGGCATACTTGCCAACCTTAATCAACTGTTCCTTTGCTTTTACTTTCAGTGCCATAATTTTGTGTGTTTTAAAGGGTTTAACTTACGAATTTTTACTGCCTAACTTGGGAGTTTTTTTTCTTTAACTAGCGCGCCATTTTTCTCCTTCGTTTTGACAATGCAAAGGTACAACATTTTTCGTGCGGTTCCAAATTTCCGCCCTCCAATTCCCCCGATTTTCAGCACTAATTCCCGCCTTTTTCGCAGGCGCCCTCAATTCGTGACAATGACATCGTGACAAAGTGACAATAAGCACCTGCAAATATGCGCATTCTAATATCATAATAAAATATTATTTTAATAATATATTATTATAAATATTCTACTCAACATTCCAGTAACAATGGAACATCCTTAATGTCACGATGTCATCTTGTCATCATGTCACTTTTCTGTGCAAAATGTTTGTACGATTCAATTATTATTCGTACCTTTGCAAATGGAAACAGTATAGACACGAACGGTAAAAAATGCCCACCACCAAAGAAGAATTGCTACGACGAGGATTACACCCCCATGATATCCAGCACAACCAACACCGTCGTGCCGAATGGCAAGACTATGGCGGCACGGGTCTTTATATGGTTACGCTATGTGTAGAGGGTCGCTTGGGATTGTTCGGACACTTAGAGGGCAATATCAGAGCCCCACGCACATCTGAAGCTTTCCCTCATATTGTGCTCAGTCCCCTTGGCCATGCTATAATGATGGAGGAACTGCCTAAGATACACCGACTCTATCCCCAGATTGAACTATGGAAAGCTGCCATCATGCCCGATCATTTACATTTACTCTTTTATATCAGCGCGCCCCTGCCAAAAGGGAAGCATCTTGGGCATGTCATCAGTAGCTTCAAAGGCGGCTGCTCCCGCTTATGGTGGGCACAGGGCGGTACAGGAGGAGCAACCAAAGAGAGCAACTCGGGGACCAACACTAACGTGATGGGAACAGCGGTAGAAACAGCGGCGAATGTCCCCGCAGTATCAGCTGCGGTCCCACCAGCTGCCAAGCCATCGCGCCCACCTCTCTTTGAGCGTGGCTATCATGACCGCATCATACGACGCCCGGGAATGCTGGAGAATATTAAGCGCTATATGGCTGACAATCCGCTGCGAGCAATGATTCGACAACAGATGCCCCACCTGATGGAGCGCCGCCTACATCTGCGCATTGGTACCCACGATTTTGCTGCTTTTGGGGCTCTTTTCTTACTGAAGCGTGCCGAGAAGGAACAGGTGTTCTATCACCGTCGAGACAAGACAACAGGCCTCCCTACCGAACAGACCGAGAGTTACCGACAATCGCGCGACCGACAGCTCAACGAAGCGCGCGAGGGTGTCGTGCTTGTATCGCCAGGTATTTCGAAAGGAGAAAGCCTTGTGATACACACAGCCATAGACGAGGGGTTACCCGTCATCCAACTGCAAAAAGAGACTATTGGTCAATACTGGAAGCCCGAACGCCATCGTTTCGAAGCCTGTACACGCGGGGCGTTGCTCATCTTGTATCCCTGGGAGCTTGATAAGGAACAGACCGACTATGACCGTTTTCACCGTCTGAACGACCTTGCTGCCGAGATTTGCGCCAGAACCGATGCCACACTGATGGATGTCGGAGGAATCTTGGAGCCCAAAGTACACAAAAGATTGCAACGCCACACTTCGTACCTTTAGGTCGAAGAACCATCCCAAATGAGAAAGATCAAGGGGACTGGTGAGTGTTCCGGTGTGTTCTCTGATTAACCCTTCCAGCCGAGTTAGTGTTAAATTAACAGAAGAAATTGCAGATTATGTTCAAAATGTTTGTTGTATTGGACAAATTTTACTAATTTTGTCCAGTAAAAAAGTAAAAATTGGTCATAATTATGAGGTCTATCGTACTTTCACAGCGTAAAGAGCGTGACGGTCTTTTGGAAAAAGTCTTCCTCCCTCGCGACTATCAGATGGAGGCGGAGTCATTTCTTTCCTCACCACTCATCAAACTGATAACCGGTCCTCGAAGGGCTGGCAAGTCTGTGCTTACTCTTTTGCTATTAAAGGGCAAAAACTTTGCATATCTGAACTTCGACGATGAACAGTTATTGGAGCGTTTTGATGAAGATACAGCCATGCAGGCTCTCTTAGAGGTCTATCCTGGTTTTAATTATTTGTTACTTGATGAGATACAGAACCTTGAACATTGGGACGTGTGGGTGGCCAAACTCTATCGGCGCGGCTATAACCTGCTTATAACAGGCTCTAATTCAAAGTTGCTGTCAAGCGAGATGGGCACGGTTCTCACTGGCCGCTATCTGGAGATAGAGGTGCTGCCTTTCTCGCTGACAGAGTGTTTCAGATTCAAGCAGCAGGAATGGCAGTCAGAATTGCCCGATGAAAGAGCTACGCTGATGTTACAGGTCGAAGACTATATGCACTATGGCGGTTACCCCGAGATTATCAATAGCAGGGAGATTACCGAGAGTTATCTCAGTTCTCTTTTTGACTCCATCATTCTGAAAGATATTGCCAAAAGATACAAAATCCGCAAGACTACAGAGTTGTACCAGCTGGCGACCTATCTTGTAAGTATGTTCTGTAACGAGTTTACATACTCATCGCTGAAGGATGATCTTGATTTTTCCAGCAAGTCAACACTACAGAAGTTTTGCAACTACCTCCAGCAGACATATTTATTCTTCTATCTGCCCCGTTATAACAACAAATTGAAACTGATGCAGAAAGCACCTCAGAAAGTTTATGTGGTTGATAACGGTTTCCTTGCCTCCAATGCTTTCCAGACTACAGAGAATAAAGGCAGACTATTGGAAAATCTTGTATTTTTGGAACTACTGAGAAGAAAGAATAAGGTTGGCGATAATCTATTCTATTACCACTCTCGCAATGACCGTGAGACAGACTTTGTCGTCCGTGAAAATTTCAATGTCAAGCAACTGATTCAGGTGTGTTATGATATGACAGGAAAGAAGACGGAAAAGCGTGAAGTTGACAGCATCCTTGAATGTGCCGGTGAACTGAAATGCGACAATCTGCTGATTATCACCTGGAATCAGGATGGTATCATAGAAAAAGTTGGAAGGACAATCTTAGTTATCCCATACTATAAGTGGTGTCGGGATTACTGGCATCCATCGTTTTAGTAGCACAACAGAACCAACTCTTCCGAACACTTTACTAACTAATTGTGGATAACCTGCGAGTTATCCACAATTTTTATATTATTAACCATTCCGGTGTATTAGCGTAATGGGATTTTTTAAGTGGAATCAAGGGACTCTTTGATTCGCTGAAGATGGCTGAGGGCTGAGGGCTGATGTCTGAGGTCTGAGGTCTGATGTATGAGAGCGGATGGATGAGGTAAGATGTGAAAAAATTGTTATAAGCAAGAATATGTGAATAAAAAGTTGTAACTTTGCAGAAAATTCTTATGCAATATGAATGAAATACAGAACAAAGAAGTATATCAGGGTTTGAATAAACTATATGCCAATGTAACTGAGATTCTTGCCAATGCCAGGAAACGGGCATATACAGCCGTGAACTTTGCGATGGTGGAAAGTTACTGGCTCATAGGTCAGCAGATTGTGGAACACGAACAGCATGGTGAAGCAAGGGCAGACTACGGAAAGGGCTTGTTGAAAGAGTTGGCAGCGAGGTTGACAACTGATTTTGGCAAAGGTTTTGATGAGCGCGAACTACGAAAAATGCGTCAGTTTTACCAAACATTCCCAAAACGGGACACACTGCGTCCCGAATTGACGTGGTCACATTATCGTCGCCTGATTAGTGTAGAGAATGAGGCGGCTCGCCTGTGGTATATGAATGAGGCAGCTGATAGCGTATGGAGCACCAGACAGATGGATCGCCAGATTTCCACACTCTACTATGAACGTCTTCTTGCTAGCAAAGAAAAGGAAACGGTTGTAGCTGAGGCGAATGAGAAATTAAAGGAGGTGGCTCCCACACAGTTTATTCGTGATCCGTTCGTGTTGGAGTTTTTGGACCTGAAAGATTATCCCGCCTTGCATGAAAGTGATATAGAACAGGCGCTTATTGATCATTTGCAGCAGTTCTTGTTGGAATTAGGTCGTGGATTCTGTTTCGTTGGACGTCAAAGGAGAATGCGCTATGACGACGAGGATTTCTATGTGGATTTGGTCTTCTATCACAGCATCCTGAAATGTCATGTGCTGATTGATTTGAAACTTGGTAAGCTGACACATGAGGATGTGGGGCAGATGGATAGTTATATCCGTATGTGGGATGCTCTCTATAAGAATGAAGATGATAACCCAACGTTGGGAATCATCTTATGTTCACAAAAGAGTGAAGCCATCGTGAAATATTCTGTATTGAGTGAAGGAAAACAACTCTTTGCTTCTCGTTACAAGCTCTACCTGCCTACTGAAGAAGAATTTAAACGCATGTTGGAATCGATAGAATGATCATCATCGAGTCGAAACGGAAGAAACCTGCCACGATGTCTGAGGGCTGATGTCTGAGGTATGATGTATGAGGGCGGATGGATGAGGTAAGATAGCCCGTGTGCGGACAACTAAAGGGATTAATTTTTTTTAAGTAAAGTAAGTGGCCCAGACGTTTTGCCGGGCCACTATTATTTTATACCTTTGCAGTCCCCTATGATGATAGGAAGAAATATCTGAAATTATCTTAGTTATTAAAACAAATGGTGGACTACAAAAATATACTGACTGGAGTGGCTGAGAGGCTTTCCAGTTTGAGGGAAGAACGGCCCTCGGCGGGTACGAGATACCGGCTGATGGGCGTGTTGGCGGACATTATGGAGGCAGTGGAAATGCTGTCGAAAGAGGTATTGGATCGTGTCAGTCAGGAGGCCGTGCTGGACGCCGATGTTGATGCTGACTTCGACGTGATGAGCGAAGAGGTGTTGTCGTGGGAACTGACAATAAAGAACGACGATTTGCAGGAATTGACACAGCAGGTGAACGACGCGCTGGGCGGGCTGAGCAATGTGCTGTCGCAAATAGGCAGTCAGCTGTCGCGACATCATAGCAATGAGGAATATGCACGACTCTATGAGCAGGAGAAGCGGCGCTATCTGGGCTCGAAGACGGCAAAGTCGGCGCGTAAGACCTTCGACGAGTGGAAGGAGGACCAATGCTACGGCACACCGAGTCTGGAGGATATTGTCGATTACGCTTTGGAGAAGCTGGTGCACATGTTCAACAAGGGTGTGTTCAGTGCCAGGGTGGAGCACATACAACGCACCACACGCTATCCGGGCGAGTTTGACTTTGAACAGTTGGACGTGGACGCAGAAAGCAGAAAACTGATCTACAAGAACTATGCCGTCCTGCGCAAGTTAGTTGACTATACCGACGGTTTTCTGGTGGTGAATGCGGCCCGTGTAGGTCAGCATTTTTACGCCAGTCGCCGCGAGGAGAAGGCGAAGGCTAACCGTACGAATTTCCTGAAGTATATGCACAAGATTGATATGGTGCAGCAGGAGCGCAAGAAGCTGCTGGAAGCCGAGATTGTACAGCAGGAGAGTCCAGAGAGCACAGTGAACTATTTTGCACCGGCCAAGAACCTGAAGGTGCTGCTGAGCGAGGAATGGTTCGAGATACACCGCACGGATAAGCGCTACGACCAGCGTTGGACAGAGAATTTTGTCAATGGGCTGATGAAGTCGGAGCATAGGGACTATCTAGCTGCAGAGTGGAGCAAAGGCAAGCGACAGGACTATATACGCGGTTGCGTGCTGGGACTGTTGAAGGAGGGAGGTGTCATCAAAGGCAGTATGGACAGTATAGCGCGCAGTGCCAATGTGTGCGACAACTACCGGACATTCAGCCGATATATGGGTCAATGCCGTCAGGAACCCTTTGCAGAATGGATTCTCAACTATGTCCGGCAGTCGGCATAAAGTGTACTTTTGCGATTAAGGCTTGCGATTGAACGACGAGGGAACGTTCAGTCGCATTTTTTTTATTTTCTCTCTTTCACCTTTGTCAAAAGGTTTCCGAGGTGTTTTGTCTTGCGATTGGAAATGCGATTGATTTTTGATTTTTCAATCGCAAAATCGCATCCTACCTTTGCATCGTGAATCAATCACAAGTGCTCTTTGACTTATTGTTACAAAACCAAACTCCGAAGGACGGGGAACCAATCATTATACCTTATTTAATACGGTATCATGGAACACACAACAAAAAAATTCAATTATTAACCCTGAGTTGAAGTGAGGAGGATGTTCCCGGGTAAATGCGCAAAGA
>CAMHTW010000030.1 GCA_946188165.1 uncultured Prevotella sp.
TCGTGACCTCCTGCGTGACAGGCAGGCATTCTAACCAACTGAACTAACGCACCAAGTGGCTCTCTTGCCGATTTGCGGGTGCAAAGGTACATAGAATTTTCGAATTCTCAAAACTTTTTCGCAGAAATTTTATAAAAATCTTTGCATCACCACCGCATCGGCATAATTATGGCCGTCGAAAAGCCAATCGTGCAGTTGTATTTCGTGTGAGAAGCCCGTTTTTCGAAACAATTTGAGTGCTGCCTCATTATCAGCTGCCACCACTGCATACAGCTGGTGCAGATGCAGGACGGAAAGGGCATAATGAGCCAACTGTCCGAGAGCAGCCTCAGCATACCCACGTCGACGATAAGGCTTCATGATGACAATACCCGCCTCGGCACGCAGATGTTGGGGCTCGAAGCGTACGATATCGCAAATGCCCACAGTTTGGTGGTCATCACTCTCGATAATCAGTCGCACCTGGCGGTCAGCATAGATATCGTCGCTGGACGTCGCAATATAGTCGTGCAACGTATAACGCGAGTAAGGTACGTTGGTGGCACCAACATGCCACAATTGCTGGTCGTTCTCAATCTGATAGAGCAGGTCGAGGTCTTCGGGCTCGATGGCTCGCAAGGTAACATTGACTGTTTCTGCTTTCATGCTTTGATATCGTTTTGAGGATGGAGGAAATTATGCAATCGTTGCGTGAACATCTGAATCAATGCCAGGAAGGCACGGAAATAAATGGCCATCTTGATAGGCAGCGAGAGCAGAAAACTGAGATGTCCGTAATGCTTACGGAAGAAGATGAGCATGGCATCATAGAATACGTGGACATAGCGGAAAGAGGTTTTCTCAGTGGACTCGCCTTTGTAATGGACAATATCAAAAGGCAGATACCAGTTTTGCCAACCGCCCTTCAGCAGGCGAAACGAGAGATCAATGTCCTCGCCATACATAAAAAAATCCTCGTCGAGCAGTCCCACCTGATCAAGTGCCTTACGGCGAAGCAGGCAATAGGCGCCACTGACCACCTCAATGCGGCCAGGCTGGTCCCATGGCAGGTTGCTCATATAATAACGTCGTGTAAAGCCCAGCATCTTGAGCATCGACACCCATGGTGTCGGAATGGCCCTGCGTGACTCTGGAGCTGGCTTGCCTTCACGGGTCAGCATGCGTACACCAGCCCCACCCGCCTCAGGATGCTGGTCCATGAAATCGAGACAGCCTTTGATGGTAGGTTCGTAAACCACAGTATCCGGATTGAGCAACAGCACATATTCGGCATCCGAGCGACGAATGGCCTGATTGTTGGCACGTGCAAAACCCACATTGGTTGGGTTGGCAATAAAGTTCACTTGCGGATGCTTGGGGCGTAGCGTTTCTACAGTTTGGTCGGTAGAACGGTTGTCAACCACAAAGATATCACCCTCGACACCATCGAGAGCCCGCTCAACGCTCTGCAGACATTCGTCTAACAGTTGGCAGACATTGTAGCTGACAATAATTACGCTGATTTTCTTGGCCATACGAATGGGATGCAAAGTAACAGGATGATACCCAGATAGAAGAATGCTGTGGTGCGATAAATAGCATAAAGGATGGCATTTGCCAATAATGGCACGACAATCAAAGCCATACGCAGTTTCCAGTTCTGCTTGAAAAGTCGCAAACCTAAATAGGCACAGGCCAATGTGGCCAATTCCATAAAGGTTGTCAGCAGGAATTGTATTGTTTCACTATTCATTGTTATTTCGACATTTCGTTATTCCTAAGATTATTTTGTTTCGAATGGTGTGCGATTCAGAATGGAGCGTCCCAACGTCACCTCGTCGGTATATTCCAGTTCGTCGCCCACGCTGATGCCTCGTGCAATGATGCTGATTTTGACATCACTGAACGGAGCCAGCTTGCGAAAGATGTAAAAACCAGTCGTATCGCCCTCCATCGTGGAACTCAAGGCCAGTATTACCTCTTTAATATCGCCTGCACGCACGCGGGCAACAAGCGATTCTATCTCCAAGTCGCTGGGGCCTATACCGTCCATAGGCGAGATGACGCCTCCCAACACATGGTAAAGACCTGTAAACTGTTGAGTATTTTCGACCGCCATCACGTCCTGAATATTCTCGACGACACAAACTGTGGAAGCATCACGATGAGGGTCACTACAGATGGGACATACATCGCTATCACTGATGTTATGACACACACTGCAACGCTTTACCTCATATTTCATCTGCTGAATGGCGTTTGTTAGTTTCTCTACGTCCTCAGTGTCTTGGCGCAAGATGTGCAACACCAGGCGCAATGCAGTCTTTCGCCCCACGCCAGGCAACTTTGCAAACTCTTGCACGGCCCGCTCCAATAATTGTGATGGATATTGTTGTTGTATCACTAATCTTTAATTATTAATTATCAATTTCAGAAAGTTCCAGCCATCGCATGGACTTCTCGTCGAGTTCATCATTCAACATAGGCAGTCGCTTGCTCATAGCTGTTATCTCATCGACAGAGGTAGTCCCGCCACAAAGCGCTTCCTCTATTTGTTTCTTCTCGGCCTCCAGCGTTGCAATATCTTTCTCCAACTGTTCCATCTCGCGCTTCTCCTTGTACGATAGGCGTCGACGGTCATCGTGGCGATAACTGGGTTTGCTGGTAGAACTAGTCATGCTAGCCTGCCCAGCAGAAACAGCCTTTTTATCTTCAAGGGCCACCCACTCACGATATTGCGTATAGTTGCCTGGGAAGTCCTTAATGTCGCCCTGCCCACGGAACACCAACAGATGGTCGACCACTTTATCCATAAAATAGCGGTCGTGCGATACGACAATAACACAGCCTGGAAAGTCCTGCAGGTATTCCTCCAAGATTTGCAGCGTCACGATGTCAAGGTCGTTGGTTGGCTCGTCAAGTACCAAGAAATTGGGATTCTGCATCAGCACGGTACATAGGTACAACTTACGACGCTCACCACCACTCAACTTATAAACATAATTATATTGCTGCTCTGGAGTAAACAGGAAATATTGCAGTAGTTGCGAAGCACTAAGTTTCTTGCCACTACCCAAATCTACGTAATCGGCAATGGCCGTGACAACGTCAATGACTTTTTGCTGCTCATTAAATTGTAAGCCCTCTTGCGAAAAGTAGCCAAATTTAACCGTCTCGCCTATCACGATACGACCATCGTCGACAGGAACCTGACCCAACAGCATTTTGACAAATGTTGACTTGCCTGTGCCGTTGTTACCCACAATACCCATTTTTTCAAAACGAGAGAAGTTATAGTAGAAGTCCTTCAGGATAACGGTATCTTCAAACTTCTTCGAAATATACTGGCACTCAAAAATCTTCGAACCGATATAGACGTTAGATGCCTTGAGGCGTAGCTGCCGTTCTTCCAATCGCTGCTTGGCCACTTTCTCCAATTCGTAGAAAGCCTCCTCACGATAACGGGCCTTATGGCCACGTGCCTGTGGCATGCGTCGCATCCATTCCAACTCCGTACGGTACAGATTGTTGGCACGCGCCACTTCAGCACGACGATTGTCGATACGCTCCTGACGTTTCTCCAGATAATAGGCATAGTTACCACGGTAGGTGTAGATGGTCTGGTCGTCCAGTTCAAGAATAACGGAGCACACACGATCCAAAAAGAAACGATCATGCGTAACCATCAGCAGCGTGCGATTGCCACGAGCCAAGTAACCTTCCAACCATTCAATCATCTCCAAGTCCAGATGATTCGTAGGTTCGTCAAGTATCAGCAAGTCTGGTTCTGTCAACAACACGTTGGCTAAAGCAACACGTTTCTGCTGGCCACCACTAAGCTCCCCCATACGCTGTTTGAGGTCGCGAATTTTCAGCTGAGTTAGCACTTGCTTGGCTTTCAACACCTTTTCGTCTTCACCATGATGGTTAAAACAGGCATCCAACACCGATTCGTCTGGATCGAACACAGGCGACTGTTCCAGCATACCCACCTTCAAGTCGCGTCGAAACACAATACTTCCCTCGTCGTATCCCTCCTTACCGCTGAGGATGGAGAGCAACGTCGATTTACCTGTACCATTTTTCGCTATCAGTCCTACCTTCTGGCCTTCGCCAATGGAGAAGCTGATATCGCGAAACAGCGTCAAGGCGCCGAACGACTTCGACAGGTGTTGTACGTCTAAATAAGGGACCATTGTCTTTCGTTATTTCGATAACTCATTGTTGATTTCTTCAATATAGTTCAGCACATCGTCACGACCATCTTTCTTCTCTGCCGATGTGAGGAACATCGGAGGAATTTCATCCCATGTCTCCGACAGTTTCTTCTTATATGCCTCCATTGCTTGACGGCACTTGTTGGGTGTCAGTTTGTCGGCTTTGGTGAATACAATGCTAAAGGGAATACTCGATATGCCCAGCCATTCGATGAAATCGAGGTCAATCTTCTGTGGTTCCAAACGAATATCTACCAGGACAAACACATTGACCAACTGTTCGCGCTGTAGGATGTAACCACGAATCATCTGGTCCAATTTATCGACCTCCTTTTTCGAACGCTTGGCATAACCATAGCCAGGCAGGTCGACCAAATACCATTCCTTATTAATAATAAAATGGTTAATGAGGAGCGTCTTACCAGGCGTCGCAGAAGTTTTGGCCAACTTCTTATTGTTGGTAAGCATATTGATAAGACTCGACTTGCCGACATTCGAACGTCCGATAAAGGCATATTCAGGCTTAGTGTCCTTGGGACACATACTAACTGTAGGGGCAGAGAGTGAAAATTCTGCTTGTTTTATGTCCATCTTTTTATTTATTTTGTGCAAAGGTACTAAATAAAGTGAAAAGTGAAAAGTGAAAAGTGAAAAATTTGCATCTACATGCTCATATTATCCATATTTTTATTACTTTTGCACACAAAATATGAAACGAAAGATATATACGATTCTAATGATGACAGCGTTGCTTGCCAGTTGTCAAGAAACGCTGGAAGAGCGGGCTGAGCGTGAAGCGTATGACTACACGGAGAAGCACTGCCCTGCCCCCATCGCCTATCAAGTGACGATGGATAGTATGACCTTTGATAAGGCGTCACACATTTTCGCCTACCACTATTCGCTAAGTGGCACGTTAGACGATTCGACAACCATCAGTCAAAACGATCCACGTGAGATGTTATTACAGCAGGTGAAGAACTCGACGAATCTGAAGATATATAAAGATGCCGGCTACGGTTTCCGTTATGTATATCACTCAGAAAAGAATAAGACCACACTATTTGACGTGACTTTCGAGCAGAAGGATTATAAATAGAGAGTTAGAGGGAACGTAACAGACGATCGATTTCCTCAAACTGTTGGCCCATGTTCAGATTGAGATAGATGCGATACAAGGCAGGTGCCCAACGTTTCTCATCTTTCGGCGCTAAAGTGCGATACTGCTCCATCTGCGGACGAGCTTTTGTATACAATTCAGTGAGCTTCTGGCGATAAAGTCGAGGCTCATTTTTCTTTTCGAGTTCCAGCGCCTGATTTAAATAGCATGTAGCAATATTGAAATAGGGTTCGGGCAACTCTGGTTCCTTAGAAATTAGTTTGTTACTCACCTCAATACACTCGTCGTAACGGTCAAGTTCGAGCAATGCTACCGACTTAGCCAACAGGAAGAGCGAACGGTCAGGATACTTGTCAAGGGCTTCATTAGAAAGGCTTAAAGTCTTTTCTATCTGTCCATGCTTGTTGTAATAGTCGCCCAAACGGGGGAAGAAATACTCATATTCAGGATGATGCTCAAAACCGTCTTCCAAAGCCTTCAAATAAGCTTTATCATTATTCTGCCAGAGATAAGCCTCGCAGATATACTGACGGACATAGACAGCCTTAGACTCGTCGGTCAATGCCAGATTGCTGTAACGTAATGTGCTTTCTGCATCCTTCATTCGATAACCAGACAATGTAGCCCAATAGGCTGCTGTGGGCATAGAGGCGTCATTCTTAGCATAGTCGTAACCCGTAAAAAGCGGCTGCTGAGCAGCATCAATATAAGTCTGGAAAAAGCTAAAAGCATCCTTGAAGTTGTTACGACGAACATTATACGTGCCTCCAAAATAGAGGTTACGACGTAGCTTGTCAAGTTGCTCGGCATTGTTCTTACGATATTCGAGCTTCACTTTACCCTTTTCGTCGGGCATAGCATCAAGGGAGTCAAGGCTTTCAGCAACACGATACATGCGGGACAACAAGGTATAGACTGCAGCCGTATCATACTTCTGATTCAGATATATTTTCTCATTGATTTGCTGATACTGTCCCAAAACAGACTCATACCATGTGGCATATACTTTCTTGTTGTGGCGACTGGCGGAATCATTTGCTAACAAATTGGTCATCAATTTCTCAGCCTTATCATAGTCCTTACCACTTTTTATATATGTACGAGCCTGACTCAGTTCCTTCTTCTGAGCAACAGCGACTGAAACTATCAGTGAAAGGATGGCAATGACGATTTTTCTCATACGAAATCCTAATTATTATCTTTTCGGCTGCAAAATTACAAAAAAAAATCATAATCATGCACTTTTTAATAAAGATTGATGTTTTAGATTCCATCAATAATGTTATTTTTTACTTTTTACTAAAAATATTGCACATTTTTTTTGCGAATGTGCATAAAAAGATGTACCTTTGCACAAAATTTTGAAAATTGTGCAATGAGCAATATACCAAGTTTAAACAGTTATTTCGAACAAACCATCAAAGATAACTGGCTTTTGGATGCTCTGACAGACTATCAGGGCTTCACTTTGCAGTATCATGATGTCGCACGTAAAGTTGAGAAACTACACATCATGATGGAAGCTGCAGGCATTAAGAAAGGCGACCGTATCGCCGTATGCGGACGTAACTCAGCTCACTGGGCAGTAGCTTTTATTGCCACGCTGACCTACGGAGCCGTCATCGTACCCATTCTACATGAATTCAATGGTGAACAAATTCATAATATTGTTAATCATTCAGAGTCACGTCTGTTATTTGTAGGTGATTACGTCGTGAACATTATCAAGGCTGACGAGATGCCTCACTTGGAGGGAATCTTCAATTTGCCAGACTTCTCGCTGCATACCTGTAGAAATGAGAAATTGACGGATGCCCGCGAACGACTGAATGAACTATTTGGCACCAAGTATCCCAATGCCTTCCGCAGGGATGATATCCATTGGCACGTAGATAAGCCAGAGGATTTGTGTATGATAAACTATACCAGTGGTACGACTGGGTTTTCAAAAGGCGTCATGCTGCCCTATCGTGCTTTGTGGGGCAACATCGATTTCTGCCAGAAGCATTTAGGTACCTATATGCCACGCTTCAGCCGTATGCTGAGTATTCTGCCTATGGCCCACATGTATGGTTTGGCGGTAGAGTTTCTATTTGCCTTCTGTTCAGGTTACCATCTCTATTTCCTAACGCGCTTACCGTCACCTGCTATTATCGCACAAGCCTTTAGGGAGGTTCGTCCTGACGTAGTGATAGCTGTTCCACTGATTATAGAGAAGATTATCCGCAAGCGTGTATTCCCAAAGATTCAGAACAATGCCATGAAACTGATGCTACAGATGCCTGTGGTAAAGGACAAAGTAAGAGAACGCATCTGTAAGGAGGTATACGACGCCTTTGGAGGCAAAGCCTATGAGATCATTGTGGGCGGTGCACCGCTAAATCAAGAGATAGAAAAATTCTTGAAGGACATCCACTTCCCTATTACAGTGGGGTACGGTACGACGGAGTGTGCACCACTCATCTCGTTTAGCGACTACAAGAACTTTATTCCTTCATCGTGCGGAACGCCCGTGAGTCACATGGAGGTGAAAATACTATCACCAGACCCAGAGAATATTGAAGGAGAAATCGTGTGCCGAGGTACACACGTAATGATAGGATATTATAAGAATGAGGAAGCTACACGCGAGGCTCTTGACAGCGACGGTTGGTATCATACGGGCGACCTGGCAACGATGTCAGCAGACGGACATATCTTTATCCGCGGACGCGTCAAAAACATGCTGTTGGGTGCCAACGGGCAAAACGTTTACCCGGAAGAGATTGAGGATAAGCTCAACTCAATGGCAATGGTAAGCGAAAGTATTATCGTACAGCGTGGCGACAAATTGGTAGCTCTGATTCATCCTGATGTCGATGAAGCCAAGTCGATGGGATTCAGCGATGAGGATATCGCAAACATCATGGAGCAGAACCGTCAGGAGCTGAACGCACAATTACCTGTATATAGCAAGATTCAACAGATAGAACTATTCGAGGAAGAGTTCCAGAAAACACCAAAGAAAAGTATCAAACGTTATTTATATAAATAAGGTATTATGGAAAACTACCCAAGTTTCAATCAACTCATACAGCAGAGCATCATCGATAATTGGAATCTTGACGCTCTGACTGATTATAAGGGGGCTACATTGCAATACCATGATGTGGCCCGAAAGATAGAGAAACTGCATATCCTGTTCGAGAACAGCGGTGTGAAGCGTGGTGACAAGATAGCCATGTGTGGACGAAACTCCAGCCAATGGGCTGTGTCGTTTTTGGCCACATTGACATACGGTGCCGTGGCGGTGCCCATCCTGCATGAATTCATGGCTGACCAGATTCATAACATCGTCAATCATTCGGATGCCAAGTTGTTATTTGTAGGCGACCATGTGGCAACGCAGATTGACCCGATGCAAATGCCACATTTGGAGGGTATTATCAACAATCCCGACTACTCTCTTATGGTGTCACGCACTGAGAAACTAACATACGCCCGTGAACACCTGAACGAACTCTACGGTAAGAAATTTCCCAAATTCTTCCGGAAAGAACACGTAAACTACTACATTGAGGAAAATGGCGAAGAGCTCGCAATGATTAATTATACCAGTGGTACAACAGGATTTTCGAAAGGAGTAATGCTACCTTATCGTGCCCTCTGGTCGAACTACGACTTTGCCGAGCACGTGTTGGGCAAGACTATTAATCGTGGCGACCGCGTCATTTCCATCCTACCAATGGCCCACATGTATGGCATGGCTTTCGAATTCCTTTTCGAATTCCTGCACGGCTGTCACGTGTACTATCTGAACCGCATACCTTCGCCTGCCATCATTGCACAGGCCTTTGCCGATATCAAGCCGAAGATTATCATCGCTGTACCACTGGTCATCGAAAAGATCATCCGCAAGAAGGTGTTCCCCAAGATTCAGAATAACCGCATGCGCCTGCTCTTGGCAATGCCCGTCATATCGAAGAAGGTCCGCGAGTTGATATGCAAGGAAGTCATCAATGCCTTTGGAGGCGAACTTTACGAGGTCATCATCGGTGGTGCAGCTTTCAACAAGGAGGTTGAATCGTTCTTGAAGCGCATTGAATTCCCGTATACAGTAGGCTATGGGGCCACTGAATGTGCACCCATCATTTGCTACCGTGACTGGAAGACTTTCGTGTTGGGGTCATGCGGACAGGAGGCTTATCATATGAAAGTGAAAATTAACTCGTCCAACCCTGCCCATATTCCAGGTGAAATCTTGGCCAAAGGGCCTAACGTGATGTTGGGTTACTACAAAAATGAAGAAGCCACACGCGAGACACTCGACAGCGACGGGTGGTATCATACAGGCGACTTAGGAACGATGGACTTCGACGGCAATGTATTTATAAATGGACGTTCGAAGAATATGCTACTGGGAGCCAACGGCCAAAATATCTATCCCGAGGAGATTGAGGACAAACTCAATTCAATGACGATGGTAGTTGAAAGTGTGGTGGTTCAGCGCGACCAAAAGCTTGTAGGCTTAGTATATCCCGACTACGACGAAGCCAAGAATATGAACTTCAACGATACTGACATTGCCAATGTCATGGAACAGAATCGTATACAGCTGAATGAGCAATTGCCTGCCTACGAGAAGATAACAGAGATTGAGATTAGAAAAGAAGAATTCGAAAAGACCCCCAAGCGCAGTATCAAGCGCTTCCTCTACACATAATAAATGGAGAACAACAATACGTTTTCTATCATCTTGGCTGTACATAATGCAGCTGATAAAATAGAGCAAAACCTGCCTGCCTTTCTGGAAACAGCCACCGAGGCAGGCGCTATGGTAATAGTAGTCGACGACATGTCGTCAGACGATACACCCGATGTGCTGACACGCATGAAGGCCGAGTATCCTAACGTACTCTACACAACCTTTTTACCTGAGTCAGTCATCGTCAATCCAAGCCGGCTACGACTGGCGTTCTCAGTAGGTGCTAAGGCTGCAAAGACACCTTATATTATATTGGCCAGTATCGAACGTCCCCCTCTCAATGTAGGCTGGCTCTACGGTATGGCCGACGATGAGGCTTCACTGGTTTTTAGTTTACGGAAAGGCAATCAAGTTGTACATGTTACAACTTCCAATATTGAAGAGTTTCGACCTACTATCCTTAAAGCTGAGCGCAAGAAAGGGTGTGGACACCGTGGACGTTTTCTGAAAATGCGCCGTGGTTTATACGATGCCGTCTGCGTACATCGTAACCATGTGTATGACGTCATCAACATGTTCGATCGCCCCGTGGGCTTCGGCAAGCTGTGGCATTTGCGTTTCCAAGTACTCTTGAATAGTCTATTTTAAAAGTTAATTTATTACTCAAACGATATGCGTATCCTGCACTTCTACCCCAAAACAGATGCCGCTATCTGCCAGTATTTCGATATGCTGGCCAGCAATATGGGCTTGGAAGTGGAGAACCATAAGGCATCTACAAGCGAAGAAGCCCGCCAACTGCTGCGCAACATAGATTTCGACATTTTGCACGTGCATGGCTGTTGGAACAATGCACAATTCATGATTGTCCGCAAAGCCCTGCAACAAGGGGCAAGGCTGGTGGTAACACCCTATGGTCAACTGCAGCCCTGGGTACAGCAACAGCATTTCTGGAAAGAGAAGCTACCCAAGCGCATTGCCTATCAAAAATCCATCGTTGAACAGGCCTATGCAGTCATCGTACAGGGTAATATGGAATTGGAATGCATTGCACAACTGGCTTGGAACAAGCGCTGCATCATTATCCGCAACGCACTGATTACCAATAGCATCACACCGCGCGAAATGGCTCGTCAAACCTTTGACCTCTATCAGCGCATCATGGACAGCAATCCTCTGCAACTAATGAACGACAACACGCGCAAGTTCGCCAAACGCCTAATAACAGTCGGCATTACCGGTGACGAGCGATGGACCATGAGCGACGAGGTTCCTATGCTGGGCGATTGGCGCCAAATACTCTGTTATGCCCATCAAGAGCAAATCACGCCCATTATCCAGCGGGCCATACGCACGCTCAATCTGATAGAGCCTAATATCGATGCTACCAAGATTCCATATTTCGTACCCGATAGCTACGTAGAGACCAATAGCATTCAGCAGACCATCGGAAACCAGTTCATTTCTGAAAACGACCGTCTGATGGCGACCTTCAAACTCATCAAGAAGCTCATTAACAACCACCATCTAAGCATCAAGCACTTGGTGGAACTCGATATTGAACTGCGCGAACATCCCTGCGACGAAGGCCGATTAGCCGAACAGCTGCAGGAGCGCAGTCTTATCAAATTGGCTGCACGCTGCATGCAACTGATGCACGACTTTACAGGACTCACTGAGGGTTTCATGCCCATATTACCTCTCAACGACCGAATAACTAAGAAATGGCACTATCAAATAGAAAATCACCTGACAATATGACGCACGACACGCATTACCTGCAGTTGCTTTCTACTTCCTTCCCCAACGTAGCTGCTGCTTCAACGGAAATCATCAACTTGGAGGCCATCCTCAACCTGCCAAAGGGTACCGAGCACTTTTTGGCTGACTTGCACGGAGAAAGTGCAGCCTTTAAACACGTACTGAAAAATGCCTCTGGTAATATTCGCCGCAAGGTAAGCGAATTGTTTAAGGGTGACATCCGCGAGTCAGAGCGTCGTGAGCTCTGCACACTCATATATTACCCTGAAGAAAAGATAGAACTCATCAAGGAATCCGAGTCCGACATTGATGACTGGTATCACATCACCATCCATCGTCTGGTTGCCGTCTGTCGCGATGTATCGTCTAAATATACACGCTCAAAGGTGCGCAAGTCGCTGCCTGAGGAGTTCAGCTACATCATTGAGGAACTCATGCACGAACGTACCGACGATATCGACAAGGCAGCCTACGTCAGCGGCATCGTCGACACCATCATCTCTACCGGACGTGCCGACGACTTTATCATTGCTATCTGTAATGTCATCCAGCGTCTGGCCATCGACCAGCTTCATATCCTTGGCGACATCTATGACCGTGGACAAGGTGCGCATATCATTCTCGACACTCTGCGCCAGTATCACTCATGGGACATTCAGTGGGGCAATCACGACGTTTTGTGGATGGGCGCCTGTGCTGGTAACAATGCCTGTATCTGCAACGTCCTGCGCCTGTGTCTGCGCTATGCAAACCTGACTACCATCGAGGAGGCTTACGGCATCAATCTCGTACCGCTGGCCACCTTTGCCATGGAGGTGTATGGCGACGATCCTTGCGAGGAGTTCCAGCCAAAGTTCTTAAAGGGCAACACGATGGAGGAGAAGTATGTGCGTCTGACAGCCCAAATGCACAAGGCCATCTCTGTCATTCAGTTCAAGAAGGAAGCACTGATTTTCCATCGCCGTCCCGAATGGCAGATGGAAGACCGTTGCTTGCTTGAGCATATCGACTACGAACATGGCGTATGCACCATTGATGGCAAAGCGTACGACATGCGCTCGTGCCACTTCCCGACCATCGACCCCAAACATCCCAACGAGCTGACTCCTGAAGAGCATCAGCTTATGGAACGTCTACACCATTCCTTCCGCGTCAGCGAGAAACTGCAGAAACATATCAAAATGCTGCTCTCACACGGTTGCATGTATACCATCTGTAATCAGAACTTGCTGTTCCACGCTTCTGTGCCTCTCAATGCCGATGGTTCTCTAAAAGAGGTAGAACTTTACGACGGCAAACGCTATTCAGGCAGGGAACTCATGCATAACATCGGCATGCTGGTACGCGCCGCTTTCCAGAGTGACACTGAACAAGAGCTACGTCTCTATGCACGCGACTATTTCCTATATCTCTGGTGTGGCAAGGATTCACCGTTATTCGATAAGTCTAAGATGGCTACCTTTGAGCGCTACTTCTTGACCGACAAGGCCACCTTCAAGGAGGAAAAAGGGCACTATTTCCTGCTTCGCGACAACGAGCAAGTATGCGACCGAATTCTTGATTCCTTTAACGTCACAGGCCCCAACCGTCACATTATCAACGGCCACGTACCCGTACATGTTGCCAAGGGTGAGAATCCTATCAAGGCTGGTGGCAAACTGATGGTTATCGATGGTGGTTTCTCCGAGGCATACCACTCAGAAACGGGTATTGCAGGTTATACGTTAGTTTATCATAGCCGAGGCTTCCAACTTGTTCAACATGAACCGTTTATGAGCGCACAAGACGCTATACAGCGTGGTATTGACATCAAATCTACAACCCAGCTTGTCGAACTGTCAGCTCACCGTATGCTCGTGGCTGACACCGACAAGGGTGCCGAGTTGCGTGCCCAAATTGCCGACCTTCGCGAACTGCTTTATGCCTATCGTCATGGCATTTTGACGGAAAAAGAAGCAAAATCATCAAACAGATAATATAGCAAAGATGGCCTCAGTCCTCATCGCATTAGGTTCTAACTATCATCAGAGTGCCCACATCCAATGGGCCTCTCAACGCTTAACTACCTTTTTGGCCGACGTAACCCTTAGTCGCATATTGTGGACACCCGATATCCAAGGGCGTAGTCTGTGGTACATGAATCGATTATTACATGCCCAAACGACGCTTTCGCCCACCTTACTCACTACACTACTCAAACAGATAGAACAAGAAACACAACGCACCAAACAATACGTTACCATTGACCTCGACCTGATGCAGTACGATAATCAGCGTTATCATCTTGAAGACTGGCAACGCCCCTATATTCAAAATCTTATCGGATTTATGTAAGTTTTACACCTTTTTAATAGAAAATTTGACGAAAAATTTGGAAGTATGGGAAATATATTGTAACTTTGCAGCGATATAACCTATTTTATAAACCTTTAATTAATAAAAATTATGAAGAAAACGTTAGTAGTTATGATGGCCCTCATGTTAGGTTTGGCTATCACGTCGTGTAAGCAGGGGCCCAAGGCCGCTGACCCTGAAGCAGCTGCAGCCGATCCCGCTCAAACCCTGACCGAACTTATCGAAAAATCTAAGGCTGATGGTTCAAAATGGAGTGTTGACGAGTGGAAGGATGCCTACAAGACCGCTATGGTTGCTGTAGCTCCCACACTGAAGGAGATTGGTACCATTATGGAGCAGTTCAAGCCGAAAGAAGGTGAGGATATCGACACCACAAAATTGGCTGAAGCTATGAATAAGATGAAGGCTATTGAAGAGAAGTTTGCTCCTGTTCAGGAACTTCTGAACCAGTTTGACAGCATCTCTAAGAGCTATCCTAACGGTAAAGCTGTTAGTGAGGATAAAGCGTTCGAAGAGCAGTGCATGAAGGAATTCGGTATCCCCGATCTCTAAACACTAACTTCCCATAAATAATACGAGAGGACGTTCGCAATGAACATCCTCTCGTTTCTTATTCGTGGAAAACCTGCCAGCTATATCAAAAGAAAAATCGACTTTTTCTTTGTATTTTCCCCGCTTATTCGTACCTTTGCACGAAATTACAAGTACAAGGACTATGAATTATTATAGCACAAACGGAAAAGCGCCCATTGCCGACCTGCAGAAAGCGGTGGTAAAGGGACTGGCAGAGGATCGTGGCCTCTATATGCCGGAAGAGATTTACAAGTTACCCAAGGCCTTTATTGACGACATGTCAAAGATGGCGTTCAGGGACATTGCATACAACGTGGCCCAGAACTTTTTTGGCGACGACGTGGACGGCGACGCCTTGCAGGACATTGTTTACGACACGCTCAGCTTCGACTGTCCAGTGGTAAAGGTCACGGACAACATCTATGCATTGGAACTATTCCACGGCCCCACATTGGCGTTCAAGGACGTTGGTGCAAGATTTATGGCTCGCCTACTTGGCTACTTCCTGCGCCAAGATAGTTCAATAGGTTGCTGTGGCACAGCAACAAATAAAACCGTAAACGTGCTGGTGGCAACCAGTGGCGACACGGGCAGTGCGGTGGCCAACGGTTTCCTGGGTGTGGAGGGTATCCACGTCTATGTGCTGTATCCGAAGGGTAAGGTCAGTCCCATCCAGGAGTGCCAGTTCACGACGCTGGGCAAGAACATCACGGCCATTGAGGTGGACGGTGTATTTGACGACTGTCAAGCCTTGGTAAAATCGGCCTTCATGGACGCAGAGTTGAACCAGCACATGAAACTGACTTCGGCCAACTCAATCAATGTAGCCCGTTTCCTCCCGCAGGCGTTCTATTATTTTAACGCGTACGCAAGAATGAAGGCTCTCAACAAGGCCGACGAGTTGGTTATGTGCGTACCGTCGGGGAATTTCGGCAACATCTGCTCGGCTCTGTTCGGCCATCAGATGGGACTGCCTATCAAGCGCTTCATTGCAGCCAATAATTCCAACGACATTTTCTACAAATACCTGCAGACAGGTAAGTACGAGCCGAAGGCCTCAGTACAGACCCTGGCCAACGCCATGGACGTTGGCGACCCGTCCAACTTTGCCCGCATCATCAACCTGTATAGCAACAACCGCCAGCTGAGCGAGAAGGAAACCCATCAGCGTATTATCAGTCTGATTAGCGGAGCTACCTACAGCGACGAGCAGATTAAAGAGGCAATGAAGCAATGCTATAGCGAAACGGGATATATACTTGATCCTCATGGTGCTTGTGGTTATCGTGCACTGAAAGAGAACTTAAAACCTGGCGAGGTCGGCGTGTTCTGTGAAACGGCTCATCCGGCTAAGTTCAAGGAGAAGGTTGACGAGATTCTAGGCATCAATATCGATATTCCTGCCCGTCTGCGTGCCTTTATGGAGGGCCAGAAGCAGAGCGTTGAAATGTCGAAGAACTTCGCCGACTTCAAGCGCTTCCTGATTCAACAATAGCAAAATCATACAACAAGAACAAGTCTGCAAACGTTAACGTCAAAAATTACACAAAATTGATACGTTATTCGGAAAATATTCACTATCTTTGCAGCACAATTAAAAACAAACTATTATAAAAAATATAGAATTATGTTGAAACCGTTAAACAAAAAGTTCGCTCCGAAGAGCGTGATGCCCGAGAAGGTCATTCAGTTTGGTGAGGGTAATTTCCTCCGTGCATTTGTTGATTGGATTATCTGGAACATGGACCAGAAGACCAATTTCAATGGTAGTGTCGTTGTCGTACAGCCCATTGAACGCGGTATGGTTGACTGGCTCAACGGTCAGGACTGCCTGTATCACGTCAACCTTCAGGGTCGTGAGAATGGTAAGCCTGTTAATACACTGGAGCGTATCGACGTCATTAGTCGTGCTTTGAATCCCTACTCACAGAACGATGCTTTCATGGCTCTGGCCGACCAGCCTGAGATTCGTTTCGTTATCTCGAACACTACTGAGGCCGGTATCGCCTTTGATCCCACTTGTAAGTTGGACGACAAACCCGCTAGCAGCTATCCTGGCAAGCTGGTTCAGTTACTGTATCGCCGCTGGCAGACTTTTAACGGCGATCCCACGAAGGGACTCATCATCTTCCCCTGCGAACTTATTTTCCTGAACGGCCACGTGCTGAAGGATTGCATCAATAAGTACATTGAGCTGTGGCAGCTGCCTGCAGACTTCAAAAAATGGTTCGACGAGTGCTGTGGCGTCTATGCCACGCTGGTTGACCGCATCGTACCAGGCTTCCCCCGCAAGGAGATTGCTGAGATTCAGGAGAAAGTCGGCTATCGCGACAACCTCGTTGTACAGGCCGAGAACTTCCACCTGTGGGTCATTGAGGCTCCAAAGGAGGTTGCTCAGGAGTTCCCTGCCGACAAGGCTGGCCTGCACGTGCTGTTCGTTCCTTCAGAAGAGCCCTATCACAAGCGTAAGGTAACCCTGTTAAATGGCCCGCACACCGTACTTTCGCCGGTTGCTTTCCTGAGCGGTGTCAACATCGTTCGCGACGCCTGCAACCACGAGGTTATTTCCAAGTACATTCACAAGGTACAGTTTGAGGAACTGATGCAGACACTCGACCTGCCCATGGATGAGTTGGAGAAGTTTGCCGGCGATGTGCTGGAGCGCTTCGACAACCCATTCGTTGACCACCAGGTAACCAGCATCATGCTGAATTCATTCCCCAAGTTCCAGGCTCGCGACCTGCCCGGTGTGAAGACCTATCTGGAGCGCAAAGGCGAACTGCCTAAGGGACTGGTATTCGGTTTGGCTGCTATCATCACTTACTACAAGGGTGGTAAGCGCGCCGACGGTGTTGAGATCATACCCAACGACGACGAGAAAATCATGGGTCTCTTAAAGGATCTGTGGGCTACCGGCGATACTCAAAAGGTTGCCGACGGCGTACTCGGCGCAGAGTTTATCTGGGGTGAGGACCTGAACAAGGTAGATGGTCTGAACGCCATGGTTAAAATGTTCCTCGACCTGATTCAGGACAAGGGCATGCTGGAGGCAGTAAAGACCATCCTCTAAACATAAGGCAAGAAAAGTAAAAAAGTCGATAAGAAATCGGGCTGACCATTTGGTTGGCTCGATTTTTTTCATTAATTTTGCACCCATATTAAGAAAATAACGTTATTTTGATAGAGAAGCATATTGTATTAGAGGACATTGATCCTGTAGTGTTCTACGGTATAGGAAACCAACACTTACAGATGCTACGCGCCTTGTATCCCAAGTTGCGCATTGTGGCTCGCGACAACGTGATACGAATTCTGGGTGACGAGGAACAGATGAGCGCCTTCGAGGAAAATGCCGAGAAATTGCGCCAGCACGTGCTGAAATTCAATGCCCTGTCGGAGGAAGACATACTGGATATTGTGAAGGGCAAGCGCGCCAAGGACGAAGTACCTGACGGTGTGGTATGCTATTCTATGTCTGGCAGAGCCATCAAGGCTCGCAGCGAGAACCAGCAGCACCTGATTGACGCCTATAACGATAACGACATGTTATTTGCCGTAGGCCCAGCCGGTACAGGAAAGACGTATCTTTCCATAGCATTAGCCGTCAAAGCCCTGAAAGAGAAAACGGCAAAGAAGATTATCCTTTCCCGCCCTGCCGTCGAAGCTGGTGAAAAGTTGGGATTCCTGCCTGGCGATATGAAGGATAAGATTGACCCCTATTTACAGCCACTGTATGATGCCTTGGAAGACATGTTGCCACAGGTGAAGCTACAGGATATGATGGAGAAACACGTCATACAGATAGCGCCGTTGGCCTTTATGCGCGGGCGTACGCTTAGTGATGCGGTTGTCATATTGGATGAGGCTCAGAACACCACACCTCAGCAAATCCGCATGTTCTTGACCCGCATGGGATGGAATACGAAGATGATTATCACGGGTGACATGACGCAGATAGACCTGCCCCGATCGCAGAAATCCGGACTGGTTGAAGCCCTTGAAATACTACGCAGCGTTGAGGGTATCGGCATCGTAGAACTGAACCGCAAGGACATTGTGCGCCACAAACTGGTGACACGAATAGTCAATGCCTACGAGAAATTCGACAAGGGAGTGAAGAGTGAAGAGTGAAGAGTGAAGAATTAAGAATTAAAATAAAGATGAAAGCATTAACAAAGACTGACTTCAAATTTGAAGGACAAAAGAGTGTGTACCATGGAAAGGTACGCGATGTGTATAACATCAATGACGACTTGATGGTCATGGTAGCTACCGACCGCATTTCAGCATTCGACGTCGTGCTACCGAAGGGTATTCCCTTCAAAGGACAGGTGTTGAACCAGATTGCAGCCAAGTTCCTGGATGCCACCACCGACATCTGTCCGAACTGGAAACTGGCTACGCCCGACCCCATGGTAACTGTAGGCCTGAAGTGCGAAGGTTTCCGTGTGGAGATGATTATCCGCTCAATTTTGACCGGTTCTGCCTGGCGCGAGTACAAGAACGGCTGCCGTGAACTGTGTGGTGTGAAACTGCCCGACGGCATGAAGGAAAACGAACGTTTCCCAGAACCCATCATCACTCCGACCACCAAGGCCGACGAGGGTCACGATATGAACATCTCGAAGGAAGAAATCATCGCTCAAGGTATTGTTTCGGCTGAGGACTACGCCATCATGGAAGACTATACCCGCAAGATTTTTGCCCGTGGACAGGAAATTGCCGCTAAGCGTGGACTTATCCTTGTTGATACCAAGTACGAGTTTGGCAAGCGCGACGGTAAAGTGTACTTGATTGACGAGATTCACACGCCCGACTCCAGCCGTTACTTCTATGCAGACGGCTACGAGGAAAAATTGGCCAAGGGCGAACCACAGCGTCAGCTGTCTAAAGAGTTCGTGCGCCAGTGGCTCATCGAGCACGACTTCATGAATGAGCCCGGACAAGTAATGCCCGAAATTACGGACGAGTATGCCGAAAGCGTCAGCGACCGTTATATCGAACTCTACGAGCACATCGTAGGCGAGAAGTTCGACAAGGCGACTGAAGAAGGTGACATTGCTGCACGTATCGAGCGCAACGTCAGCGAATACCTCAAAACACGCAAATAAATGTGGATTTGCAGTCCTACTGCAGTCAGAGAAATGATATGTACCAGCAAGAGACGATAAAACCCTATAACGAGGGCGAGAAGACGACACAGGTGGAGCAGATGTTCGACAACATCGCTTCCACCTACGATACGCTGAACCATCGTCTCTCATGGGATATTGACAAGGGATGGCGCCGCAAGGCTATTCGCCAACTGCAACAGCACCACCCCCAGTCGATACTCGATATTGCCACAGGTACAGGCGACTTTGCCATCATGGCAGCCCAGATGCTGGCGCCCCAGCAACTGATTGGAGCTGACATCAGCGAGGGCATGATGGATATTGGCAGACAAAAGGTAAAAAAAGCAGGACTCGATAGCATCATCAGCTTCGAGCGCGAAGACTGTACGGCACTCTCCTATGCTGACGACACTTTCGATGCAGTGACGGCGGCCTTTGGCATCCGCAACTTTGCCGCCCTCGACAAAGGTCTTTCAGAGATGTGCCGTGTGCTAAAAAAAGGTGGTCACCTCAGCATTGTCGAATTGACATCACCAGTCAGTTTCCCCATGAAGCAGTTGTTCCACGCCTATTCCCACACGGTATTGCCAGTCTATGGGCGCATCATCTCAAAGGACAGTTCTGCCTACTCCTATCTCACCAAGACCATCGAGGCCTTTCCCCAAGGCGAAGAGATGGTAGAGATACTGAAAAAAGCAGGATTTCTGGAAGCCAGGTTCAAACGACTGACATTTGGCATCTGTACCATGTATTTTGCAACCAAATAAACTAAATAGTATTCATTATGGAAAAGTACGGACTTATCGGATACCCTCTCGGACATTCGTTCTCTATCAGTTACTTCAATCAGATGTTTCAGGACGAAGGCATTGATGCCGTGTATGAGAATTTCGAGATTCCCACAATCGATGCACTACCAGAGGTTCTCGATTCTAACCCCAACTTACGTGGACTGAATGTGACGATACCCTATAAAGAGAAGGTTTTGCCATTCCTTGATAGCGTGTCACCAGAAGCTCGTGCCATTGGAGCCGTTAATGTCATTCGCGTCACGCACGAAGGCAACAATGTCAAACTGAAAGGTTACAATTCGGATGTGATAGGTTTCACGAAGAGCATAGAATCCATGCTTGACAAGAAATGGCATAAGAAAGCCCTCATTCTCGGTACAGGCGGTGCCTCAAAAGCCATTGACTATGGACTGCGCAATCTGGGCTTAGAGACGGTATTTGTCAGCCGTTACGAGCGTCCCGGTACCATCCAGTACTCGACTATTACTCCAGAGGTTATTCAGGAGTATAATGTTGTCGTCAACTGTACACCTATGGGCATGTATCCCAAGACGGAAGTGTGTCCTCTCCTGCCCTACGAGGCTATGGATCAGCATACCATCCTCTACGACCTGATATACAATCCTGACGAGACCAAGTTCATGAAACTGGGTATGAAATATGGTGCACAAACCAAGAACGGACTGGAGATGTTGCTTTTGCAGGCCTTTGCTTCATGGGAGTTCTGGCACGAAAAGTGATTGAACGTTGAACATTAAACATTAAACATTAAACATTAAACATTAAACAATAAACAATAAACGTTA
This sequence comes from uncultured Prevotella sp., assembly GCA_946188165.1. Classification (GTDB taxonomy): domain Bacteria; phylum Bacteroidota; class Bacteroidia; order Bacteroidales; family Bacteroidaceae; genus Prevotella. The sequence goes on from CAMHTW010000030.1 coordinate 21,401, forward strand.
AACATTAAACATTGATATGGACAATCGATATATGATGCGTGGCGTAAGTGCCGCCAAAGAGGACGTACATAACGCTATCAAGAACATTGACAAAGGCATTTTCCCACAGGCTTTCTGCAAAATCATTCCCGATATCTTAGGTGGTGACCCAGAATATTGCAACATCATGCACGCTGACGGTGCCGGCACCAAGTCGGCTTTGGCTTATATGTACTGGAAAGAAACAGGCGACCTCTCCGTATGGAAGGGTATCGCCCAAGATGCTATCGTGATGAATACTGACGATCTGCTGTGCGTAGGTGCCGTAGATAACATCCTTGTTAGCTCTACCATCGGGCGCAACAAGATGCTCATCCCCGGGGAGGTTATCTCTGCTATTATCAATGGTACGGACGAGTTGTTGGCTGAACTCCGTGAAATGGGTATAGGCATTTATCCAACAGGTGGCGAGACAGCTGATGTGGGCGATTTGGTACGCACTATCATCGTAGACAGCACAGTGACCTGCCGCATGAAGCGCTCAGACGTCATCGATAATGCTAACATCCGTCCAGGTGACGTCATCGTAGGCCTGTCTTCTACGGGTCAAGCTACATACGAGAAGGGCTACAACGGCGGTATGGGCTCTAATGGTCTGACTTCTGCCCGTCACGATGTCTTTGCCAAGTATCTGGCTGTGAACTATCCTGAAAGTTACGACCATGCCGTACCCGATGAACTGGTGTATAGCGGTAAGTACAAGCTGACGGACGCTGTAGCTGGTTCTCCTATTGACGCAGGCCATCTTGTACTCTCTCCTACTCGCACCTATGCGCCTGTCATCAAGAAACTATTGGACGAGTTGCGCACAGAGATTCACGGAATGGTACACTGTACTGGCGGTGCACAAACCAAGGTTCTGCACTTCGTCAACGACAACTGCAAGGTGGTCAAGGACAACATGTTTCCCGTTCCCCCATTATTCCATGCCATCCATGAGTGTTCTGGCACTGACTGGAAGGAGATGTACCAGGTGTTCAATATGGGTCACCGTATGGAGATATACGTCCGTCCTGAGGTTGCTCAGCAGGTCATCGCCCTCTCGAAGTCGTTTAACATCGACGCTCAGATTGTCGGTCACATTGAGGAAGGCAAGAAAAGCCTTACCATTAAGAGTGAATTCGGTACTTTCGAATATTAACAATTCATCATCTTTATCAAACTAAAAAACTATTACTTATGTCATTATTAATGATTCTCCAACTGATGATAGTGCTGGGCGCCCTTTGGGTTGGCTCACGCTATGGAAGTTTGGCACTGGGTGCAATCTCAGGTATTGGTCTGGCCCTGCTGGTATTCGGTTTCGGCTTAAAGCCAGGTACTCCTCCCACTGATGTTATCTACATCATCATTGCTGCCGTTACGTGTGCTGGTATCATGCAAGCCTCAGGGGGTATGGACTGGCTGATACAAATGGCTGAACGGTTGTTGCGCAAACATCCAGATCGCATTACATTCTTAGCTCCACTGACCACATTCTTTCTAACCGTTTTGGTTGGAACTGGCCATGTCGTATATACCTTAATGCCAATTATTTGCGACATTGCAATAAAGAAAGGCATCAGACCAGAACGCCCTTGCGGCGTGGCTTCCATTGCGTCACAGGTAGGAATTACCTGTTCACCGATTGCAGCTGCTGTCGTGGCTTTTGTCAGCATCTCTAACACCAATGGTTTTAACATTACTATTCCACAAGTACTGATGGTCTCGATCCCCGCTTGTCTGTGTGGACTAATGGCAGCTGCCTCTGCTTCATATCATCGCGGACTCGACTTGGACAAAGACCCCGAGTTCCAAAAGAAAATAGCCGACCCCGTACAGCGTGAATACATTTATGGTTCGAATGCAACCACACTCGACAAGGAGATTCCACAGTCGGCCAAGAACGCCGTATTCATCTTTTTGGGTGCACTGGCCGTCATCGTGTTCTTCGCTATTTTCCAGGAAGCGTTGCCTACCTACAAAACCTTACGTGCCGTTCATGATGCCAATGCCCTCTATATAAACCCACACTTGTCAGTTTCGGGCGACCAGCTGGTGAAGGCGAATGTTTATCTGAAGGGTACAACCGAATGGTATGACAAGACACTGCCCATGAACATCGTCATTCAGATTGTTATGATTTCCGCCGCCGCCTTGATGATTATATTCTGTAAGGCAGCCCCAAAGAAAGCCGTTGCCGGTCCTGTGTGGCAGTCGGGTATGGTGGCAGTTGTCGCTATCTACGGTATTGCATGGCTGGCTGACACTTATTTTGCTAATTACTTGAACGAGATGAAGGTGATGATGGCTGGTGTTGTAGCGATGTATCCTTGGAGCATTGCCTTGGTGTTCTTCATTGTATCCGTGCTCATCAATTCACAAGGCGCAGTTGTCGTTGCCATGCTGCCGCTGGCCTATCAGTTGGGTATTGAAGGTCCCGTTTTGCTGGGTGTTCTGCCTAGTGTTTACGGTTATTTCTTCATCCCCAATTATCCATCGGATATTGCTACGGTAAACTTTGACCGCTCGGGAACTACCGTTATTGGAAAGTACCTGCTGAACCACTCGTTCATGATGCCTGGCCTGATTTGCGTTTTCACGTCAACGATCGTTGCCTACATACTCTCGTCTTTATTCTACTAAATGGATATCATACAGAAATACTTTCCACAATTGTCGGCAGAGCAACTACGACAGGTTGCTCTGCTTGATGAGTTGTATCGCGACTGGAATGCCAAAATCAATGTCATATCGCGCAAGGACATTGACAATCTTTATGAGCATCATGTATTACACTCGATGGCCATTGCCAAGATGGTAAATTTCCGCCCAGGCACCCGCATTCTTGACTTCGGCACAGGAGGCGGTTTCCCTGGTATTCCGCTTGCCATCCTCTTTCCCGAATGCCAGTTCAAACTGATTGACGGCACGGGCAAGAAGATACGCGTGGCACAGGAGGTATGCAACGCCATAGGACTGAAGAACTGCGTCCCAGAACACCTTCGTGGCGAAGATGAAAAGGGAAAGTACGACTTCATCGTCAGCCGCGCAGTGATGCCCCTACCCGACCTTGTCAAAATTATCAAGAAGAACATAGCCAAAGAGCAACGGAATGCACTGCCCAATGGTGTCATCTGCCTGAAAGGCGGCAATCTTGAGGGTGAACTGCAACCCTATCGCAAGATTGTGGAAACTGCTGAACTGAGCCAGTGGTTCAGCGAAGAATGGTTTAAGGAGAAATCTATTATCTATCTGCCCCTATGAATATCAAACGATTGATGTGTAATCCGCTGCAGGAGAACTGTTATGTGGTCAGCGACGAGACGAAAGAGTGTGTCATCATTGACTGCGGTGCCTACTACGATGAAGAGAAGGAGGCATTGGTTTCGTATATCGCCCAGAACGATTTGAAACCTGTTCATCTGCTTGCCACCCATGGTCACTTAGACCACAATTTCGGCAATGCCTTCATTTACAACCAATATGGTCTGCAAGTGGAAATCTGTGCTGAAGACCAGAATCTGGTAGAACATCTTAGGGAATGTGCATCTGCCCTCTTTGGCATGGATATTAAGGAGGAACAGCCACCTGTAGGACGACTGCTCAAACATGGCGACGTCATCACTTTCGGCAACCTTACGCTGAAAGTACTGCAAACGCCAGGCCATAGCCACGGGTCGGCTCTGTTCTATTGCGAAGAAGAACACACTGTATTCACTGGTGACACCCTGTTCCGCATGAGCATCGGGCGCACCGACTTCCCTGAAAGTAGTTGGGCAGAGATGGAACAAAGCTTAAAGACTGTCGTCAAGCAACTGCCAAAAGAAACCATCGTACTCTCTGGTCACGGCCCACAAAGTACGATTGGTGATGAATTACAGTATAACCTTTATCTCAAGGCATAACCTTGAACTACATTCGAGCTTGCTCAAGTTCGGTAGATTGAGTAAACTCATCTACACTCGCAAAAACACAATCTTACGCCTATTACCCTCAGGACGTACGGCGAAGTGTAGCCAGTAGGTGCCTTTGGCATTGCGTTCCATCAGCAACTCGTCGAAGTCCTCCCTACCCTCGTCTGCTATATCCAGCAGGATGACGGCATAACGCAACAGTTGTTCCATACCATTAACATGGATATCCACGGCGCACCCCGTCAGGTGGTTTGAGTTCGCAGCACCACCCACCGCCTTATTCACTTGCGGACTCCTATACCCGCTGTTAATCACAATCGGCTCTTCATTTTTATTTTTTATTTTATCTTTTATATTTATGTTGTACTTTTGGCGCAACCGCTCCAGCCAACTGCACAGGCGTTTCAAGTTCTCAATATGTACGCGCGATGGGATGTTCCCATCCGCTGTCTTCACACTCGTTTTGCACATCTCAGCGAGCGTAAAGTGCTCGCTGAGTCGTGCGTTCTTATTAATATCTACGTTCTTCATTTCTCATTTTCTCATTATCTCAATTTCTCATTTTCTCATTTTCTCAATTTCTCAATTTCTAATTATCTTTGTCGACTTGTCGACTTGTCGACTAAGCAATAGATTTTGTTTTCTTTAGATATTTTCCTGCCTCGTCTCCTTCTGCAATTCTCTCGATAAGATTATCTGCCAGCAATCTTTCAATTTTTTTAAAGGCTGACTTAGTATTGTTGTACTTGAAAATCTTGTCGACATCATCCTTTGTAAATACCTCTGGAAGTCGGTTATACCCCTCGATGCTTTTCGATTGATGTCGCTTCCCCGAGAACTGTACGTCATTGTTCATATCGTCGAAGTACTTTTCTGCCAGTGTGCCGAAGAAGTGCTGCTGCATGGCATACTGGATGCGGGCTATCAGTTCGCAGAGGCGCCAATCCGTATCGTCCACTTCGTATGTGCCCGTCCAGTTGCTGCCCTCTTGGTGCAGCTGGTCCCAGTGGCGCATGTCGATGAATGGTGCCGAGAAGTTCAGGGCGTGGTAAGGCACACGTTTCAGCATCAGCTCGTTGGCTTCGCTGTCGTCCTCGCGACAGTCGTCCATGCGGTTCTTCGTCCAGTCGTACAGCCGTTTCACCAGTGGCCACAGCGGCAGTTCTCCATAGCGTCCGTCCAGCTTGTAGGCCCACGACTTCATGCGCTCTATGCGCTGCCAGTCTATGTCCGTAGCTTCCTCGTACTTGATCATCTCGTAGTTCGTCTTGGGCATGGGGATGACCGTCAGACGTGTCGAAAGACCTGAGCCGAAGTTCCTTTCGTTCACCTTCTTTTTCAGGGCGATGAGCGTGCCGCTGTAGATGTAGTTCCACATCACGCGGAACTCATCGACGGGTGAGTCCTGATTCTGATACATCTGGCCGTCCTTCTCGTTGTGGAAGGCTTTCAGCTCCATGGCCTGCTTGTTAATCCACTGACCGCCGCTCTGCAGGGTTATCGAATTATCCAGCTCCGTATCGAAGGTATACATGTGCAGTTGCATCTCCTTGCCATCTACTATTTCCTTTGCGTTCAGCATATCCTCTATCAGCTGGCCGTTCGACGTTCTTGATGGGTGTATGCGGATAATGCCCTGCGGCTTGTCCTTACCCTCCTTGTTCGCGGCCTTCTTCCTGTTGTCCTTCTTGTATCGGTTCAGCGCCGCCTTGCCAGCTGCATCGGCAGCCTGCATGGGTGTTATCAGCACGTCGTTGATGTCGTCGGCCATCGACTTGTTCGATGCCGGATGTCCGATGATGTATAGCGAGCAGTTCAGCCGTCGTTCCTGTTGCGGACGGTGGTAGAAGCGGTACCAGCAGCGCGTCATCAGCGTCATCAGCACGCCACCCGCCACGAACATCGCAGCTGGATACTGGCTCCGCTTCAAGCCCTCGCAGACATCCTTCAGTACCGGGAAGTCACCAAACATCGATTCTATTTCAGAGCCCCAGGCATCTAACTGGGAATTGAGAGTTAAGAATTGAGAATTATGATTACCTTCTACCGTCTGCGTTTGCGCTTTCGTTATCTCCTGATAGGTTTTCCCTGTCACCGCCTTGATGGCATTCTGCATGGCTGTACTGGGGTAAGGATTCGAGGTGCTTTCTTCCCTCTTCGCCTTCTGCTTCGCTGCGCTTTCCACCGTCTGCGCCACGTTCTCATCCCGTTCAGCGATGATTTCCTGCACCCAGCTTTGTGCTTCGACGATGCGCTGCACCAGCTGCTTGTCGCCGTCAAACATAAGCAGGAGGTCTGTGGCAAGTATAAGGCTCTGCTTGTGACGGTTCGAGTCGTCAGCACATGGCAATTTATCAGCAAAGCGCTGGTCAATAATACTTTGAATATCATAACCCCTCCATTTTATTTCTGAACACGAATTGCTCGAATTACACGAATTATTCGTTTGATTCGTGAGATTCGTGTTCGTCTTTCCTGTGTTCTTTTCATCATCAGCATTAAACTCATGATACAGTGGTTGAGTTTCCTTCTCACGGTATAGTTGTGTGTACCGCTTGTCAAATTCTTCGTCATAATAGTCAAATAGAAGTTCTTCGTTAATATACAGGATATCGTCCTCCTTCGGGGCGAACGAGTTGCGCGTGGCGTCGATACAGCTTTCATCGGCCTTGTAGCCCAGCTTTTCAGCCATCACTATCTGGTTATCAGCCAGATTGCCAATGCTGCCGTCTGCTACACCTACAATACGTGCACCATAGCCGCTGCTGGTGATGTGTACCAGCGCTATGCGCTTCATCAGTTCTTCATCGTCACGCAGCTTCCACCATATCTGCATGGGGTTCTCCACATGGTCAATGTCAAGCATGAAGAGTCCGTTCAGGTGGCAGTCTGCCAAACGGCGATGACGGAAGAGAGTGCCTTTATCCGTAGGTGTCTCGTCAAACTCATAGCAGCCGAAGATGAATGCAGGCAGATTGTCCTTCAAGTCCTGTGCAAAGGCCAACAGTCGCTCCTCGTCACTCTTCTCAAAGAACTTCTGGCGGGCACTCAGCTTCTTCAAGCTTCGCTTTTTAGCTAAGAACTTCTGGTATTCTGTATTGTTCAGCCACGTCTGTATGGCCACGGGGCCTTCGGCCTTGCTGGCCTCCACTGCTGCAATGATGGCTCTGCGGGCATTGATGCGCCACTCCGTACTCGGTTTCCTGACTTGCTCCCAGAACACTTCCTTTGTGCAAGGAAGTGCCTGAGAGAAGTGCGTGTTTTCTTGATAACAGAATCCTCCCATAGGTTATACTCTATCTATGATATCATCGTCAGTGACCTCTTTCGAAGTCTTCTGCACCTGGTTAAACGTCCTGATGATCTCCGAGTAGTTGGCTCCGATGACCTTCGCCATTTCAGCCTGCAGCTGCAGCAGTTCGCGCTCAACGGTAGGGCCGCAGTCCAGCGTGGTCTGAATCACCACCTGCTTCTGCGTCTTGTTCAGGTACACCTTCAGACGCTGCGTGTCGTGCAGCAGCTTGCCCTTCACTTTCAGCTTCAGCTCACTCTTCAGCTCGCCCTTCACCAGTTCCGCAAACCGCTCCTGCATCGTGGCTACGGGGTCGGGGTCGTTGGCATCCACATTGATATGGATTGAGTAGCTCGACTCCTTCTCGCCCTCACTCTTGTAGAACGAGCTCTTGCCCTTCTGCTTGATCATCCGGCGGTTGCTCTCCTTCGATGATTCGGGGTTCACTACTACGACATCGTTGCCGTACATTTTCACACGTGCCCTAAAGGCCTTCACCGGCTTTCCTTCCGGCTTCTCAATAAAGTTTTCTGTCATATTATTACTTTTTGATTTGTTCAACCATAGTTTCAAACTTCCTTATTGTTTATATCCCGAACAACAAGACTTCCTTGGTACATTTGTCAGGTGCAAATTCATCGAAAACCTCATCCTCATGACAATTACTTCGATAATTTGAAGCTTTCCTGATTCGTGTTTTTATTTGGCTCCTAACCCTTCTTCTGGTCAAAGGTTCACCATTCTTGCTGTTTTTTTCGAAGGCTGCATACGCACCAAGTATACCCTCATTTATCAAGTCAAGCACAGATAGCGTATTTACCTTTTCGCTATGATTGTAAGCCACCAAAATAATATAAGGAATAAAGCCTTCCATCAGTTTTGTAACGGCTCCGGGTTTCTGACGGTTTTTCAGATAGATGTCCCGTTGCTTCTTCGTCATCCGCTTTAGTTTCTCCATGTCACGGACAAAGGCACGTACATTCTTGTCATTCGACGCCTTCAACTCCTGTATTATCACTTTGTATTTCATCGTAGCGACCCATTATTTTTCATTCTACTCAAAACGCTCTTCTTCAACAGCCCCATTTCCATCGCCATCATCTTGTAGCAGATGTCCAGCACCAGATCTGCAGACGATACCCCCGTAGTGTACGCCACATGCGACTTCGCAAAGTCCACAAGGTTCTCAGCCATCACCAGCTGCATCTCCTCGTCGAAGCCTCGCACGTGATACGACAGTATACCATACAGCTCCATACTCACCATGCCTTGCAGACGCATCAGTTCCTTTTCAGCCAAACGTGTCAGCTGATGTTCGGGCAACAGGTTTTCATGCTTCACCTTTACACCCTTGGTGCATTTGCGCACCGTCGAAAAATTCTTCAGTTCTTTCATACTTTTTTATTTTTTTGTTTGTTACTTGAATTTTCTGGGTGCAAAATTCGGGAAAAAGATTTGGTGAAAAAAAAAAAGAAAGTTTCACGAAAACTTTCTTTTACACAACTCGCTGATTACCAACAAAAAAGGGCGCCTTTCAGCACCCTAAACTTTCATAAAACTTTCACGCCATACCGTTCTAAGACATCATTTACGGCCTTTTTCACCAGTTTATCGTCAGGCGTTACGGCTAAGGCTCCTCTCACCGAATGGTTCTTGCCTTTTTCAGGTTCCAGCAGTTCTGCCATCCTCACATCCGTCGTCTCTTTCACGATGACACCATTTACCGCCATCATATGCGAAATCTGCGCTACCAGATTACGATTGAACAATGTTCCCTTTTGGTTTCCCTTCTCATATACCACTCGGCTCACAGCATCCTGTTCCAGTATCTCTTGCCATATCTTAGCGTATTGTTCCCTATAACCTGCATTCACTACCGGCATCAGCCTCCCCACATAGTCCATCACCGATTGTTTCATGCCTTCACACTTTTCTTCCTGCACTTTCTTCTGCGATTCATAACTGATATGAACACCATCGCCTGGTACCACATTGATTTGAGCATTAGGGAAATTGCCACCCTCAAACAGACCTCTTAATCCATCCAAATTGTTTTTGTCACTCATATTATTATTCTGATTTTTTCCTTTTCTATTGTTCTTTACTTGATGGGTAAGCGTTTTCACGTCCATCATCAATGGCCGTAACTTATATTTGTTCTCAATCTTTTCAAGTAGTTTCTTATTCCTGAATCTGACGTTCTCTTTGGCTGCAAGGATGCCAAACATCATCATCATGCCTACACTTGCCGAGGAATAAGAACCAAGATGATATTTTATGCTTTCATATAATTCATGAAATGCATCATCGTCAAGCAACTCTTCTTCCACCTGTTTACTCACACGATATGCTTCTTGAAGAATTCTGTCTGTTCCTACTTTGCTAAATACAAAATCGTTATTACGTGAATTGAATATTCTTAGGAGTCCTTCATCCAAAGACTCCCCAAAGGATGCGCCCTCAATATCCCCCTCCTCATTCGTATTATTATTTGCAATAACCAACATTTTATAGCTTATAACTTTTTTACAGTAAAAAGAAGGGGGGACATTTTTAATTCCAACGCACTTTAGAGCCGCTAAGTTCACCATACCGCTGAAATCGCCAATGCCCACGCCCTTCAAGACGTGAGCTGGCAGACTTCTCTACTCGTATGGTTTACTTAAATTGAGTTAGCGGCTCTTAAGTGTACGAGAAAGCTGTCAAAGCTTATTGTTCCACAATGTTTTTATTTTGGGATGCAAAGATAGTCATATTTCCTCGCACCACCAAATGTTTCTCTATGTATTTATCATAGATAGTCCATATTTTCCACCATCCTAATCAACAGATTTTGGAAATTAGCCTTGAATCCCTCGTTCTGCTGATACTCTCTGTACAGTGAATTGTCGCCCTTACGTTTCTGTCTGACAATACTGTCTATAATCTTTCCGTAGATTTCCAATACAGCCTGCTGATCAGGATTACCTACCACCATTGTCCTGTAGTCTTCATTCTCCGTCACGGCCTTGGCCATACTCATCAGCTTGGCTTTCTGGTCATCGGGCGTTGCCTCCCAACCCTTAAACCATCGCTCATTAAACTCCCTCAGAATCTGGTCTAATTTATCCTTGGGGTCATCTTCTTTCGGATGGGCATCAACCATTACAGGCTTATTAGGATCTATCACGGCATCTCCAGCATCCAGCCCAATGGTCTCGTTCAAGGCCGTACGTCTCAGTCCGTAGGTGCTCAGGTCTACAGAATCCAGCAAGTCCTTGATGTCATCGGCAGTCTTTCCAGGCACTATCAGTTGTGGTATCAGGAATCGCAGATACCAGAACAGCTTTTCCCAATCAGCCACCTCATAGTCCATGATGGCTGCCACCTTCGAATAGACTTTCACAAACTGCTTACACTTCATCTTGAAATCGGCCTTACCATTCTCTGGCCATTCTATCTCTTGGTTGAAGCGCATAGCCGCCGTATCGATGATTGGTGCCCACTGGTCTGCTTCTGCCCCATGCAGGTATAGTTCAATAAACTCGTTCACTTCGTCCATATCGAACACACCCATGCCCAGTAGCGTAGCCTTCAGTTGGTGCAGCACGTTCACGTCCGTAGCCTCCGACAATGTTGTGGTGGTATAGAACGGATCGAATGCCGTTTTAATATCGTCCTTCGTGTTGTAGAAGTCCAGTATGAACAGGTCTTCGCATACCTTACCCAAATCTGGTGCACTACGGTTCAGTCGTGATAATGCCTGTACGGCCAGTACACCTGCCAATGGCTTGTCTATATACATAGCGCAGAGTTTGGGCTGGTCAAACCCCGTCAGATATTTATTGGCCACTACCAGTATTCTGCACTCGTCATCGTCAAAGTTCTCTGCTGTTTTGTTCTCAGGGAATCCGTTTATTTCAGCCTCTGTATATTCTCTTCCCTTGATATTCTTGGTGCCCGAGAATGCAATGAGTATCTTGTATGGCATCCCGTTCTTCTTTATCAGTTCCTGCAGGGCATGATAGTACATGATGGCACATTCAATATCCTTCGTTACCACCATCGCCTTGGCCTTACCCTTCAGCTTGTGGTTGCGGAATATCTTGGCGTCAAAATGTGTCAACATCACCTCCGCCTTGGCTTCTATGGTTTTGGGATCGCGCTCCACATAGCTGCGCAACAGCTTTTGTGCGCGTTCATTATTATATTCAGGATTCTCCTCAATGCTCTTGCTCAGTTCATAGTAGCTGCGATAAGTGGTATAGTTGGTGAGCACGTCCAGAATAAAGCCTTCTTCAATGGCCTGCTTCATGCTGTAGAGGTGGAAGGGACGGAATTTTCCTTCTGTGTCTTCCTGTCCGAATCGTTCCAGCGTTTCTTTCTTGGGCGTAGCTGTGAAGGCAAAGTAGCTACAGTTCGAACTCATCTTTCTATCCTTCATCAAGCGTTCCAACAGTACTTCCGTATCTGCATCTCCGGTGTCTTCATCTTTCTGCAACGTAGCGTTCAGCTTGTCTGCTGCTATACCGCTCTGGCTGCTGTGGGCCTCGTCTATGATGACGGCAAAGTTATGGTCGCTGACATCACTAATCAAGTCACACATAAACGGGAACTTCTGAATCGTAGTGATGATGATACGTTTGCCGTCCTCTATATGCTGTTTCAGTCCCGTCTTGGGTATTCGTTCTCCGCTGTCTGCACAATCTGCGTGAGCCACTATCTTGTCGCTCTTGCCAAACGCCTTGATGTTGTCGGTTATCTGCTTATCCAGCAACCTGCGGTCTGTCACGACGATTACAGAATTGTACAATGGTGCATCCAGTGCCTTGGCCCTTGCAGCCTCCATACTGTCCGGGCATGTGGTTATCAGCTTATACGCCAGCCATGTCAGCGAATTCGATTTTCCTGAGCCTGCTGAATGTTGTATCAGGTATGTCTTTCCCACACCCACCTTGGCCACATCCTGCTCCAGCTTGGTGACCACGTCTAACTGGTGGTAGCGTGGGAATATCAGCTTCTTGGCATAGCGCATGGTATGGGGCACTTTCTTCTGCGTCTTGGCCTCGTCATAGTCGAACAGCACATAGTTCATTATGATGTCTGCTATGGTGTCCTTCTGCAATAGGTGTTCCCACATATAGCTGGTCTTGTAGCCATCAGGATTCACGGGGTTTCCAGCACCCTGACCATTTGCCAAGCCTTTATTGTATGGCATGAAATAGGTCTTGTCAAGATTCAGCTTTGTGGTAAACCAAACCTCGTCTTTATCCATCGTGAAGTGGGCCAGACAACGGCCATATTGCAGAATGGTATCTTTCGGGTTACGCTTGTCCGACTTATACTGATCGCGTCCGTCTTTCCTCGCTGTCTGGTATGTCCACGGATTCTTCAGCTCAAATGTAAACAGAGGGATGCCGTTCACGTATAAAGCCATGTCTAACTCTTCACCTGGATGAAGAACAGAAAAAGTCTGCTGTCGTGTCAGCGAAAACTGATTCTGCTGGTACTTCTGACGTGACGCCTCGCTATCTGCTGCCGTAGGCTTTGGATAGAAAAACGTCAGCTTGATGTTGCCTATCTCGAACTTCTCCCTCAGCACCTTGATGACACCAAAGGTCTCTATTTCCTTCGACAGCAGGCGTGGCAGCTCAGAATAGATGTCCCTGCCCTTATACGTGTTTAGTACATCACCCTGCGTCGTTTCCAAAAACGACCAAAGCCTGCGCATATCGAACCCTAACTTCTTGTCGAAGTCCTTAGGCAAGCCCCAATAGTACTGTCCCGCCTCCGGCTTCTGAGCGTCTACATCCGTCTGCCCTGAAGCCTCGCGTTCTTCCTTCGTCGTGCCTACCAGTGCCCGTTCTATCAGCCACTCAAAGGCCTGTTCGTTCGTTTTAGTAATTGGCATATCTATTTATTTTGTTGTTCAACTTATTCTATATATCCTTTACCTTTGCAATATGTGCAGTTTTGATGTATATGTGAATATTCTGACGCATCGTAACTCTTTCCGCACTCTGTACATTTATTCATGTGAGGTTCAAGCCCAAATTTGGTGACAGAAATCGACCTCTCGACTACCATTCTTCCATTTACACAGTTTTTACACGGAATACGATTCACGGTTTGGGTATGTGTTTGATTATTGATTGAACTATTATAATTATTACCACCAGAAGAACTGCCTCCCTGTGGATAGTAAATTATCTGCATGCCAGTACCACTATTTGAAGTTACTTGACTTTGATTGTCAGATTTGCGAACATCATTGTTCGAATAAGCCTTTTGAGAAGTGGATGTGATAAGCTTGTCCTTTAAATCAGGATAAAATTGGCAGAAATAATCTTTTAATACCTTCAACTTCTCAGTATTCCATTTCTCTATTTCTTTTTCAGCATTTATTGTTTTCAGAACTTTGTCTTTAAAACCTTTTCTTACTGAATTATTCATTCTAATCCATAACTCATTATTTTCAGTTGCTTCATTTGATTGAGAATAAGCATTATACAATTTGTCATGGAAATCAATACCAGCCTGATAATAATCTTTCATTTCTGAAGCTATATAAGGTACGCCTTCTGAATCATAAAATTTTTCAAAATCCCATAAACCACTATAACTATTATCTTCAGAAACAATTCTGGAATCTTCAGAAAGGTTGTCACTTTCGTCAAATTTTAATCTCATTTCAAGTTCTTCACCATTCCCCAACTTTTCAAATTTCCTATAAATTTTATTATTATCAATTGTATGTTGGTACATATATTTATAATTGCCATCAACAACAAAATCTTTATAAAAACTCACAGTACGGTAACCGCCAAATATTCCTCCTTCTTGGGTAAGTTCCCCGAAAAAAGATGTTCTTCTTTTTGTATATTGTTTGTATGCAACGACTCTTTTTAATGTCTCATCTTTTACAATGTTACCACTCTCATTCATCGTAAAATTTAAAGGCATTTGTAAACATTTAGATTCAATGTATTTTACTAACTCAAATTTCTCAACCCCACCACTGCTACTACTTTGCTTATGTTGAAATATGACATAAGGATATTTATGTAAATACGGATAAAATATAGGATTCCAATTCTTATCAAATGCTCCATGCAGTGTTTCACCGGATCTGTCTTTTGAATACACTTCATAGAAATACCTTTCATCAAAATCCTTCCTTTCCTTTCTTATATAAGAAGTTATATGAACGTCAGAACCTATAAGTGTTTTGAAAGATTTATCAAGGATGACTAATAAGGTATCCCCATCCACGACTTCCTTTAACTCATAAAATTTTCCATCAGAAACATATTTAATAGAATCATACTTTGGCAACACTTTCACATTACCTTCGTCATCACATATTCCGAGTTTGTTTTCAAATTCATAACTATACCATTTATGTCCGTCATTACCGACATGTTCTTTCATGATATTCTTTGCATTATATGTTTCCTGATCACATGATGTAAGGACAAAGCCGAATAACAAAAAACAGGAAATAATAACATAATTACAAAAGGAAAAACTTCTTTTGTAAGGAGATTGCCCCGTAGAATCTATTAATATGCTCATACCACTTTTTACTTTACTTGTTACTACATCGTTATTCTATATTCCGATATTTATAATTCTCATCTTCACCAACACATAGTAGGATGATAATGATGAGAAGCGGAGAAAAGAAGAAGCTTAACAAGAGCCACAAAGCAACCTCTCTATGACGATGCTTTGCCATCATCGCTACCAGCACATACATGCCAATGATGATGCTGAAGACTACTACAATTATGCCAATGACAATAAGTAATTCCATATACTATACCACTTTTACTTTACCTGTTACTACATCGTTAATAATTATCTGCTTGCACTTCTGAAGGAGAATACGCCCTATATAATAGGGTCTTCTTCTATTTCTTTGTCTATCAGTAGCTGAATAACCATTTTTACCACAGCATCCAATATACTTTCACCTTTAGTTAAATACCTACGTCTTCCGTCCATAGCAACATAGGTAACCCAATCTTTTCCCATATTCAGAATGTATCTTACCGAACCTTCTGGTTGCTCTATATTATTAACATCGAACGATGACCATATTTCCGTAGGTAGTATATCAATTAGCTTACCAAGAGACCACGCTGCAGCAACGTTTTCATTCTCTCCTTTATTAATTGGAAGTGATTGATTAAGAAAAGCCTTCTCTTCAATCTCAATTGTCCCATTTCCTTTTTTCAAGTGTACAAAGACAGAACAATCCGAAGTAAATGTATCCATTCCGTTACTTACAAGTATCCTACTTTGTTCCAGGTTTGTTATAGATAGATTTTCCATATTATATCACTTTTACTTTACCTGTTACTACATCGTTAATGATTATCTGCTTGCGCTCCTGAAGAAGGGAAATTTGCTTTAATGCATTCTCTATAGCTTTCTTAATCTTGGTCGTCTTTTCATCAATGGTACAGCAAATTCTATCTTGTTCTTCAAATGGAGGTAATGCGCAATAGATTGAATATAAGTCAGAAGTATATAATCTTGAAAGACCTGCGCCAACACCTGTTATAAGTTTAATAAACTCATTTATACATTTTGGTGTCTTAAATATATATTCCAAAAATGACAAATTGACTTTACCTAATGATGAATAAACTGCATAGTCCGGACTTACTAATCCATCATATTTTGAAACATTGAAAACACCAAGATGCGCCTTTAATTTATTAAAAACTAGGTCTCCCTTATTTACCAACTTTGCTCCTACAAATGATGATGCCATATTAGGAATAATGTCCATCTTTTGGGTTGGGATAAGTCCGTACACTTGGCTCATGGATAATGGTTCCTCGTTCCCTGACACGGAACGCCCTTTCGATTCTCTAAGAAGATATTTAATACGTATTACTTCCCAATGCTCAGGTATATCCCCTATCCAATCCACGCCACTGGGTTTCATTTTGACGTTGGGGTCAAGACCTTTGGTGACGGCATTATTGATGATGATTTGCTTGCGTTCATTCAGCAGGTCTATCATCTTTTGTTGCTGGGCTATCGCTTCATCTATCTTTGATGTGGCGGTGTTAAGATAATTAGCTATGGTTTCTTGCTCTTTAAGTGTAGGGAAAGGGAAAGGCATAGAAAGAAAATCATATGCAGATATTTTTAACCTTATTTCCATTATGCCCTTTGAGAAACATCTTATTGATTGTTGAACCCTCCTTAGAGAAAGAATATAGTTATAATATGTAAGGTTTACTTCATCACAAGGTTTGAAAGAATAATAAGCAGGACTGATATAGCCATCATATGGTGTTATTCCGAAAGAACCTATTATAACGTTCATGCTATTGATAACCAAATCTCCTTTTCTTGCGACCTTATATTGCGTATGGTCGTCCTTAGATTTATTACCAACATCTCCCTTTTCATCATAAGGTATTATTCCTTTATCTTTGATAAGAGAAAGAATCATTAGAGATTCTAAATTACTATATCTTTCTTTCCTCTCAGTTAGTGCAGCGCGAAGACGCTTCACCTCCCAATGACTCGGGATTTCCCCCAGCCATTTCACGCCACTATCCTTGTATTCGATATATCTCTCCATAGGGCTTACAGGTTTTCAAAGAGTGACTGAATGAAGCCCTGACTCTGACGATCGAGTTCCAAGATGTCGCGCTCGTTTTCTTCAAGGCTACGCAGGGGAGCTGGCTTATAGAAATACTTGTTGAAAGAGATTTCGCAGCCAATCTTTGTGGGTGGCAGGTTTATCCAAGCATCAGAGACGTAGGGACGCACCTCGCGCTGGAAGTATTCGAAGATGTCCTCCTTAATGGGAATCTTCTCTGTATCGCGCAGGTCGCTATCCGTCTCGTATTCCAGATATACGCCCTTATCGTTCTTTTTATAGCCATAATAGTGCAAACGTTCATGATTCACACCATATACAGCTTCCAGCAATTCTATATCTTTGCTGTTCAACTTATGCTCTTTCTTGATGACTGGTGCAGCGTTAGGGTTTGTCTCGCTCATGGCGCGTGTTATCGTCTTCAGCTGGGCTGCACTGACATCAAGTTTTTGCTCTTTAGCCGTAGCAGCTACAACGGCAGAGAATAGATTATAGTCCATGAACTCTTCAGTACCTAAAATGTGCATCAGCTGTTTGGCGGCTTCCATCAAGTCACGACGTGCTCGCCACTCCTTCACGCTAATGAGCTTGGCCAACTTCTTGTCCGTCATCTTAATGTCGTTGTCGTTCAGATAATCCTTGATGGCTGGTATCTCGTCGTCAAGACCCGTGAACACACGGTCGCGATAGGTCTGATAGAGCCACTTCGACAACTCCAAATCGCCCTTGTCGTAGAGCATCTCGTCTATTTTCAATGCATTAAACTGGCTGCGCAAGCGCAAGGGGCGCTCAATGGTGACGTTGTAATAGCGGAAGTCGTCGCCATCGAAAATCTTGCTGCTAACCTTCTCGTCCTCCTGTTCCACAAAGTCCATATATACCTTCAGTATCTGGTCTTGGAAATCGGGGGTGATGGTGCAGTTGCGTGATCCTTGGTTCTTGCGCAGCTTCTCGAAAGCCTGCGAGGCATCGATGAGCTGTACCTTGCCACGACGGTTCTCGGGTTTCTTGTTGGTAAGAATCCAGATGTAGGTGGTGATACCCGTGTTGTAGAAGATGTTGTTTGGCAATTGGATGATGGCATCCACCAAATCGTTTTCCACCAGATAGCGGCGGATATTGCTCTCGCCACTACCGGCATCGCCTGTAAACAGGCTGGAGCCATTGTGAATAGACGCAACGCGCGAGCCCTGAGGTTGCTGGTCTAAGGGCTTCATCTTGTCTATCATCTCCAAGATGAACAGCAACTGGCCGTCGCTGGTACGGGGCGTACAGTCTAAGACTTCTTCCTCGCCAGTGAATTTGGTTAGTGTCAGTTCGTAACGGCTATCCAGCAGCTGTTTGTCGTGATAGATCTTTTCTTTATCCGTCTTCCACGACTTGCCATAGGGTGGATTGGTAATCTGATAGCCAAAGGTCTGACCTTGGAAGGCATCGTCAGTGATGGTGTTGCCTAAGCGCAGGCCACTGGGATCTACGCCCTTGATGATAAGGTCTGACTTCGAGATAGCGTAGGTCTCGGGGTTTATCTCCATGCCAGACAACAGAATGGCATTAGGACGTACTCCGCGGTCTATCAGGTATTCACGGCTTTCGGTAAGCATGCCACCGCTACCTTCTGCAGGATCGCGCATGGTAACAACCTTGGGCAGGTTGTCAATAATAGGGTCGAACACCAAACGTGCCAACAGTCGGATGGCATCGCGTGGCGTGAAGTGTTCACCAGCCTCCTCGTTGTTCTCTTCGTTGAACTTACGCAGCAACTCTTCGAACACCGTACCCATGCCGTGATTCGTCAATGCAGGCAGTATCAGGCCATCGGGGTCGCGCTGGTTATGATCTGTCAGATTTATGCGAGGATCGGTAATGCGCTCTATCATCGACAGCAGACGGTCGTTGTCTGCCAACTTGCGAGCCTTGGCGTAGTACTCAAAGTTTTTCAGCACGTCGCGCACGTTCTCGCTATAGCCGTTCAGATACTCCACGAAGTTGTCGTAGAGCAGGTCATTGTTGTCGGAAGCACGCGACTTCAGGCGATTCAGCGTCCAGCGGCTGGTGTTGAAGTAGCTGAGCTTTGTAATGTCCTTCAGGGCATCTTCGTCAATGTCTTCAAGGCCCATTTCCTGCTGTTCTTTCAGCTCTGCCTCTACAGCGTCCTTCGTAGGTTCCAATAATGCATCTAAGCGACGTAACACCACCATAGGCAGTATCACGTCGCGATACTGGCCACGAAGAAATACGTCGCGCAGCACATCGTCTGCAATACTCCAAATGAGTGATACTATCTGGTTATAATTTGATTCCATTATATCTTGTTTTAAGTTGTTTCTTTAAAAATACCCATTTATCCTCCCGAACCAATGGGCTTAACTACATATTAGAATAAGCGTCCCTGTGGTGAATCACCACGTGTGCAATAGTAATCAGAATGTATCTTCGTAGTCCGGCAGCCACTCGTCATCAACGTTGATGTTCAGACGGAACGATGCTGTGCGGATATTCTCCTGAATACGGAGGTATAGCGGATCTTGCTTTGCATCCGAATGACGAGTAACGAAGGTTTCGACCTTCTGCGAGAAGCGTTGGACGCTATCGCTGGCGGCCATACCCAGATGGCAGGACTCCACGTAGTAGGCCTGCATCTCAGGATACTGGGAAACAGAAGTCTCCTTCGAGCACGCAAGGCACAGGAAGGAGACTATGAAGGATAATGAAAGAGGAATCAGAGAGTGGCGCAGCAGGGCGCTACATGAAAACTTGCCCCCCTCAATAAGTTTTAGAGAGGTAATGCCCTGAGGCTTAGATGTATATGTATAATGTTTCATCATCAATTAGCTATATTGAATGCCAAGAACGGTGCAAACCGAGAGCAATGATGCTCGCATCAATTCTCTGACCTAAAGGTACA